>NZ_NRSJ01000055.1 GCF_016584085.1 Halochromatium glycolicum | reverse complement strand
CCAGACATCCCCTCGCGGGTTTGCCCTTGCCGTCGGCTAGTAGTTCTATTGGTCCAAGAGGACACTACAGGTACTCCTACAGGGGACTTTCACCCCATCAGTTCATGCCCATGCCGGGCGTACACGAGACAAAGGCCGGCACGACATTCTCTCTCGGACGGATGAAGAAACAGCCAGTGCCGCACACAGAACCTGCTTGCGCATTATCGACGACCGCGCAGCGGCCCATCTCCCCCCTGCGCCCAATAACGATGTCACCTTCAATCAGCAAGTAAGACGATAAACGGTCTAGTGCTTCTGCAGAAACAGATTTTCTAGCATCCGGGATAATTATGCCATTGATGATGTTGGCTGGATTAATCAATGGCTGACCACCTTCGACGTAATCCGATTTGTGCAGTAGCGACCCAAACGGACCAGTACGCACTGCGCCAACCATCTCATGAACTGTTCCGATCTTCCATTTGTCACGGTCTTGGCTCAACAGTGTGTCTACGAAAGATGTCAGCAGCCGCGAGCTGTCCTCCAAATTCGCTTCCACATTCGCACGGGCGCGATCCAGCCCCTCGAACGCCTCGTCCAGGATGGCGACGATTTGCTTTTGTTCTTCGAGTGGTGGAAGTGGAATGCTAAAACGTGACAGCGCTTGACCGGTAAAATGCTGGATGCCTGAACCCGAGAAATAGCTCTTCAGCTCCCCGCTTACGTCGCAGTAATACAGATAGTAAACAAACCACTTTGCGCGCTCTGGCTCATGGAAGCGGACACGATGTATTGCTTTTTGAAAAAAAATTGGCTCGTCGCTTTCCCAGATTGCAGCTCTCCCAGGATAGCCGCCTTCGCAGACTAAGACATCGCCACGAACAGCGGAGTAGCGGTCGGTCTCATGCTCCTCGAACTTCATTTTGAGAACGTCGTTCAGGTCGAAACCAAACCATCTAACGTTCAGATTCCGAAGATACGGCTTGAGCGTTCCTTTGTTATTGTTTTTGTCCAGCATCTTCCCGAGCGAATGGTTGGCAATCTGCGCAATGGTCTTAACCTCCCACCCCTTCTTCACAACATCCCCCTGATCTTCTCCAAGATCGTTGCGGTCTCGGCATCCCGCGCCAGCATGGCATCGATGATCTCCTCGGGGTCACGCAGCGGCGCGGCCTCCGGGGCGTTGGGGTTCTTCACCGACAGATCGAAGGTCGTTTCATCCAACGCATCCCGGCTGCGGGTCCAGCTCTTGGGGCTGTCGGCGCGGTCGCGTTGCAGGTTGACGAACTCGACCAGGTCGTCGTCGTTGAGCGGGTTGGTCTTGCCCAGGCTGCGCCCCGGATCGAGTTGGTAGTACCAGATGTCGCGGGTCGGTGCGCCCTTGTCGAAGAACAGCACCACGGTCTTGACCCCGGCGCCCTGGAACGTCCCCTGCGGGCAGTCGAGCACGGTGTGCAGGTTGCAGGTCTCCAGCAAGTCCTTGCGCAAGGCGACGCTGGCGTTGTCGGTGTTGCTGAGAAAGGTGTTCTTGATCACCACGGCGGCGCGGCCACCGGCGCGCAGCTTGCGCATGAAGTGCTGCAGGAACAGGTAGGCGGTCTCGCCGGTCTTGATCGGGAAGTGTTGCTGCACCTCCTTGCGCTCGCCACCGCCGAACGGTGGATTGGCGAGGATGACGTCGTGGCGATCGCGCTCCTGGATGTCCATCAGGTTCTCGTTCAGCGAGTTGGTGTGGACGATGTTCGGCGCCTCGATGCCGTGCAGCACCATGTTCATGATGCCGATGATGTAGGCGAGCGACTTCTTCTCCTGGCCGAAGAAGGTGCGGCTCTGCAAGGTCTCGTACTCGGAGGCGGTGAGCTTGTCGTGGCGCAGGTAGTCATACGCCTCGCACAGGAAGCCGGCGGAGCCGGCCGCGCCGTCATAGATCGTCTCGCCGATCCGCGGCGCCGTCACCCGCACCATGGCGCGGATCAGCGGGCGCGGGGTGTAATACTCGCCGCCGTTGCGCCCAGCGTTGCCCATGCGCCGGATGCGCGTCTCGTACAGCTCGGACAGTTCGTAGCGTTGGGCCTGGGTGTTGAAGGAGAGCCCGTCGACGATCTCGAGCACGTCGCGCAGGATGTAGCCGGAGCGGAACTTGCTGCGCAGCTCGGTGAAGACCTCGCCGATCTTGTATTCGATACTGCGGGCGCTGCGCGCGGTCTGCCGGAAGGAGCCCAGATAGGGAAACAGCTTGTCGTCGATGAACGCGATGAGATCGTCGCCGGTCAGCGCGGCGTTGAGGTCGAGCTCGCCGTCCTGCTTGGGTGCCGCCCAGCGGTCCCAGCGGAAGCCGCTGCTGATGATGGGACGATAGGGCTCGCCGCTGAGCTCGGCGCGGTCCTGGCGCTCGGTCTCCAGGTCGTGCAGGTACTTCAGGAACAGCACCCAGGAGATCTGCTCGACGTAGTCCAGTTCGTTGCTGATGCCTTCCTCGGCGCGCAGGTCGCGCTCGATGCCGTTGAATGCGTTCTCGTACATCGCGGTCCGGTCGATCCTTGTTGTCGGAGAGCTCGGCTAGCGCGGTCTGTGCAAGCCGCTCCAGAGGGCATGAAAATGGTGCGTCGGCCCCTGGCCCTGACCGACGCCGAGGCTGTCGGCCTGGGCGATCGCGCCGGCGATGTAGGCCTTCGCGGCGCGCGCCGCGGCCATCGGCTCGGCACCGCTGGCCAATTGCGCGGCGAGCGCCGAGGCCAAGGTGCAGCCGGTGCCGTGGGTGTTCTGGGTCGGCAGGCGCTCGGCCTCCAGCCACAGGCCGGCGTCGGCCGTGGCCAGATAGTCCGGGCTCGCCGCCCCGCGCAGATGGCCGCCCTTGAGCAGCACGGCGGCAGGCCCGAGCGCCAGCAGCCGCTCGGCCAGTGCCGGCATCAACTGTGCCTCGGTGATCTCCGGCTCATCGAGCAAGGCGGCCGCCTCCGGCAGGTTCGGTGTCAGCACGCTGGCCAGCGGCAGCAACTGCTCGCGCAGTGCGGTCACGGCCTGCTCGGCCAGCAGCCGATCGCCGCCCTTGGCGACCATCACCGGATCGAGCACGATGCGCGGGGCCCGATGGCGCTGCAAGGCCTCGGCGACCGCTGCGGTGATCTCAGCCGAGCCGAGCATCCCGATCTTGACCGCATCGACGCGGATGTCCTCGAACACCGCGTCGATCTGGGCGGCGACGAACGCCGGCTCGACGAGTTGCACGCCGCGCACGCCCTGGGTATTCTGCGCGGTCAGCGCGGTGATCGCCGCCATCGCATAGGCGCCGTTGGCCGAGATCGCCTTGATGTCGGCCTGGATACCGGCGCCGCCGGAGGGGTCGGAGCCGGCGATCGTGAGCACGTGCTTGATGGTGCTCATCGCGAGCTCTCTCCAACAATCTGGGTGGCCGCGGCGATCTCCCGCGCCGCCTGCTCCGGGGACGCGGCCGCGCAGATCGCCGAGACCAGCGCCATGCCCTGAGCGCCGGCGGCCCAGACCGCCTCAGCGTGCGCCGCCTGCAGGCCGCCGATCGCGACGGCCGGGACCGGGCTCGCGGCGCAGACGGCGGCGAGCCCGTCGAAACCGAGCGGGGGCGAATGATCGCGCTTGGTCGTGGTCGCGAACACCGGGCCGATGCCGACATAGTCGACCAGGGCCGGATCGACCGCCCACGCCAGGGCTGGTGTCTGGACCGAGAGGCCGATGATCGCCTTTGCGCCGAGCTTGGCGCGCGCTTCCTGCGCGGCCGCATCGGACTGGCCGACATGCACCCCGTCGGCGCCGAGCGCCTTGGCGACCTCGATGCGGTCGTTGATGATGAGCGGCACGCCGGTTCCGGCCAGAACCGCCTGCAATGCCCTGCCCTGCGCGATCAGCTCGGCATCGCTGGCGTGCTTGTCGCGCAGTTGGACCGCGGTCACGCCGCCGCGCACCGCGGCGGCGACGGTCGCAACGAGACCGCGCGCAGCGCACTGGGCCGCGTCGGTGATCAGGTAGACGGAGAGATCGATCATCGTGCCTGCTTCAGAGGCTCGGACAGTGAGCGAATCGCTCGCCGCTCGGTTGCTGGCCAGAGCGAGGCCCCCTCCTGCTCGCCGCTCAGGCGCAGCGCGCGTTTCAGGGGCCTCAAAAGGTCTAGATCACCTTCGAGAAGCCGCCCTGGCCCTGCTTGGCCTCCATGTAGGCGTCGAAGGCCATGCAGATGTTGCGGATCAGCATGCGGCCCTTGGGGTGGACGCGGATGCCACTGCGGTCGATCTCGAGCAGGCCGTCGGCCTGCATGCCTTCGAGCTTGGCGAGATCGCGGCCGAAGTAGTCGTGGAAGTCCAGGCCCCAGGCGCGCTCGACCTCGGCGAAGTCGAGCTTGAAGTGACAGATCAGCCGGGTGATCACGTCGCGCCGGATCTCGTCGTCGCGGGTCAGCTCGATGCCGCGGAACACCGCCAGCCGGCCGGCGTCGATGTCGGCATAGTATTCGTCCAGCTCGCGCCGGTTCTGGCTGTAGGTCGCGCCGACCTTGCCGATCGAGGTCACGCCGAGGCCGAGCAGATCGCAGTCGGCATGGGTCGAGTAGCCCTGGAAGTTGCGGTACAGGGTGCCGTTGCGCTGGGCCAGCGCCAGCTCGTCGTCGGGGCGGGCAAAGTGGTCCATGCCGATGTAGAGCCAGCCGGCCTCGGTCAGGCGCTCGGTGGTCGCCTGCAGGATCTCGAGCTTGACCTGCGGCGGCGGCAGCTCGGCCTCGTCGATGCGCCGCTGCGGCATGAAGCGCCGCGGCAGATGGGCATAGTTGAACACCGACAGCCGCTCGGGTCCGACCTCAATGATCTTGTCGAGCGTGTCCATGAAGCTGTCGGCGGTCTGATGCGGCAGGCCGTAGATCAGGTCGATGCTGATCGAGCGAAAGCCCTCGCGGCGCGCGGCCTCGAGCACGGCGAAGGTCTCCTCCTCGCTCTGCACCCGGTTGACCGCCTTTTGCACGCGCGGATCGAAGTCCTGCACGCCCAGGCTCATCCGATTGAAGCCGATCTCGCGCAGCAGCGCGATGGTGTCGCCCTTGGCCTCGCGCGGGTCGATCTCGATCGAGTACTCGCCGACCTCGTCGTCGGCGAGCCGGAAGTGCTTGCGGGTCTCGGCCATCAGCTCGCGCATCTGCGCGGCGCTGATGAAGGTCGGCGTACCGCCGCCCCAGTGCAGTTGCTCGACGACCCGATCATCGTCGAACAGCTCGGACTGCATCGCCAACTCCTTGTAGACGCGCTCCAGATAGGGCTGCACCAGGCTGCGGTCCTTGGTCGCGACCTTGTTGCAGGCACAGTAGAAGCAGACCGTGTCGCAGAACGGGATGTGGAAGTAGAGCGAGAGTGGCCGGCCGCTGGCGTTGGTCGCGCGCGCGACCTGCTTGTAACGCTCGGCATCGAAGGCCGGATCGAACTCGACCGCGGTCGGATAGGAGGTGTAGCGCGGACCGCTTTGGTCATAGCGCTGGATCAGCTCCAGATCGAAGACCGTCCGTTGATCGGCCGGCGCGTCGCTGACCGGCGCCTCGGCCGTGACATCCTCAGAGGCGGTTGGATTACGGGTCTTATCAAGCATGGCGTGCACCTCGAAGCCTCGACCTAGGCGGGCCTCGTCATCATGTCGGAATACGGATTGCGGTTCGTCGCTGCGACCATAACGCTAGAGATCAGGAGTCGGCTACCGCCTCGGCGAAGATCGCATGCGCATCGAGCAGCTCCTGGCGGCGCATCAGGAAGACCCCGTCGCCCCCGTGGTCGAACTCGAGCCAGGTCCAATGCAGCGTCGGGAAGCGATCCTGGAGGGTTTCCGCGGCACTGCCAACCTCGACGATCAACAGGCCGTCATCGGCCAGGAAGTCGGGCGCATCGCGCAGGATGCGCAGGACCAGATCGAGCCCGGACTCACCGGCCGCGAAGGCGAGGGTCGGCTCGTGGCGATATTCCGCCGGCAGCGACTCCAGCTCGGCCGCCGCGACATAGGGCGGATTGGAGACGATGACATCGTA
Source organism: Halochromatium glycolicum (assembly GCF_016584085.1). Lineage (GTDB taxonomy): Bacteria > Pseudomonadota > Gammaproteobacteria > Chromatiales > Chromatiaceae > Lamprobacter > Lamprobacter glycolicus. The sequence continues at coordinate 20,850 of NZ_NRSJ01000055.1, read as the reverse complement.
GGGGTCTTCGTCGATCGCTGCGAACAGGTCCGATTCGATGACCCGGACGCGATCTTCCAGGCCATGCAAGGAGCGGTTGCGCATCGCGACGCGCAGCGCCGCCGGCGAGATGTCAGCCAGGTCGACATCGGCATCGGGCAGGTGGATCGCCGCTGCGATCCCAATACAGCCGCTGCCGGTGCACAGATCGAGCACGCGGTTGACCTGGGTCGGATCGGCCCAGGGCGAGAAGCCGTCGACGATCAGCTCCGCCAGCGGCGAGCGCGGTACCATGACCTGATCGGAGATGGTCATCTCGAGGCCGGCGAACCAGGTCCGCCCGGTCAGATAGGCGGCGGGGCAGCGCTCATCGATGCGGCGAGCGATCAGCGCCGCGACTGCCTCCCGCTCCTCGCCGGTGAGATGGCAGGCGCCGTACTCGGCGATCAGGGTTGGGGGCATCTTCAGCGCATGCGCAACGAGCCAGGCCGCCTCGTCGAACGCATTATCCGTCCCGTGGCCGAAGTGGAGCCCGGCCTCGGTGAAGCGGCAGCCCCCCCATCGCACCCAGTCGCGAATCGTCTGCAGGTCGTTCATGTCTTGGCGGGTCACGATTGGAGTATCACGAAGCGCGGTTTCACTGACAGCGCCCCAACAGCCCCGGCGCCACTCCAATCCGTAGAGAATTGCCCAGGCAATGCACCATCGGGTCGCAGTCAGATGCGGCGTGATAGAGACTCAGCCAGGCCCTTCGCCCTCTTGTTGTTTCGAGGGCGATCAATCAATCGTCGAAGGATAGCATCAGCTGAGCCAGCGATGCCGACTGAAAAACGTTGGCAGCTGATCCAGCCCAAAGGTTGACACTGGTTGGCCTGGTTCGGACCTGCACCAACTGCTCGCAGACCTGCAGGGCCCGCAAAGTATGCAGTCCCAACAGAGTGGCTCCTGTAGCCGTTAAAGCAGGAGCTTGCGCGAGTCAAACGACCGTTTTGATCGTGCCTCTTAAGATGGCCCGGAAGGGTGTGTCATGATTCAGGGTTTGGACGGATCATGAATCCGTTGCCACAATAACCCGCTGTTGCCAGTAGCACAGCGGTTGACCTGTTCTGGAGCCAGCATCGCGCGCGTGCAATGGAGCCACGACGACCTTAGCCGATCAGCTCACCACTCTGCATCGCGGCTTTGGCAGCCCAGGCTGCGCGATCGGCACATTGCATGCGCGATCGGCGCATTGCGCCGGCAGACTGCTCTCGGGAGAGCAGCGCCGGCGATGCCAGCGGCTCAGGCTGCGCGTTGCTTGCCGCCATTGAGTGGCTGAGCGGTCAGGGGTTCCTCGTGCCGTGCCTTGCGCTGACCGCGCTCGACCAGATCCGCAAGCGATATCTCGCTGAGGAAGGTGAAGATCTCGTCGCTGAGCTGGTCCCACAGGGTATGGGTGAGGCAGCGCTCGCCTCCGCGACAGTTCTCGCGTCCTCCGCACCGTGTGAATTCGACCCACTCGTCAACGGCGCAGATGATATCGGCGATCGAGATCTGGTCGGAGCCTTTCCCGAGATAGTATCCGCCCCCTGGACCACGAATGCCGCGCACCAGTTGCTTGGCTCGCAATGCAGCAAACAGCTGCTCAAGATAGGACAACGAGATACCCTGATTGACCGAGATGTCGGCCAGCGTCACCGGTCCATTGCCCGAGTTCAAAGCGAGATCGAGCATGGCGGTGACGGCGTAGCGGCCTTTGGTGGAGAGTCTCATGGTGTTACGCCTAAGGTTGTCGAGGCCTTTTTCCCAGCTACCTACTTGGTTTTAGGTTGCCGATTGTCAAGGAAAAATGTCGAGCATTTTTCGATTTTGCGATCAAGGGGGACCAAGGGGCCGGCAGCACGCGCTCGAACCCGAGTCGCCCCGGCACCGAACAGCCAAACCCCGACGGCCTCAGCTCGCGGTGACGCGGGCCAGAATCAGCCGAGAATCAGCCGCCGGTGCCCCAACGCCCTCGGATTCGGCAATCTGCGGCGCCGCCGGTTCCCGACCGCCGCACTCGGGTATGGCCCGGCGAGCCCAACCAGCCCTTGGGCACGACCGAAACGCTATTCACGACGAGAGACGACGAGAGCGCCCGCATGCCGCGTGTTGGTACTGAGAGTTTCTATCGCCATGCCTTGGCCCGCTATGGCGACAACGCCGAGGGGGTGCATTGGCGCTCCGCCGATAGTCAGCGCGTACGGTTCGAGGTGCTGCGAGATCTGCTGCCCGACGACCTGTCCGGGATCGACCTCGTCGATGTCGGCTGCGGGCTCGGCGATCTGTACCAGTTCTTGAGCGCGCGCGGCGAAGCGCCGCGGCGCTATATCGGCCTCGACGCCGTCCAAGCGATGGTCGAGCGTGCGCGCGTGCGCACCGGCTGCCCGATCCTGCATTGCGACGTGCTGAGCGACCCCCTCCCGGAGGCCGATTGGTACCTTGCCAGCGGCACCCTGGCGCTGCTGACACCGGATGAGACTCGCGCGTTCATCGAACGCTGCCTGGGTCACGTCAGCACAGGCCTGGTGTTCAACCTGCTCAAGGGCCGCCATCAGTCGACGACGTTCAACTACCAGATGCCCGACGTGATCGAGGCCTGGGCGAACGAGATCGGGGTCGCGGTACGGATCGTCGACGGTTACCTCTCCGGCGACTTCAGCGCCGCGCTGACGCATCGCGACGGCTAATGCCCACGCGATGAGGGCGGGATGCAGCGACGGCTGCGCCATTTCTGTTAGACTGCCGCGCACTTAAAATTCGACGACATAGGAGCCGCTCATGGCAGTCGTAGAACTCAACGAGCAGAATTTCGAGCAGACGATCAACGACAACCCCTTCGTCATCGTCGACTTCTGGGCGACCTGGTGTGGACCCTGCCGGACGTTCGCGCCGGTCTTCGAGAAGGTCTCAAACGACCACGAGGACATCGTTTTCGCGAAGGTCAACACCGAGGAAGCACAGGGCATCGCTGCGCATTTCCAGATCCGATCGATCCCGACCCTGATGATCTTCCGCGACCAGGTGATCATCTTCTCGCAGCCGGGCGCGCTGCCCGAGAGCTCGTTTCGCGAGCTGATCGGCAAGGCCCAGGATCTGGATATGGATCAGGTCCGCGCTGACATCGCCAAGCAGCAAGGCAACGCCTGATCGGCATCCTGGCCGGCGCTACCATCGCCGTAGCGCCTCGCTAATCACTGAAAGACTTGTGACAGCCGATTCAACCCTGGCAAACCGGCGGCGGCAGCCCGCCCCTGGCAACACCCGCGATGCAGGCACCTCCTCTGTTCGTCTCTCGTCTCGACCTTCGGGCGACCGCACCGAACGTCGGCGGTCTGATGGCGTTATGCGAGGAGAACTACAACGCCTTGATGCGGCTGGCACCGGGGCTGCCACAGCTCTCGGGGCGGTTGCGCTCCAGGCCCGATCACCAGGCCGAATTGTTGCTCGCGATAACGGAGCAGGCGCCCTACACCACGACGCTGCGCTTGACGCACGTCTTTGGCGATGAAGGGCGCGAAGGGCCGCAGCACGAGGATGAGCCCGATGCAGTGCTGCGCGCCTATCATGACGCGGGACAGGTGGAGGTGCTGAGCCTCCGTCAGACCATCCTGCCGGTCCTGAGCCACTATGACGCCCCGGCGTTGGCCGCAAAATGGCGCGCGAACCTCTTCGTTTCGAAGTGGCTCGGCTACTGCTTACGCGAGGGGCACCGTTTCTCAGCGAATGCAGACCTGCCGCAACCCGCCAAGAGTAACCGCAAGCTGCTGCTTCCAAGCGTCTGATTGCACCCCGATCTGTTTGAATCCCAACGCCGTTTGAACCCCGATCTGATCGAGCCGAGCCGAGCCGACTGGCTCAGTATTCGAAGTTCCAGTCGAGGCCCTCAGCTGGATCAATCCGCAGCCGCTTCCGCTCGCCGACCGATGTCGGCGGATCATGTTGGCCGAGCTCGACGAGGATCTCGGCGCGCTGGTCGAGCCAGCGCTGCAACGCACCCGGCGCGATGAGCTGTATCCGGCGCTCCGCCCGACTCATCAGCGCCAGCGTCTGCAGGCGAACGCCCCGATCGCCTGGATCGCCATACTCGAGCAAGCGCGGCAGCGGCCGATCGATCAGCAGGAAGAAGCCCGCCCCGAATTCATCGATCGCGAGGCGCACAAGACACCGGGCAAACGGGTCCGCAGGCGAGGCGGCAATGATCAACGCACGATCCGGATAGCGCGCGACCAAGCGCGCGAGTGCGCGCCGGATCAACCGCTCGACCGAACGCTCGGGGTTTGCCCTCGACGGCGCAACCCCGACCAGCAGGATTCGCAGGATACCCAGCCCGGAGCGAGCCAACAGGGTCGGCACCAGACGCACCGCGAACCGGTCCAGGTCCTTCATCGGCCCAGATAACGCCTCGTAGGGGATCAGCTGCGGATGGTGCTTGCGGCTGTTGTCCCGCTCAGGCGCATAGGACCAGCCATCGAGCCAGCGATCAGCCGCCCAGCGCGCATGCTCGATCATCGCCAGACGCTCGACCTCGACCGGCGCGAACGCAAACGACTCGACGCGCTCCTCCGGAACGGCCCGACAGTCCGTCGTCGCCAACTTTGCCCAAACATGATCGGCTTGGTGGCGGTTCGCATCCCGATAGGATGCAGCAAGCACGTCCCATGGTCGGCCGGCCGCTTCATTCGATGGCTCACGTCCCTGAGCCGCGGTGGTATCCCGGTAATGCTCATGGATCACTTGCGCGAGCTCGTCACCGCGCCCGCCGAGCAGGGCGGCGCGGTCGAGCGCCAGCGCGAGACGGCTGAACGGGACTAGCTGTGCGTCCCAGTCAGCGAGTTCGCCGGCCGGCTCGACCTCACCGACATCGATCAACAGTGGCGGTGCCTGGTGCGCCAACGCCAGTCGGGTCTTGATCGAATCAGCCAGCGCAAGCGCCGATTCTGGTGGCTCGGCACAGATCACGGCCATCGTCACCGGCGGCGCCGACTGCAGCGGCGGGTCCTCGAGCGAGCCGAAATCGATATCGGCGATCTCGCCGGCCTGCGGAAAGGCGGCATCGAACGCATGCCGAAACCGCTCGCTTGCCCGCGCCAGCACGGTCACCCGCAAGCGCTGCTCACCGTATTGACCGATACGAAGCGCCTGCACGAGCAGGGCTTCAGCAAAGGCATCCTCGCCGAGGATCAACAGATGGACCGGCTGACCGAAGCAGGGGTCTGCGCCCCAGTGTAGCGGCCAACGGACGAGCAGTTGGCGTGCCGCCCGTTGGGGGATCGAGACGCGCTCGAGCCGCATCTTCGGCAACAACGGCGCAAGGGCATCCTGATCCGTTGCGGCCGGGCGCTGCGGCGCCGAATCCTCCACGAGCACCACGCGCAGCGGATGCCTGCACTGCACACTGGTCTCGAGCTGCGGCCACAGAGAGGCGAGCCAAGCCTCGGAGCGGTCACCCATCGCGACGATCACGAGGTCTACATCGGCCAGATCGCACGGACCGACCCCAGCCTCGGGACGCCGCCTCAGCCGTCCCGGCCCGGCGCCCAAGAATGCAGCACAGGCATCAGCGATGCGCCCCTCGCCGACCAACAGCACCCGGCGGCGTGCGCGCCGGTCCATCAGGGTCTGAAGACGGAACCGACGCGCATTAGGCCGCGCATCAGGCCGCGCATCCACGACAGTGGCTACCGCCGATGGGCTTGCGGGCTGCGCTCAATCGCTCTGGTGAAGCAATTGCCCGCTCTGGTCGACGACCGAGACCGCAATCGGAATCCCCTGGCGGATGCTGGCGGACACCACGCAGAAATCCTCGAACAGCGTCTTGCACCGCTCGAAACGCTTCGAGGAGACCAACGCATCATCCAGGATCAGCTTGACCTCGAGACGCCCGATCCGTAGCCGCTTCTGCGCGTTGCGGATCATCACGCAGGTCACCTCGGTGCGCAGACTCGCGTCGGGCGGCTCCTCCTTGCCGATGCAGTAGAGCAGGCTTGCAGAGAGACAATTGCCGACGGCCGCAGCCAGCAGCCGCGATGCGTTGGGGCCGTTCGTCTCGCCGAGCGGCGGCGGCTCATCCATGAGCAGATCGGGGGCACGCTTCCAATCGAACGCGACATTGATCTGGTAACCCTCGCGCTGTTCGAGGTTGAGCGTGAAGCGCCCCTGCTCGTTTGCCTCAGCAGTACCGGAGGCGGTATCGGAGGCGCTAGTCGATGCTGTCGTCATGGTTCTCTCCTGCAGTGCGTTGTCGGCCTACGCGGCGCCGTTGCTCTGGATTCTTCGAATCGCGGCGGCCGCGCACTGCCGCCGCCCGAATAGAACCTCCCGAGCCGGAGACATCGCGCCAATCGCCAGTCGGGATCGCCCGCCGACTGCCCACAGCCCCACGGTACAGGTAGGTCCAGGCGCGACCGAATCGGGTCGCGATCAACTGACGATCATAGAGCCTAGGGTAATCCTCGAGACGGTCCAGGGCCTTCAAGCCAGCGCCATCGACGCGATAGACCTCACCGCGCACCGCGGTATGCCCACCCGTGATCAGCCCTGGATAGGCGCCGAGCTGTATCAGGGTGAAGCGCGGCTCGGTCCGGTGGGACCCAAGCCGTTCAGCGTCGGCGAGCAGGTAATGATTGACCTCTCCGGCCAACAAGGTGCCGTAGACGAAGACGAGATGCTGCATGACTCCGCGCTCAGTCCGTTCGGCCCGATGAGCCCCTGTGCGATGGCCCGCAACCCGCTGCAAGGGCCACCATGAGTCGCGGCCGCCAGTCCAAAGCCGGTCCAAGCCGCTCCAAGCCGCTGACCTCAGCCCGCAAAGGAGGCGAGGAAGGCCTCCTCGAAACGGGGATAGTCGGACTCGTCCAGACGGTTGATGCCGGCCGCCGCCTTGCGGCCGCCGCCTGTCTCGAACTGCCGGCACAGCACGTCGGCCCCGTCCGGGCGTTCGATCGGCGCCCGAACGCTGACGACGAACCCGCCGGATTCCAGCCGAGTCAACATCGCATGGGCCCGCTCCGGCGCCTCTTGCGCCAGCGCATTGGCATAGACGCCACCGACGCGACGCGCCCAAGCCTCAGCCGGCAAGACCATCAGATAGTGGGTTGCACTGGTGCACTCCGGGGTCACCGCGCGGGCACGCGCCATATCGTCCGCGTAGCCGGACCGCAGCGCCGCAAAGGCGTCATCCTGGTCGATGAACTCGAGCGGATCGGCATAGGGGCGCATGCGTGCGAACAGCTCTGTTGGCGGAAAGTGCAGATCGGCAACCGTGGCCCCATAGCCGTTGTAGTTCAGCAGGATGCCAAGCTCGCGCAGACGCCCGATCGCCTCGTCTTGAAGCGCCAAGGGCGCAGCCGCGCGCCTTGCGGCGATATCGAAGTTGTCGCCAAAGGTCCCGACCACCGCCCAGGCACGGTGGCGCCCCTCCAGCAGTCCGTCGACGAGCAGGCTGGTGCCGCGGTCAGCCGCCGTGTCGATATGGGCCTCGAGGTTCTCGTGTGCCGGGATCTCGCCGGGGTGATGGTGGTCGACGTAACGCACCCGCACCCCCTTCTCCAACAGCTCCAATAGAGGCGTCCGGTTCTTGTCGAGCGAGAGGTCGAGCACCGTGACCTCGTCCCCGGCGGCTGCCGACACACGTTGCAGCAGCGCGATATCCCGCTTGACCCCGGTGACCAGCTCGGCCTGGGCTGCAGCCGGTTCGCTCAGATGCAGCTGCTGCAGGGCGCAAAGCCCATCGGCATCGCCGTTGAAAACATCGTAACGCGTCATGGTATCAAAGGCTCCCGATCGTCGACGCTTGCGCTCAATCGCAATGCAGGGTAACGCGGCCATAGCCGTCGCGAATAGTCCCAACCGCGAGTTGCGCCTGAGTGCCATGCAGGATCGCGACCATAGCCGAGGCGAAGAACCCGACTCGTGCTCGCAAGCTGCCTCAGATCAGCAGAAATCGTCCCCTGAGCTGGCCCGTTGTGCAACCAGCCGAGTAGAATCCCGCACGACCCCTAGCGGCCGTCTCGATACGGCCTCATGAGCGCTCTTATTCTGAGCGTTCTTATTTCGATGCGACCCATTCTCGACCGGCCCGCAGACAGGCCCTGAATTGATGACCGACGATAACGATTTCGAGGCCCTGCTCAAGGAGCTAGAGAAGACCGAGCAGGCCGTCGCCGCGCGTCCGAAGGTGGGCGATCGTGTCCAAGGCACGATTATCGAGATCGGCGCGGAGCAGTTGTTCGTCGACATCGGCGGCAAGGCGGAAGCAACGATGGAGCTTGCGAACCTGCGCGAGACCGAAGGACAGCTCGACAAGGGGGTCGGCGATCCGATCGAGGCGACCGTCACCGGGATCGATCCGGAAACCGGAACCCTGGTGCTCGGCACCCGTCACAGCCGACACGCCCACGGCAGCGAGCAGCTCGAGGCCGCATTCCACTCCGGCACGCCGGTCGAGGGCCAAATCACCGGAACGACCAAAGGCGGCCTCGAGGTCCAGATCGCTGGACAACGTGCCTTCTGCCCCGCATCCCAGGCCGATCTGCGCTTCATCGAAGACCTGTCATCCCTGGTTGGCGAGCGCAGCGCCTTTCGGATCACCAAGTTCGAGGGCGGCCGCCGTCTCAACCTCGTGGTCTCGCGCCGGGCCATTCTCGAGCAGGAGCAGGCCGAGCGCGCCGCACAGACCCGCGCCAAGCTCGAGCCCGGCGCCGTGCTGAGCGGCACGGTCGTTGGACTGCAGCCGTTCGGCGCCTTTGTCGACCTCGGCGGAATGGAGGGGATGATCCACATCAGCGAGCTCGCGCTCGGCCGCGTTCGGCATCCCGAAGAGGTGCTGAGCATCGGCCAGGAGATCGAGGTCGCAGTGCTGAAGATCGAGCAGACCAATAACCCGAAGCGTCCGGAGCGGATCGCACTCTCGATCCGAGCGCTCGCCAAGAGTCCTTGGTCCGACGCCGCCGAGCGCTACCGGCCGGGCACGCGCGTCCAGGGGCGAATCGAGCGCCTCGAGCCATTCGGCGCCTTCGTCGAGCTCGAGCCTGGTTTGACCGGTCTCGCCCATATCAGCGAGCTTGGCGCTGGAAGACGGATCGAGCACCCGAAGGATGTCGTCCAGGTCGGCCAGCAGGTCGATGCGGTCGTGGTCCAGGTCGATACCGAACGCCGTCGAATCGGGCTTTCGCTGGCCTCGGAGCGCATCGCCGAGGGCGAAGCAGCCGTTGCCTCCCCGCCGGCACCCACCGCAGCGGCAGCGAGAAAGACCGCCGAGCCCGAAAGCGACGGCGACAGCGAGGCCGGCCTCGGCACCCTGGGCGAGCTTCTCAAGGCTCAGCTCGGACGCGGCGATGCAGGTTAGGCCCCCGTGGCGCCCCAGCCGGCCGCAGGCTGCGAGCAGCGCTCATTGCGCCGCTTGGCGCGGGATCGGTTCCCGGGGACATGGATGGATTTCCCATTGATGGATTTCCCAGCATCCCGTTGAGGCTGGTGCGACCGCTCGGTCCGATGCTGACAGGTCTGTTGAGTATGGTGACCTCGCCGACCCAGATCCCGGGACAAGGATGTCCAGCGCCCCAATGCAACGGCGATCATCGGATGATGTGACGGCTGACACAATGGACCGCCACCGCTCCGACCCACAATCAGAAAACGAACACCCCCGGAGACATCCCATGACCGAAAAGGCCCCTTGGATCACGTATCGGCCGGAGCTCAAGGTGCTGGATTGCACGGTGCGCGATGGCGGCCTGGTCAACGCCCACCAATTCAGCGACGAGTTCGTCAGCGCCTGTTATCACGCCTGCATCAACGCCGGCGTCGATTACATGGAGATCGGCTACAAGAACTCACCGAAGACCTTTCCGCGCGCGAAGTTCGGGCCTTGGCGCCACTGCGACGAGACCGATCTGCAGCGGGTTGTCGGCGATCATGATCCGGCCGCCACCGGCCTCAGGCTCGCGGCGATGGCCGATGCCGGCAAGAGCGACTGGGAGACGCAGATCGTGCCCGAGGCCGAGAGCCCGCTGAGCATGATCCGGGTCGCCTTCTACGCCCACCAGGTCTCCGAGGCGGTCGACATGATCCGTTTTGCCGCCGAGCAGGGCTACGAGACCACGGCCAATCTGATGGCGGTCTCGAACATCACCGAGACCGAGATCGATACCGTGCTCGAGGCGATTGCCGACACCCCGGCCAGCACCATGGTCATCGTCGACAGCTTCGGACACCTCTATCGCGAGCAGGTCGACCGGCTCTATCACAAGTACGCCGATGCGCTCGCCGGCACCGGAAAGGAGATCGGCATCCACGCCCACAACAATCTCCAGCTCGCCTTCGCGAACACCATCGAGGCGATCATCCTCGGCTGCAATCGGGTGGACTCGACCATCTTCGGCTTCGGCCGCGGCGCCGGCAACTGCCACACCGAGATCCTGCTCGGCTTCCTGCGCAACCCGAAGTTCGAGGTGCGCCCGATCATCGAGGTGATCCAGGAGCACATCCTGCCGTTGCGCCGCGAGATCGACTGGGGCCCGTCGCTGCCGTATAACCTCACCGGGCAGCTCAATCAGCATCCGCGCGCGGCCATCGAGTGGCGCGAAGGAGCGACCCCGGACGACTTCCTCGCCTTCTACGACAAGGTGGTCTCCGAGATCTGAGAGGTCTAGGATCGGATCAAAGGACCCTGGCCAGCAACGCAACCTCGCTCACCGGCCGACCCGGTAGGTCTAGACGCACCGTCCAGCCATCGCCGGGCGCCCGGTCCAGGTACTGACCGTCGGTTGTCATCACCCGCGTCAGCCGAACGCGCTCCGTTCCAGACGGCGTGATCCATTCGATCTCGTCACCTGGCGCAAATCGATTGCGCACTCGGATCTCGGCGGTTCCCGCCTCGGGATCGACCCGCACCACCTCACCGACGAACTGACGCTGCGCACTGAACGAGCTCCCGTTATCATAATTCTGTAGCGCTGCCGGCGCATGCCGGCGCAGGAAGCCCTCGGTGTAGCCGCGGTTGGCAAGGCCCTGGAGCTCTTCGAGCAGCGCCGGATCGAATGGACGCCCGGTGACCGCGTCGTCGATCGCACGCCGATAGACCGAGGTCGTCCGCGCGCTGTAGTAATGCGACTTGGTGCGTCCCTCGATCTTCAAGGAATCGATGCCGATCGCACTGAGACGGGCGACATGCTCCACTGCACAGAGGTCGCGCGAGTTCATCACATAGCTTCCATGCTCGTCCTCGAACAGGGCCATGTACTCGCCCGGCCGTTCGGACTCCTCGAGCCACCAGAGCTGGTCAGCCTCCGGATGGCGCCCCTGCTCCTGCCTCGGCTTCGGCTTCGGCCCCGGCTGCTGAACGGCCGCCGGCGCGAGGCCATTGGAGAGTGCGGGCATCGGCGCAGATTCGAGCTCAGCAGAATGGGCGCCTGCCGCACCGTCAAAGACCCCTGCTTGTTGCCCAGTGTCCGAGGGCTGGCCCGGCCGACCCACCCGGTACGACCAGCGGCACGCATTGGTGCAGCTACCCTGATTGGCATCACGATGATTCAGATAGCCGGACAGCAGGCAGCGGCCAGAGTAGGCGATGCAGAGGGCGCCATGGACGAAGACCTCGAGCTCGATATCGGGACAGGCCGAGCGGATCGCCGCGATCTCGTCGAGCGACAGTTCGCGCGAGAGGATGATGCGCCGGATGCCCTGCTGCTGCCAGAACCGCACCGCCGCCGCATTGGTGGTATTGGCCTGCACCGATAGATGCACCGGCAGTTCGGGCCAGCGCTCGCGAACCAGCATGATCAGCCCTGGGTCCGACATGATCAGCGCATCAGGATCGAGCGCGACCACCGGCTCGAGGTCGGCAACGAAGGTCTCCAGCTTGGCGCCATGCGGCATCAGGTTCGCGGCCAGATAGAAACGCTTGCCCGCGGCATGGACAGCCGCGATCCCCTCGGCCAGGGCGGCCAGATTGCCGAACTCGTTGTTGCGCACCCGCAGGCTATAACGCGGGATGCCGGCATAGACGGCATCGGCACCATAGGCCAGCGCATAACGCAGGCTGCGCAGTGTTCCCGCTGGCGACAGCAGCTCCGGTCCGGCCGACCGAGCCCCCTCCTCCGCAGTGATCATCACTGCAGCGTCACGTCGAAGCTGAGCTGCTTCGCACCGCCGACCAGACGATCGCGCACCACCTGAATCGGCAAGCGCTCTCCGGGGCGGCTATCCATCAGCGCGATCCGGATATCGGCATAGGACTCGATCGGGATATCGCCGATCTCGATGATCCGGTCGCCGGTCTCGACACCAGCCTCACGCGCACCGCTCTTCTGCGCGAACCCTTGGATCGCCACGCCTGCCCCGGCTGTCTCGGTGTCGAGCATGACCCCCATGAGCCCCGTCTTGGGCAGCTCGACCGGCTGCGGATAGAGGAGATAGTCCGCAATCTCGGGATCGAGAGGCCGCTGGTGGCCGTTCATCACGATCGACATCGGCGCATCGACCCGACGCTGCAGCCGAGCCGGTATCCCGCGCCCGTACTGGACGTGCCCGACCCCGGCGAGCACGACCAATTGCTTGCCCGGATTCGCCTCAAGCCACTGTGCAGCCCGCTCGGCCATACCCTCGTCCCATAGCAGTTGGACCTCGAGGAAGTGTTCGAAGGAGGCATCCTCGTCCTTGGGGTGCATCTCGAAGACCTGCTCGACGTGTGCCCGATAATCGGCATCGTCACGATCGATCTCGTCGGGGATCTGGCGCCTCTCAGCAGACGACAGCGAATCGATCCCACCGTCACCGACCTTCTGGGTAATCTCGCGCGGCACATTGAGTGCGATCAGCGGGATGCCATGCTCGCGCGCGTAGCGCAGGATCGGACGATAGAGGCGGTAGTCGAACCGCCAGCGCTCGAAGTACTCGGTTTCACGAAGGAAGGCCTCTTCATCGAGGGTCCCAGCGATATAGGCATCGAGCTGCGTTTGGAAGGGCTGCTGGAAGAACTCCATGCCCACAGCGACCTGATTACCGCGCTCGACCAGGCCCCGAATGATCTCGAGCTGATTGAGATGGTCCTCATAGCGGTCGTGTGACTCACCGACGAAGACGACACGATCATCGACCAGCGCATCGATCAGGCGGTCCAGGCTACCAAGGGTCGACACATCGAGCACCTTGGTCCTCGGATCGAGCTCTGAGACGACTTGACGGGACGAACCTGTGTCATCGTCCTCGGCCGGCGGCATGGCCTGCGCCCCGAGTAGCGGGAACGCCCCCAAGACCAGGACCGAGATTGAACTGAGCAGCCAGGACATCGCAGGCTTCTGGAGCATATCGGGACTCTCTCTGTAGGCTAGATGACAGCGACCACCAAAGCGCCGCTGAGTTCCGCTTAATCCTTGATCTGGACCGCTTTTACTGTCTCGGCGACGCTGCTAGGCTGGGTCACAAACATCAACCATTGGAGGTTACAGCATGGCACGCATCGTGATACTCGGCGCGGGCATTTCCGGTCACACAGCCGCTCGCTGGCTCGGCAAATGGATCGGCAAGCAGCATGAGATCGTCGTCGTCTCACCGAACGCGAAATGGAATTGGATCCCATCGAATATCTGGGTCGGGGTCGGTGAGATGAAAGAAGAGCAGGTCACCTTCGAGCTCGCACCGGTCTACAAGAAGCTTGGTGCCACCTTCAAGCAGGCGAAGGCGGTCTCGATCAATCCCGAGGGGAGCGAGGCCAGTGAGCGTCCCTTCGTCACGATCGAGTACACCGATGCGGCCAAGTCCGGACAAACCGAGGATGTCGACTACGACTACCTGATCAACGCCACCGGTCCGAAGCTCAACTTCGGCGCCACGCCGGGGCTTGGGCCCGATGAAGGCTATACGACCTCGGTCTGCACTCCCGGCCACGCACTCCACGCCAATGAGCAGCTCCAGTCCAACATCGCGGCGATGAAGCGCGGCGAGAAACGGACCTTCGTCATCGGCACCGGTCACGGGATGTGCACCTGTCAGGGCGCTGCCTTCGAGTATATCTATAACATCGAACACCTGTTCCGCGATGAGGGTGTGCGCGACAAGGCCCGCTTGGTCTGGATCAGCAACGAGTACGAACTCGGCGACTTCGGCATGGGCGGCGTGCACATCAAACGCGGCGGCTACATCACCAACGGCAAGGTGTTCGCCGAGTCCTTGATGGTCGAGCGCGGCATGGAGTGGATCGTTCGAGCCGCGGTCAAGCAGATCGAGCCAGGCAAGATCCACTACGAGCTGCTCGACGGCAGCGAGCATGTGCTCGAGTTCGACTTCGCGATGCTGATCCCGCCGTTCGCCGGTCAGCCGATGAAGGCCTATGCGAAGGACGGCAGCGACATCACCAGCGATGTCTTCGCGCCGAACGGCTTCATGAAGGTCGACGGTGACTATACCCCGAAGCCATACGAGGACTGGGGCAAGGAGGACTGGCCCAAGACCTATCAGACGCCGGCCTACAAGAACGTCTTCGCGATCGGCATCGCGTTTGCGCCGCCGCACCTGATCAGCAAGCCGATGAAGAGCGCGAACGGCACTCCGATCAACCCGACGCCACCGCGCACCGGTATGCCCTCAGCCACGATCGGCAAGGCCGTCGCCGAGAGCATTCGCGACATGCTTTCAGGCTCCGAGGAGCCGACCCACACCGCCTCGATGGCCGAGATGGGCGCCGCCTGCGTCGCCTCCACCGGCATGGATCTGTTCAAGGGCTCGGCCGCAACAATGACGGTCTTCCCGGTCGTGCCCGACTACGAGACCTATCCGGATTACGGCCGTGACATCGATCTAACCTTCGGCGAGATCGGGCTAGCGGGTCACTGGATGAAGTACATCCTTCACCATGTGTTCATCTACCAGGCGAAGCTGAAGCCAGGTTGGTCGCTGCTTCCGGACTGATTCCGGACTGATTCAGACCGACACACGGAGCCCTAGCCCCGCGGTTGCTCGGCCTTAGGCCGATCCCGCAAGGGGCGACCATCATCCGACCTATTCGAGAGGCACCTCCATGACCCAAGACGCCGCGACCGCCGACAATCCCGCTGCCAGCAAGCCGAAGAACAAGGAACCCTATCAGCAGGCCTATTATCCGCCTGTGCCGACCGGCTTTACGCGCTTTATGCGCTCGAACCTGGTCTGGCAGTTCTGGCGTTTCCTCGTCATCAACCTGAAGATCTTCAAGCTGATGTTCCGCTCCCATCACTGATCGATCGCGGAGCAGGCATCAAACCCAGGCGCCGCTCCGCAGCGCAAGGCGAAAGGCCGGATCGACCGACGAACAGGCCCGAGTCCTCCGTGGAGGCTCGGGCCTTTCGATGAGCAGGGTCCCATTATCGGTTCGCGCAAGGGCGGGGACAGACCGAAAGACCGCAGCAGAGAGTCGGCCCAATCAGGAAATCTGCTGATAGTAGAGGTTTTGCGGATGCTCGGCCTCGGCGAAGAAGTACCAGCGCTCGGCCAGTAGCCCCAGATACTGAAGCGCAAAGGCCGCGATCGGCAGCGTCGGCGACTCGAGCAGGTAAGCCAACAGGATCAATGCGATCGGTACCGGAAAGACCAACACCAGGAAGGCATTGCGCACCAGCTTGAGGGTGGCCGGACTCTGGTGATGGAAGAATTCACGGGTGTTGAACGAGCTCGCCGAGAATCCTTGCGACTTCTGCTCGATCGACCGATGCCGAATACCGATCGCCGTCTGCAGCGTACTCTGATGCTTGAGCGAGGCGTTCCGGAACAGCGATGCGGTGCGAGTCCCCAGACCGAGCAGGGTCGCGATCACGGCCCAGGTGCCGAAGAAGCCGACCAGATTATTGCCCAGCCAGGCCGAGTACGCGGCGGCGAGCATGAAACCGGACGCGGTGCCGAGGAACATGAAGTTCACCACCGTGTAGGGCGAATGCCATTCCTCCAGAAACTTGACGCTCGCATAGATCATACCGGTGCTGACGAACAGCGCCAGCGCAACGATGACGCCGAGCAGGCCGAGCACAAAGGTGGTATCGACAGGCAGCGCGCCGTCGCCGAACACGATGAACGGTTCCGTCCACCCGGCCCAATGGAACAGGCCATAGAAGAAGACGATGCCCATCATCGCCGGGAGCACGATGACCTCCCGCGAGAGCCAGGAGGTCCGCCACATCGCCGCCGCGCGCCAGGCACGCTCCGGCCGCCCGAGGTGGAAGAAGGACGCGCCGAGGCCGGCGATCAGGAGCAGGAGCGACAAGGCACTGCCGACCGCGTAGAACGAGCCGGGCTGCTCCTCGACCAGGTGGATGGTCGAATACAGCTGCCCGGTGAAGAGCGCTAAGAACAGGCCCTGCCCGGCACCGATGAGCGTGGTCAGGAAGATCACAGAGAAGGCTGGATGCATGATGGCTACTACTGCGTTACGGGTTGTATCGAGCGCTCAGCGGCTACCAGGAGACGTCATCGAGCGTCTCTTCACCGGAGTAGACAGTGATGTCCTCCTTGGTGAGCGGATTGTCGGAGCGCTGCAGGTCTTCTTCGCTGATGTGCATATGGTTCTTCTGCCGCGGCAGATAATGATTCGCCGGCTTGGTCCCCCACTCCGGCATCAGCGCATAACCGCCACGCTCGCGGATCGCGATCGAGACCTCAGAATCCGGGTCATGGACATCGCCATAGAGCCGCGCATTGGTCGGGCAAGCCAGCACGCAGGCAGGCTGGCGCTCGGCCTCGGGCAGGGTCTGATCGGTGATGCGATCGATGCAAAGGGTGCACTTCTTCATCACCTTCTGCTGCTCGTCGAGCTCTCGGACGCCATAGGGGCAGGCCCAGGAGCAGTACTTACAGCCGATGCACTTATCGTAGTCGACCAGCACCACGCCGTTGTCCTCACGCTTATATGAGGCGCCGGTCGGGCACACCGGCACGCACGGTGGGTCCTCGCAGTGCAGGCAGCTCTTCGGGAAATGGACCGTTTCGGTGCTCGGAAAGCTACCGATCTCATAGGTCTGGACACGGTTGAAGAAGGTGCCGGTCGGATCGGCGCCGTAGGCGTTCTCGTCCACCATGGGCCCGGCCCAGCCCGAGGTGTTCCATTGTTTGCAGGAGGTCACGCAGGCGTGGCAGCCAACGCAGACGTTTAGATCGATGACGAGGGCGAGTTGGGTCATGGCTCTATCGCTGGTGATTCTGGCCCGGAGGCATCAAGGTCGCTAGGCGTGCCCGCCCCGCTAGAGCGGGCACATTCCGGATGGGGTCGTCGGCCTGGCGCCGGCCAGGCTGCGGCCGACGCCCGCTCGTGCTGCGTCGCAGCCGCGCCTATTTGCGGCCGAACAGGCCGGCGACGTAGGCCTGCCAGCGCTGCTGCGGTCGGGTCAGCTGTCCCGGAAGCGGTTTCATCGGCGCGAACTGTGGCTCGGTCACCTTCGCCCCGCTGGGCTCGACCTTCTCGATGCGCACGCGCACGTCGTACCAGGCGGCCTGGCCGGTCAGCGGGTCCGAGTTCGACAGGTGCTGGCCGCCATCGGCGCTGGCCTGAGGCAGCTCCTCGCCGATGATGTGGTTGAGCAGGAAGCCCTTCTTCGACTCGTCGGCGTTCGCGCTCAGGCCCCAGGCCCCGGCGCTCTTGCCGATCGCGTTCCAGGTCCAGACGGTGCCGGGCTCGACCGCCTCCGAGTAGCGGCACATGCACTTGACCCGGCCGAGGTGCGACTCGACCCAGATCCAGTCGCCATCCTCGATGCCCTGGGCGATCGCCATCTTCGGGTTCACGAACAGGTAGTTGTGGCTGTGGATCTGGCGCAGCCAGGCGTTCTGGCTGTCCCAGCTGTGGTACATCGCCATCGGCCGCTGGGTCAGCGCATTGAGCGGGAAGCGCTTCTTGTCGATGCGCTGGGTCTCGAGCGGCTCGTAGTAGAACGGCAGCGGATCGAAGTAGGTCTCGATGCGCTCGCGGTAGCGCTCGGGCGGGCGCCGACCCGGCCACTTGCCCTGGGCCGCAGCACGGAAGCGCTGCAGGACCTCGGAGTAGATGTGCAGGGTGATCGGCTCGGCCCAGCGGGTCAGGCCATGCGCGCGCGCCCAGTGCAGGTAGCCCTTGTTCCAGTTGCGCATGTACTGGTAGCTGCGCGGCAGCTCGTGATGGAAGACGCAGCCGTTCGCCGCGTAATGCTCCCATTGGCTCGGGTTCGGCTCGCCCTTGAGGTATTTCTCACCGAACTTGCCGCGCCAACCGGCGAGGAAGCCGATCCCGGAGCCGGGCGAGGTCTCGTAGTTGACGATGAAGTCCGGATAGTTCTTGTACTTCGCGGTGCCGTCGTCGTTGGTGAAGGCCGGCAGCCCGATGCGTGCGCCGAGGTCGATGAGCACGTCCTGGAACGGCCGGCTGTCGCCCTTCGGCGGCAGCACCGGCAGGCGCACCGAATCGACCGGGCCGTCGAACTCGGAGATCGGCCGATCGAGCATCGAGAGCACGTCGTGGCGTTCGAGATAGGTCGTATCCGGCAGCACCAGATCGGCGAAGGCGACGGTCTCCGATGCGAAGGTGTCGCAGACGACCAGGAACGGGATCTTGTAGTCGCCGTTCTCGTCTTGGTCGGTCAGCATCTTGCGCGTCTCGACCGTGTTCATCGACGAGTTCCAGGCCATGTTGGCCATGAACAGGAACAGGGTGTCGATCGGATAGGGGTCACCGCGCCAGGCATTGGTGATGACGTTGTGCATCAGGCCGTGCGCGGCCAGCGGGTATTCCCACGAGAACGCCTTGTCGATACGCACCGGCTCGCCGGCCTCGTCGACGAACAGGTCCTCGGGCTTCGCCGGCCAGCCCAGCGGCAGCCCGTCGAGCGGTGTGTTCGGCTGCACCGCCTCGGGGCCGTGCGGTGGCTTCGGGCAGGGCGGGATCGGCTTCGGGAACGGCGCCTTGTGGCGGAAGCCGCCGGGGCGGTCGATGGTGCCGAGCACGGTCATCAGGATGCTCAGCGCGCGGATGGTCTGGAAGCCGTTCGAGTGCGCCGCAAGCCCGCGCATCGCATGGAAGGCGACCGGGTTGCCGGTGACGGTATCGTGCTCCTTGTCCCAGGCATCGGTCCAGTTGATCGGCAGCTCGATCTTATGGTCGCGCGCGGTGACACCCATCTCGTGCGCCAGCCGGCGGATGGTCGCAGCCGGGATGCCGGTGATGCCCTCGGCCCATTCGGCGGTGTAGGGCTCGACGCGCTCCTTGAGCAGCTGAAACGACGGCTTCACCGGGGTGCCGTCCTTCATCGTGTAGCTGCCGAGCAGGCGCGGATCGGCGCCCTCGGTGTGGGTCAGCACCTCGCCGTTGTGGCGGTCCCACCAAAACTTGTCCTGCGGATCGGTGCAGCCGCGGGTCACGTCGACCGACTCGTCGCGGTAGAACATGCCGTGGTCGTCGCGCGATGGGTCATCGATGACGAGCTCAGGGGCATTGGTGTACTGGATCAAGAACTCGCGGTCGAACAGGCCGACCTTGAGGATCTCGTTGGTCAGCGCCAGGAACAGCGCGCCGTCGGTGCCGGGCTTGATCGGCACCCATTCGTCGGCGATCGCACCGTAGCCGGAGCGCACCGGGTTGATCGCGATGAAGCGCCCGCCCTCGCGCTTGAACTTGGAGATCGCGATCTTGAGCGGGTTCGAGTGGTGGTCCTCGGCGGTGCCGATCATCACGAACAGCTTGGCCCGGTCCAGGTCGGGCCCGCCGAACTCCCAGAACGAGCCGCCGATCGAGTAGATCATCCCGGTGGCCATGTTCACCGAGCAGAAGCCGCCGTGGGCCGCATAGTTCGGGGTGCCGAACTGCTTCGCGAACATGCCGGTCAGGGCCTGCATCTGGTCGCGGCCGGTGAAGAGCGCGAACTTCTTCGGGTCCTCGGCGCGCAGCTTCGTCAACCGCTCGCTGAGCATGGTCAGCGCCTCGTCCCAGGAGATCTCCTCGAACTGCGATTCGCCGCGCTTGGCCTTGGCCTTGCGGCGCAGCGGCTTGGTCAGGCGGGCCGGCGAGACCTGCTTCATGATCCCGGACGACCCCTTAGCGCAGAGCACGCCCTTGTTCAACGGATGGTTCGGATTGCCCTCGATGTAGCGGACCTGCCCGTCGCGCAGGTGCACGCGGATACCGCAGCGACAGGCGCACATGTAGCAGGTGGTCTCTTTGACCTCGGTCCGGCCGATCTCGGCATCGTGGTGCACAGCAGGGTCTTTCATGGGTCGTTGCGTTCGTCCAGCCTTAGAGAATGACGGTACATTCTAATGTTTGCGAAGCCTGAGTGGTACGCGCAGTTAATCGCGCACAACGTTGCAGACCACAGGGGAATTTTCACTCGACATCGAACCGGTAGAGACGCTTGGGGCAGCTCGGCGAAAGGTCCCTATCTATCTGTTTAGCGAGCGCTTTTCTGGCTTCGAGCAGATACCGATAGCCGAATGGCTGTGTGCGGGATCGTCCGCCCGCGTGCCCTGCGAGGGCCCGCTGCTTAACCTAAGCCCCTCAATTTTCAAATCATTTATGTTCTGATAAGCACTTTTTCGGGACGCCGCCGAACTTGGCCTGCATCAATCGAATGTGATTCGAACGGACTGCCCCGGGTGAGGGGTTGAGTCTTGTCAGCGCGGTACTCGGGTGTCACCGCTCAAACTCGTTGGTGTTGTGAGAGTGCGTTCTGGATGTGTCTCGAGCGGCCACACCGGAGCCACGCGCGACGGCCCCATTGACCGCTAAGGCGATTGCCGCCGGGTGACCACGGGTGATTGCTCACCCGTGGTTCCCACAGATCCGGACGTGCGGAATTCCCGCATCCGGCTCCTCAGTTGAGCAGTCGCTACACAACAATCGTTGCACACCCATCGGACAAAAGC
>NZ_NRSJ01000054.1 GCF_016584085.1 Halochromatium glycolicum | reverse complement strand
GATCGTACGGGGGTTCCTCCGGTGTCGCCTGTGCCGGAGCAGCGAGTGTAATCATGAGACCCGTCACACTACAGAGCACGACCCAGCCCCCGGACCGTCGAATACAGTGATTAGATTGCATTGAGATAAGCCCTCAGTTTGATAGCGCCTTGACCCGAGCCTGCGATCCCTGCCCCTGCTGTGAGGTAGAACGGCTCCCCGGCAGACGTGAGATGCGCACAAGTCATTTTCACGTCGCCAACCGCATGTTAGATTAGACTACTGGTGATCTAAATGCAACGTTGCCTTTAAGCAACAAGCCTGCCGACTAGGGTAGACTGATACTCAGCCGTGACGAGAGCCCCGCCTGACTGGATACGTTAATCTACCCGCAAGCAGGCAGGCGACGACAAGCCCAAACTGAAGACGGTCAAACCCGGACAACCAGGAACCCGGACGCCTTAGAGCCGACAACCGATTAAACGCTGACCATCGGATAACCATCAACCCCTCATGCCCTCCCCCATCACCAAGCGCAAGCTCCGCATTGCCATCGTCGGCTGCGGGCGCATCGCGAAAAACCACTTTGGCGCCATCGACAAACATGCCGAGGATCTCGAGCTTTGCGCGCTATGCGACATCCATCCTGAGCGCCTCAAGGCCGCGGCCGATTCCTCAGGCGTCCCCGGTTATCGCCATCTGCGCGACCTGCTCACGAACGAACAACCCGACCTCGTCGCCCTCTGCACCCCCAGCGGCCTGCACGCCGAGCAAGCCATCGCCGCCGCCCGCCATGGCGTGCACGTGATGACCGAAAAGCCCATGGCCACCCGCTGGCAAGATGGCGTGCGCATGGTCAAGGCCTGCGATGAGGCCGGCGTGCATCTGTTCGTGGTCAAGCAAAACCGGCGCAACGCCACCCTGCAGCTGCTCAAGCGCGCGGTGGACGAAAAGCGCTTCGGCCGCATCCACCTGGTCCACCTCAATGTCTTCTGGAGCCGCCCTCAGGAATACTACGACCAAGCCAAGTGGCGCGGCACCTGGGAGTTCGACGGCGGCGCCTTCATGAACCAGGCCAGCCACTACGTCGACCTGCTCGACTGGCTCATTGGCCCGGTGGAAAAGGTCCAGGCCATGGTCAGCACCACCCGCGATATCGAGGTCGAAGACACCGGGGTGCTCAACGTGCGCTGGCGCAATGGCGCCCTCGGCTCCATGAGCGTCACCATGCTCACCTACCCGAAGAACCTGGAAGGCTCCATCACCATCCTCGGCGAGCAGGGCAGCGTCCGCGTCGGCGGCGTCGCCGTCAACGACATCCAGCTCTGGGACTTCGCCGAGCCGCGCGACTATGACGAGCAGATCAAGGCCGCCAACTACGAGACCACCAGCGTCTACGGCTTCGGTCATCCGCTCTACTACAAGAATGTCATCGACAGCCTGCGCGGCGAGGCCGAGCCTGATACCGATGGCCGCGAAGGGCTCAAATCCCTCGAGCTGCTGATCGCGGCCTACCTCTCCGCGCGCGATGGCGGCACCGTCTCGCTGCCGCTCGAATATTGAGTGCATCGATCCTGCAAGGCGAAAAACGGTTAAGAACTGGAGACCCATCCCATGCAAGCGGAACTGATTTTTGACCACGGCCAGGTTCGGCTCGCCCAACCTCTCTACCTCAAGCCGGAAGCCCCCTCCCACGTCGTCATCACCATCCCCGAGGAACATCTGGCCCCGCCTCGCGACTGGTATCCGGAAGAACTCGCCCCCTTGCCGCGGTTCACCCCCCAACGCCCTCCCGCCGCACCTGGGAGCTTGCAAGAAGAGCTCAACAACCTGCTTGGCCCGCTGGCCGTGACCCGGGCCGCCAGCAGCATTGGTGACGATCATCAGCTCTACCTGGAGGCCCTCGAGGAGCGCTACCTTGGCCGCTGAGCCAGTGCGGTCCAGTCCCGTGCAACTGGTCTTCGACACCAATATCCTGGTCGACGCCATCCTCGCCCGTGGGCACTTCTACCCCTACGCCGTCCAGGTCCTGGAAATGGTCAAGCGGGGTGAGAGCGAGGGTTGGTACGCCCCCCATAGCCTGACGACCGTCCACTACCTGGTCGAGAAGAGCCTTTCCCTCCAGACGCACAACCGCGCCCAAGCCACACAGGCCGCGCGGGCCGTGGTTGGCAAGGTGCTCGGCTTGCTCAAGCCTCTACCGCAGGTGGGGGACGAATTTCTAACCCTCGATCCTCAGCCGGGTGATGACCTGGAGGATCTGCTGATCGTCACCCTCGCCAGCCGTTATCTGCCCCAGCCCCTCATCGTCACGCGGGATAAATGGATGCTCAGAGGGGATCGATCCTGGCAGGCCGCCCACCCCAAAGAGATCGTTGAGGCCGGTGGCCCACCTCTGTGGATGGCACAGCGGCGTGACCAGCCTCTGTCTTTCGTGGACTTGGCGGCCCAGCAGCGTGCCATTTGGCCAGAGCTGGCGGAAAGGGTGAATACCGTCCTCCACCACGGCCAATACATCCTCGGCCCCGAGGTGCGCGAGCTGGAACAACGCCTCTCCACCTTTACCGGCGCCCAGCACTGCATCAGCGTCGCCAGCGGCACCGAGGCCCTGCTCATCAGCCTCATGGCCCTTGGCATCGGCCCGGGGGATGAAGTCATCACCACGCCTTTCACCTTCGTCGCCACCGTCGAGGTCATCGTGCTGCTCGGGGCCACCCCGGTCTTCGTCGACATCGAGCCCGACACCGCCAACATCGATGCCTCGCTCATCGAAGCCAAGATTACCGATAAGACCAAGGCCATCCTGCCCGTCAGCCTCTACGGCCAGCCCGCGGACATTGACGCGATCAACGCCATCGCCGCGCGCCACGGCCACCTCCCGGTGATCGAAGACGCCGCCCAAAGCTTCGGCGCGACCTATCAGGGCAACCGGAGCGGAAACTTAAGCACCATCGCTGTACCAGCTTCTTCCCCAGCAAACCACCAGGCGCGCAACAGGTCGCCCGCGAGGCCATGAGCCTGCCCATGCATGCCGACCTCACAGAGGCCGACCAACACCGCATCGTTACCGCCCTCAAGGCCAGCGTATGAACGACGTCAGCATCCACCCCACCGCCATCATCGACGAAGGCGCCCAGATCGGCGCCGGCTCGCGCGTCTGGCATTGGGTCCACATCTGCGGTGGCGCGCGCATCGGCCAAGGCGTCTCCCTCGGCCAGAACTGCTTCGTCGGCAACAAGGTCCGTATCGGCGACCGCTGCAAGATCCAGAACAACGTCTCCGTCTACGACAACGTCACGCTGGAAGAAGGCGTCTTCTGCGGCCCCAGCATGGTCTTCACCAACGTCTACAATCCCCGCTCGCTCATCGAGCGCAAGGACGAATACCGCGACACCCTGGTGAAGAAAGGCGCCACCCTCGGCGCCAACTGCACCATCGTCTGCGGGGTCACCATCGGTGAGTTCGCCTTCATCGGTGCTGGCGCGGTGGTCAACAAAGACGTTAAGCCCTATGCACTGATGGTCGGTGTACCGGCGCGGCAGATCGGCTGGATGAGCGAGCACGGCGAGCAGATGCCGCTGCCGTTGGAAGGCGAAGGCAGCTACACCTGCCCCCACACAGCACAACGTTATCGACTCGAACAAAACCATATCGTCAAAGAAGCTAAAATCGCCAGGGGCGCACACGGGTATTCGGCTTAAAAATCCATTTCCATCCACGAAAATTCCTGGCGATGGAGAAAGGTATTTGTCAAAGCGCGGAGTCAGGCAGGCTCATGAAGTGATCAATGCTTCGTGCCTGGAAACCTCCGGGAGATTGCTTGCCCGGTCGGAACCCAGGAGCCGTCGATACAGATGGATCAGCTTGTCCCGCTGCGTAGGCCAACCATAGACGGCTTTGATCCGCTCGGCGTGCTCATGATCGACGACGAAGTCATCGCGCGTGCGGGCGATCGTCACAAGAGCCTCGGCAATCGCGGCCGGGTCGGTCTCGTCCACCACTAGGCCCGCCCCGCTCAAGGACACAAACCGCTCTAGCTCGGGAAAGGCCGAGGCCACCACAGGAACCCCCGCCATCGCGCTTTCGATCAACTTGTTAGGAAGACAATAATAATAACTGAGGCAAACGTTCTGGATCACCACCAAGCTGGCGTCCGCGCCCCGAATGTAAGACACCACCATGTCCGGCGGGACGGGGGCCATGATGTGGACACGCTCGGTCACGTCGGCGTCAGCCGCGATCCGACTGACCTGCTCCAGCATCACTGCATTGATCCCGCCAAGCAGGGCCAGATGGAACCGGGGGATGCGGGCAATAGCCTGGATGGTCTGTTCGAGGCCACGACCAACCGTGATTTTACCCACATAGATGGCCAGGGGGACAGATGGATCCAGGTCAAGGTCCGTCCGGATATCGCGACCACCATCGGAAACAGTGTCCGTGTTGGGCGCGTTCATGACCACGGACGGGCGCCCAATTTTGTAGGTGCGCGCCAAGTGGTCGGCGATGCTGTCGCACACGGTCACGACCGCATCAGCCTGTCGGATGAACACCGCTTCGAGGAACATGCAAAACATTCGATCAAGATAGGTGCGCGCAATGTTTCGGTGAGTTTCCAGCTCGTGGGAATCGTATATCACCTTGCATCCCGTTTTTTTCTTGATGTATATGGCGGCGGGCAACATAGACAGGTCATGCGCGTGTATGATATCCGGCTTAAGTTTTATCAATTCATGCCTATGCATTCGTCGATATTTCAGAAACAATGTAATTGTTGGAAATTTTTTCGCAAAAATCTTGAATTTTTTGAGGGCATGTTTTCGGATTGTTCTAAAAACGCTCCGTATTGTTCTAAAAACGCTCCGTATTGTTCTAAAAACGACCCGCATTCTTCTAAAAACGCCCCGTATTGTTCTAAAAACGCCCCGTATTGTTCTAAAAACGCCCGCTAACATTGTTATAAAAATATCGCCCCACCTGTAATCTCTTAACGCAACAACGGCGCGATATAATTCTGCTTCCAGATTAGAGGCAGCCTTTCCGCAAACCTTTTTCACTCGTTGGGCTTGAGAACTCGTCTGACTTGCGACAATGCCTTTAGACTTTTCAAAAATTTTGGACGTCCAGTTTTTTGCTCTTAAGACTCTACTGCGGACTCTACTGCGGACTCTACTGCGGTAGTTGCCTTCGCTCTGGCCCCGGCCGGTCAGAAGATCCAACGGGTACAAAAGGAATAAAGAAAGCGCCAAAAACGCCCAAGTTAAACTCTTTGCCGTATATGTATAAAGCGCCCGAAGCGGAATAAGAAATAAAATGAAAAACAAAGAGCGAGACGCGGCCTTTTTGTCAGGCGCCGCACGAATGTAGCAAACCCCATTCTTTTTTTCTCGTTCTTTCGTTCCTTCTGCCCATGCGGCATAAACACCTACATCATAGCCTTCGTCCGCGACCGCCTCCGCTGCTCGAATCACCCGGCTATCGCTCACGCATGGATTGCTTACCAATGCCGCCACTTGAATGGGCGACGATGTTGGTTCCCGATCAGAAAACGGATAAGACGTCATTGTAATTTCCCCGATGCCTTTTCCAAGTCGTCGTTCAGCCCCGGTTACAGGCGGCGTTTGCGCGCGACAAGCCGTTCGGCCAAACCGTCGGCGATCACATCCCACCCGAAGTGGGCCTCGGCATGGGCCCGCGCCCGCTGTCGAGCCTCGGGCCATGTATGGCGGGCTTCGAGAACCGACGTGACGGCCCGCGCCAGGTCCGCGGCGTTGTCTGGTTCGTGCGTGAACAGCCAGCCCGTTTCCGACAAGTCCCGGACGCCGGGAATATCGGACGCGACGACGAAGCGCCCGGCGGCGGCATAGTCCCGCAGTTTCAAGGCCGAGACACCGATTTCCGCGTTCCGCCGCCGCGTGAAGGGGGCGAGGGCGATATCAAAGGCATTGATCACCGTGTTGGCGTCGTCCCTGTTGACCCACCCCAGGAAGATGACGTTGTCCTGCAAGTTCAGATCCCGCACGCGCTGTTCAAGGCGCGCCCTCTCGGGCCCGTCGCCCGCGATCACCAGTCCGACGGAATACCGGGTCAGCAAGGTTGGAAGCGCCGCGATCGCCGTTTCAACGCCTTGCCAAGGACTGAGCAGGCCGATGAACCCGAGCCAGGTGACCCCCGGATCAAGGCCGGTCGCCCGCATGGCCGTGTCGCGATCAATCACGGAAAAGTGATCAAGGTCCGTGCCGTTACCAATAACGATGATCTTTTCCGCCCGGGTGCCGGCGTCGCGAAGCAGCATCCCGATGCCCGGAGTTACGCACCGGGAAAGATGCCCCATCCGCGCCGACCAAACCTGAAACACCCCTTCGACCCAACAGGCCAAGCTCCCCCCGCCACGACTGCGGCGTTCGCTCGCCAGCCAGCTGTTGTGCTCGACCACCGTGAACATACCGAGCAGCCGCGCGAGACTAACCTGAAGGAATGTCAAGGCGTTCGCGCGAACGTATAGCGTAGCGGCCTTGTTACGCCAACGTTCCGTAACGATATAAAACATCTGAGGAATGGCGTCCAGGATCCCCGGGATGCCGGACAGGCGGCTCGGCGCCCACGACCGAACGATGTGATCCGCCGTGACGACGCGACTGGGGTGACGGCGGGGGGCGATCATCCGAACCTTGAGGCCCGCGCGGCGCCAACCGCGCATTAGCGCCATTTGATGGTGACCGCCTCCCTCGTGGCTCATGATATCCACCAAGTTTACCATCAGGATAGAGCCGTTCTTGCGCCGCCCCTTTGGGGGTGGTGCGCTTTCCCGGGCAAGAAAGGCCGACTCGCTAGGTGCTTCGCCCCGATCCGCGCTGGACGGTCGCGGCGGCGCAGCGTCTTGGCTCGCACCGCCGGTATGCGCAATGCGGCGGGTTTTACCGTCGCCCTTTCGGCTCATAATGAGAGAATGGCCCAAACATTGAAATGGTCCGGTGTCTGTCCAGGGCGTTCCGCGTGTGCCTTGCATCGGTCTCACCACCCCGGAGGACGACGAGATGCCATCTCCGGACACCGGTCGAGGGGCTTCACCAGGGGGTTGCCTTGCGCCGCCAGGGTCGGTTCGAGCACGGCACGCGCCAAACAGCGCCTTGGTTCAGCTTTCACGACTCGGGCCTCAGACCGGCGCGCCTTCAGTCACACACGCGCGCAGGTGGGGTGATAATCCCCAGCCAACGTCCGTTCCCGGAGGTACCCGGCCGCGACATCCGCCTCTTGAAGATGCACGACACTATCGCTGACCGGCCCGAAGACCCGCGAGAGCATGTCATAGAAATGCACATCGATATTGGTGGCGACGCCTACGGATTTGTTGATACCGTCCTTCCGAGAAGCATGGTACCAGTGGCCGCGCGACGTCAGATAGGTCTGATCGACAGCCTTGATCTCGGGACAGAACCCGGCAGATGAGAAGCCGCAGCATTAGAATGACGATTTCTTCCGGCTACGACCGTCTGCTCGCGCACCTGGGTACTACCGTCACTGTCTCAGAGTTCGCCGACGCGCCGCGGCGCGCGGGACTCTGCGCCCTGCGCCACGATGTCGACCATGACCTGGACGCGGCGCTCGACATGGCGCACCGGGAGTGGCGGGCGGGGCTGCGCGCTAGCTACTACCTGCTTCCGACGGCCGCTTACTGGAGCGACGACCCGCGCTTCTCGGAGAAAGTCCGTCAACTGACCGATTACGGGCACGAAGTGGGTCTGCACGTGAACTGCTTCGCTCAATGGGCGGCCGGCGAGCTCGATGATCCGGGCGCGGCTCTTCGGAATCGGCTTAAGCGCCTGCGGGCGACCGGCGTGCCCGTGCGCAGCATCTCGGCGCACGGGGACAAGCGCTGCTACCGCCACGACATAAGCAACTACTGGGGCTTCACCGAATTGCGTCCTTCAAACCCGTTTGCGGAGGAGAACCGACGCACCGCGGAAGGGCCATACGATCCCACGGGCGAGCGGCGGCTGCGCTATCCGGCCGGCCACACGCTGGTGCGCGCCGACGGCGCCCGTCTGCCGCTGTGGAGCCTGTCTATGCGCGCCCACGGACTGGACTCCCACGCCTGGCACACGCCGTTCGACCGCTACTTCACCGACACCGGGGGGGACTGGACGCGCTCGGCCTCGCCACTAGATGCCACGCGCGGGTCGCAGCGGTGGCAGGTCCTGGTGCATCCCGAGTACTGGCAGGCGGACAAGCGGCTCTATTTCGTGCTGGCACCCGCACGCTCGGGCTCGAAATGGCTGAGCGAGGTGGTGGCGGCTGGGACCACAGCCGACGCCACCCATGAATACGTGCTGAACCAGGACTTCCATGCCGGCGAAGCACAGGCGAAGGCGACGGCGGCCTTTCGCGCGCTACAAGATGATCCGGACCAGATCCGCGCGCGCCTGGGGCAGGCATGGGAGAGCTGGCAAGCGGCACAGCGGGACTGGGTGGAGGTAAACGTCTACCTGCCAAGCGTTGTGCACGAACTGCGGACCTTCTTCCCGGAGGCGGTCTTGATCCATTTGCGGCGGTCGCCCGAGAAGATCGTTCGGTCCCTGATGAACCGCGACTGGTACGACACACCCGAGGATACTAACCATCCGGCGCTCACCTCAACGAACCCACCGCAGGATCAGTTCGGGCGGGTGTGCGCTTACGTCGGTGAGACCGACCGGCGACTGCGCGAGGCCTGCGACGCCGCGCTCGACCTGGAGACGCTAACCTTGAATGATGAGTCGCGCGTCGCCGGGCTCGAGGCCATCGGGCTGGCCTACCACCCTCGCCTGGGCGCAGATGTCGCCAACCGGGTGAGCAACGCCGGCACGGCCGACGAGTTCCCGAGTTGGACGGGCTGGACCGGGTCGCAGCGGCGGGCTTTCAGGAAATGGGTGGCCGGACAAACCGTATCGCCGGGCCCGTTGATCGGTGCCGCGATGGCGGTGCACGCGCGTTTGCGCCATCTCCTGCCGTCGGGACGGGGTACCGGGGCGGGCGAGGCGAAGGATCTGCTGCGTTGGTCGGCTTCAGCGGCGCAGCCGCCGCCAATCGCGACCGTCCACTGCGCGGCGGCTCCCGAGCCGGGGACCGGCACCTTCACGCTCAAGCGCACGCAGGCCGATGCCCACGGCATCGCCATTCTTGGCGGAAGCAACTGGGCCAAGACCGTCCGGAACGACAAGGGCGGCCGCCCTGAAAGCGGCTGGCCCATCCGTCCGGGAATGTATTTGCGCGGGCATCTGCAGGCGCAGATGGAGACCGGTGATGCCTTGGTCGTTCACGGGATCACCTACGGCCCGGATGGCAGGGCCGTCTCTCGGCGGCGTCTGGGCGTGCTAAGCGGGCGGGAGGGGCGGCTGGACTTCGCGTTCGCCCCACGGCCGGATGGGAGACGTGTCGACGTGGCGCTGTATATGCCTCGGGATCAGGCGGCGGGGACGGCGCGCCTGACGGAAGCGGTGCTGCAAGTGCTGCCGCAACCGAAGCGTGAGCGATGAGGTGGGGGCCTCCTCTGACGGCATCTTTGTGCCAGCATGGGTATATTGAAGAACGCCATTCGAGCAGGAGCGGTGAATGTCAAGGTAGTTGTGTGTGCCGCAGCAATGCGGCTTTGGTCGGCAGGGAGCTAAGCGGGCAGCATGAGAAGCTGCCGAAGCGATGGCGGAACCGACCCGCCGGAGTCTGCCTGCAGGGGCCGGCTCCAAACCACCCCCGAGCGGCCTTGGCTGAAGACCGTGGTCGTGAGCGTCGGGGGAGAAGGCGCATCCAGGTGGTGCGTCAGGTAAGAATCGATAAGGCGAGTACCAACGAACCCTCGTGGAGGTGTCGAAACTGAGTAGCCGACATCAAAACCAGAGGCCACAATTATCTCTGGGACGAGCCCATCGGGAACCTGTGTACTGGGTGGGTGGTGTCCGGCATAGAGAGGGCGCGAGCTCGATTCAGGCGCTTCGGTGGAACTGCGGGAACTCGGACCCTGATGCCAAGGGAGCCTGCCAAGCGAAGAAAAGCAAGGCACAGAGTACCGATGCAGGGTCCGAGGACGGACCGACCCGTATGAGCGTTGACGTGCCTGTAATGGGTGCCGAGCAAAGGGGTCGGGTTGTTCCAGTCGCATCTTAGGTCAACTCCTGTTGGAGGATGAACCTCCGATGATGACAAAGCGCTTTGTGATCCATGGCGCTTGGCGAGGAAACGCCCGAGCGGCAAATACGAGCACAAAGGGTTGGAGCAACAGGAGCCCGGTGAGCCGAGAGGCTCACGCCGGGTTCTGCGAGCGGCTGAGGGGGCAGTTCCCTCGGCCGACTCAACCCCAAGTATTACAATTGATCCAGCGAACCTCTACCACGCCGAATATCGTGACAGGGATGTGCCGGCGTGACGATGTAGAGTCGGTTTCCGCTGCTTTCCCCCAACACTTTGCAACCCTTGTTTTCAGCAATCTCCCGGCAAACTTCGGTGGAAGGTCTTCCGTTCCGCTCGTATGGCGCTGCAACAAAGATTGCACGCGCTACGCTCAACGAGCTGTCCATGCCTGCTAACGCCTCAACCTCCGCACCGTTGATGGTCATGAAGACAAGATCAACACTCTGCTGCCCCCACTCCTCAATCAAAGAATCGAGTGTATCGACGCGTGCCAGGAACCCATGCTCGTCAGTCAGCTTATCCATGTCTAGGAGGGTGTTGCGTTGTCGCCCCTTGCCTTTGACTGGAAGTGCGCCCTTCTCGTTCCATACGCCCGCCTCCACGATGTCAATTACGTCGTTAAGCCCATTTTCCTGCACATTGCGGCGCAAAATTTCTACGTTGTCAGGCATCATCTCAATTGCCAAAACCTTTCCGCTGCTACCCACGAGCTCGTCAGCGAAACGAATGGTTTTGTGCCCCAGATATGCACCACACTCGACTAATGTACCGCCGTACGGCGGGAGAATAGAGGCAGGCGGCCAACTGAAGTCGGAAGCGTAACGCTGCGCGATGTCAAGGCCAAGCAAATAGGTCTCCTCCGTAATCACAGAAGGCACGACATCGTGCACATAGTCGAATGCGCGTCGGTGGTTGGACTTTGATGTATGTCCGTAAAAGATTCGTCCGTTCGGAAGACGTACGAACGCAAGCCCATCTCGAACGCCAGCCTCGGCGAAAACCGTCTTTCGTAAAGAGTCCATGTGCTTGCTGAAGCTACGTGGAGCCCTGCTGATCTCATCGGAACTGAACCTACGCAGGACGGTAGAGCTATCTTCGCCACGGGCTCTGCAAAGCGCCTCGAGGCGCTCGTGAAAGTCACCCGACGGCTCCATCTCCACGGTGCCAGGAGATACGGAGATTCTCGAGATGGCCGGTGCCCCCGCGCCATTAGGTGTGGATTTTGATATTGCAGTTACCTCGACCCGGCCGCCCGTGTCGCAAACGGCGATATCGAACCGAGCGGCTACAGCGACTCTTCCTGCCCGCTCGAGATGATCCTCAACTTCCTCGCGGCGGCTCTCGGGGACATTAATCCTGAGATAAACTGACGCGTCCGCAGGTGCGCGCTTCAAGAGCCTAACGAGGAACCGCAGATCTTGAACTTTTTCGATCAGAACATTCGTGAGATATACCACGTCAAGAGGCACACTGGATTCGGCCAAATGCCGCAGCGAGCGGCGGCTGAACAGCTTATTGTAAAATTTCTGGAAAGCCTCAACGAAGTCTTCGGCTGGGCTGGGCATATGATAGACCGTGGCAATCGGACGGGGGACGCGGAAAAGTTCGCGCTCGTTCGCGGAAATTTGGCGATGGTAAACAAGCACTGGCGTTATGCCGTCTGAGGCAGCCATATGATTGCGAATGACGTCGAGATCATCGGAAATAACGAAAAAGCGTCCATTACGCCGGCCCCCGAAAGGACTTCCCAAAGTTTCCCCACGGCCCCTCACCCAGTTCGCAACAAGGGCGCGGATATCTAGTGGCAGCGGCTCGTCAATTCCGCTGAACTCATAGCTAACTGACACTCCATCCAAGGACACTCGAGTTTGCTCATACAGTTCGTAAGGCATACCCTTCGCAAAGCGGCCCGGGTGGATGAGAACGTGATTAAGTCCCGGCTCCATCAGGTAGGCATTCAAATGAAGGTTGTCGACGTTAGCAACATATTGGCCGCCAAAGCCCTTGATACGCTGTGCAGCCGCCCCACAAGAGTCGCTATAGTTCCGCCATCTCAGCGGTGGCTCACAAGCGCCGTTGCGCCTGGCGTTGTTGTAGATCCAGATGAGATCGTCGTACCCGTCCGGTAGATCTACAAGCTGCGCGTTGCCTTCCCCGCCCCCGTGAGGTATGAATGTCCGAATATTGAAGTACTGCCGCAGGTTGTCGACATCCTCAGCAAATACCTTCTGAGCGACAGATTTATCGGCGTTGGTGATCTCTCGGCTGTACGTGCGTCCGTCTCTCGCCGTGCGGATCAGGCCGAGGGCGTTTTGGTGATAGCCGATTTCAAATCCCGCTTTCTCAAGATGCTGGTAAAACGCAACATTGAGATCCTCAATAACCCAATGACGACGCTGCTGCACATCGTCATATATAAAACGATTAAAAAGATAAACACTCGAAACGATGTTGTTTTCGAGTTCCCAGCGACACATCACCTCCGTTTCCACTGGATAATAGTCGATATGATGATCCAGGCATACGTTAATTTGCTCAGGGTCGTAATCTCCGGCCAGGGCCTGGGACATCGTGATAAAGCGACCATTCCGTCTTTTTACAATCTCTATAAATGATACAAAATACTCCCACGGATTCCTAAAATACTCTGGCGTCGGCTTCCAGAGCCTTTGTACAGCGTTGAAGGGGCCACCTCGAGAGGGCACTAGGGTGGGCTGCTCGTCGGGTTCGGAAGGCGTCGAACCTTCCGTGCCAGTAGGCTTGCTTGACGAGTCTTCCTGCACGGCCAAGCCGGAGGGTATTGCACCAGTTCGTTCCGCTTCAGCTACATACGCGGGTATATTGCGAAAGTAAACGCTTGGGCTTCCGGTGTATTTGAGGGCGTAAAGCGGGCGGTCTTCGTCCCGAATGGGTGCCGCACCCCAGCCGGCTCGCATGAGAGCCCTTCGCTGGACCTCTATCCTTTGCGCCGCAAACGCCTTTCCTTCCTCACCAGGTAAGGATGTCTTATTGACGACAGTCAGCCACGCCCACCCCGCCGGCTGTACAAGCCCGGTAAGGCGAAGGGCGAACTCTTCTACTTCGCTGTCACTCCTATAGTTGCAAGCATTGAATGTGCCCTTGACCCAAAGCCCGTCGCAGCGACCCCCTACTGCCTCGGATGTGATATCATTAAAGTCCATGTCTAGAACCTCGAAACCGAGGTGTCGCCCAAGAGAAATGAACTGAGGATCGCGTTCCACGCAGACCACTTCCGCGCCAAGGTGACGCGCAAGCAAGGCGAAGGCATAGTGGCCTGGGCCGAGCTCAACAATTTTCTTTCCCTCGAAAGCCGTTATCTCAAAATAATCATTTAAAATGTTGGCGATACGTATGCCGCGCCGCCGGTTAAAAGCCTTTTGGCTGGTGAAATCTGTTTGTTCGATAATCTTAAGCCCGACGCTCCCGACATCGCAGATTTTTTCAACTTGCTGCTGATCGAACAAATGGTTTGGCCGCTTAGGCTGCATCGATCTCTACCTTTTCTTCATCAGCGATCACGTCCGCCCTCATTGGCTCAGAAAATCTTGGCAATACCGCTGCGCGCTTCATGGCCGAGTTGCGGTTTCCCAATGATTCAACTTAGTATAGTGCGTCCGACAGTCAGGCCCACGTTTACCTCTCTTGACCTAAAATTCCCACCAAATCGGATGCGTCAGCACCCCGCAGACGGAGCCTTTGTCCTGCGATGCGCGCCCGAATGGTCGACGACCAAAGGTGCTTTCCCGTAAACGCATAATCCCTCCCGATTCGGTATGATAGTAATCTTTCGCGATGTCATATGCCTCGTACTCCAATCCGTAATCAAACATCGAGATCTCGCCCAGCCGTAGCTGGACCTCAGCTTGCCCGCTGCGGTAACTCACGGTACGCGGGCCACCGAAGCGGCCATCGCAGCACTCTTGGAATAGCTCCCAGTTTCGAAATCCCAACTCGCGGCACAGCGCGTCGCCGTGCGTCGAGGTGCCGCTGATCGGGACACCGAGCCGGTGGAAAAACGCAAGCTCGCGTTCCAGAAGGGCAACCGGATCGATGCCCTCGCGGAGCGTCAGGGCGACGAGGTTGTTGTGGAAGTTGATCTCGTGGCCCAGCTCGCACAGCCGCTCTACTGTCTCCAACAAGAGGTCCGAGTGGCGGTAGCGCCCGTCCTCGAGTCGGCCATAGTACCAAGACGTGTGCAGGAGACAGTAGGTGGCCCTAAGCCCGCGCGCGGCCTCCCACTCGGCGATCTTCACGGCTGTCTCCGGATCGTGGTCGACATCGTGGCGGATCATAAGGATTTTGCGGTCGCCCACTTCTGCCTCACGGACGTACTCGCCGATCGGCATAATTTCGTGCGTTTCCATGTAGGGGGCCAGCAGAGCTTCATAATCTGCCGCAGAGAACTTCCGCTTCGAGGCGAATTTTTGTCGCTGAATGAAACGCTCTGCCTTGGAAATCCGCACCCTGTCTTCAGATTGCGCACGCACGCGTTTCACCCAACCCCGGTGATCGTATCCAAGATGCCGCATCTCAACGCGGCAGGCCGCGTCAATCTCCTGAGCGATATCGACTGGCAACACTTCTCGACCACGCCCCACGCCGCTCGTGGAGAAGTTCATGCGGAGCCGTTCGGCATTCGGGTGCGCGCCGGCGTGAATCGGTGAATCCGATTCATAGAAGGCGAAGATGCGCTGATGAAGGGAGACGGGCAGCATTTCAAACACCTGCCCCAGAGTTCGACGCGGCGCGCGGACAAGATCTTCGTAACGGATTGTCATCGCGCGCTCGGGCCGCTCTTCACAGAAGGTGCGATACTTTCGCGCATAAGCGTTCCAGGAGGCGCAGACTTCTGCCACCGTCTTTTCGAAGCCCCGCTTTTGGTGGGACAGCACCACATCCAGCGGATCGCGGATGATGCCGACGAAATAGGCATCGGGCAGATACGCCAGCGCGACACCTAGTGACGCGCTTGCATACTTGAAGCCATAGAGGGCAGCGCCCTCGCGCAGAGCGCGCTTGCGCACGATGCGGCACGCCACCTTCAGCCGTTCGCCGAGGGTCATGGCAGCACCGGGCATCTCCGCCGCCAATTCGCGCAGTGCATCACGCACTTCTCCTTCGGCAACCCCGGCGCGGTGGCATCGCGTAAAGAATAGACCCGTTGGCCGGTCCCCGTCCTGGCGAAGCGCCCGACCCGCGTTGGCGAACTCGCCTTCTGCCAGCTCCATCGCCCGGTCGAGCAGGCACAAAAGCTCCGCCGGCGGCGGAAGTTCGGCAGGCAGCAATTCGGCACCGCAAGCGATCTCTGGATGGCTGTCGAGGACGGTGGCCAGCAGGGTGGTCCCTGAGCGGGACATCCCGCCCACGAGAACCATCGGATCCGGCGTGATGATTTCGTTGCGGCCGCTTGCCGTGCGCAGGCGCTCGGAGGCGCGCCCAATGATCGACGGGGAACTTTCGCTGGACATGAATTTCTCGTTCGCTCGACTGTAGACGCGCCCGCACTGCTGCAGCGCAATCTGGCCACTGTAACCGGAGAAACAAGAATGTATCAATACTGCTGGAGGGTATAGCATGGCGTTTTCATGGCTACCCTGGACCAGACGATGACGGACACCACAGTGCAGCAGCGTGCCGGCGACGAGACAGCGCAGGCAGTTGACACCGGACAAGCTAATTCAGCGGCCGCCGGCGGCGGCGGCTTTTTACCCCTCCTGCGCGCGCAGATGCGGCGCTACCGCAAGGTCGTGAGTTGGTTCGCGCGCGACGCCTATGGCCGGTTCCTCTGGCGGATGGCATTCGTCCTTGCATTTAGCCTATTGGCCATGGGAGGCCTGATGGGCGCGCTTGGCGTCATCTTCTTCTATTCAAGAGCACTGGAGAATGGCACCGTACTCGTTTATGGCGGATTCGAGATCGCCGTGCGCGAATCGCTGCTGCTGCTGGTCGCGGCCGCCATGGGAGGGCTGTTCCTTTTCATCATGTCCTTCGCCTTCAGATACGCTGCGGTCCTGCAGGCCCTGGCAATCGGGCGGGCCTACGAAGCCTTCTGCTCCCGCAGGGCCATCGCCCTCCTCGGCGCGCACGGTGGGCGGCCGGAGACCAGCACCTGGGCAGGCCAGGCTGGGCGGCTGATCCAGAGCGATCCGCGCTACTGCGGGCGCGTGGCACGCATCACCGTAAACATGATCCCGCCGGTGCTGGCATTCGCCGGCACCTTCATGGTTCTGATCTTTCTGGATCCTATCTTGACGCTCTCCTTGGTTGCGATCCTCTTCACGGCGCTGCCGTTGCTCTACGTCGTTAACGTCCGCGGGGCACACCATTCTGTGGCAATGGAGAGATGGGCGAAGGCTGCGGCCAAGCGAAAACGCGAACTCGTGACGCTCAACGCCGAGCACGGTGAATCCCTCGACCCAGAGTGCCCTGAGATGGCGCATCCATTCCGTGAGGGGCCGATCGCACGGTATCTCGATGCCTACCTCGGCCGCCTGCGCGCCAGCTATAACAGCGAGTTGGTCACGAACGTCGTGATGGGTATTAGCGTTGTCGTGATTCTGGCGAGCAAGGGTACGCAAATTTTCGTGACGGGACAGGGCTGGGGCGAGTTGGCAGTGTACATGGTGGCGCTGCGCGTCAACCTGACGAGCGTGACCCAGGCGAGCAAAACGCTGACAAGCGTCAACCGTTTCTATCCGCAAGTCGCGCGCTACTTCCGCTTCCTGCAGGAAATTGAAGGCTTGCCGCCGACCCGGCCGTCTAGGCCGAAGCAAACGTTTCCGGCTGCAGCGCTGGACGGCCAAGATGATGAGGAATGACCATGCCGGTTCCAAAAAGCGTATATAGTGCCTGAACGAAAACTCAGTTTCGTCTTTCTAAACAATATGTTAGTTTCTGACCCTATGGTCGAAGTTGTCGCGTGGTTGCGGGCCGCGGCCGTGCAGCCTGCTCCTGCCGGGCGCCTAAGCCCCTGATTTTTCGTTGTCAGCGTTGGGCTGAGCCGCGGTTCTCGAAGTGAAGCGGAATTGAACCGCCAAAACTTCCTCATTGCATCATTGCCATGCGCGAGATCATCAAGCCGCAATTGCAACTCGGTGAACAGGACATCGGCGCGATTGTGATCCATGCGCGCTTGCGCGATGACATCCCGCGCCTGCTGCGCGGCCTGCAGCACATCGACACCACGCCCGCGCTGCGCGAGCAGGTCTTCGCCATCCTCGCCGAGGTGTTGCCACAACGCGTCGATGGCGCCGGTGCGGTGAGCCCCGAGACCGGCCGCCCCGGCATGGCGCAGTGGCAGATCCTGGTGCTGGGCACCCTGCGCCTGGGGCTGAACGCCGACTACGAGCGCATTGCCGAGCTGGCCAACCAGCACCGCACCGTGCGCCAGATGCTCGGGCACAGCGACTGGAGCGACGCGACCCAGTGGCACGTGCAGACGCTCAAGGACAACCTGCGCCTGTTCACCCCCGCGGTCTTGGAGCGCATCAACCAGGTCGTCGTCGAGGCCGGCCATGCCCTGGTCAAAAAAAACCCAGACGACGCCCTTGAGGTGCGCGCTGACTCCTTCGTCGTCGAGACCGATGTCCACTATCCCACCGACATCAACCTCCTGTATGACGCGGTGCGCAAGACCATCGAGACCAGTGCCGCGCTGTCTGAGACCGAGAGCCTGAGCGACTGGCGCCAGCGTGCCTACAACATCCGCTGTGTGAAGAAGGCTTATCGCCGTGCCCAGCCACTCAAGCGCTCCAGCGCCAAAGACCCGGCCAAGCGCGAAGCGCGCCTGGAGGCGATTCGCACCGCCCACGCCGAGTATCTGAGCCTGTGCGAGGGCTTCCTCGAGCGCGCGCGGCTCACCCGCATCAAGCTCCAGCACGGGTTTGGCTGGCCGGCGGGCGCCTTCAGTGCGCTCGATGACGTCATCGCCCATGCCGAGCGCCAGATCGATCAGGTACGCCGGCGCGTGCTCCAGGGCGAGCGCATGCCCCATGGCGAGAAGGTCTTCTCCATCTTCGAGCCGCACACCGAGTGGATCAGCAAGGGCAAGGCCGGTGTCCCCGTTGAGCTCGGGCTGCGCGTCGCCGTGATCGAGGATCAGTTCGGCTTCCTCCTCAGCCATCGCGTGATGCAGCACGAAACCGACGATCAGGTCGCCGTGCCGCTCGTCGAAGACCTCGCTCAGCGCTATCCGCAGATCGCCAGCGTCAGTTTCGACCAGGGCTTCCATAGCCCGGCCAATCAACAGCGCCTCGCTGAGATCGTGGATTTTCCCGTGCTGCCGACCAAGGGCAAGCCTGCCAAAGCCGTCGACGAGCGCGAGCACAGCCCGCGGTTCCAGCGCCTGCGCCGCCAGCACTCGGCCGTGGAGTCGGCGATCAATGCGCTCGAGGCCCATGGCCTGGACCGTTGCCCGGATCATGGTCTCGACGGTTTCAAGCGCTACGCCGCCTTGGCCGTGGTCGCACGCAACCTGCACCGCCTCGGGGCCGTCCTGCTCGCGCAGGACACCGAACAGGACAAACGCCACCGAAAACGCGCGGCCTGAGCCCAGTACGACCACGGTGCACACCCGCCCGGGAGGAAAGGTGTGTCGACGGGCTGCGCACTTTGCGAGCCATTCTCATCGCGTCGGCGCATTGACTCCGATTGCGCCCCAAATCGATTCAGCAGCCCCAATCAACAGCGCATCGGCCCGGCGGATCGCTGAATCACAATGGGTTTTCTGTCAGGCACGATTTACAAGCGATTGAGTTAAGGCACTTATGAAATCGCTTATCTCGAATGGCTGCGTCGTCCAGCTTCGCGAGACGGAATTTCCCGTCGCAGCACTTTTCACATGGGTGGATGCTTCCTAGGGCGTGACACCTTAATACCAGTATCTCGATGGAGGCTTCATATCGCCGAAGCCAAGTCCATACCATGAATGGAACGAGTCCTCTGGCGACTGAGTCCTTGACCTGGAGGGTTATCGGATCAGCCGTCTGGCCGCCCTGGCCGACTATCGCCGGCGCGTCGAGACCGGTGGTCTGGCCTGGAACGGCTACACCGTCCCGACCGATGACCGCAGCAAGACCCTTATCAACGCGGCAGCTGACCGTGCGCGGCGCTCTGACACGCGTCTTCGGCCGGTTGGAAGATCTCGGCTGGCAGCTGGATCGATGCCGCGGTGCAGCAGATGAAGGATCTGCAGGAGGCCGTCGAGGCCTTCGTCGACGCCTGCTTCGCGCACAAGCGCCAGCTGGCCCAGGACATCCTGGACGCCGTCGACATCACGAGCGGCTGGCCGGCGGACAGCGCGTTGGTCAAAAATTGACCGTGAGATCGTTATTCGTGCTTTGATTGAGAGCCAAAGGTGCGGTGAAAAAGATCCATGATCATATCGACGGCAGCCTTTGTGACGTGGCGGCTATCCCAATCAAATGGCTCCTCAACAAGATGATGAGTGATTTCATAGCTGGGGAAGTAATGAACGCCATCCAGTTCCTGTGTTATCGCATGCGCTGTGTACAGGAGGGTCGACTTGGACACATGGTTGCTAACCACCACGCTCCGATTGAAGAAGGTTGCGCGCAGGGGCACGGGACTGACGGTTAGGATTACCTGGACGTGTGGGTTATGCTGCCTGAGGAGTTCGATAGCGGTCCGGACATTCACCACGTTTTCGTCAGGAGTGAGCAATCGAAACGCGTGTCTTTCCGCTACGTACGCTGACTTTGGAGGAACCTGCGCAAACACACGATTGGTTTTCTGATCGTACCAGACTTCACTCAAGCCGAGCGTGATAATAAAGACATCGGAGTCCATCAGTGCTGCGCGAGCTTGTTGTTTATATTGTGCGATTGTGGCCGTTGCCTCTTCGGAACTGTTAAAGACTGTTTTCATGCGATGCAGGTCGTGCATGCGCCCTTCAGAATCAGCCACGGGATCCGGATCAAAGAGACCGAAAGCGCGCTCCACTTCCTGGCGGATGCATGCCGTGTTGTACACTCGCTCCCATGGGGCAGAGCCGTGGGCCGCGCGCGGCCCCTCGCCGTAGTGAACGTAATTGTACCCGGATTCTTGGAGGTGGCTCTTGATCTCTCGGGCGAAGCAACTGCCCATAGAACCAATTGGCGTGTTCTTGTCGAAGAGCGGTGTCGGGTCTGGGAGCAGATGATCGGGATTTAGATGCGCTTCCGGTGCGTAAATCTGCCGTTCCGAGAGGCCCAGGATATCGTTCTCAGCCATACGAGCGAGGCGCCGTTGTAGGCGGGCGCGGGAGCTTTGATCGACAGACATGCAATATCCTTCAAATTGGCTATGTGACAAGAAGCGTGGATCTTCCAGTGTGGCAAGTCAAGCTTTTGGGGACGGCATATGTCTGAGCGGTTAAGCTGTTTGACAAGGTGAAATAGGAACCCTTTGAAGGGCCGTTAAAGAACGCCTCAGCGTAGGGTCAAATCGCCCCTCAGCGAGGCACGGGCTACCGGGGTGTAGCCGCGCAAACTTTTGTGGCGCAGCGCGCAACTTTAATCGGCGCGCTACACCAGCACCCGAATGCGGTTGCGATCTTCCCGGGTCGGCTTGTCGAGCCGGCCCAGGCTGGCGCGGTCCCAGTCGTTGGCCTGCTCGCAGGCCCGACGCCAGGACCGCAGCTGCTCCGGATACAAACCGCGCCGGCGGCAGTATACCGACAGATCGGCCTCGTTCAGCGCCGCGGTCTCGACTACGGCCGCGAACTTGTCAGCCGCCGTCCAGCCCTCGGGCCGCTGTCGGCGGCCGGGATCAACTGTCCCTTTTCGCGCGCTTCGCGTCGCCACTTGATGAGCGTGGCCTCGGATAGCCCTTCCTCCTGGGCCAAGCGCGCCAGGGGAATGCGGCTCGGTGGCAGCAGCCGCTTCAGGACAGCCGCCTTGCGTTCCGGTGAATATGCCATCGTGTCATCCCAATCCGCCCTCCTGACAGGTTACGGAATTCAAAGGGCCTTGGACGACACCGCTGACACAGGGAGTAATGCAGTCCGCACTGAGCATCACAGCCAAAAAAGCAACATCCTCGACCTCAATGTCTCGAATCAAACACAAATATCCGGAAGTCTGCATTATGCCGATAATTCAACCCGACTGGGTGTAAATCGCCTTTAAGTGCCAGATCAGTCACATCAACCCATCCATTTTTTAAGAACACATTGCGACTCGCCGCGATCTTTTCTTTGAAAAATTGCTCACAACGCCTCTGCTCAGCAGACGGCTGGTTGTATGTAAGCCAAAATCCTAATCCACCATCTTCAATTAACGATGTGAGCCAGCTAACGGTTTCTTCGTAAGCCTCTACTGAATCATAAAAGAAAATATTAAGAATCCCGATGCCTAATAAGAGCTTCGTTTGGGGGATAGATGGTGTCGTGTTCGAAATTTGGTCAGTTCGACCAAACTCGAATTCATGCGTGCACTGGGCACCACGTTGCCGCGCAATGTATCTAACAGCAGAGTTCTTATCTACAATTTCTGCGTCGGCACCTTGAGCTATGAAAAGTGATTATAGCCCTCCGACTCCCGGGCCAAACTCTAAAACGTGGCTCGGCTTGATCTCTAGGGGGTTGATGCCGATACGGGTAAATAATCTCATATTCTGAAGGAGTCGGATGTGTCCGAGGTGGCCTTGGTATTGCTGTCGAGACCAAATATTGATGAAATCGCGAGGCAGAGGAGATATAAGCGCTTGGTGGGCTTTATGTACCAAAATTTCGTGGCCGTAAAACGTTTCAGAAACGAAAGACTTTTGAGCTAACGTTTGTGGTTCCCTGTTGTCTTTGTTCGGAGCTAGGAGCTTTGCAAAGCCCTCCGACGGGCTAGTATCTGTGGATACCATCTCTTCATCGAGGCCTTCGAGGAATGACAGCATCCTATCGGCTTTCTGGTTTATGTGTCCAATCTCCTGAGTGCGCATCTTTAAGGCATCCTCGTAATCCTTAGAACTCTCATCAAGAAGTACGACGCCGTCAAGATATCGGATTGCTCGTCGCGCGTAGGATCTCCAAAGTTTTTGTTCAGCACACGGTGTATCTTCGTGCCGAATAAGAGCAATCAAATTGCGTGAAGACTGGCAGGCCGCTTTAAGCGTCGACTCTGCAGTATCAAAATTAAAGGGACCCGATAGGTAGATTGTGTTGATATCCATGGAGGTTTTTCCCTTCGCGGCGCTTGCTAAAGCAAGCTTAACCAACCAATTTTGGGTTATTCGACGTTTGAAGTGGAATTGGGGATCCGTTTCCCGACCAGCCAACGCCTACCAAAACTCTTATATCTCTTTGCTAGACCGAAACCCCAGCCATCCCTGCGGCCCGACCTGCCAGCCCCCGGCCATCGGTCGCAGGCCCGATCAAGGCCGAGCCGTGCAAGGGGCAGGGCACTCGATTGAACCATTCTAAACTTTGGGGGGATTCCCGAACCGATGAATATGTGAATCCCGAGAGGCTGCCACGAGCAGGGGAGGACAGCCCATGACGGCGCAGACGCAAAGCATTCCGGGGCTGGACTCCTTTTCCGGGCTCGAAGACCCACGGGGATTGGGTAAAGTTTTGTACCCGCTGGAAGAAATCATGCTGCTGGTGCTGTGCGCGCAGTTGGTCGGCGCCGACGGCTTTGTTGAGACCGTGCGTTGGGGCGCCATGAACGTGGACTTCCTGCGCCAATTTCGTGCGTTTGTGTTTGGCGTGCCGAATCACGATGCCCTGTCCGACCTGTTCAATGCCCTCGACGCCGAGGCCTTTCGCGACGCTTTCATCGCCTTCGCCGAAAGCCTGCGGACGCCGTCGATCCCGGCGCCGACCATGAGGCGACTCCCGAAGTCGTTGCTATCGTCGGCAAGACCTCGTGGCGCACCGGCGAGACGGCCAAGGGCCGCACCGTCCTGCATCTTGTCTCCGCCTGAGCGACCGAACAACGCATCGTGCTCGGCCAGGAGGCGGTCTACGGCAACGAGAACGAAATCGTGGCCATACCGCGCCTCTTGGACATGCTGGACCTGACAGGGATGTTGGTCACCATCGATGCCATGGGCTGTCAGAAGGCCATCGCCAAAACAATTCGCGACAAGGGCGCCGATTACCTTTTGCCCGTCAAGGACAACCAGCTGAGCCTGCACAATGATATCATGGCTTTCTTCGATGAACACCGCGACCGCGCATTCGCCGACTGCACGGCCCTCTTCCACGAAACCACAGATCAAGACCACGGCCGCTTCGAAATCCGCCGACACTGGTCCACCGGCGACATCGCGTGGCTGGCCGAGCGCCATCCCTGGTCCGGCCTCGCGAGCATCGCCATGATCGAGCGCGACGGCAAGACCGAAACCACACGCCACTACTCCTTTTTCCCTGCCCGCCGATGCCGTCCTATCCTTTGCGACGGTTTCCTTGAAGAGAGCGGTGAACAGGGCCACACGTTCGACGTCCTCGACGCGCCAGCCGACAATCATGCGGCTGAAGATATCCATGATAAGATAGAGGTAGAAGTAGATCCATTTGGCCGGAGCTTCGGTTCCGTGACGTCCCAGGACCAGACCTGATTGGGCCTATCCGCAATGAGTTCCGGCTTTTTGTAAACGGGATGGCGACGCCGTCTTCGTCGTTCGCGGACCTCGTTTGCC
Source organism: Halochromatium glycolicum (assembly GCF_016584085.1). GTDB lineage: Bacteria > Pseudomonadota > Gammaproteobacteria > Chromatiales > Chromatiaceae > Lamprobacter > Lamprobacter glycolicus. Next base: position 13,395 of record NZ_NRSJ01000054.1, on the reverse strand, counting down.
CTCTCCAGTTCGGCCGCCAGTTCAGCGGCCAGAGGGTTGGCAGCCTTGGGTTTGGGGCCGCGTTTGGCGGGGGTCAGGGCGGTCAGAATGCCGGCGGCGCGGTCGGTTTCCTCCAGAATGCGCAGCTTCTGCCGGGCAGTGATCGTCCGCCCTTTCGGCCGCTTGGACATCTCCGGATCGGCGGCGGCAGGTGAGCTGACAGCTTTGTCGGGCATAACCATGAGATCGGCCTCCTACGCCCTCAAGTCTAAAATTCGCGGGGGCATGTCTCAGATCATTGGCACGGAGGGGAGCGGATGACGCCCCCTTGTGGCGGGTTGAGCCAGCGGCCCATCAGGTGAGCAGCCAGGAAGTCGCGATGCGGACAGGGCGCACGCGTGCTTCGCTCGGCGCCGCACCTGCCTGGAAGTAGAGGGCCACATCCACGGCGACCGTATCACCGCGCGGGACGTAACTGACGGTGGCCGTTTGCTTTTCGGCCGAGAGAACACCAAGTTGCCGCCGAGCTAATGACTTGCCCGTTGGCTCCATAGCTCACGCCGTGGACGACGATCTTGCTATGGTCCATTCCCACAACCACTTCGCCCTTGCAGAACTGGCCCAACTTGATCGGCCATCCGGCCGCGGGATCCGCTTTCTGCCCTTTCCTAAACGTATCCTCCCAGGCGCAGATAACCGTGGGCGCATCCGGCCCGAATGTCGATGTCCTCGCCATCTGGGGCTACGAATAGCTTCATACTCGGACCGCCAACGCAGCGACCAGGTCTCGGGCGGTCCGACGGAGTCTCCGGGTCCACGACCTCGGCAAACACTCGGTTCACCAGGCGTCGATGGACCGTAATTCCGATCGCCTCAAGCGCGGCGGCGGCCTCGGGCGACGCGGTCATCTGCTCCAGGGCCATGCGGTGCTGACAGGCGGCGAGAAGACGTGCGTTGACGCCCGACACATAATGGCACACGCGGGCTAACTGACCATAGCCGCCCAGCCCGGCACATCCACCGCCGCATGGCGGTCGTCATCCGCTGTTTCGTACCATCACCGCGACATCCGCGAGGCCACAATACGGACAGGGTGACGATGGAGATGAACCAGCGTCGCGTCCGTGAACAGCTCGCACAAGGCATCCAGAACATGCGGAAGATGCACGTTGACCTCGGCGACATCACCGGTCAGCCGCATGTCTGTCCAGCCGTTTTCGAGCAGCCGCCGTACCGCCCCCGTGTCCTGGACCAAGTCGCGGAAGCCTGAACCGGTCGTCTTGTCCGCCGCCCGGCCGTTAAAGAAGTCCTGGTTGAGGAGGTATTCGTGGCGCGCCTTGACCGGCGTGGCTATCTCAAGAACACGGGTCAGCCACTTGCTCCCACCTCGCGCGATTGACAGAAAAAATACGTGTGAGCGTCTCCGACCGAGTACCCCCGGTGCATCAGCACGTGAACGCGGCCCTTGAGCGGCCGTGACAAAGGGTCGGGCGTGCGGCGCCATGATCCGCCACTGTGCGAATAGTACCAATCAACGAGGACATGCCAGGCATGATAGTCCAGCCCGTGATCGCTCAACGGCACGTGCCAAAGCGCCAACGTCGCTCCGTCGGCACGGCTTACCCGATGAGTGTTGGGGGTACCGAAGGCAGCGCCGTCCCGTCGCATCGCGTGGCCCCTCCGAGCCTCGTCGAAGAATTCATCGCCACGAAATGCCGTGCTCGCCTCAAAATCGCTCTTGCCCAGACACAGCAAGGCGATATAACTGGCCAAAATGTCACGATGCTGAATCGCAGCCGGGCGGACGTCCGAGACTGCGGTTGCTGCATCAGCCAAGTCGGTATGATGATGCAGCGCCCGACCAATGCGCCCAAGCCCTGCGTGGGAGGTCAGATCAGCGGCCGATTGCTCAAGTATGAATTGGCGCGTGGGTCACCCAATGGGTGATGTGGCACTAATGTCTATTTTAACGCCACACCCTGTTCCGCGGCATTTTCCGCCATTGCTTATTCATTTAGTTCACGGACTCGGGTAGTCTCACTATTTCTTAATGATAAAACAACTGCATGTCATTTCTGGGCTCGGCACCGGAGGGTCCGAGATGGCGCTGTATCGACTGCTTAGTAGCGGGTTAGGCCATCGCGATCAAGTGTACGTCGTTTCATTGCTGGATGCTGGGTCTATTGGGCCGTTAATTACTGGGCTTGGTATTCATGTTGTCCCGCTAAACATTGGTTCTATCTTCAGGCTGCCACTCGCAATATTGCAACTCTTGCAGGTTCTGCGCTCCTTTAGACCTGATCTGATTCAGGGTTGGATGTATCATGGCAATCTCATTGCCAGCTTGGCGGCTGCTCTTGCACCGGGGGCTCCGGCGCTTGTCTTCAATATTCGCCAGTGCCTTTATGACATCAAGGCGGAAAAGTCCACTACGCGATATGTAATCCGCTGTAACCGCTGGCTATCATCCAGAGTCGGCGTCGTCGTTTACAATAGCACACTGGCTCGTCAGCAGCATGAGGCTTTTGGCTTCTCTTGCACGCACGGAGAGGTCATACCCAACGGATTCGACGTCGCCGTTTTTCGCCCCAATACCGTTCGTCGCCGCTTAGCGCGCGCTGGCTTGGATGCCGCTACTGACGAGCTTGTCATTGGGCATGTGGGGCGCCTTCACCCCATTAAGGGTCATGCCTCCTTTCTCCGGGCGGCAGTATCTGTGCTGGAACAACGGCAGGATGTCCGTTTCGCTCTGCTCGGGCGTGACGTTTTTCCCGATCATCCCTTACTGGAAGGGATTATTCCGCGGGGCCTGATGAGATACTTCGTATTTCTTGGTGAACGTCTCGACGTAGGCGACTGGATGCAGGGTATGGACATCTTTTGCCAAAGCAGCCAGGCCGAGGCATTCCCTAATGTGCTTGGGGAAGCGATGGCTTCTGGTTTGCCCTGTGTCGCAACGGCTGTAGGGGATGCTCCGTCTATTGTCGGCGAAACCGGAATTCTTGTTCCGCCACAGGACCCGCGCGCGCTTGCACGCGGTCTATTGACGATGTTAGACAAATCTTCGAGTGATCGCCTCGCCCTAGGCCGTGCAGCACGAGCACGCGTGGCACGTTGCTTTTCGTTGTCGAACGCGGTGGCACGCTATCGCGATCTTTATACACGCCTTGTCCGCTAGAGCTTGAGATAAGGACTGCACATGTGTGGCATCACCGGTTACTGGGGCGGAAGTCGATCCGATGCTGCTGTTGCGCAGCAAATGGCGGCGGCGATTCAGACTCGCGGACCCGATGATGCTGGGGTCTGGTGTGACTCGCATGCCGGGCTGGCACTTGCTCATCAACGGCTTGCCGTGCTCGATCTCTCTCCAGCGGGCCACCAGCCGATGGTGTCGCCGTGCGGTCGTTACGTGCTTTGCTACAATGGCGAGATCTATAATCATCTCGATTTGCGCCAAGAGCTGGCGGCTGCCAACGGCGGCTTTGCGTGGCGCGGCCATTCGGATACTGAGACCTTGCTTGCGGCACTGCGCCATTGGGGGCTCGAAGGCGCACTTGCACGCTTGAACGGCATGTTTGCATTCGCGCTCTGGGACAGCAGGGAGCGGCTGCTGTATCTGTCACGCGACCGAATGGGCGAGAAGCCGCTGTACTATGGGCGCAGCGGCGGGGCATTTGTTTTCGGCTCGACACTGAATGCGCTGCGGGCACACCCCCTCTGGGCGGGTAGGATAGACCGAAATGCCTTGGCGCTTTACCTTCGATATAATTATGTGCCCACCCCCTGGAGCATTTATCGCGGCATCGCCAAGCTGCCGCCGGCACACTATGTGGTTATCCGCGAAGGGGGCCGCGCCATCGGCGCGCCCCAGTGCTATTGGGGTCTTGCCGCTGTCGCGGAAGCCGGCGCGGCTGAGGCCGGAGCTGGAGCCGGAGCGGGCGCGGCCGAGCTCTCGGATGAATTGGATGTTCTGCTGACGGATGCCGTGCAACGACGCATGGCGTCGGACGTGCCGCTGGGTGCCTTTCTGTCCGGCGGGTACGATTCAACCATGGTGACCGCGCTGATGCAGGCCCAGAGCCAGCGACCGGTGCGCACCTTCTCCATCGGCTTTCATGAGGCGGCCTACGATGAATCGCGGCACGCCAAGAAGGTGGCCGCGCATCTCGGCACCGAGCATACCGAGCTCTACGTCAGCCCGGAGCAGGCGATGGCGGTGGTGCCCAAGCTGCCGCTCATCTACGACGAGCCATTCGCCGATTCGTCCCAGATTCCGACCTTTCTCGTCAGCCAGCTTGCCCGGCGTCATGTCACGGTCGCGCTCTCGGGCGATGGAGGCGATGAGTTGTTCTGCGGCTATAACCGCTATGTACTGGGCTACCAAGTTTGGCGGTTTCTGCAACTGCTTCCAAACCCGCTGCGCCGCGTCATCGCGGCGACACTCCGGCGTGCGCCTGGGCATGGGTTGGATTCCTTGCAGCGACGCTTGCCTCCGCGTCTGCGAGTCCCGCAACTCGCGGACCGGTTGCCGAAGTTGGCGGACGTGCTCGCCCATCGGGATGGACAGTCGTTTTATCGAAGTCTTGTTTCTCACGCCAAACAACCCGACCGGATTGTGATTGGCGCGCGCGAGCCCGAGAGTGCTCTTGCTTCCGCCGGCAGCTTTCCCCGGTTGCCCGGCCCGCGCGAGCGGATGATGTTCATGGATTTGATGACGTATCTGCCCGATGACATCCTCACGAAGGTGGACCGGGCCAGCATGGCGGTGGGCCTCGAGGCGCGCGTTCCGCTGTTGGATCATCGCGTGGTTGAGTTCGCCTGGCGCGTGCCCATCCGCTACAAGTTCCGCGAGGGCCAGGGGAAATGGCTGCTGCGACAGGTGCTCGACAGGTACGTACCGCGCCCGTTGATGAATCGCCCCAAGACGGGATTCGCAGTGCCGATCGAACATTGGCTGCGCGGTCCCTTGCGCGATTGGGCGGAAGACCTCCTGAACGACACTCGGTTGCTCAACGATGGGTTCCTTGACCCGCGACCCATTCGCGAGATGTGGCGGGAGCACCAGTCCGGCGCACGCAGCTGGCATTTTCATCTTTGGGATGTGCTGATGTTCCAGGCATGGCTCCGGGAAACCGGTCATCCCGCACCGATCAACACGCAATGATGGGCGGGGCGCGCAAGGGATCATGGCCATGACACGTTTGCTGTTCGTTGTCTCCGAGGACTGGTTTTTCGTGTCTCATCGCTTGCATCTGGCGCAAGCCGCCATCCAGGAGGGGTTTCAGGTCGCAGTTCTCACCCGGATTTCCAACCAGCTGGCGAGAATTGAACAGGCCGGCGTGACCGTGTTCGACTGGCGATTGGAGCGAGGCTCGCGCAACCCGTTGTCGGAACTCAGCGCCCTGTTTGGGCTGCTCAGGGCGATGCGCGCTTTTCGCCCGGACGTGATTCATGCGGTCGCGATGCAGCCGGTACTCTATGCAACGGCAGGAGGCTGGTTAACTGGGGTCAATCGCCGGGTGCTGGCGTTGAGTGGCCTTGGTTTTGTGTTTTCTTCTTCAAGGCTTCGCGCACGGCTGCTGCGTCGGCCCTTGAGCGCGGCCTTGAGGCTGGCGTTGAACGGGAAGCACACCCGCGTGATTTTGCAAAATCCAGACGATTGTCGCACGCTGATCGATGCGGGCGTCGCGCGCCCTGAATCCGTGCGCTTGGTTCGCGGCTCCGGAGTGGACACCTCCGTTTTCGTCCCGGCCATAAAGCGGCGCGCGACGCCTTTGATTATCCTGCCCGCCCGCCTGTTGTGGGACAAGGGCGTCGGCGAGTTTGTCACCTGTGCCCGAGCGATCAAGGCAGCTGGGGTTCAGGCCCGTTTCGCGTTGGTGGGTGATCCAGACCCGCATAATCCCGAGTCGGTGCCGTTGGCTCAGCTCCATCAATGGGTGGCAGAAGGTGCTGTCGAGTGGTGGGGGCGCCGCGCGGATATGCCTGCTGTGCTGGCACAGGCCGATCTCGTTTGTCTGCCCTCTTACCGCGAGGGGCTGCCGCTGGCGCTGCTGGAGGCCGCCAGCTGTGGTCTTCCCATCGTGACTTTCGATGTACCGGGATGTCGCGAGGCCGTCGAGCACGGCAAGAACGGGTTTCTCGTGCCCTTCGGCGACCAGGGAATGCTGAATGACGCCGTTGCGCGCCTGCTTGCCGATGAAGCACTGCGGCGCCAGTTCGGCGCCGCTGGCCGAGAGAAGGCCGAGCGGGAATTCACGCGCGAGCGCATCGCGAAAGAGACCTTGGCGGTCTGGAACGAGGCGCTCGCCTGAGCCTTCCACGGCCTCCGTGCCCATTCAAAGCCAACACCCGCCCGTCGGGTTCAGGCATTGGAATACCACTTGGCTAGGATCGGGAGCTGACGCAGCCACTGCACACCTTCGGGCGTCGCGGCAAAGGCCGCCAGCGCTACCGGTTCGATGCTCGGCTTCGCCGCGCTCCAGTCACAGCATCGGAACCGCGCACGCCGAGTGCCCGGACACCGGCTAAGGCGGTTTCTGTCAAAGCTCATACCGCCTTGCTGGTCTTTTCGCTCGCCTTCTTCGTCGCGCCGCCGGTCACATAGCCCGGCTATGCTCCCGGCGACGCTCCTCGAAGGCAAACGACAATCCTGCGCCATTCGGTACGAGCTTTTCCGGCAATCGCCTAAAAGGAACGATTTGGCCTTGGCCAGGAACTGATCCCAGTGCGTCGCCATACTGAAGAGGGAAGTGCGTTTTCGCATGACCGCCTCTGGTTCGGGTGGTGGTAGACTTCGTGTGCGCAGCCCGGCGCACACGAGTCAATCGAGCAATGCGAGGAAGTCATGAGCAGATCAAGCCCATCGGCACCGACCTTTAGATCATTCGCGCGGCGCCAGCACCGCGGCGCACGTCTCTCAGCCGTGCATGGGGCGCCTGCGTTGATCGTTGGCGGCCTGCTTGCGCTCATCACTGCAGCGCCGTCTTTCGCCGAAGGAGGGCATGGCGGCGGCGGGCCGCATCAGGGTGGGCCGCAGAATGCTGCATCGACAGACTGCAAGGGCCCTGATTGCTCTGACCAAAACAGGTCCCGGCCGGCCGGCGGCGGGAAGCCGGGCGCAAGCAGTGGCGGCAACCAGTCCCGTGGTCCCGCAACCGACAGTACCGGCGGCAACGAAGGATCGTTCGCCGACTTCGAGCGCTGATCCAGCACTTCGAGCGCTGGACCAGGGGGAGGGGCGCGCTTCGAGCTACTGCGCCACGATGTCTGGTTGCCGCTTTATTGTCCCGACTGATGTGATCCGGACACCAAGAAGCCGCCAGATACTGGAAATAGGCGGCTCCTCCGCCTGGATTCGACACTGACGCTGGAGCCAGCGAACGCCGTGGCGCGCGTTATCGAGATGCAGGTGCGCCGCTCCGGTCACTGGCACCAACGGGCGTTGTACTATTTGGCGCGCATGCTCAGCCAGCAGCTCGCCCAGGGCGAGGGCTACAGCGAGCTGCGCTCAGCGGTTGGCATTCACCTGTTGGACTTCGACCTCTTCACTGCCACCGCCGAGCAGCGCGAACAGGCGCACTGGCGCTTTGAGATGCGCGATCAGGGCCAGCCTGCGGTGGGGCTTGGGAACCTGCTGCAGCTCAACCTGATCGAACTGAAGAAGGCCGATCGGCGCCGGCCGGCGCAAGATGCCCGTGCCGACTGGATCACCTTCTTCGAGCACTGGCGAGAGGAGACCACGATGGCCGCGATTGAGCATCCCCCGATCCGCGAAGCGATGAGCCAGATCCGCGCGCTCAGCGCCGACGAAGAAGCCCGCCGCCTCGCCTTCGTGCGCGAGCGCGCCCTGCACGATGAGGCCACCTTACTGAAGGAGGCGCGCGAGGAAGGCCTGCAGCAGGGCTTAGAACAGGGGTTAGAACAGGGCCTAGAGCGGGGGTTAGAACAGGGGTTAGAACAGGGATTAGAACAGGGCCTAGAGCGGGGGCTGGAGCAGGGCCGCCGCGAGACCGCCCGCGCATTGCTGGCGCAGACCAGGCTGGACGATGCGACCATCGCCGCGATCACCCAGCTGCCGGCGGCGGAGGTTGCCGCCATGCGCCAGCACCCGCCGCGCTCGGAGAATTAAATCAAAGGGGTCGGTAATCAAAGGGGTCAGGTGCGAATCAATTTTCCTGCCTTCCTCGACCGGCTTCACGTCCCCGAAGTTGCCGGTTTCGATCCGGGCGATCGCGGTGCGGACCTTCGCCGCCGCGAGGGCGTCGAGGTCGACGAACCAGTCCGCGAACGGGCAGGCTCCTTCTGCGGTGTCGTACTGGACAACTTCGACCATATGTAATGATCGCTTATATGTTACCAGTCAGCAAGGTTTTATCGAGCAGGCTTTTCTTCTTTTCCCGCTGTCCGCTTCCCGTCCAGGGCCTCGTCAAATCCCGGTCCGCTCGACCTCATCGAGCGACACCGTCGCTGCGCCGGTCATAGAGACGCGTGGTCTTCGGGTCCGCATGCGCGGCCATCTGCTGGGCATGCTTGAGCTTGGCCTCCGGGTTCTCGAGGCAGGCCGTAATGCCGGTGCCTCGGAAGGTGTGATTGCGCAGCCCCGATGCTTTCCATGCGGCTTAACGAGCCAATTTTGGCTTAAAAGGCCACCTTGACAGTGTGGCCGAACACGCGCGCATCGTCTTCGAGGGTCGAAAGCTTCGGGGAATTATTAGAATTCAGGCTTTCAAGCCGGGAAATATTGCTTTTCTTGGTGCCCAGCATTTCAGCCATCTGCTCTTGTGTCACCCCGGCAGCCTGACGCATGGCGATCATTTGCCTTTTGATTTAAAAGGTCGGGGCCAGAGCGTCATATTCCGCAATGAATCCACCGAGGTCGTCGCTGTCCAAGCTAGAGATGGTGATGTCGACGTCGAATAGATCGCGGAGTACAAACAGACATCAGGGCAGGAGCGGCGCCGGCCGCCACCAATAGCAGTGGCCGGCGCCTCAAGGGCGAGCTACCTTCTCAGTTGGAGGATCAGTAGCCGTGCATCACGAATCGAGATGACGCCGTCACCATCGAGATCGCAAGCCGGACAGCTACTCGCGGGCTGACGTAGATAGCCACGCATCACCGCCATGTCGTCCTCATTCAAGACCCCGTCGCCATTCGCATCCCCAAGGACGCTGCTTGCCAGTGCCAAACGGTCAAACTCCACCACTGGGCCCAGCGGATCGCGCGTGTCGAAGGCATAGCTGTGTACGTAGCCGGTACCGGTGTCCAAAATGGAGAACACCGTGACATTATTACTGCTCACGAAGGGCAACTCAGGCTGCCCTTCGTAATCCATCATCGGGTTCGCGAGTGTCGGGTAGATTGGCGCCCGACCATGGGGATCATTGGCACGCGGGTAGTTGTCGGGATTCCAACGAGGATTCTCGGAATCCAGGTCATTCCAGAAATTTCTCGCCCAGGAGGCCCGAAATGCATCGCGCCACAACGTGCCGTCAGGCTGCTCCCAGTAAGCGCCGAAGCTGTTGCCGATATTCGAGGTCTCTAGGTAGTTGAGCGTTCCGACCTTTGATCGCGTCCATAGGTGCGAATGGCCGTTGTGAACTAGGTTCACCCCGTTCTCCAACAGCAGAGGTTCGATCGCGTTGAGCCAAATGTCCTGGTCGATGGGATACTCATAACGCACTTCTGTGACGGCGCCGATTAATGGCAACACCTCATCACGGAAGACCTGGCGGCGTTCATTCCCAGCGGGGGGCAACGCGACCTCCCGGGTCAGTTCATTACCCTCGGCGTCGACGTAGTCCAGGTGCAGGACCGGGTCGGTCAACACGGGTACGCTGTTATCGCCGACGCCGAAGACACCTTGGTGCGCCATGATCACACGGTACTTTGCCTCTTGGGCGGCCGGGCTTTCTAGTGTGTCTCGCAGCCAGGCGTACTGCACTGACTCCTCGTCAAAGCGTTCAAAGAGAAACTCACCGAACCCCCACTCGTCGGGATTATTGGCCTCGGCGGCCATCTCGATAAACTTACTGCGACTATTCGCGCCAACGGACCAGGTCCGCCAGATGCGGGAAACGTTCATGGAGATCAGAAAGACATCACCAAAGCGCGCAGAGTAGAAGGACTCGCCTTCTGGACCATCGTCGGGGTGGGTAAACAGTTGCCGATAGACATCGAAGTCGTAAGAATGATCCCTAATCCATTGCTCGCGCACCGCCGGGTCACCGCTGGGATTGACCTCATCGGCGAATTCCGCGTAGCGCATCTCGGCATACCAGCGCGGCTGCGGATCGTTGTACATGGAGTTGATATCGGCTCGGCGGACACTGTTCCCGACCTGGATGTCAGCATTGGGTCGATAGCGCCCGGAGACTTCATGGTTGCCGATAGACGCAAACAGTGTGGCGTACTGGAGGATACGTCCACCCTTATAAGGGAATTCCGGGAAGAGCTGCTGGAAGCGACCTTGCAAAGCTGGAAAGAACGCGGGCCGCGCCGACGGATAAGCCGGCTGTCCTTCTGTGCCGGGATTATCCAGCCAGGCCGGATCAAAGCGGTCGAACCATTCCGACGCGCGTCGCGGGTGATCCACCAAGTCGGCACTGAAGAAGACGGCATCCACCGGACCGACGGTTTCTTCAACCTTCTGAAAATTGGCCGGCGACATCAAGCGGTTCTGTTGGTCCGAGGTTAATAGGATGCGCACCGGCGTCCCTTGGCTCGGCGTGGGTTGTAAGCTGAAGGCTTCACTGATCAGAACCTCGCCATCATTGGCGACGCTTCGCACTTGGTAAGGCGTCCGGACATCGGCCGGTAGCCCCTCGACCACGGCCTCATGTCGATAGACCGGGCGACTCACCACCTCGTCGAAACTCTGCCCTAACATGCGGGAGCTACCGTCTTCGAGCATGCGCTCCATCTTCACGGTACTAGCCACCTCTCGGCGCTCCAGTTCCTCGCCGAAGAGGACCTCGTGCTGCTGACCAGGGAAGTTGGTCAGCCAGATGACATGGATGCTGTCGGGGCCCGGATTCTGTAAGAACGGATCGGTGAGTAGGCGTGGTGGCCCGGCTTCGATCTCGCGCAGCGGTTCCTGGGCAGCGGCAAGTTCTGCCGTCACCAGAGTGAACAATAGGATGGTCAGCCACGGGAAGAAGACCCGGTAGCGGTGTCTGTGACGAGAAGGAGTCATGATGAAACCTCAGAATCTGATGAAACGTCAGAATCGTGTTCGGCTGGCAGGACGGTTTGGCGGCCACCTATACCTCTGTCACTCTGAACGCGATCAATTGACGCGTTCAGTGAGGATATCCCGCGTTGGGTAATCGCACGGCAAACCGCCTTAGATGCTAAAAAGCGAAAATTACAGAGCCGAGAAGTTTTGGTGAAGCTTTGATTATTCTGTTGATACGGGAGCATCCAGGAGGCCTGCCGGTGGATGTCAGTTCAGTCGCAAGCCAAAATGGAACTCACAGCAAGAGTGTCGCCGTGCTCGTGATACTCGATCTTCGGACGAAACCGGGGACAACCAAAACCGGAACCAAAACCGGGGACAGACCACAATTTCTCGGAAAGACCGGAACCAGACCACGGGTTCTCCGAAAGAGCGGGGACAGGGCATGGTGTCTCCCCAACCCGAAGAGATCGGCGCCAAGGTCAAGAAGACCAGCGAGCGGCTCAACGCCCACTTGCTGCAACAGGCGCGCGGCAGCAACGACCTGCAATACCTCGCCAGCCCCGTCACCGGCGGTGGCGTGCAGGTCAACCGCTTCCAGCAGCTGTTCCTGCTCGCCCAGCGCCAAGGCCACAAACAGCCCGCCGACTGGACTGCCGCCACCCGGCAGCTGCGGCAAAGCCAAGGCCAACGCTTGCTCAAAGAGGGCAAGCCCAACGAATCGGCGGAGGAGAATCTGGCCGAACTTACCCAGCAGGCCGAGACCTTCGCCAGCAGCAGCTGCCGATTTTGCGGGCGTTGGGGTGGTGTAGCGCTGAATAGGACAGCACGTTCCGCCCGCGCTGCATCATCATGAGCCGCTTACTGCAAACCGCCCGCGCCAAAGCCGCCTAGGCCGACTTCCCGACCCTTCTCAGCCTCTGCCAGCAGCTGCGCACCGATCCCGCATCACCCTGGAGCAGCTGCTCGAGTCGATATTTACACCGACGTCAGCGATGAAGGAGGTCGCCACGGTCAAACGCCGGCAGGAGCAAATGCTGTTGGCCGATATCCTGCTCTCTCCTGTCGTCCTGGGCGAGCTTGAGTTCGGGGTCGAAAAGAGCGCTTATCGGGAGAAGAACGCGGCCCGTCTCGCTGAGTTAGTGGAGACGTTGGAACTGGTGCCCGTCGATGACCGGGTTAGCCGGCGCTATGGTGAAATTCGCGCCCATCTCGAGCGCTGCGGCACCCCCATCGGCGCGAATGACCTCTGGATTGCTGCGCAAGGCTCTGCGTTAGGCGTGATTGTGGTCACGCAATTCCGGTGACAGTTTACTGAATTCCGAGACGAAGAACGTCAAAGTAGGTTAAAGTTTTGCCACGTCTTTTATGACGCGGCGAGACAGTGACGGAGCGATGGCAAGACTGCCGAGAGTCGTGGTGCCGGGACTGCCGCTCCCTGTGACGCAGCGTGGTCATCGGCGGCAGCAGACGTTGTTGGGTGATGACGACGGTGCGGCGTCTCGTCTTTTGCTATCGCGCTCCTGTCGGGTCTGCGACACGCAGGTGCTGGCCTACTGCGTCATACCCAATCATGTGCATCTGATTCTGGTGCCGGCGACGGAGGACCAAAGCCACGCCAACGCGATCCTGACACGCGGGATCTGTTCGACACTGACGCTGGAGCCAGCGAACGCCGTGGCGCGCGTTTCCGGTCACGCGGCCCCCCCGACGCTCGATCGGCGCAACATGCTGTTGAGCGCCGCGCGCATCCAGCAGGCCGAGACACCTTTGCCCAGGAGCTGCGGGCGATCCTCGCGGCGTTGGGGCTGCTGTCGGATGCACTGATGCCTGAGAACGCCGCCGAGCTGCTCGACCCCAAGAACGACTACGTGTTCAAGCGCCTGTTCGGCGAGCACCCGGCGCTGCTGGCCAGCCTGATCAACGACCTGCGCCCCGAGGAGCCGGCGCTGCTGGCCGTCGACGTCCTCAACCCTGGGATTAACGCCGCGGAACTGCGCGGCAAATACATCATCCTCGACCTGCTCGCGCGCGACGAGCGCGGGCACGACTACAACATCGAGATGCAGGTGCGCCGCTCCGGTCACTGGCACCAACGGGCGTTGTACTATCTGGCGCGCATGCTCAGCCAGCAGCTCGCCCAGGGCGAGGGCTACAGCGAGCTGCGCTCAGCGGTTGGCATTCACCTGTTGGACTTCGACCTCTTCACTGCCACCGCCGAGCAGCGCGAACAGGCGCA
>NZ_NRSJ01000053.1 GCF_016584085.1 Halochromatium glycolicum | reverse complement strand
TGACGTACTGCGCCGGCAGCAGCAGAGGCTCGTGTCCAAAGTTCGCCACCTTGCGCGCGAGGTGATGCGCCCCGGGGCAGGCCTCCATCGCCACGGTCGCCGCTGGGGTGTTGGCCAGGAAGCGCATGACAGCGCTGCGCGAGTAGGCGCGGCGGCGCTCGACATGGCCGTTGGCGTCCAGGACGCAGACGTGGAACTTCAGCTTGCCTAGGTCGATGCCGATGATCGTCTCAGCCATGGAATCAGTCCTCCGCATCAGGTGCCGGTTGTGTGCCCCAGCAGGATAAAGAAGGAGGGGCGGACCATTCCATTAAGCGGCTAACTGATCCGCCCTCTCGAAGAGGTGCGCGGCGTCTTTAGGGTTCAGCATGGCTCGACTCACTGTCTGGATCAGCGTCCGCAGCCGGCATCAGTGAAAGCGCGCACTGATTGATGTGATCGCGCGCAAGCCGAGCTGAATTGCTGAGCCGGCTTCTGTCTGAGCTGACTGATCGCTGAGTCGGCTGACCCCTGGGCCCGCCTCTGTCTGAGCCGGCTGATCTCTGAACGGGGGGAGCCTTTTGCGCGCTGAAAGGGGCTCGGGCGACGACCTGCGCCGCCCGCTTTCCCTCGCTCGTACCTAGATCACAGCGCCTTCTTGCAAAAATACCAGTCCGAGCACTCGTAGCCGGCATCCATCCGGGCCTCGGCCTCCTCGGCCGTGGCCGGCGGCGGCACGATGACCTTGTCGCCGGGCTGCCAGGCCTCAGGGGTCGCGACACCATTGGCGTCGCTGGTCTGCAGTGCCTTGACCAGCCGGACGAACTCGTCGATCGAGCGGCCGTTGCTCATCGGGTAGTAGACCATCGCGCGCAGCACGCCCTCGGGGTCGATGACGAAGGTCGCGCGCACCGCTGAGGTGTCGCTGGCACCGGGCTGGATCATGCCGTAGGCCCTGGCCACCTGCATCGACAGGTCGGCGATGATCGGAAAGCCGATCTCAACGCCGAAGTTCTCCTTGATGTTCCGTTCCCAGGCGATGTGCGAGAAGTTGCTGTCGATCGACAGCCCGAGCAATTCGCAGCCGAGGGCTTGGAAATCGGCATGGCGCTTGGCGAAGGCGATGAACTCGGTGGTGCACACCGGCGTGAAGTCGGCCGGGTGCGAGAACAGCACCAGCCACTTGCCGCGGTAGTCCTCGAGGGTCTTACGGCCATGGGTCGTCGGGGCGTCGAAGGCCGGGGCCGGCTCGTTCAGGCGGGGCATCGAGGGGGTAGCTTGCTCTTCAGTGCTCATCGGGTACAGCTCCTGTCGGTGAACGGGTTGGGAATCACCTCGTGCGAGGTTGACGATAGGTTAAGCCGCTCCAGCGGCCCCACAAAATCGTTTGAACAAATGACTTCGATTCCTTCTGTCTATTGTTTTTTCTCAATCGATAGCCCAAGCCTTTCAGGAACCCTATGTGACGGAGGTCTCAATCGGGGCAGCTCACCGCATGATTCGCGGTCAAAATCTTGTCGAGAACCTGGATGCTGCCGCAGACTTATACCCGTCTGAAGTCGCCTGGTGAGCAGGTGAGCTAACGAGTCCTTGGGTAACTGGGCCGAGCGCTTATCGGATGTTCCGCAAGACTTCACTGATGCGTCACCGTCAACAAGCAGCCTCGATGTCACCTTATGACCGCATAAGTTTCGGCGATTCGCGGTGTGCCTGCAACAGGTCTTCATACTTCTTCATCTACATAAAACTACATCTAAGCTAGAATTCACTGGTGCTCGAGATGTTCCTCCTTTGGCCCTTTGGTCTTCTTCTCATCGAATCTCTACTGTTATTTGAGGTGGCCAACGAAAGATTCATGCGATAACAGTATCAATTATGACGCCATAACAGGATTGAAGGAAATGGAAAGGATCAACGAGCCGGAGCCCGAAGCCGATATCGTCGTTGTCGAAGACGATCAAAGAATGGCACGCATGATAGAGCGCAACCTTCATGCCGCCGGATATCATGTAAGGCTCGCGGAAACCGGTCGCGAGTTGCGCAATGCCTATCATTACAGTGCACCAGACCTTGTTCTGCTCGACCTCAACCTACAGGCCGAGGATGGCATCGACCTTGCCGTAGAGCTGGTTTCGGCAACCTCTGCCGCAGTCATCATCGTGACTGCCCGTGACCGATTAGAAGACCGACTCCGGGGTCTCGATGTCGGTGCCGATGACTACATCATCAAACCATTCGAGATCGAGGAGCTCATTGCCCGTATTCGCGCCGTGCTCCGGAGGCGAATACTTGAGACAGCACGTAATCGGGAGATCGATCTTGGGCCTTACCACCTCGATAGGACAGCCCAAACCCTTGTTCGCGACGGCTCCCCACCAATCACGGTCAGCCTTACCAATACCGAGGTGCGCATCCTCACGATCCTCCTGCTGCATCACAGCCGCGTGGTCTGCCGTGAACAACTGACATCCCGTGAGATCAAGGAATCGGTGGACCGGAGCATCGATGTCCACATCGGTAATATCCGGCGCAAGCTGCGCAAAGCCGGAATGCATGATCTCGTCATCTGGCCAGTCCGGGGTCTAGGCTACCGCTTACGGTACGAAGCTTGATTTCGAATGCACCAAGAAACACCTAACACCCCGGAGAAGAAGCGAATGCTCATTCACTGCCTAGATGACGAGCCTCGTGTCGAGCTGCTCCTTCAGCGCATCCTGGACGCGCAAGGCCATGAGCTGCGATTCGACTCCTCGGTAAAAGATTTCAAAGCAGCGGTCGCTGGTACGACCCCTGATTTGATCCTATTGGATCTCGGTCTCGGTCAAGAATCTGGGATCGATGTGATCCATTGGCTGGCGGAGCATGATCTGGTCTTGCCCTTGGTGTTGCTCTCCGGGCGTGGCGATTCGTTACTGGATACTGCGCGACGCGTTGCGGAAGGGCATGGGGTTGCGGTACGAGGCGTCGTCAACAAAGGGCGGCTCGCTCGCGATCTCCCGGCACTGCTCGATGAGCTATCGGCTGCCGATCCCTCGAATGACATTAAGCCTGCCCCAGCTCACGAGGACGAGGCCCCGCCCCCACTACCCAATGCGCGACGGTCATATCTAAAACCAGAGTCACTGCAACTAGCGATCTCGCAGGGCGCGATTCTGCCTTTTCTGCAGCCGATCGTCTCGATTGCCGACGGAACACTGAGCGGCGCCGAGGTCCTGGCGCGTCTGCGCCTGCCGAATGGCAGAATCCTCGATGCAGGCTACTTCATCCCAGTTGCTGAAGCACATAACCTACTCTCCCCTGTTACAGAGTCGCTCCTCGATCGGCTGCTCGAGAAGCGCAGCCAGCTCGCCGAGGTCGCACTGGATTTCCTTGCAGTCAATCTCTCAGCCCCCTGTCTCGAGGATGGGCGCGGTGTCGAACTGGTGCGCTCATTGGTCACAGGACTCGAGGGCATCTGCACAGTGCGCACCGAGATCACCGAATCGGTTGCCACACAAGCCACACAGAGGATTCAGGCAACGGCGGCGCATATCAAGCTTGCCGGCGCCTCGCTCGCAATCGACGATTTCGGTACTGGCTATTCGTCGCTGCGCGCGCTCGCTGAACTTCCGTTTGAAACACTGAAGATCGACACCTCCTTTGTCAACGAGATGTTCGATTCCCAAAAAACCTTAAACCTACTGCGCGCAATCATCAAGTTCGGCCACGGCCTCGGCTTGCAGCTGGTGGCAGAAGGGATTGAGACCGAAGCTCAGCGCGAGCTTTTGATAGCAGAAGGCGTCGACTTCGGTCAGGGTTTTCTGTTCGGGGCTCCGATGCCGATCGATGAATTCATCAAGAGGTTTCCCCAACGCCAATTAGGCGATCCGGTCAATGCGTTGGCATATGCGCTATAGGGCGCAGAATGCCGTAGGAACCGGTCTAGGTAACGACCCAGGGGACCGCGAGGCCTCCCTGATCCAGTCCGTTGTGTCGATGAAGGGCGCGCGGCAGCTTGCGCTGGTGCTCACGCTGATGGCGCTCGGCGTGCTTGGCAACCATTTCAACCTGCCGCTGTTCTTCGGCGTCAACATCATCTTCGGCTCGGTCGCGGTCTGGCTGGCGCTCGCCTGGGTCGGCGCTCCGGCGGCGATCTTGGTCGCAATCGCGGCCGGTGCCTACACCAATGTCCTCTGGGATCACCCCTATGCCTTCCTGATCTTTGTTGCCGAGGCCGGCTTCGTTGCCGGTCTCGGCCAGCTGGCGCGCCACCGCGGACAGGACTCGCCACCGCTGCTATGGCGGGTCTGCCTGTACTGGCTGCTCATCGGCGTGCCCTTGGTGCTGGTGTTCTATCGGTTCAACCTCGATATGCCGCCGACGCAGGTGGTGCTGATCGCGCTCAAGCAGTCGCTGAACGGGATCTTCAACGCCGCGCTAGCCCAGCTCATCCTGCTCAGCATCACCCTGCTCTGGCGCCAACGGCTGTCGCTGTTGCTGGGGCAATTGCTGTTCAGCCTGCTACTCACGGCCATGCTGATGCCAGCCTTCACCCTCTTGGCCTGGCAAAACACCGATCTCAGAACCGGCATCGAGACCGAGATGCGCAATCGGCTGCTCTGGTTCGCCGATCTTGCCCGGCTCAGGCTCGAGCACAGCGCGGCTGACGGCATCACAACCACATTGACCGAGCTGGAGCAAAGCCTGGCGGCGCGCCTGCCGACAGCCGCTGAACCGCGTCTCGCGCTGCAGCCAGCGCAAACAGTGCCGGCCAAGCCCTCCCATGTGGAAGGGCTCTCAATCCTGATGCCAGGCCAGGAGCCACCGGCGCTGATGGAACAGTGGCGCGAGGCACGCTATCAGGTCTCGCTGCCAGTGGCGCTGGGGTCGGCCACAGAACAGCTCACCATCGAGGTCAGCACCACCCTGATCATCGATCAGCTCCATGAGCAGATCGTACGCCTGCTCGCCACCCTCCTCGCCCTGAGTATGATCTCGGCGCTCGCCGCCCAGCAGCTCAGCAACCTGCTGACGCGTCCGCTGCAACGCTTGCTCGACACCGCCGTGCAGCTGCCAGAGCGGATCACCGCAGGTCAAACGGTCGCGCCGCTCAAGCCGACCCCGGTGCGCGAGATCCAGCAGCTCACCGGCGCCATCACCCGCATGGGTGAGCGTCTCGCCGAAAGCTTCATCAACCTGCAGCAGGAGCGCGATACGGTTGCGCGCCAACGCACCATCCGCGGCATCCAGGCCCAGACCCTGCTGTCCCTTGCCAATGAGCAGGCGAGCGAAGCCGAGGTCACCCGCCAGCTCTGCGAGCTCAGTGAGCAGGCCCTGAACGGCGCGCACTGTGCGGTGGTCGCACCCAACGCCGTTGGCATGCTCGAGGTCACGGTTGCGCCGACACTGGACACAGACGCCGTGCACTGGATCAATCAGAGCCTGCGCACCGGCGATCGCGGATGCTGCCTCACCCGCGCCTACACCGAGGGCACGCCCCAGTACATCAGCGACCTCGGCAGCGAGCTCGATCTCGCACCGCCTCCCGGATTGGCGTCGGCTGTCGAGCCCCCGGCCCTCTGGTGCCGACCCATCGCCGGCCGCGACCAACAGTCGCTCGGGGTATTCCTGATCCTGAGCGATCGTCCGCAAGGACTTGGCCAGCTCGCGCGTGAGCTGCTCGAGACCGGCGCCAACCTGGCCGCACTGGCATTCGAGACCCAGCGCCTCGAACAACATCACCGGGTGCTGGTCGATGCGCTGTCGCAGGCCAATACCGGCATCGTCATCGCCCGCCGCCGCAACCAGGATGATTACTCCATCAGCTACGTCAATCGCGGCTTCGAGGAGCTCACCGGGTACCGCACCGATGAAGTCTTGGGCCGCAACTGCCTGTTCTTCCATGAGAAAGATGACGATGACCCCGAGTACGCCAAGGTTCAGGCAGCACTGCAATCCGGCAGCCGCTGTCGCAGCACGCTGCGCAACCAACGCAAGGACGGCACCACCTTCTGGAGCGCCCTCAGTCTCACCCCGCTGCACAACGCCAAGGGCGAGGTCAGCCATTTCGTCGCCGTCCAGCAGGATGTCTCGGCGCTGCAGCATGCGCTCGAGCAGGTCTCGCACAGCGAGTCACTGCTCAAAGAGGCCCAGGCCATCACCCATCTCGGCAGCTGGTGCCTGGACTATACGAGCGGCCGGCTGATCTGGAGCGACGAAACCTATCGCCTGTTCGGCTATCGCCCGCAGTCGATCCCTGCGAGCCTCGATGCGTTCTTCGCGGCAGTGCATCCCGAAGACCAGGAGGCGGTGCGCGCCGAGCTGAAGGCCGCGCCGCTGCGCCCGGATGGAGCCTACTGCGTCGAGTGCCGTCTCCGCGCGATCGATGGTGTCGAACGCCGCATGCTCAACCAGGGCCGGGTCAATTTCGATGCCGAAGGTCAACCGCAGAATCTCACCGGCACTAGCCTAGACGTCACCGAGCAGCGCCAAGTCGAAGCCGAGCTGCGCGCCCAGCGCGAGCGTTACCGGTTGGTCGTCGACAACCTCGAAGACCTGATCGTGCGCACCGATCCAGAGGGACGCCTGGAGTTCGTCAGCCCCTCCTATTGCAAGCTGTTCGACCGCCACGAGGCCGAACTCGCCGGTCAAGACGCCTTCAGTAATCGGCTTCCGGCTGACCCGCAGGCCAAGACCAAGGCGCTCAACGCACTGCAGCAGCCGCCGCACACGCATTTCGCTGAGCACTATGTATCGACCCGCAAGGGCTGGCGCTGGCTGCAGTGGGTGGATCGCGCCATCGTCGACGACAGCGGCCAGATCACCGGCATCGTCTCGCTCGGGCGCGACATCACCGAGCGCAAGCTCGCCGAACTGGACCTGCTGCAGCGCGAGGCCATCGAGCGCGAGCTACTGGATATCGCCACCGCCTTCGTGTTGCAAACGGATCAGGATGTCTCCGGCCTGATCGATCAGACACTCCAGCGCATCGGCGACTTCACCCAGTCGGACCGCACCTATCTGTTCCAGATCGAGCCCGACGACAGCCGGATGCACAACACCCACGAGTGGGTCGCCCCCGGTGTCACGCCGATGATCGAGCACCTGCAAGACCTCCCGGTCGAGCCCTTTTCGGCGACCATGCGGCATATGACCTCAGGCAAGCCGGTGATCGTTCCGCGCGTCGCCGATCTGGACGACGACTGGGCCGAGGAGCGCGAGATCCTCGAATTCCAGGGCATCCAATCGGTGCTGCTGGTGCCCCTGATGGAAGGTGCGCATTCAGGCGAGCGCCTCATCGGCTTCATCGGCTTCGACGCCGTCTATGCACCGCGCGAGTGGCTCGCCGCGGAGGTCCGTTTTCTGCAGGTGGTGGCCAACCTGATGGTCGGCGCCCTTGCGCGCGAGCGTATCTATCGCGATCTGGTCCAAAGCCAGGCGCGCTACGACCAGGTTGCGCGCCTCAGCCGCAGTGTCGCCTGGGAGGTCGATGCCAACGGGCTCTATACCTACATCAGCCCGGTCATCGCGGATCTCCTTGGCCTGCAACCGGAAGCGCTGATCGGCAAGCGGCATTTCTATGATCTGTTCCCGGAATCCGAGCGTGAGCGCCTCAAGGGCGAGACCCTCCAGTACTTCGAGCAGAAACACACCTGTGAGGACTTTCTCAACCCAATCTGCCACGCCGATGGCAGCCTGGTCTGGGTCAAGACCTATGGCTTCCCCATCCTCAACGACGACGGGTCACTGCGCGGCTTTCGCGGCATCGATATCGATATCACGGACCACTATCAGGCCGAACAGCAGCTTCGTGCCAGCGAGGCGCGGCTGAGCGCCATCTTCAACCAGGCGCCGCTCGGTATCGGCATCACCGATCGTAGCGGCCGCTTCACGCTGGTGAACCACACATTGGCGACCCTGCTCGGCCGCGAGCCGGATGCGCTGCTCGGCATGAGCATCGACGAGGTCACGCATCCGGAGGACTTGCCCCAAGAGCACAGGCTCCACCAGCAACTGCTAGCCGGAGAGCGCACCGGCTTTCGCATCACCAAGCGTTGCATCAAGCCGAACGGCGACCTCATGTGGGGCGATCTGCGCGTGCTGATGATCCCGCAGGGCGACGGTGAAGCGCCGCTGCCGCTGGGCATGCTCGAGGACATCACCGAGGTGGTGCAAGCCAACGAGCGCCGACAGCAGCTCGAACAGGAGCTCGCCGACTACCGCCATCACCTGGAGAGGCTGGTGAATCTCAGCGGCCAGTCGCTCCAGCTCGATACCGAAGCCGAGGCCCTGCTCGAGCTCGGCTGCGAGGGGCTGCAGATGGACCTCGGTGAGTTCGGCCTGCTCCAAGGCGAGATGCATTACCGCCTGCGCACAGCGAAGGCCACTGCCGAGGGCCTCGAGCAGCCGCCCAGCATGGCGCAGGCGCTCGTGGCATTGGACCAACAGGAGCTGGGCGTGCCGAAGCCCATCAGCGCCGAGCAACTCTCGGCGAGCAGTCGCAAAGCCGGTTGGCGCAGCGGTCTGCTGCTAGCCCTGCCCTGGAACGGCCCCAACGGCGAAGCAGAAACCCTCGTGCTCAACTTCTGGAGCCGTGAAGCGCGCCCGGTGTTCTCCGATCTGCATCGCGAGCTGATGCGCCTGATCGGGCAACGACTGATCGCACTCGTCTATATCGAGCAGGTACAGCGCCTCATGGTGGCCTCCAAGGAGCGCGAGACCATCGGGCACCTCGCCAGCGGCATCGCGCATGACTTCAACAACCTGCTCGGCGTCATCGATGGCAACCTGCAGTTCCTGCAGACCTCGCTCGATCAGCTCCCAGCGCATCCGGCCATCAAGCAATATGGCGAGATCATCGATGAGACGCTCAGCGCGCTTGGCCAGGCGATTGTGATCACCTCCGGCATGCTCTCGCTCAGCCGCGCCGGCGGCATCACCATCACTGAGACCCCGCTCGAGCCCGCGCTCAAGGAACTGGAACACATCCTGTTCCGGGTGCTCCCGGCCCGGATCAAGCTCGAGCTCAAGATCGCGCCCGCCATTCACGCCGAGACCAACACGGCCTTCCTACAGTCGGCGCTGTTGAACCTGGCGCTCAACGCCCGCGATGCCATGCCCGACGGCGGTCACCTCAGCATCCAGGCCAAGCCACGCCACTGGGATGGGTCAGAACAACTCGCGCTCGGTAGGCTGAGCCCAGGCGAGTATGTCGAGCTGCGCGTGGCCGATACCGGCTGCGGCATGAACACCGAGACACGGCAACGGCTCTTCGAGCCGCTGTTCTCGACCAAGGCCGAGCAGCGCGGCCACGGCCTGGGCATGTTCATGGTGCAGGAGTTCGTGCTGCGCTCCGGCGCCGGACTGCAGGTCGAGTCACAGCCGGGCCTGGGCTCGGTCTTTCGCCTGCTGCTGCCGACCGGCCAGCCATCGACGGCTCATGCCGCGCCCGCGACCAGCGCGTTAGAGGCCAAAGACGGCAAGCCACATCGGATCTTGGTGGTCGATGACGACCCGCGCGTACGCGAGACCGTCAGCCGGCTGCTGCACACCCTGGATATCGACTCCGAGATGGCAGAAGACGCGCTGGATTGCCTCGAACGGCTCAACCTCGACCCCGAGTTCGACCTGGTACTGACCGACCTGGCGATGCCGCAGATGGACGGCGTCGAGCTCTGCGAGTTGCTGAACGATCTCTATCCCGAGATCCGTGTCATCCTGATGAGCGGACAAAACCCGGCCAACTTCGGGCTTGAGCGGCTGCAGCACCAACCCTCGGTCCTGCCCAAGCCGATCTCCCTCGAACGGCTGCGCCAAGCCCTATAGCTTGGCAGTCAACGCGGTCTCGATCTTCTCCTCGAGACGCTCGAGCCGCTCTTCCAATGCAGCGGACTGCGACGGCCCGCGCACCGAGCTATCGAACGCCGGATTGCCGCGCCACCAATCGACGCCCATCTCGACGGCGCGGTCAACCGAGCAGACCAAGAGCCGGACCTCGATGGTCAACAGCTCCACTTCGACCAGCTTGACTCGAATATCGCCGGCAATGACCACCCCCTTGTCCAACAAGCGCTCCAGCAGGTCGGCAACGGTGGTGCTATCCGTCGAATGGCTCAGATTACGGTGATGATTGGCCATGGTGCCTCGTTAGAACAGCCGGCCCAGGGGACCGAGGTCGATGTTGAGATCCTCATCACGCAGGCCAAAGGCCTCGCGCACGCGCTCGAGCTCCTCGGCCTGACGCATCAGCGTCAGCCCAAGCCGCTCGATCTCCTCTTCATCCAGCGAGCCCGATTCCATGCGCGCGATCGCCTGGCGCTCCAACAGCTCGTGCAGCAGCTTGATCAGCGTCAGCACCAACTGCGCCAGTCCGTTGCGCACACCGGCCTCGTCGATCTCGAGCCGCTTGCGGCCGCCGACCGTCGATGAGGCTGCTGCCGCCAGCGGCGTGCCGGACTCACCCGGCGTCGTCGGTGTCGACTGCTCGTTGTTCATTCGCCGCCTCCTGCTGCAGCCGCCGCCCGGTCTCCACCGAGGTGACCAGCGCCTGCAGATTGATGAAGATGAGATCGATATCGGCCACCGAGATGGTCAGATCGGCCACCACGACCGCCCCCTTGTTCAGGATGCGATCCAGCGCCTCGCAGAGCGAAACATGCTCTTGCCCGTTTTGCGAGAGACCGGTGTCGCTCATGGCCGGGACAACACTGACGCGACGCCTGCGCTCATTGGGATGCCTCCAGCGGGCAATAGAGTGCATCGCCCAAGCGCCGCAGCGCATCGAGTCCGGTCGGTGCGGACTGGCGATAGACCAATGTCTGCGTTAGCCGTGGGAATCGCTGCTGCGCGTGCGCAACCTCTCGCGCCTGGCGCTCGTGCAGCGCATCACAGAGCGCGCAATCACCGTCGAACGGTGTCAGCTGATTGATGAACAGGCCGGAGACCCGGATCTGCAGCTGCTCGAGCGCGGCGATCAGATCGCCGGTCTCGGCCAATCCCAACGCGCTCGGGATGGTCACCAGGTAACAGGCGGTCTCGCGTGAATCCCTGAGCAGCGCTCGCAACCGCTTGACCGACTTCGACAGCTCGACCAGGTCACGGGAGAGCTCCGGCACCTTCAAGAGGGAGCGATACTTCAACAGCAGCTGAAAGAAGAGCTTCAGCCACTCTTGGATCAACTCGGGCAGCTCCAGCAGGCGCAGCGTATGACCACTCGGCGCGGTGTCCAGCACCACCAGGTCATAGGCCCCGCCGTCGAGGTATTCGATCACCCGGGTCAGCGCCATGATCTCATCCAGCCCCGGTGGCGCCAGCTCCAGCAGCTGCTCCATCGCCTCGCGATCGAAGGTGATGTCGAGATTGTTCAGCGCCTGCGAGAGGAAGCCGCGCAGCTCGTCACGATAACGTTGCTGCAGGACCGCAAAGGCCTGCTCGGCCGCGAACTCTTCGGCATCCAGGCCCGTGTCCACCGCGACTGGCCGCGGGCCAAAGGCGCGTCCAAGGCAGTCCGCGAGCGAGTGCGCGGGATCGGTGGATAACAGCAGGATGCGCCGGTCAGGGTACTCGGCGCGCAAGCGCAGCGCCGTGGCGCTCGCAAAGGTGGTCTTACCGACCCCGCCCTTGCCTGCCAGCATCACCAGCCGCGCGCTCGGCGGCGGCAGCGATGCAGGCCGTCTGACCCGGGTCGGCAATTCGTTGGCGACCGGCGCACCCTGCTCGCGCAACGCGGCAGGATCGAGCCGCTGCGCTTGCGACCAGACGTTGAGCAGGGCCTCGCCGCGCGGCTCATCGGCCAGCAGCGGCAGGGCCCAGAGCCTCGCCTGCGCCGGCTGCCGATCGAGGGTGGCGAGCGCGCGCAGCTGGCGCTGCCGCTCCACGCGGCAGACGGCGCAGTCGCTTGCCGGCATCATCCGATTGATCACCAGGTCTTGCGCCATGATCCCTTGCCCATCGAGCATCTGCAGGAGATCCTCGGTCTCCTCGATGCTCATCGCCTCGGCCAGCGTCACCGGGACGAATCGGCAACGCGTACCATCCTTGACCAGCTCGGCGATGCCCCGGCGGGTGCGCTCGAGCCCCAGCAGGAACTGGTCCAGATCATCCGGACGCTGGTCGCGTTGGAACCGCCAACGCAGATAGCGGTTCTTCGCCAGCAAGGCATCCAACGCCTTGATCCAGCGACTGATCAGATCCGGCATCTGCAGCAGCCGCAGCGCATGACCCGTCGGCGCGGTATCGACGACGATACAGCCGTAGCGCTGCTGCTCGATCCACTCGGCCATCTCCAGGTAGGCGGCCAGCTCGTCCATACCGGGGAGCGCCATCTCCAGCAGCGCCTGGGCGTCCTGGGCGTCTAACAGGGTCCCGCGGTTGGCGATCTCCTCGAGCTTTCCGCGATAGCGTTGCCTGAAGCGTTCCAAGGCCGCGGCCGCATCCAGCTCGAGCATCTCCAGGTTGGGCGGCAGCGCCAGCCCCGACAATGCATCGGCGAGCGAATGAGCCGGATCGGTCGAGAGCAGCAGCACTGTCTCCGCGCGCCGGCGCTGGGCGATCTCGAGCGCGGCGGCACAGGCGCAGGTGGTCTTACCAACGCCGCCCTTGCCCCCGAA
The DNA here is from genome assembly GCF_016584085.1 of Halochromatium glycolicum. Classification (GTDB taxonomy): domain Bacteria; phylum Pseudomonadota; class Gammaproteobacteria; order Chromatiales; family Chromatiaceae; genus Lamprobacter; species Lamprobacter glycolicus. Next base: position 20,371 of record NZ_NRSJ01000053.1, on the reverse strand, counting down.
ATACAGCAGGCTGAGCCCAGGCGTAGTCAGGAATGCGGGTTGTGCCTGCAAAGTCATCTTGCGATGCTGACCTCCTCTTCATCGAGTTGCTCGGCGTCTTCCTCGTCGTCATCGAATTCATCGTCATCGAATTCGTCGTCATCGAATTCGTCGTCATCGAATTCGTCGTCGTCTTCCTCTTCCTCGTCAGCCTCGATCTCATCGAGCCGGTCCAGCAGGGGGCCTTCGCGGCGATCGAACTCCGCTTCATCGAGCTCCCCCGTCTCGAGCATCATGTAGAGATTGGTGAGCTCGTTGCGAATCCGGGTCGCCTCGCCCTCGACCTCCTCCAACGCGGCGTTGTGGATCTCCTTGAAGAGCCACAGCAAGCCGCGATAGGGGCTGAATAGGATGTCATCGACCACCAACATCATTCACCCGCTATTCACGCGCTATTCACCCGCTATTCGCACGCTATTCGCACGCTGGCATGCGACTAGCCGGCAGCGGCCCGCTGCTCGGCGCTGGCCGGGGTCCTGAGATCAAGATTGACGAAATTGTGCGGCGCCCAGGGACCGTTGTAGTCGAACAGGAAGTCATTGTCGAAGCGCTTGGAGGCCTCGAACACCCCCTTCTCGAACTCCGAGCGCCCGTCCTTCTCCACCAAGCAAGCCAGATTCATGACCTCCTTCTCATTCTTGGCAGGATTGGCGATCACTTCCTCACAGTAGTCGTTCAACACCTCGATCACGCGTTGGGTATGCCGCTCGCGCTCCTCTTGCACCAGCCGATCGAACATCCGTCCAAGCTCGATCTTCTCTTCGCGTGCCGCCTCGGACTGTTCGACCACGCGATCGCGCATCTCCCGCAGGACGGGATGCATACGGACGAAATACTCATAGATGTTGCCAACCTCCCAGGAGACACGCAGACCCATCTCGACCCGCCCCCTCACCCGCTGCAGTTGGTCCTCGATGGCAGGCGCATTCGCACGCAGCAAGGCCCGCACCGAGGCCGCGCTCGTTGCGATGGTGCCGAATCGCATCGGCAACACCGTTCCTTGCTCCAACAGATGCGCCAGCACCGCCCGATGTGCCATCAGATGGCGACGCTCCGGGCGCACCCGCGGGCTCTGGATATCGCTGACCACCGCCCCGACCGCACCTTCCGGGATGCAATAGACCCGAGCCTTGTTCAATCCAGTGACTCGGTAGCTCGGCACCTCGGCGTCGACGTCGACCAGCGCGTAGATGAATCGACCGCCTTGGGAATGGGATTTGCGGGCCATATCGCTCCTGCTGCTTGCTCGGCTTGATCTCAGTAGCGGATACGCAGCCCACGGGGCTGGCGCTCGCGCTCGCTCGACTCGGGCTTACGGGGATTGCTCGAGGTCGTCAACCGGCGGTGAAGCGGCCTCTCACCTGCCTGCTGCAGCGCCTCGGCCCCGGCCTCCGCGAGCAGCTGTTGCATTTCCGCCTCGATCTCGTCCAGGCGCTGATTGATGGTATTGATCCGCTGCTGCGCGGCATCCCGCTCCAAGCCGCGGCGATACCGCTCGAGCTCCAATGCGCCGAGTTGGAAGTAACTCGTGTAGCGGCGCTGTTCCTGATTGGTGTTGCGTCCCGCCAAGGTCTTGATATCGTTCATCGAACGTGGCGGACGCGTTGTCTTGACGGCCATCATTCACCCCTATCCGCATCAGCTCTGATGCCAAAAGCTTTGCGCCTTCTCGAGCACCTTGGACGAATCTGACCCATCAGCTGGCTGCACGCCGGACGGCGGGCACACCTGCTTGATCACATCGTCCACCCATTGCCGAAAGACAGACTGCCCATCATGCAGCACCTTGGCGCTTTCGGTGCTCAGGATGTCATAGCAGATATGATGGAACAGCCGATCGCCAAAGCGCGCCTGGCCACTGACCGTGCTGAGGATCTTGCCCATTGCAATCCCGGCGCGCAGGGTTGGCCGGGTCTTGTTCTCACCCGTTCCACGCAGCTCCCTGATGATATCGACGATATGGCCCGCCTCGATCTCATCGAGTCCGGATTTGGATTTGACGATCTTGATCTCGGTGTCCCGATCAGGTGGGTCGAGCCGAATCGTGATCATCCGATCGGCCAATGCGTCTTGCGTCTTGTGGGTGCCCGCATACTCCTCCGGATTCGAGGTGAAGATGGCGCGGAAATCACCGCCGACATCCAAATACCCCTCACCGGCGGTACGCAGCCCCGGAAGGTTCAGGATTCCCTCCGACATCACCGAGAGCAAGACGTTGTTGGCCTCGGGTCGGGAGCGATTGAACTCATCATAGATCAGCGTGTCGCCATTCCGGCATGCCGTCGTGAGCCGATTATCGACCCACATCTGCCGCATCTCCTCCTCGGTGCGGACCACCGAATGGATGAAATTATCGACGACCTTGCTCCGTCGATAACCGGCATCATTGGTGCCGATGAGATCCGAGACACTGAACTCGTCATTGCCATGGATCAGCGTCACCGGCCGGCCCCAGAGGGCCGCTAAATGAAACGCCATCGTCGTCTTCCCGGTACCGGACGGGCCGGCCAGATGCACCGGGTAGCCGGCGCGCAGATAGGCCAACGCGCGGCCAGTGACCTCTTCGACATAGGGCGTCGTGACGAAGGTGTCACTGGCCTCTGGGAGGACAGAATCGTTGTCGCTGGAATCGACAGCTTGAGCTTGACTAAGACTTTCCACGGTCATAACAGCAGACCCGAATCAGGAGGCGTTCTCAGAGCTATCCGAGGACCGTTTCGGACCGGATTTCTTTGCCTTGCCGCCGGCGGTTGCAGACGCTTTCGCTTTCGGCTCGGCGTCCTGAGCGCTTGCTGCGACCTCCGAGGCCGCCCAGGGGTTTGATTCGGCAGCTGCATCAGCGCTGGTCTCGGGCTGCTTGCGCGTCCTCGGCCGCGACCGCTCGCCCGATTGCGCCACGCCGCGCGCTGCGAATAGCTGGGCGACACCCGAGAGGTCTTCAGCGACGGCGTCCTGGATCGCGGCCACCTCGTTGCTCAGTGCGCTGAGGGCCGCCCGGCGCGCCTCGGCGCCAGCGGCTGCCTGTTCACGGCGTGCCTGCTCGAAGCCGGCGATCAGGCCGCTGACCTCCTGCTTGCTCTGGGCGATGAAATCGGCGCGCGCCGCGGCCTGCTGAGAGGCTGCGGCCGCGTAATCGGCACGGAACGCGATCATCCTCCGTTTGAAGTCCGCCAATGTACCGCGCATGTCCTCGGCAATGGCGTCGACCTCGGCACGGCGTTTCGCGGCATCCGCCGCCGCCTGCTCGGCCCGCATCTGTTGGAACCCCTGCAGCATCGCCCGCAGGCCCGCGTCCAGCTCGTTGATGTCCTGCGCCAGGCCGGCCAGGAACCGCTGCCGTACCGCTCGGTCCGCGTCGCCCTGCGCGGCCCGCGCTCGCGCAAAGCCAGCGAGCAGGTCATTCACATTCGAGGCCTGTTCGCCGAGGTCCTGAGCACGCCGCTGGTGCGCCTGCGCTCGCGCGCTCCGCGCACGGTCGATCTCATCGCGCAATTGCGTCATCTCGTCGAGAATCTTGCCCATCGTCGGTCTCCTCAGATCAGTGCAACGCTCTCCAGCCCCGCCGCCGTTGATACGACGGACGAGACTGGCCGGGGCACTGACCCGGACGGTCAGGCCCCTAGGCTCCAATCGCGTTAGGCAGGTGTCGCTGCCGTCGCGGTCAGGCCAATGGCCTCGGCGTACTTCAGGTAGGTCTCGACCGATGCCACCACGACCCGGGCCTCAACCGACAGCAGCTCGATGCCGACCAGCGACACCTTCACCCATGCATCGACAACGATGCCTTTATCGAGGACGCGATCGACAACTTCGGCAAGGCTCGAGGAATCGGTGGACTTTGCAACGTTTGCCATTGAACTACTCCTTTATGCGTGACAACACATCTGATTGGACAGTGCGGCTGCACTGTCACGGATAGAGAGAGCAACCCGGATGCCAACTTTCATCACTGCGCAGCCAATCGCTAACACTTTGATTTACGGAGACGCAAGGAGCCAAGCGATTGCCAAATATCAAGCATCCAATAATATTCTGATCGACTATCCATGGAACGGTTTCCCCAGTTATGGCAACCGCTCCCGATTGGCCTAACCAACCTCAATCGCCGCCTGAGCGCGCTGGCCCTCGCCTTCCACCGCAAGCGCATCGAGCAAGGCCTGATGCGAGAACGGCTTGGCGACGAATCGCCGAATCAGGCCCTGCTCCAGCGCCGCCAGGACGGCAGGATCATCGGCATAGTAATAACCGGAAACCAGAACGATCCAAACACCCGGGGCAATCCGATCGATTCGCGAAGGCAGCTCCATGCCATTCGTATCACGCAGCTTGGCGTCAAGGATGATGCGATCGAACGCCTCGTGCTGCAGTCGCGCGAGCGCCTCAGCACCGGTATTGACGCAGGTCACCCGGTGGGCGCGGGAACGCACCAGCCTTTCGATGGCCCAACAGATATCCGGATCATCATCGATGACCAGTATGGAAAGCCTGTTCAACGAGGTGAGGGCACTGCATCGCGTCAGGTGATAGGGAGCTCGACACGAAAGGTACTTCCCTTTCCGAGCTCACTGGTGACATGGATCGTCCCGAGGTGTCGGCGGGCGATCGAATGGCAGATGGATAACCCCAGGCCCACAGCTTCGGGGCCTTTCGTCGCCGTATGGAAGGGGTCGAAGATCTTGGGCAGATCCTGCTCGGCGATGCCAATACCGGTATCAACGATGTCGACGCAGACCTGGTCGTCGTCAGGATGCACATCAACCCGGAGCTCACCGCCGTCCGGCATCGCATTGATGGCATTCAGAAACATATTCAAGAACATCTGTTGTAACAGATTGGGCACTGCACGCAGCGGCAGCGGGCAGGGTGGCCGATTCAGGCTGAGACGGACCTGCTGCACCTTGGCCTGATTGGCCACCAGGTCGACCGTCTCCTGCAACAACTGACACAGATCGGTCTCGACCATTTCATCATCGGCGGCCGGCCGAGCGAAACGCAGCAGATTCTCGATGATATAGGAGGCCTTTAGGACACTGCCCCTGATCTTCTCGATACACTGTTCACGTAGTTCCTCATCGAGACCCGCTTCCTCGAGGAACTGCACGGCCGAATAGCAGGTCGAGAGCGGGCCGCGAACCTCATGGGCGATACCGCCTGCCATCACACCGAGCGCAGCCAGTTTTTGCGAACGCTGCAGTTGCTTCTCGAACTCCCGGCGCTCGGTCAGGTCCCGCCCAACCGCGACCACACCGATCACCTCGCCGTAATCGTTGCGCATCGCCGAGAACACCCAAGAGATCAGGCGTGACTGCCCGTCGCCGGCCATCAACTGCCATTCGGCGGTCAATGAATGGATACCGCGTTTGATTTGCGCCAAGAGCTTGCTAGCAGCCTCTTGGCAGTCCTGCCCGGAGCAGAGATCCGCGAACCAGCGGCCGGAGACCTCAGCGGACGACAAGCCGAAAAACGCCTCGGCAGCCGTATTCCAGGTCAGGATATGGCCCTCGTTATCGGTTGAGAGGACGATGTCGCTCGCACTCTCGACGACCAACGCCAGGCGCCGCTCGGCTTGACGGACCTCTTCGGCAAGCCGGACCTGCTCGCTGACGTCCTCGATGAAGACCATCACCCATTGTGAGCCGTCATGACGCGGCAAGGGGATGACCGAATAATAATAGACCCGCCGGGCAAGACCCGGAGCACGATAGCCGATGCGATTGCCGGGTTGGGCCTCGCCACTGCGCAGCGCCTGCTCGATGTGCTGCTGAACCCCTCCGGCATGATCCAGGATTTCAGGCGGCAGGACATCGGTGATGAACTGCCCCAGCGTATTGCGCTTGCTGCGGCGGGTCTTCTCCAAGAAATGCCGATTGACCATGGTGATACGCAGCGATTCATCGAGCAGCAGCACCGATGAGGGAATCCCATCCATGAGCTGCTCGTAACCACACCGAAAATGTCCGTCTCTGTTACAGAAAGGCATCATCGAACAGTCACTTCTCGCTGGAAAGATCCGCGAGCGCCGCGAAATGATAGGGTGGCCAAGGGCCGCTCAACTGCCATGCCCTCGGTACAGGCCGTGCTGCAGCGTCAGCAGATGCCGCGCGCAGCACCGCGGTGACCTGCGCGACCCGCGGGCGTGGCACGAGGTAGTGCACGGACACCATCGCCTGGCCCGCAAAGGAACCGGCCTCGATCTCGCGCCGACGCACGAGGCCAACCAGCTGCCGATCCAGGGCCTCGGCTTGATGCACGGCGGTTTGCTCGGCCGACAGCGCCCGTTGGCGCTGCAGCAGATAGGCCCGGCCGCTGGTCTGCTCGGCAACGGCTTGCGTGGCGGGATCGGCTTGCGCGGCCGAGTGCCCAATCGGGATGCGCAGACTCAGCTCAGCGCAGGCATCGAGCTCGGCCAGCACCGCCTGATACTGACCCTGATGGGCACCTAGATGCGCGGCAACCGCATCGGGATCATCGAACAGGCAGCCATAGCGCATCGGGATGACCGTCATCCGTTCGTGATAGGCCTCGATCACACGCCCAAAGGCCAAGGCCGTTTCCGTGCTCTCCAGGTTCGTTGGCGGTGGGCCGACCCAAGCCGTCAGGTCATGGCTCGTAACCGGCTGCAGGGGACCAGCCGACGGCGCAGGACCCGCCGAGGCCGATCTCGCCAGCCCGTCCTGAGCGGCGCTGACGCAGTAGAGCATGACCCTCATGGCCGAACTCACAGCAGCTCACCACAGAAGCTGTACGCAGCCCAGGGCCCCTTGCAGACGATCTGCAATCCCGCTGCCGCATGCTGCGCACGCGCGTCATCGATGAGACCAAGGAACCGCTCGGTGTCTGGGCTCGGGACCAGCACCGCCCAGTTGAACGCCAGCCCCTGCCCGGCCAGGACGCGCCTTTCGGTGAAACCAGCGTATGCGCGATACAAGGTATCGGCCAGGGGGGCGGTCCGCGCCGACAGCCAGGCCTCGAGATCACGCTCCAGCGCGCGGCGCAGGCGCTTCTTCTCCAGGTGCTGGCGGCCCGCTGATGCGGCCGGCACATAGCGCCCCGTCGCGATCGCCTCCTGCTCGCGCGCATCCAATGCCTGCTCGCGCTCCAGCACCCCTTGCACCGCCCACTCGCGACAGTCCTGCACCCGCTCCAGCGCCGCCTCGATCTGCCCCCGGCGTGCATCCAGTTCCTGCCGCAGCGCCGCGACAGACGAGAACAGGGTGCCGAACGGCAGCGGGAACACCGCCGCCTGCGGCAGGAAATGCGCGATGACGGTCTCATGGCACAGCGCGCGCGGCCCCAGCCAACCGACGTCGGCGAGATTCTGCTCGCCCTGCGGGCCGCGAAACTCTGCCAGCGGCACCGGGCTCACGACCGCCGTCAGCCCAGCGTGCTCCAGCGCCGCCACGGGCCGCGCCGGATCGATCGCCGCATCGGGCAGCGTGATGGCGCCGGCACTGCGCAGGACGCAGTAGAGATACAGCGCCTCGTCGGCTGCCGGTTCGAGCGCGGCATCGGTCGTCATGGGCACACGCACATGGCTAGCACAGTTGCCGGGGCCGATGCGCCAGATCGCCGAGCACCTCGGCGGTCGCGCACTCGATGTCGTCGGTCTCCAGCCGCACGTCCGTCACCGCCCCCGGGTCACCGCTGTCCTCGGCGACCGCGCGGCGAATCGCCCGCAATGCCGCGCGATTGCACAGGGCAGCCAGATCGGCACCGCTGGCACCGGCCGTGCCGGCTGCCAGCTGGTCGATGTTCACGAGTTCGCTACCCGGCTTATCGCGCAGGTGCACATCGAGGATGGCCCGGCGATCAGCCTCGTTCGGCAGCGGGATCTCGACCACCTCGTCGAAGCGGCCGGGGCGCAGCATCGCCGCGTCGATCAGATCGGCACGATTGGTGGCGCCGAGCACGAACACGCCCTTGAGCTCCTCCAATCCATCCAGCTCGGCCAGGAACTGACTGAGCACCCGCTCGGCCACATGGGAATCGGTCGCGCCCGCGCCGCGGGCCGGCACCACCGCATCGACCTCATCCAGAAAGATGATGCAGGGCGCCGCCTGCCGCGCCTTCTGGAACAGCTCCCGCACCCCGGCCTCGGACTCGCCGACGAAGCGCGACATCAGCTCCGGCCCCTTGACGGCGATCACATTGACCCCGCTCTCGTTGGCGATCGCCTTGGCGATCATGGTCTTGCCGACGCCCGGCGGACCTGCCAACAGCAAGCCTTTGGGCGGCCGCACCCCGGCCTGCTCGAACAAGGCGGGATAGCTCAGCGGCCACTGCACCGCTTCCACCAAGCGTTGGCGGATGGCGTCCAGGCCGCCGACGTCCTTCCAGCCGACATCCGGGACCTCGACGAACAGCTCGCGGATGGCCGAGGGCTCCACCTCGCGCAAGGCGGTGATGAAGTCGTCCATGCCGACGGTGGCCCCGGCCAGGCGGTCGATCGGCATCTCATCGAGCGACAGACCGATGTCCGGCAGCACCCGGCGCAGCGTGCTCATCGCCGCCTCGCGGCACAGCGCCTCGAGATCCGCTCCGACGAAGCCGTGCGTGATCTCGGCCAACTGGGGCAGCGCGACATCGTCATCGAGCGGCATGCCGCGGCTATGGATCTCGAGGATCTCGAGGCGCCCATCGCGGTCCGGGATCGGGATGCCGAGCTCGCGATCGAAGCGCCCGGGCCGGCGCAGGGCCGGATCGATCGCATTGGGCAGATTGGTCGCCGCGATCACGATCAGGTTCTGGCGCCGCGTCAAGCCGTCCATCAACGCCAGCAACTGCGCCACGATGCGCTTCTCGACATCGCCGACCACCTTGTCGCGGCGCGGCGCGATGGCGTCGATCTCGTCCATGAAGATGATGCTCGGGCCCTTGCGCGCGGCCTCCTCGAAGATCTTGCGCAGATGCGCCTCGCTCTCGCCGTAGAACTTGTGCACCACCTCCGGGCCGCTGACGCTGAAGAAGTTGGCGTCGCTCTCCTGGGCGATGATGCGTGCGATCAGGGTCTTGCCGCAGCCCGGCGGGCCATGCAGCAAGACCCCCTTGGGCGCATCGATCCCCAGCCGCTCGAAGATCTGCGGATGACGCAGCGGCAGCTCGATCATCTCGCGGATGCGATGGACCTGGTTGCGCAGCCCGCCGACATCCTCGTAGGTCAGCGTCGTGGTCGGTGTCGCCGCATCCTCGCTGCGCTTGCCGATCACCAGCGAGGTGGTCGGATTGATCACCACCGCGCCGCGCGGGTCGCAGTCGGCGACCGAGAAATCGGCCGAACGGCTGCCGAACAGCGACGCGCGCACCAGGTCGCCCTTGACCACCGGCAGCCCATCCAACAGGCTGCCGATGTAGTCGAGATCGCGCTTGCCGGGCGTCACCGTGGTCGGGATCAGCACCACGCGGCGCGCCGCTTGCCACGGCACGGCCTCGACCAGCGCCTGCTCGTCCATCGCGACCCCGGCATTCTTGCGCGTGATCCCATCCAGCTGGATCAGGTGCTGCCCGCGCATATCCGGATAGGCGGGCATCACCTTGGCGACGCTCGACGCCGAGCCCTTGATGCACACGACCTCGCCGAGCTCAAGGCCCAGCCGGCCGATATCGGCCGGATCGAGCCGCGCATACCCGCGCCCGACGTCCTTCGCCAGCGCCTCGGCCACCCTAAGCTTCAATGGATCACGCATCAGGCCAACCGCACCTCAAGGATGCCGTTGCGGCAGCTCGATTGCAGGTGAGCGGCGTCGCAGGCCCGCGGCAGCAGGATCTCCTTGCGATATTTCTTCTCCCCGCGCTCGGCCTCGACCACCAGGATGTCGTCCCGGAGATCGAGTCGGACATCGTCATTGCCGATGCCCGGCAGCTCGACGACCACCTTGATATGGTCGCCCTCATCGAATACGTCGGCCATCGGCTCGGTCACCTCTTGCACCACCGAGACACCGGTCTTCTCATCACGGCGGACATTGCCGAAGGGCTCGACCTTCGGTTCCGCCGCCGCGGTGCCATCGCCAGCAGCACCCACCCTGACCGAGAAGCCATAAACCGCTTTCACATCCTTACCTTGTTCAGACTGTAGATCGAATTGCCCACTGCGTTTCAGCTGCTCTCCGGTCTCAGCAAGATGACCCAGCTTATCGACCAAGTCACCGAGACCACGCAACACCCCTTCAATACCGAGGCCACTTTGGTCTTTATCGCTCATCACTCAGCTCTTTACACCTGCAAACCAAATCGCTTGATCTTGTTGTGCACCGTTTTGTAATCGACTTGCAGCAGCCGCGCGGCCTCGGCTTTATTGCCTCTTGCCAAACCGAGCGCCTTGACGAGGATCGCACGTTCCAACTGCTGCGTGTTTTCAAAAACGATATCGCGCATCGAGCGCTCACCCACCGGGAGCGACCCCTCATCTGCCGGCAATGCATCAGCACTCGCGCCGTCCCGAACTGGGAGGATGACATGCTCGGCCTCGATCCGCTCCTCGGCCAAGAGCGCCGCCCGCCTCACCACCGCCCTCAACTCACGGACATTTCCAGGCCATTCATAGGTCTGTAGCTGTGCCTGCGCCGCAGCGGAGAACTCCGGAACCGGTCGCAGCAGATCCGTTTCGGCCTGACGGCGGAAGCGCTCGGCCAGATGCAGGATGTCGTCTCCACGCTCACGCAGCGGCGGGACCAAGAGCTGGTACTCATTGAGCCGATACCAGAGGTCTTCGCGAAAGCGGCCTTCAGCAACCGCCCGCTGCAGATCCTCATTGGTTGCAACCAGCACCCGCACATCGACCGCAATGCCCTGCTGAGCACCGACGCGATAGACCACCCGCTCCTGCAGCACCCGCAGCATCGACGCCTGCGCCTGCAACGACATGTTGCCGATCTCATCGAGGAACAGCGTGCCGCCTTGCGCCGCCTCCACCTTGCCAATGCTGCGGCTATCGGCGCTGGTAAAGGCGCCCTTCTCATGGCCGAACAATTCGCTTTCGAGCAGCGTATCCGGGATCGCGCCACAGTCGAGCGCGATGAATGGACCCGCTGCCCGCGTACTGAAATCATGCAGGGTGCGCGCGACCAGCTCCTTGCCCGTGCCGGTCTCGCCCTGGATCACCACCGAGAAATCGGTCGCGGCGACGGTCGCCATCTCGCTCGCGAGCGCGCGAACCGCGGCACTGCCGCCCATCCGCGTACTGAGGTAACGCAGCAAGGCCGTCGCACCCTTGTCCTCGGCATCAGCGGCCTCAGCACCCCCATGCGTGACCAGGGTCCTGCCAAACTGCTCGACAGCCTGGTTGAGCACGCTGACAACATGCCGATTGTCGAATGGCTTCGGGAGATAATCCAATGCGCCCGCCTTGATCGCATCCACTGCTTGGGTCACCCCGGCAAAGGCGGTCATCATCACCACCGGCAACATCGGATGACTGTCGCGAAGGCGACGCAAGACCTGCATCCCATCCATAGCGGGCATCTTGACATCCAACAGCACCACATCAGGCGTACGCAGGCTCACGTTGCGCAATGCGGCATTCCCATCATGCGCCGTCAGCACCTCGAAGCCGCTACGGCTCAGCACGATCTTCAGCATGTCGCAGAGATCATGGTCATCATCCACGACCAAGACCTTCAACGGCGTCCCACTGAAACCTGTGTCGATACCCATCTCAAGCACTCAACCTCACTTGAGCGTCACATGACTGCGGATCGCACCAGGTTTGCCAATCGGATACCGGAGTTTGATGTCGGGATTCAAATAGGTCTCGACATCATGCAATAGGCCGATGAAGAGAATCCCGACCTCGCCATCCTGCAGCGTTTGATTGATACGCTCGCCAATCGCCGCATCCCGACGGTTCAACAAGTCCACAGACGCCATAAGAAGGGTCGACTGCTCCGGCCCGCTCGCATTCAGCTTCTCTTTCTGCAATAGATACTCTTCAACCAGCAGGTCCGGCGGCTCGGTCCCCATGAGCTCGGCGCCGTGCCCGATCAGTTGCTGAAGCAGCTGATGATTACGACTGCCACCGGCCGCGAGCTCGTCCACGATGGCCGCTTCCCGGCCGCAGATCGGCAACCCATCCTGATACAGCCGCCAGCCCGAGGAGCCGACTGGAAGTGCCGTGATCACCTTCTCGATCTGATCCCAGACCTGCTTGATGCGCTCCTGTCGTGCGGCCTCTCCTTGCGCGCGCTTTTGCTGCGCGGCATCTCCCGCACCACGACCCGCGGCTGTCGCGGTGACGCGATCCGCAGCAACCTCAGCGACGGCGCCCGTCAGCCCCCCCAGGTCTTCCGCGGTATGGATCACCGGTAGATAGATCAGGATGCGCATCTGCTTGCTCCACCTCAGTGTCAGATTCGTCGATCGATCCCTGCAAGGCTTGCTGTCGACCGACCGGTGCAACCAAGGTGGCCGTGCCGAACAACCGCCTCAGATTCGGCATGTCCTCAGCAATCGAGCTCTGCATCGCAGCGACCCGACGACTCGTCTCTTGGATCGCGGCAAGACGCGCCTGTGCCTCGGCTGCCTGATCGTGGCAGTCCTGCCCGAAGCCTTCGCATGCAGTGACCTCAGGGGCGGCCCCTGACTCGGCATCGGCTCTCCGCCCGCTCATACCAGCAGCGACCACCTCAATGACAAGCGCCGACTCATCGGTGCACAGGGTTCGTCTGTCATCTGAGTCATCCATCGCACTGCCTACCGATTGGACCACGCGATTGGACCACGGACACAAGCGGATACAACCCCCCGCTCGACGGCCGTGATCACTCGTCGGCACTAACATCGTCGATTCACCCGGAAGGCGCAACATCCCTGCATACTTCTTCATTACGGGATCGCCCCTCGATTCTTAATCCTTCTTCATCTTTTCGGTTGAGCTCAAACCGGCTTCTCTTCATAAATCTTCAGGTTCTTCATAAAACTTCACAGTCTTCATACTTCTTCTTTTTCACTACATCAATCTTCATTACAACTTGCTTGCTCATGACCTGTCGATCAGTTTGACTGACGCTTCAGCAGCCGCTGGAACCAAATGGCTTAAACTGAAACAGATAGGGAGTTATCCCATGCTAGCTACGTTAGGCAAGTTGCTCGACGGTCATTCGCGCTCGAGGTCACGAACAGGAGAACCGAGCGCAGGCGATCTGGCGGTTGTCCAGAATGATTCAGCCGTTTATCAGACCCTATGCGAAGCCTCTGTGATGCGCATGCCCAAACGGACAAGCGCCATCATCAAGCCCTACCCGGGGATTCAATTCGACTGCACACCCGACGATCTACTGAAAGCCCTCGGCGAGCCTGAACTCAATCTCTATACCCCCCAAGAACACCTGCTCTTCTACCGGCTCAAGCGCGCCGGCTACAAGTTGCGCACCGAATTCCACTTTCATCGGTCCCGCCTCTTCTACGCAAGACGCACCTTTGAGCAGATCAACCTCGTCGATAAAGACGAGGTGGTCGCCGCATTACGTGCGAAATACCTGAAAGATAGCCTGTTCGACCCAGAGGAAGAAAAGATCCTCGATCCGCACGGCAATGAAATCCTCGTGCGCACGAGCAGCGACCTGCAGCTCGATTATCTCCGCTCCTGTCAGGTAACACCTGAATACCGCCAAGCCGTCTAGTCAGACGCCATCACGCCTGTCGGAGGTTCTGGCTTCAGCCTCGGTCTCGGCAGGGTAAAGACCACTTATGCTGCAGGACTCTTGAACCATGAAGATCTCGATTATCACCGCAACCTATAATTGCGCGAGCACCCTTGCTGATTGCCTCGACTCCCTAGACAACCAATCACATAGCGATATCGAGCATATCGTTATCGATAATCAGAGCAGTGATGGAACACTGGAGCTGTTGAGATCGCGACACGACAACCAGCGCGTGATCGTCAGTGAGCCGGATGCCGGCATCTATGATGCCCTCAACAAAGGAATTGCAATGGCGAGCGGCGAGGTTGTCGGGCTGCTCCACAGCAACGACCTCTTTGCCGCGGAGGATGTCGTGAGCGGGATCGCCGAGGCCTTTTCTGACCCCAATATCAACGCGGTCTACGGCGACCTCGAATACGTTTCGCAGCAGGATACCGACCGCGTCATTCGTTACTGGCGTGCAGGAAACTTCGAACCGATCAACCTCCGTCGCGGCTGGATGCCACCGCATCCGACCTTGTTCTTGCGCCGCTCGGTCTACGAGCAGTTTGGCCCCTTCAATAAGAGTTACCGCATCGCCGCAGACTACGACTTCATGCTGCGCGTCCTGACCCACCTGCCCGATGATCAGGTCTCATACATGCCGCGCGTCTTCACCCGGATGCGTACCGGCGGCGCAAGTAATCGGTCGCTGACCAATATCGCCCGGAAGTCGTGGGAGGACCTTCGCGCCCTGCGGGCCAATCGGGTCGGCGGGCTGAGCACATTGATGTTCAAGAACGTCCAGAAACTGCCCCAGTTCTGGCGCCGCGCGACCGCCTAGGATGAGGTTATGCAACGGGCACTCATCACCGGCATCACCGGTCAGGACGGGTCCTATCTCGCCGAGTTTCTGCTTGAGCAGGGCTACGAGGTGCACGGCCTAAAACGCCGAACCTCCCAGTTCAATACCCAGCGTATCGACCATATCTACCAAGACCCGCACGAGACCAATCCCCGACTGCACCTGCATTACGGCGACCTCACCGACACCTCGAGTCTCACCCGCATCCTCTGCGAGGTCGAGCCCGATGAGGTCTACAACCTGGGTGCGCAAAGCCATGTGGCGGTGAGCTTCGAGGCGCCAGAGTACACGGCCGATGTCGACGCGCTCGGGACGCTGCGGCTGTTGGAGGCAATCCGGTTCCTTGGGCTAGAGCGGAAGACCCGCTTCTACCAGGCCTCCACCTCGGAGCTCTACGGCCTGGTCCGTGAGACACCGCAGTCCGAGAGCACGCCGTTCTACCCGCGCAGCCCCTATGCGGTGGCCAAGCTCTACTCCTATTGGATCACCGTCAACTACCGCGAGGCCTACGGGCTCTACGCCTGCAACGGCATCCTCTTCAACCACGAGAGCCCGCGCCGCGGCGAGACCTTTGTCACTCGCAAGATCACCCGCGGGCTCGCCAACATCGCCCAGGGCCTAGAGGACTGCCTGTACATGGGCAACATCGACGCCCTGCGAGACTGGGGCCATGCCCGTGACTATGTGCGCATGCAGTGGCTGATGGTGCAGCAGGACATCCCGCAGGACTATGTCATCGCCACCGGCCAGCAGCACCGGGTGCGCGATTTCATTCGCTGGGCGGCGCAGGACTTAGGGCTCATTCTCAGCTTCGAGGGCGAGGGGCTCGAGGAATGCGCTGTGGTCGCGGAGGTGATCGATGAGCGGGCGCCCGCGGTCAAGCCCGGTGACGTCATCGTGCGCATCGACCCGCGCTACTTCCGCCCGGCGGAGGTCGAGACACTGCTCGGTGATCCCTCCAAGGCCAAGCGAGAGCTGGGCTGGGCCCCCGAGATGACCGCACGCGAAATGTGCACCGAGATGGTCGAAGAGGATCTGCGCATCGCGCGGCGCCATGCGCTACTGAAGGCCCACGGCCTGGAAACGCCGGTACCAATGGAGGACTTAGGTCATGTCCCGCACCAAGCCAACCAGAATCTATATCGCCGGCGACCGTGGCATGGTGGGCTCGGCGATTGTGCGGCAGCTCGAGGCGCGTCGGACAGCTGGCGTTGGCGTTGAGCTCATCACCCGCAGTCATGCCGAGCTCGACCTCACCGATCAAGCCGCCGTGCGCGCGTTCATGCAGGCCGAAGCGCCGGACGTGGTGATCCTGGCTGCCGCCCGTGTCGGCGGCATCCAGGCCAACAACGACTATCCGGCGGCGTTCATCTACGACAACCTGATGATCGAGGCCAATGTCATCCACCAGGCCTTCGCCGCCGGGGTCAAACGCCTGCTCTTCCTAGGCAGTTCCTGCATCTACCCCAAGTACTGCGCCCAGCCCATGGCCGAGGAGGTCCTGCTCACCGGACCGCTCGAGCCCACCAACGAGCCCTACGCCATCGCCAAGATCGCCGGCATCAAACTCTGCGAGAGCTACAACCGCCAGCACGGCACCGACTATCGCAGCGTCATGCCCACCAACCTCTACGGCCCCGGCGACAACTTCCACCCCGAGCACTCGCATGTGCTGCCGGCGCTGATCCGGCGCTTCCATGAAGCGGCCCGCAGCGGCGCTGACGAGGTCGTCATCTGGGGCACCGGCACACCCCGCCGGGAGTTCCTGCATGTCGACGATCTCGCCGACGCCGCGCTCTTCGTCCTCAACCAGCCCAAAGTGGTCTACGACGAATACACCCGGCCCATGTGCAGCCACATCAACATCGGCACCGGCGTCGACATCGCCATCTGGGAACTGGCCGAGCTGATCGCCAAGGTCACCGGTTTCCGCGGTCGCATCGTCACCGATCCCACCAAGCCCGACGGCGCACCCCGCAAGCTGCTACACGTCTCGAAACTGGCAGCGATGGGTTGGCGCGCGAAGATTGGTCTAGTGGAGGGCATCGAGGCCACCTACGGCTGGTACCAAACGGCGTCCGCTTCAACCTAAGTGGCTGTCCATTTTCTACTTCCCGATGATCGCCCAGCGCTGGCCCGTAAATCGGGAAGTTGATGGACAGCTTCTAAACCGCGTCCAGAGACAGGAACGTCGTTTTTCCGCAGCAGGCGCGGTCAAAATTGCACATCCCAAACTGGATGCAGTATAGAAACCGCAGTTGGGCGGGCCGCCAGGGTGCGTCCCGCGTGCCTGATCGGGAATTGGCCAGCGAGGTGCCTATTCCGACGAACGTGACCGCCGATTCCGATCTCGGCGTGACCGATTTCCGGTCGGTTTCCGGAATGGCTGGTCACGATGGGCCGAAATACGCACGAGGCACAAGGAGGGGGGAATAGTCATTCTGTCAGCAACCCCTTGAGACACTGGTGGCATCGGAGATCGCGCTCGGCCATCGCGACCTGCTTGCGATGCCGCCGGCGCCGTCTCCCGACCGCAAAAAGAGACCGCCGGGACGGGGTGTGCTTCCATCGCGGCGGTCAACGAGGCTTGCTGCCCAGAACCGGTTCTGATGAGTGGGTGTTATTGTTCCGCCGGGACTGATCCAGACGGAGGAGCCGCTTATTTCCAGTATCTGGCGGCTTCTTGGTGTCCGGATCACATCAGTCGGGACACTACTCCTGCCGCGCGGCTGTTGCAGAGCTCGGCGGCCCCTTCGAACTCATCAGGCTGTACCAAGAAGCTGTCCATCAACTTCTTCCCGATTTACGGGCCATATTGTTCCGCCGGGACTAATCCAGACGGAGGAGCCGCTTATTTCCAGTATCTGGCGGCTTCTTGGTGTCCGGATCACATAAGTCGGGACAATAGCTGGGCGATCATCGGGAAGTAGAAAATGGACAGCCACCAAGTGAGTGAGGGCTAATAGCTTGAAGCCGTGTGGGATGCGCTTTGCATACGCCCTCCGCGGCTTCGGGTCTACGCCCCTTCGCCACTGCGGGCGCACGCGCCCACGGCTAGCCGGGGACTACGCGCCTTCGCTTCGCTCGCCATGGCGCGCATCAGGCGCTTGGGAGGCGGATCGGTCATTGTGCGAGACCACGCCGACCAAGAACCCGCCACTGACCACTGCAACGAGCAAACCGCCAATCGTCAACGCATCGAAACACATAAAACTACCTCCGTTTCATACATCCGTTTCATACATTCAGGGCCGGATAACCCAAAGTCTCGACCAAGTAAGGATAGTTTAGTATTTACGCATATACTGATGCTATGAAGATTTGTAAAGACGCGATCGGACAACAGACCGAGCTGCGCCTGCAGCAAGAGATCACTAGAGACCTACTGGCTCTGCGGCAGCCTCGTCGCCCTCGCCGCCGCGTTCAAGCTCGCCGATCTGTTGACCGCCGCCCCCTAGAGCGCGACCGCATCAGCCGCTGGCGCGCGCATTCAGCGCCTTGCGGTCGAATCTGCCGGTAGCGATGCACAGCAGCCGAATCTGCCGGTAGCGATGCACAGCAGCCGAATCTGCCGGTAGCGATGCACAGCAGCCGAATCTGCCGGTAGCGATGCACAGCAGCCGAATCTGCCGGTAGCGATGCACAGCAGCCGACTCTGCCGGTGGCCATGCACGCAGCCGTAGCAGGGTGCGCCGGGCCCAGGCGCTCGATGGAGACGACGCAGTTGTGCTCATCGAAGGGGTCTCGAGGTAGCCATTACAGGCCGCGACCACGCCGGCCTGATCCGAGTCCAGAATCTGGATGTAGAGCGTTTTCGTGACGCCCGCCGCACGCAGAGCCTGCTGAATCAAACTGTACAGCAATGTGGTTCGTTTAGTGGCTGTCCATTTTCTACTTCCCGGTGATCACCCAACGCTGGCCCGCAAAACGGGAAGAAGTTGATGGACAGTTTCTTAGCCTGAACCGAAAGATCTGGAAGTCAAGAGCGCGCGAGGCTGGGCCGTTGACCTCCGGGGGAAATTTATCGCTGAGGGAGAGGCTAGTCATTTGGGCTCAATCACCAGCAGAGAAGTCCTCGAACAGATCGCGCCAAGTCGGGTTCATGTCTTCGATAGCGCGCAGCTTCCACTCGCGTCGCCACCCCTTCATGCGCTTCTCGAGTTGGATCGCGGCTTCCATACTATCGAGTCGCTCGTACCAGACCAGTTGATGGACTCGGTAGCGCTTGGTGAAACCCTCGACCAAATCGTGCTTATGCTCCCAGATGCGCTTTGGCAGGTTGCTGGTGACGCCGATGTAAAGGGTGCCGTTGCGTTTGCTGGCGAGGATGTAGACAGCTGGGCGGCGGGTCATCGGATGAGCCTCTAGGATTCTGTCGTCTCAGCCCATGGTTCCGTCGTCCCGGGCCATGCCTCCGTCATCTCAAGCCACGCCGCCGTCTTCCCGGCCGGGAAGCCGGGACCCAGGCCAGGGATGGTGAGCGGGCGGTTCCTGCTGAGCTTTGGGGCCTGCTGCTCAGGGCCTGCTGTGAGGTTGCTTTCCCTGCGCTGGATTCCGGCTTCCCGGCCGGAATGACGTAGGGGAAAAGGACCGGAATGACGTAGTGGAAAAGGACCGGAATGACGGAGAGCACGCTTTAGAACCCTGTTCGACAATACCGGCAACCGTTATCGGAGCGAGCCTCACGACCGCCAACGCACCCGCACCAGATACCCCAAATACTCCTTTACCGCCAACGCACCCGCACCAGATACCCCAAATACTCCTTTACCGCCAACGCACCCGCACCAGATACCCCAAATACTCCTTTACCGCCATCGCACCTGCACCAGATACCCCAGATACTCCTTTACCGCCAACGCACCCGCACCAGATACCCCAAATACTCCTTTACCGCCATCGCACCTGCACCAGATACCCCAGATACTCCTTTACCGCCAGCCCGCTCGCCTCCAGCGCTTCCGCACTCGGCACCCAGCAGCGCAGCCCACGACAGCGGCTAAAGGCGCGATAATCCGCCCCCACCGGCACCACCTCGAGCCCGACGCGCTCGAACAGCGCGACCGCCCGGCGCAGATGCCAAGCCGAGGTCACTAGCAGCACCCGTCGCGCCCCGGTCGGCGACAGCAGCGCACGACTGAAATGGGCGTTGCCCAAGGTATTGCGGCTAGCGCGCTCCAGACGCAGCGCCGACCTGGGCACGCCAAGCTCGATCAAGAGCCCGGCGATCGCCTCGGCTTCCACTTCGGCGATCGGCGGCACGATCTTGCCACCGGCGCTCACCACCACCAGCGGCGCACAACCGGCGTGATACAGCCGCGCGGCCTCCCAGACCCGATCCGAACCCCAATGCAAGCGCGCTCGGACGTCGGCGATCAGACGCGGGCGCACCGCCCCGCCCAACACCACGATGGCATCCGCGGGCGCGCACGCCTCCGCGGCCTGCGGCGGATACGCCGACTCCAAACGGCCCAGCAACCCGTCAGCCACCACCGGCAGCGCGCAGACCCCAATCAGCCCCAAGCCCAAGCCAACGCCCAGCACCCCGAGCCATCGCAACCGCCACACCAACACAAGGCCAAACAGCGCGATCAGCAACCCCAGCGGCAGCGGCATCACCAAAGCCGTCGCCAACCGCTGCAGATCCAGCCAGTCGCTCAAGCCAACCACACTTACACTCCGTCCAGTTTGGGATGTGCAATTTTGACCGCGCCTTCTGCGGCCGGGTGACCACGGGTGATTGCTCACCCGTGGTTCCCACAGATCCGGACGTGCGGAATTCCCGCATCCGGCTCCTCAGTTGAGCAGTCGCTACACAACAATCGTTGCACACCCATCGGACAAAAGC
>NZ_NRSJ01000052.1 GCF_016584085.1 Halochromatium glycolicum | reverse complement strand
CGCGCAGCAGTCCCGCGACGCTGAGGTGCTGGCGTGAGAACGGACCACTCATCAATACCTGCCTCGCAGCTTGAGAAGGTCGTGGCAGTATACTGATTCGGCTTCAAAAGTTTACGAAAGATTTTTTTCGGCTCAAAGCCAACTTATTGTTTCTAAAGCAGATATTTTTGCGGCGGGAATTGCTGCCGGGTAGGCATCCGGACGCCTTGCTCGGTCTTACCGATCCGCGTCGCAGCAGGTCAATGTAGCGCCCGGTCGCCTGGCCGCTGCTCCAGACGCTTGACCAGATAGTAACCCCCGATCAGCGTCGCGATCAGCGCGGCCAAGCCAACCATATACATCGCCGGATCGCCCTTACCCTCGAGGTCGAGGACCACCACCTTGCGCGCGAGCGCGGTGATCGCGATCAGCAGCATCATCTCGACATGAACGGATTTGTCGACCATGTACATGTAGATGCTGGCCATCAGCTCGACCGCGATCAGCACGATCAGGAACATCCCGAAGACCTCGAACAGCTCGTCGAGGCCGAGCAGAAAGCCATCAGCACTGATCAGGTCACGGTAGAGGAGAACGCAGAGCTCGATCAAGGCGATCAGTGCGACGATCGCGATCAATACCAAGAGCACGAAGGCCAAGCTGCGCTCGAAGTGATGGAACAGTGCATGCAGAAACGGATGTTTCGACTCCGGCTTCGACCATCCGAACGGGTCCAGGCCCGGCAGTTCGTTCCCCTCTGGCCGCTCGGCGCCCACTGGCGCCAGTGACCCACCATCCCCGGCCGGAACGATCCGCACGATCGCGCCGGCGCGCGCAAAGGCGGCGTGGAAGCGCGCGGCAAGGGCGCCATCGATGCCGCGTTTGACCGTGACCGGCGCACCGGTGAAGAGCTGATCGACAGCCCCCTCCGACAGTTTGAACAGCGTCTGCACCTGGGCTCGCGCACGCTGCAAATCGGCGTCCGGCATCAGTTCGCCGGAGAACTCGATATCGAACCGTTGATCGCTCATCGCTGATCGTCGCTGACGAGTGACTTGCTCAAGCATGGGGGCGCATGTGCGGGAACAAGAGGACGTCGCGGATCGACGAGGCGTCAGTAAAGAGCATCACGAGCCGGTCGATGCCGATACCCTCCCCGGCCGTAGGTGGCATCCCGTGCTCCAGCGCGCAGATATAGTCGGCGTCGAAGTGCATCGCCTCGAGATCGCCCGCCTCCTTCTCGGCAACCTGGCGTCGAAACCGCTCGGCCTGGTCCTCCGGATCATTGAGCTCGGAGAAACCGTTCGCGATCTCCCTGCCGCCGACGAAGAACTCGAAGCGATCGGTCACGAACGGGTCTTCATCGTTCTGGCGCGCAAGCGGCGAGACCTCGGTCGGATAGGCGGTGATGAAGGTCGGCTGCATGAGCCGACTCTCGACCGTCTTCTCGAAGATCTCGACCTGGATCTTACCCAGGCCGTAGCTGTCCTTGAGATGGATATCCAGGCGCTCGGCCACTGTACGCGCACGCTCGAGGTCGTCGAGATCGGCCGCGCTCAGCTCCGGATTGAAGTGCAGGATCGACTCACGCACCGTCATCCGCGCGAACGGCTGGCCGAGATCATAGTGCTCGCCTTGATACTGGAGCTGCGTCGAGCCGAGCACCCGCTCGGCGAGGTCTCGAATCAGTGCCTCGGTCAGGTCCATTAGGTCCTGATAGTCGGCGTAGGCCTGATAGAGCTCGAGCATCGTGAACTCGGGATTATGGCGCGTCGAGAGCCCCTCGTTGCGGAAGTTACGGTTGATCTCATAGACCCGCTCGAAGCCGCCGACGACCAGCCGCTTGAGATAGAGCTCTGGAGCGATCCGCAGGAAGAGCTGCATGTCGAGCGCGTTGTGGTGGGTCACGAACGGCCGCGCCACCGCGCCGCCCGGGATCGCCTGCATCATCGGCGTCTCGACCTCGAGAAAGGCGTGCTGGTTCAGGTAATCGCGGATGCCCTGCACCAGCTGCGTGCGAACCCTGAAGGTCTCGCGGCTGGCCTCGTTCATGATCAGATCGAGGTAGCGCTGACGATAGCGGCTCTCGGTGTCGGAGAGCCCATGCCATTTCTCAGGTAGCGGCCGCAGCGATTTGGTCAGCAACCGCAGCTGGTCGACCTTGATCGAGAGCTCGCCGGTCTTGGTGCGGAACAGCTGTCCGCTGACACCGACGATGTCGCCGAGGTCGAGCTCCTTCTTGAACCAGGCGTATTCGTCGGCACCGAGCTGATCGCGCTGCACGAACAACTGGATGCGCCCGCTCATGTCCTGCAGATGGGCGAAGCTCGCCTTGCCCATCACGCGCCGGCTCATCAGCCGGCCCGCGACCTTGGCGCGCACGTTGCGCGTCTCGAGCTCGGCGCCATCCATCTCGCCATAGTGGGCATGCAGCTCACCGGCAACGACGTTGCGACGGAAATCGTTTGGGAAGGCGACGCCCTGCTGGCGGATCTGGGCCAGCTTCTCACGCCGCTGCGCGATCAGCTTGTTCTCGTCCTGCTCCAAGTGCGCGGAGGGGTTGTTGGTGTCGTTCGGCTGCGTTTCGTTCATAGCTCGCGCTCAGAGACCGCTCTTGAGGCTGGCCTCGATGAATGGGTCCAGCGCGCCATCCAGCACGGCCTGGGTGTTGCCCGTCTCGACATGGGTACGCAGGTCCTTGATACGCGACTGATCGAGCACGTAGGACCGGATCTGGCTACCCCAGCCGATATCGGACTTGCTCTCCTCGAGCGCCTGTTGCTCGCTGCGGCGCTTCTGCATCTCCAGCTCGTAGAGCTTGGCCTTGAGCTGCTTCATCGCCTGATCCTTGTTGGCATGCTGGGAGCGACCGTTCTGGCACTGGGTCACGATATTGGTCGGCAGGTGCGTGATGCGCACGGCCGATTCGGTGCGGTTGACGTGCTGTCCGCCGGCGCCGGAAGCGCGATAGACATCGATGCGCAGGTCGGCCGGATTGATCTCGATCTCGAACGAGTCGTCGATCTCCGGTGACACGAAGACGGCCGCAAAGGACGTGTGGCGCCGGTTGCCGGAGTCGAACGGTGATTTGCGCACCAGCCGATGGACGCCGGTCTCGGTGCGCAGCCAGCCGAACGCATAATCCCCCTCAACCGCGACGGTCGCTGATTTGATCCCGGCGACGTCACCGGGCGATGCCTCGGTCAACTCGGCCTTGAAGCCGTGAGTCTCGGCCCAGCGCAGGTACATGCGCAGCAGCATCTCGGCCCAGTCCTGGGCCTCAGTCCCTCCGGAGCCGGCCTGGATATCGACGAACGCGTTGTTCGCGTCCATCTCGCCCGAGAACATGCGGCGAAATTCGAGCTCGCCGACCTGCTTCTCGTAGCCCTCCAGATCGGAGATGACCGCGCTGACGGTCTCGGCATCCTCCTCTTCGGCCGCCATCGCCAACAGGTCGTCAGCATCGCCGAGCCCTTCATCGAGCTCGCGCATGGTACTGACCACCGCCTCGAGCGAAGCGCGCTCGCGACCGAGCGCCTGCGCCCGTTCCGGGTCAGACCAGACCTCGGGCTGTTCGAGCTCGCGCAACACCTCGGTCAGCCGTTCCTGCTTCTCGGCATAGTCAAAGATACCCCCTAAGGAGCTCGACACGCCCCTTGAGATCGGCGATCTGATTTCGGACCGGGTTGATGTCCTCCATGTGGACCTCCGCTAACGATAAAACCATCAATGATAACGCAGCCAAACCGGCGCGGTAGCTCGATCCAACGCGCCCTATCGATCGACTATACTCGAGTCAGGCCCTTTCGACCGGAGGGAATCATTCCATCATGGCCCGCCTCCCCCGCTTTGCGCTTCCCGGCTATCCGCAGCACGTCATCCAACGCGGCAACAACCGACAACCGATCCTGCGTGACGAAGAGGACTATTGGGTGCTCTGGGGGCGATTGCGCGAGGCTGCGTCCAGGTTCCAGTGCGACATCCATGCCTATGTGCTGATGCCGAACCACTTCCACCTGCTACTGACCCCCTGGGTAGAAAACGGGATCGGCAAGCTGATGCAATACACGGGACGGTATTTCGTCCAGCACGTCAACGACCGTTACGCGCGCACCGGCACGCTATGGGAAGGACGCTACCGCGCAACCCTGCTCGACCCAGAGGCCTTCCTGCTCGCGGTCAGCCGCTACATCGAGACCAATGCAGTGCGCGCCGGACTGGTCGCATCCCCAGATGACTACGATTGGTCGAGCTATCCGGCCAACGCCCTCGGTGTCGACGACGAGCTGATCGCCCCTCACCCGCTCTACAACGCCTTAGGCAACAATGCCTTGGAGCGTCAAGACGCCTATCGCAAGACCTTCGATCAGCCCCCGGATACGGCCTTCCACGAGCAGCTCAGGGCCGCGACCAACAAGGCATGGGTGCTCGGCGACGAAGCCTTTTGCCGTGACATCGAAACCAGGCTCAACCGCCGGGCGCGCCCGCGGCCTCGTGGCGGTGACCGACGTTCCGAAGCCTACCGCCAGGGGCTTCGCGCGAACGATTACCCTTCTCAACCGGATCAGTCAGCAGCCAGCTCCTGAGAACGCTGCCTCAAACGAGACAACATCGCATTGTCCCAGTGGCTGTCCGGCCGACATACTGGGTCGTTCCGATACGACCGCAAGCCGATTGAGAATCCGTTATGTCGAAGATCCATGTTGCTCGTGCGCATCACCTCGGCCTCGACGCAGCACGCGCCGAAGTCGAGCGCATCGCCGCGCGCGTGCGCGACGAATACGGTGCCGAATACCAATGGGAAGGCGATGTCCTGCACTTCAAGCGCGCCGGCATCTCCGGTGCGATCGCGGTCGCTGACGATTCGATGGACCTCACGATCAGGCTCGGGCTGCTGCTGACCCCGATGAAGCCCCAGATCGAAGAACGCCTGACGCGAAAGATCGATGAGGCATTGGCGCGCTATCAGGCCCAGCACGACGACGGTGGGCAAGGCCACTGAGCCGCTGGACCCTCGACCGGCTGCCTTCGGAGCGAGCGTCTGCCGCGGCGCCCTCGTTCAGCGCGCATCCGACGATCGCGCCGATCCAGACCTCATCGCGCGCAGACCCCATCGCGCGCAGATCGCATCGCGCCCTGTATCGAATCAATCGCGGCCTTGAACAGACCCGTTGGCTGGTCCCGCCGTGCCCAGGCCAAGCACCACTTCAGCCGACTGTGTCTTGGGCAAGAACAGGCGCCTTCAACCATTAGACAGCGTCGAGGAAATCTTTGGATCACCCTGAGTATGCAGAAAATTTCTTTTCTTTTATTCTTGTCTTTTTCACTCGACCTGCCTAAGCTATCGAGGTGGGGGAAGCACTGGTGCGGGGGAACGGCGCCTGTATCGCAGGCGTCGGCACCAGCTGCCCGTCTTTGGGCGGCACGCTAGATCACGCGTTGGGGCAAAGTGATGAGCGCAACAGAGAGCGAAGCAAGCGCCCTGGACGATCACGCGGCCAACACCGTCGAATCGTCTAGCATCGACCGGCGCCAATTCATCGGGACCATCGCAGCAGCGACCGCAGCGCTGCTGCTCGGCGTGCCCATGTCGGATGCGGCGGCATCCAGTTCGGCGCTGCAGAGCCAATTGGTCAGACTGGTCAAACGCCAGCGCGCTCAGGGGATCATCCGACCGGACGAGCGGACCTCATGGTCCGTCTACGATTTCACTGGTCGCAAGAAGCTCGTCTCGATCAACGAAGACATCCCCCGGCAGGCCGCGAGCATGATCAAGCCCTTCGTGGCCCAGGCGTTCTTCTACACGATGCAAGAGCGCCGCGGGACCTTGCGCTACACCGGGAGTGTGCGCGAGACGATGGAGCGGATGATCTGCCACAGTAGCAACTCTGCAACAAACGAGATCATGGATCTGGTCAGCCGTTACAACGGAGGCAATGGCCCTCGAGATGTCGAGCGCGTGCTCAAGCGCCATGCCGGCGGTGTCTTCCAGCAGACCAGCATCGTCGAGCGCATCCCGGCGAGTGGCCGTACCTACCGCAACAAGGCATCAGCGCACGATTACAGCCGGTTCCTTTGGGCACTCTGGCACGATCGCATGCCGCATTGCGAGGAGGTCCGCGAGCTGATGTCGATCCCGAACCACGATCGCATCACACGGCGGGTGCGCGGGATGCCTGCAAACATCCGCGTCTATGATAAGACCGGCTCAACGGCAATGCTGTGCGGAAACATGGGGATCATCGAGTGCCAGGATCGGCGCGGACGGCCGCGACCTTACACCTTCATCGGGATCATCGAGAAGAGCCAACGCACCAATTACTACACGACCTGGATCACCAACCGCAGCAACGCCATGCGAGAGGTATCGGGTCTGGTCTATCACTATATGCGCGAGCAGCATCAACTCGTCTGACCAACCTCGACCACCTATACCAGCCCGTCAGGTCCAGCCCGTCAGGCGGCTCGGCTTGCCGAGGCAGTCTCAATGCCGTGATGGATGCAGCTAGCGCAGACCAAGCACGTCCTGCATATCGAACTGACCGCGGTCGCGCTCGGCGATCCAACGGGCCGCCCGGCAAGCACCGCGGGCGAAGGTCATCCGGTTCGTCGCCTTATGGGCGATCTCGACGCGCTCGCCGTCAGCCGCAAACCAGACACTGTGCTCGCCCACGGTATCGCCGGCGCGGACGGTCTCGAACCCAATCGTCTGGCGCTCACGCGGGCCGGTCTGACCTTGGCGCCCGTAGACCGCAACCTCTTCGAGATCGCGTCCGAGCGCGTCTGCCACGACCTCCCCCATCCGTAACGCCGTACCAGATGGCGCATCCACCTTGTGGCGGTGATGCGCCTCGATGATCTCGATATCGACCTCGTCGCCCATCACCCGGGCCGCGAGATCCAAGAGTTTAAAGCAGAGATTCACGCCCACGCTCATATTCGGCGCCAGCACCAGCGCCGTATCGATGGCCGCCTCGCTGACCTGCTCGAGTTGATCCGGCGTCAAACCGGTGGTTCCAATCACCATCCGACACCGCGCATCGCGGCAAAGCTCGAGGTGATGCATGGTCGCGCGCGGGGTCGTGAAATCGATCAGCACATCGAAGTCCGCCAGGACCTCATCCAGGTCAGGCCGGATCGCGGCACCAATCGGCCCGATGCCCGCCAGCTCGCCTGCATCGACGCCAACCAGCGTGCTGTCTGACTGCTCCGTCGCCGCGGTGACTTCAAGCCCCTCGGTTGCATGCGCAGCGGTGATCAGGGTTCGGCCCATCCGGCCGCCCGCGCCGGCGACAGCTATCCGAATCGCTTCCATTAGTCTTCTCCTGTGGGGTCAGAATCGATGGCCTTACGATAACCGAGCCGAACGCCGGCGAGAAGTCTCGACCGCTCGCCCCTCGTGACAGCGTCCGCCGCTCCCGGCGGAGCGCAAGATCGACCCGATCGATCTCACGAGGCCCAGATCGCCCACTGCACCCTTGCAAGGGAAGGGCACAAACCTCCGCTCTCACGCGCGGGGATCACCGTCGGACCGGAAAACGACCGATCGCGTCAGCTTCAGGGGCGGCGGATGGATGGCCGCAAGAGGGGCGCAAGCGGGGCGCAGCAGCCGAGCTAGAGCCCCATCTTCTCGAAGAAGCTTTTGACGCCGTCGAGCCAGCTGCTCGACTGCGGGCTATGGTGCTTGCCTCCAGCGCTCACACTGTCATCGAACTCGCGCAGCAGCTCCCTCTGCCGTTCGGTCAGGTTCACGGGCGTCTCGACGACGACGCGACAGAGCAGGTCGCCCACCGGACCGCCACGCACCGGCTTGACCCCCTTTCCGCGCATCCGGAACAGTTTGCCGGTCTGGGTACCAGCCGGCACCTTGAGCATCACCTTCCCATTGAGTGTCGGGACCTCCATCTCGCCGCCGAGCGCCGCGGTGACGAAGCTGATCGGGACCTCGCAGAAGAGGTGGTTATCCTCGCGCTTGAAGATCGGGTGATCCTCGACGACGACCTGCACATAGAGGTCGCCGGGCATCCCGCCGCGCTCGCTTGGCTCGCCCTCGCCGGCCAAGCGGATACGATCACCGGTATCGACCCCGGCAGGGACCTTGACCGAGAGCGTCTTCTCCTCCTTTAGACGCCCAGCACCGCGGCAATGCCGACAGGCCTCCTCGACCACCTTGCCGGAGCCCCGGCACTCGGGGCAGGTCTGTTGGATCGAGAAGAACCCCTGCTGCATCCGCACCTGACCGACGCCGTGGCAGGTCGGGCATTCCTTGGGACGGGTACCGGGCTTGGCGCCGGTGCCGCCGCAGTGATGGCACTCCACCGTGGTCGGAATCCGGATCTTGACGTCCTTCCCGGTCACGGCCTCTTCGAGGGTCAGCGAGAGGTCATAGCGCAGATCGGCCCCACGCGCACCGCGGCGTCCGCCGCCGCGGCTGCCAAAGATGTCGCCGAAGACATCACCAAAGATGTCGGAGAAGCCGCCAGCACCAAAGTCGCCCGGCCCACCGCCGAAGCCGCCCTGACCGCTGACCCCGGCATGGCCGAACTGGTCGTAGGCACTGCGCTTACGCGCATCGGTCAGCACATCATGGGCCTCCTTGGCTTCCTTGAACTTGGCTAGCGATTCGGCATCATCCGGATTGCGGTCCGGGTGATACTTCATCGCAAGGCGGCGAAACGCCTTCTTGATGTCCTGCTCGCTGGCGTTCCGGCTCACGCCGAGGACTTCGTAGTAGTCGCGTTGAGACATTCGCGTGGTCGGTCAGTCGGTTGATAAGGGAGGTCGAGGATGAGGATACCTGGCCGCATCACTCCCGCAGCAGTCGGCACGAGCCAGTCCAAAACGAAACGGCGCGCGAGCCGAGCTCGCGCGCCGCGGCCTGGCCGGGAGCTCAGGCCCTAACGTCGCGCCGGCCCTCAGCGCTTGTCGTCTTTGACCTCTTCGAACTCGGCATCGACGACATCGTCGGCACCGGCGTTGGCACTGCCCTGGCTGGAGGAATCGCTGCTGGCGCCGCCATCCGCAGCACCGCCGCCCTGATCCTGCGCATAGAGCCGCTCGGCCATCTTACCGGAGGCCTCGCCGAGGGCCGTCGTCAGCGACTCGATCTTGTCCTTGTCCTCGCCCTTCATCGCCTCCTCGAGCTCCTTGATGGTGCTCTCGATCCGGTCCTTCTCGCCGGCCTCAAGCTTGTCGTCGCCGAGCTGCTCCATCGACTTGCGCGTCGCATGGATCATCGAATCAGCCTGATTGCGGGCGCCGACCAGCTCGTGGAACTTCCGGTCCTCATCGGCATGGGCCTCAGCATCCTTGACCATCCGATCGATCTCGTCGTCGGAGAGGCCGGAGCTGGCCTTGATCACGATCGACTGCTCCTTGCCGGTCGCCTTGTCCTTCGCATGGACGTTGAGGATGCCGTTGGCGTCGATGTCGAACTTGACCTCGATCTGCGGCACACCACGCGGCGCCGGCGGGATATCCGAGAGATCGAAGCGCCCGAGCGACTTGTTGTCGGCGGCGCGCTCGCGCTCGCCCTGGAGGACGTGCACCGTGACCGCAGTCTGGTTGTCATCCGCGGTCGAGAACACCTGATTGGCCGAGGTCGGGATCGTGGTGTTCTTCTCGATCAACTTGGTCATCACGCCGCCGAGGGTCTCGATGCCGAGCGACAGCGGGGTGACGTCGAGCAGCAGCACGTCCTTGACGCCGCCGCCGAGCACGCCGCCCTGGATCGCGGCGCCGACTGCGACCGCTTCGTCCGGGTTGACGTCCTTACGCGGCGCCTTGCCAAAGAACTCCTCGACCTTCTCCTGCACCTTCGGCATCCGCGTCTGGCCGCCGACCAGGATCACCTCGCTGATATCGCCGGCACCGACACCGGCGTCCTTCAGCGCGGTGCGGCAGGGGCCGATGGTGCGCTCGACCAGGTCCTCGACCAACGACTCGAGCTTGGAGCGCGTCAGCTTGACGTTCAGGTGCTTCGGACCGGTCTGATCGGCCGTGATGTAGGGCAGATTGATGTCGGTCTGCTGGCTCGAGGAGAGCTCGATCTTGGCCTTCTCGGCGGCCTCCTTCAGGCGCTGCAGCGCGAGCGGATCGTTGTGCAGATCGACGCCCTGCTCCTTCTTGAAGGTGTCGGCGAGGTGATCGATGATCCGCAGGTCGAAGTCCTCGCCGCCGAGGAAGGTATCGCCGTTGGTCGAGAGCACCTCGAACTGATGCTCGCCCTCGATCTCGGCGATCTCGATGATCGAGATATCGAAGGTGCCGCCGCCGAGGTCATAGACCGCCAGCTTCTGGTCGCCGCGCTTCTTGTCCATACCATAGGCGAGCGAGGCCGCGGTCGGCTCGTTGATGATGCGCTTGACGTCGAGCCCGGCGATGCGGCCGGCGTCCTTGGTCGCCTGGCGCTGCGAGTCGTTGAAGTAGGCCGGCACCGTGATGACGGCCTCGGTGACCTTCTCGCCGAGGTAGTCCTCGGCGGTCTTCTTCATCTTCTGCAGCACCTTGGCCGAGATCTCGGGCGGGGCCATCTTCTTGCCGTTGGCCTCGACCCAGGCGTCGCCATTGTCGGCCTTGACGATCTTGTACGGGACCATGTCCTTGTCCTTGCTGACGATATGGTCCTCGTAGCGGCGTCCGATCAGGCGTTTGATCGCGAACAGGGTATTGGCCGGATTGGTCACGGCCTGGCGCTTCGCCGACTGGCCGACGAGCACCTCACCATCGCTGTTGAACGCGACGATACTCGGCGTGGTCCGATCGCCCTCGGCGTTCTCGATCACCTTCGCCTTGTCGCCTTCCATTACCGCGACGCAGGAGTTCGTGGTACCAAGATCGATGCCAATGATCTTTCCCATGGTCTTTCTCCTCTCTCTAAACTGGTTACAAGGTTGTGTTCGGTCGGGTCGTCCCGTGCCCGCTCATTGCTGGAGCAGTTGGGGTAAAACCCTGTGATTCTCAAGCATTCTCAATGCCGCCACGCTAGCGCTGCGGCCGCCATTCGGTGCTCAGACTGATCTGCAGCAATCAAGCCGCCTGCGACACCATCACCAAGGCGGGGCGCACCAATCGTCCGTTCAGCGTGTAGCCACTCTGCACGACATTCACGACGGTATTGGGCGGCACATCCGAACGCGGCTGCATCGACATCGCCTGGTGATAGTCTGGATTGAACGGTTCGCCCTCAGGCTCGATCCGCTCGACGCCGAACTTCGTCATCACATCGCTGAGCAGCTTGAGCGTGAGCTCGGTCCCTTCGCGCAGCTTGCCGACATCGGCGTCCGGCGATTCTGCGGCAGCCTTACCGAGCTCGAGGCTATCGCGCACCTGTAGAAGCTCCTTGATGAAGCCCTCGAGTGCGAACTTGTGGGCGTTCTCCAGCTCCTTTGCCTGCCTGCGCCCCATGTTTTCCATCTCGGCGCGCATGCGCAGGACCTGGTTGTGCGCATCGTCCGCCTTGGCGCGCGCATCTTCGAGCAGCATCGTCAGCGCAGCCGGATCGGGCTCCGCCGCCTCGCTGTCAGAGGTGCTGTCGGACGCGGCATCGGCGCTGCTCGCCTCGGCCGGCGCCCCCTCTCCCGAGTCAACCGGATCGGCGCTCGCCTCGAGCGAGGGATCGGCCGCCCCCGCTTCACCGGGAGGCCGGCCCTCGGCCGCGCCGAGTTCCTCGCCGAGCGGCGTCTCTGCGGATTGCTGGTCGTGTTGCTCCTTGGTCATGGTCAAACTCTCCCGGGGCCAATCAGCGGGTGATCGGCGGCCTCAGGGTCGCCGGCCCGGTGGCCTCTGCCTGTGATTGATTTATTGCGAACCGTTTCCGTGACGCCACCGCAGAAGCGGCGCTGCGTCGCGGTTGATCAGGACTGCCCGAGTTGTCAGCGCTCGCTCAGCGCGGCGGCGAGCAGCTTTGCTGTCACGTCGACCACCGGGATCACCTGCTGATAGTTCATCCGTGTCGGGCCGATGACACCAAGCACGCCGAGGACCTGGTCCTCGACCCGGTAGGTCGCAGTGACCACGCTGCAGTCATCGAGCAGCTCGTAACCTGATTCTTCACCGATGAAGATCTGTACTCCTTCGGCCTCGATACAACGGTCGAGCAGGTCCAGGATCTGACGCTTCTCGGTAAAGGCGTCGAACAGCGCCTTCAGGCGCTCCATGCTCGACAGCTCGGAGAACTCCATCAGATTGGTCTGGCCGGCGATCATCACGTCATCCTTGTGCTCGGCCGCCTCGACGACGCGCTGCGCCATCATCACCGCGCGCATCATCAGCTCGTCCATGTGCGCATGTGTTCGTTTGAGGTCCGCCATCAGTTGCCGGCGCACCTCGTGCATCTCCCGGCCATTGAACAGCTGCGTCAGATAATTGGACGCCTGCTCGAGCTGCGCCGCCGGCAGCGGCTGCTCGGTCTCGAGGATGCGATTGTGCACCTCACCATCGCCGGTCACCAGAATCGCCAACACCCGACGACCGGACAGACCGACGAACTCGATCTGCCGGAACACCTCGCGCTCATGGCGCGGTACCATCACCAAGCCGGCCAAGTGGGTCACACCAGACAGGGCCCGCGAGGCGGTCTGAATCAGATTGACCGTATCAGTGGTTCGATCGAATTGTGATCTCAAGGTCTCGACATCCGCCTCAGTCAGCGGAGACACCTTGAGAAGGCTGTCGATGAACAGACGATAACCCGACGCGGTCGGGACCCTTCCCGCGGAGGTATGCGGCGATGAGACGAGCCCCAGGTCCTCGAGATCGGACATCACGTTGCGGACGGTCGCCGGGCTCAGATCCAGCCCGGTATCACGTGCTAGGGTCCGTGATCCTACCGGCTGACCATCGCGGATGTGACGCTCGACCAAGACCTTCAGGAAATGGAGTGCGCGCTCGCTGATCTGTCCTTCAGCGAAGCGGACACTGGCTCGGGAGTCACTTGACACGCGATTGTCGCTCACTGTCACTCACTGGCGGATGATAACCGGCGATTGAAAACAGGTTCGCTCGATCTCGAAAAACTCGGCTTCAGGGCTCGTCGCGAGACGGCGCCGAACAGAACCTCCGGGCGCTAATACAGCCTACAACCAGCGCGATCGCAACCGGTCGAATCTTGTTAGCACTCTCACCTGTCGAGTGCTAATGCATTGCAATCTAAGGGGCGCGACCCCGGATGTCAAGCGATGCGCTCACTCGTGCTGTTGGCGTAGCCCATGGCCCGTGCTAACGTTGCCGGCGGCGCGCATCGGCGCACGACCGCAGTCGCTGCCTACTGCACGCCGCTCAAGCCCTCGCCCCTGATCACGACGCAGTCCTACTCCCTCCGCCCTGGGTTCCCGCGCCATCAATGGCCTGGTTTCAGAACATCGGCATCATTGCCAAGCAACATCAGGACCCCCGTGTTGCCGCCACCGTCGAGCGCGCTGCCGGTAAGCTGCAGGCGCTGGGGGTGCGCACGCGCTTCGAGCAGGCGACGGCGCGGTTGCTCGGGCGCACGGATGGGATCGAGATCGAAGCGCTCGGCGCGCACTGCGATCTCGTTCTGGTGGTCGGCGGTGACGGGACCTTTCTCCATGCGGCGCGCGAGCTGGCTGATTTCGACCTGGCATTGGTGGGTATCAACCTCGGCCGCCTCGGCTTCCTGGTCGATATCCTGCCCGACGAGATCGAGGACCGGCTCGAGCAGATCCTGAGCGGCGCCTATGACGCCGACTCGCGGATTCTGCTGGATGCCAGGATGGGCGAACAATCCAAGCCCGAGCGCGCGCTCAACGACGTCGTCATCCATAAATGGAACTCGGTGCGGATGATCGAGTTC
This sequence comes from Halochromatium glycolicum, assembly GCF_016584085.1. Taxonomy (GTDB): domain Bacteria; phylum Pseudomonadota; class Gammaproteobacteria; order Chromatiales; family Chromatiaceae; genus Lamprobacter; species Lamprobacter glycolicus. The sequence continues at coordinate 19,115 of NZ_NRSJ01000052.1, read as the reverse complement.
GAGACCTATATCGATGGCCGCTTCGTCAACGCCCAGCGCTCCGACGGGCTGATCGTTGCCACACCGACAGGCTCGACCGCCTACGCCCTTTCCGGCGGTGGACCGCTGATCCATCCGCGCCTCGACGCCCTGCTGCTGGTCCCGATCTGCCCGCATACCCTGAGCAACCGGCCGCTGGTGATACCGGGCAGCAGCCGCATCGAGATCCGGCTCTGCAGCCCTGATCCGGAGCAGGTCCGTTTGACCTGTGATGGCCAGATCGCGCTGCCCCTGCGGACCGGCGCATCGATCCGAATCGAGCGCAGCCCGCGCCGAATCCGACTGCTGCACCCGCGTGACCATGATCACTATCGCATCCTGCGTGCGAAGCTCGGTTGGGGCGGCCATACCCAGGCCGATACGCCGTGCTGACCCAGATCGCGGTCGAGAACCTGGTCATCGTCAGCCGGCTCGAACTCGAGCTCGCCACTGGGATGACCGCGCTGACTGGCGAGACCGGCGCCGGCAAGTCGATCCTGATCGACGCGCTCGGGCTAACGCTGGGCGACAAGGCCGATGCGGCCATGATCCGCCGCGGCTGCGAGCGCGCCGAGGTCAGCGCGACATTCGATGTCGAGGAGAACCCCGCTGCCCAAGCATGGCTGACCGACCAATCACTTGAAGACGGCCACGACTGCGTCATCCGCCGCGTGCTGGTGCGTGGCGGGCGTGCTCGCGCCTTTATCAACGGCCGTTCGGCAAGCAGCGGCCAATTACGCGCGCTCGGCGAGCTCCTCGTCGATATCCATGGTCAGCATGCGCACCAGTCTTTGCTGCGTCCCGCGGCACAGCGTGCGCTGCTCGACGGCTATGCGGATCACCAGCCGCTCGTCGCCGAGATGGCCGCTCGCTACCGCGCCTATCGCGATATCGACGCCCGCTGGTCCGAGCTGACCTCCGCTCGCAGCGAGCGCGACGAGCGCTTGGAGCTGCTGCGTTTCCAGATCGACGAGCTGACCGAGCTGGCGCTCGGCGAGCATGAGCTCGAGGCCCTGGATGCCGAGCAGCGCCGGCTCGCGAACCAGGGGCAGCTGCAGGCAACAACCGCCACCCTGGTCGAGCTGCTCTACGAAGGGGAGCAATCCCTGCGCGACGGGCTCGGCCGCGCCGCATCGGAGTTGGGATCGCTGACCAGCATCGATCCGTCGCTGCGTGAAACGGCCGAGCTGATCGATGGCGCCACGGTCCAGCTCGAGGAGGCCGCGGCCAGCCTGCGCCACTATCTGGACGCGCTCGAGCTAGACCCAACGCGGTTGCAGACGGTCGAGGAGCGCATCGGCCGCATCCACGAGCTGGCACGAAAGTACCGGGTGCAGCCCGAGGCGCTGAACACCTTCTTTGCCGAGCGTCAGCAGGAGCTTGCAACCCTGGAGCAGACCGACCAATCGCTCGACGCCCTCGCGCGCGAGCGCGAGCAGCTCCATGCCGACCTCCTCGCGCACGGCGAGCGGTTGAGCGCCTCGCGCGCTCAGGCTGCCCAGCGCCTAAGCGCGACAGTGACCGCCGCGATGCAGGAACTCGGCATGGCCGGCGGCCAATTTCAGGTGGCGGTCGAGGCCGGTGGTGCCGAGGCCCTGAGCGGTCAGGGTCTCGACCGGGTCGGCTTCCTGGTCAGCGCGAATCCGGGTCAGCCGTTGCAGCCGCTGGCCAAGGTCGCCTCCGGCGGTGAGCTCTCGCGCATCAGCCTGGCGATCCAGGTTGCGACCGCTCAGGTCGGCGGCATCCCGACGCTGGTGTTCGATGAGGTCGATGTCGGCATCGGCGGCGGCGTCGCTGAGATCGTCGGGCGCCTGTTGAACCGGCTGGGCAGCAGTCGCCAGGTGCTCTGCGTCACCCATCTGCCCCAGGTCGCGGCGCAGGCGCATCAGCATCTCGAGGTCCGGAAGTCTGCCGCCGATGGCCAAACGCTGACGGAGATCACACCCCTGACCTCAGAGCAGCGGATCGAGGAGATCGCGCGCATGCTCGGCGGCACCGAGATCACCGCGACGACGCGCGCGCATGCGGCCGAGATGCTATGCAAGTCGCGCGATGCTGAGATGGCTGGCGACTCGCGCTGACGTGGGTCTCTCCAGCCATGGGACCGCGCCGAGGCATGGCGCGGGCAGGCGCTCGCGCAAGGTTGAGAGGTTCGCTTCCGCTGCGGCCATCCCTGGATCGACTTGGCTCGCGACCCAGCCCGCAAGCGTGAGACCGGACCCGATGATCGATTCGGCGCTGAGCAGGGCGTGGTTCAGGCAGCCAAGCCGCAGCCCAACGACCAGCACGACCGGCAGGTCCAAGGCCTTCGGCAGGTCCGCCAGGGTCAGGCTCGGACCGAGCGGGACCCGCCAGCCGCCCGCCCCTTCGACGAGCACCCAGTCGGCCTCGGCGGTCATGACCCGATAGGCTTCGTGGATCGGCTCGAGCGCGATGCGCACCCCGGCGCGCTCGGCGGCGATATGCGGGGCGATCGGTTCGGCGAAGGCGTACGGATTGACGGTCGCATAGGCGAGCGAGCGCGAGGCCTGGGCCCGGATGCGCTCGGCATCGGCATTGCGCAGGCCCTGCGCCGTCGCCTCGCAGCCGGCGGCAACCGGCTTCATCCCGAGCACCGACTGACCAGCGGACTGCAAGGCCGCCATCAGGCCGAGCGTGATCTCGGTCTTGCCGACCTCGGTATCGGTTCCGGTGAGGAAGAGACCGTTGGCGGATCGCATGTGAGCCAGCCCTTTGGTTTGGGGTGCACTGCCCGAACTTCGGCAGCGACTGTTCGCGTGCTCGACAGCATGCGGCCGAGCCTGTTTGAGGTGCATCCGTGCTCTGTGAATCGTCGGTCATTTGGCTTCCCAGAATGGGCTAGGTTGCCCACACCGGAGCCAATCAGCATTGGCAAGCGGTCACTGATCGCCATTCCGCCTGCTCGCCGGACAAAAAGCGCTGCGGGATTCTGTACCCGTGGGCGCCTCCTGTCCGGCAGTCACTTCGACTGACGAGAGCGGCCCTGTCCAGCCGCTCGGCGCGGGATTGTGCCGACCGGGATCGCGACCCCCTCATCGGTCTGCTGCTGCGGTGGGGTCTTGACGCCGGCCGGCATCCAGGCATGGCCATAGACGACCTCCCAGGTCGACGGCAGACGCCCGTCGCGGCGCTCCTGTTCATAGGCCTGTTCCATTGCGCTCAGCGTCGCGCGGCCGGTCATCGCGCGCGCGCGCGCCTGCAGCGCATTACGGCCGCCGATCGCCTTGAGATCGCGCATCAGCTCGGTCACGGTCGAATAGGTCATCGTGACCCGTTCGGCATCCATCACCGGATCGGCGAAACCGGCCCGCACCAGCGCATCGCCGATGTCGTGCATATCGAGGAACGGGCTGACATGGGGATGGGCGCCGCCGTCGGCCGCGGCCCAGGCCCGGCGCAGTTCGATCAGCGTATCGGGTCCGAAGGTGGTGAACATCAGCAGGCCCTCGGGCCGCAGCACCCGCCGCATCTCGGCGAAGGCGGCCGCCAGATCGCCTGCCCACTGCAAGGTGGCGTTGGAGACGATCAGGTCGACCGAGTCATCGGCCAGCGGCAGCGACTCGAGGTCGGCGCATACCGGTTTGGGCCGATTCAACCAGGTGCCGCGACGGCGCGCGCGCTGCAGCATGGCCTCGGCGAGATCGAGCGCGATGACGCGCGCACGGCGCCAGCGGCGCGCTAGGTCGTCGAGCCCATGACCGGTGCCGCAGCCGAGATCAAGCACGGTCTTGGGTGTTAGACGGACGTAGTCCAAGCGCTCGAGCATGCGCGTGCCGATCTCGCGCTGCAAGACCGCGGCCTGATCGTAGCTCGCTGCGGCGCGCTCGAATGCGCGTCGGGCGGCCCGTTTATCGATCGGGATGGGACTGATTGCGCTCATTCGAGGCTCCCGTTCAGGAATGCGGTGATCGCGGCGGCGGTCTCGTCCCCATGCGAGAGCAGCGGCGCATGACCGGCACCAGCGATGGTCTGACACTGGGCACCGGGCATCAGCAGCGCGATGCGCTCGGCGACGGCCGGCGGCACCAGCGTATCGCGCGCGCCGAACAGCCAGAGCGTCGGCGGCCGGATGTCGGCGAGCCGGCCGCGCAGGTCCGTCTCGCGCAGCAGATCGAGGCCGGTCTGCAGCGCATCGGGTTGCGGCAAGGGGCGTTCCGCGATGCCGGCGCGCAGGCGTCTGAGCGTCTCGCGCTCGTCATCGCTGCCGCGCACCTGCAGCGCGAGGAAGCGTTGCAGGGTCTTGGCCGGATCATCGATCAGGCCGCCATGGAACTGCTCGAAGGTGGCCTCGGGCATCGCCGCCCGCCAATCGGCGGACTGCACGAAGCGCGGCGTCGCGGCGACCAGGATCAAGGCACCGATGCGCCCCGGGTTGTACCCAGGGTTGCGCCCAGCCCTGTGCTCAGCCCTATTGTGCCCAAGTCCGTGGTGCCCAAGTCCATGGTGCCCGGGTCCGTGCTCGGACTGGCGCTCGCGCGTGAGCGCGTCGGCCTGGAGTGCCGCCTGCAGCGCGACCAGGCCGCCGAGCGACCAGCCGAGCCAGACGGCCTGCTCGGGCGCCTGCGCCAAGACGGCGTCGGCCCAGTTCGGCAGATCGCGCCAGTTTGGCTCGAACCCGGCGCCGCCATGGCCGGGGAGCTCGATCGGATGCAGCCGGTAGCGGCTGCCGAGCGCGCTAGGCAGCGCGTCCCAGACGCCGTTGCTCATGCCCCAGCCGTGCAGCAGGAAAAGATCGGTCGGGTGTGTGATTGGCGTCGACATGGGCGGTGACTCGTTCTTCCTGTGCGGCAGGAGAGCTATTGGTCTGGGTGGTGGCGCTTTAAGGGATGCCTGCGCGGAGCCGATGCCAGGCAGCGCCCGGCGGGGGACGCCGTGAATCCAATCCCTGGAGGCTCGAGCACAGCATCCCTGCTGTGCACGCCCCCGCCAGGCGCCGCCTGACATCGGCTGCAGCCGCCCAGACACGTTGACCGGCTCCGTGGCTGTTCAGATATCGGTTCTCAATATGGGGTGGCCATAGTGAAGCCGCGGGTCGCGGCAGCGGCGTGCACCGCATGCCGAACACCTGCTCAGCCCTGGTTGGCATCACTGAACCGACCGCTCGACGGGCACCTGGGTCATGCATCAACAGGCTCTTGACCTTGTTTCGCCGCTCCGGCCCGCGGGAGATGCGCCAGGGTCTCGAGCAAACGGTCGACATCCGCCTCCTGGTGCTCGGCGGAGAAGGTGATGCGCAGCCGTGACGAGCCGGCCGGTACCGTCGGCGGGCGGATCGCGGTGACCAGGATGCCGTTGGCCTCGAGGAACCGACTCCAGGCGAGCGCGGTGTCGGCATCCCCGGCGATCAGCGGCTGGATCGGCGTCGGCGAATCGACGAGCGTCAGCCCGATGCGCTCGGCCCCGGCGCGGAAGTGCCGAATCAGCGCTTGCAGCCGCTCGCGGCGCCAGGTCTCCTGCTCGGTCAGCTCGAGCGCCGCCAACGTCGCCTGAGCGACGGCGGGCGGCAGCGCGGTGGTGTAGATGTAACTCCGGGCGCGCTGGATCAAGAGCTCGATCAGGGGCGCGCTGCCGGCGACGAAGGCGCCGAAGGTGCCGAGCGCCTTGCCGAGGGTGCCGACCAGGATCGGCACCTGATCCTGCCCCGCCCTACCCTGGAGCCCGTAGTGCTCCAGCGTGCCGCGCCCGCTCGCGCCGAGCACGCCGATCCCGTGCGCGTCGTCGACCATCAGCCGTGCGCCGGCGGTCCGGGCAGCTTCGGCCAGCTCCGGCAGCGGCGCGAGATCGCCGTCCATGCTGAAGACCCCGTCGGTGACCACGAGACTGGCGCTGCCGCGGGCGTCGTCGAGCAGCGAACGCAGCCGGCCCGTGTCGGCATGGGGATAGCGGCGCAGCCGGGCCTCGCTGAGGCGCGCGCCATCGACCAACGAGGCATGATTGAGCCGATCGGCCAAGACCTGCTCGCCGCGGCCGCTCAGCGCCGAGATGACACCGAGGTTGGCCATGTAGCCGGTCGAGCACAACAGCGCCCGGTCACGGCCGACGAACTGTGCCAGCGCCGCCTCGAGCTGGTGATGGGCCGCGCTATGGCCACTGATCAGGTGCGAGGCGCCGCTGCCGACGCCGTTGCGCCGGGCGCCGTCGCGCAATGCCTCGATGACGCGCGGATGCGCCGCGAGCCCCAAGTAATCATTGCTGCAGAATGCGAGCAACTCGCGGCCGTCGATGCGCGGCCGCACCCCTTGCGGCCCGTCGAGCACGCGGCGCCGGCGATACAGCCCGGCCTCCTCGAGGCGCGCGAGCTCGCGATCGATCTCAATCATCACTCGCCCGCGCATCAGTCGCCCGCGGCCAGTTCAGCCTTGCTCGGAACCGGTCACCGAGCGGCCCGCGATGATCTGCGGCCGCCTCCTCGAGGACTGTCGCGGTGCCACCCCGGACGATGCCTTGCGCGTGATTCACGGTCATGATCATGACGGTGCGCCACCCCGGACGATGAGTCCGGCATGATTCATGCTCACGATCATGAGGGTGCGCCATCCCGGAGAATGAAAGGCCCGCTGCCGTTGTTGCACGCCAAGAGACCGGAAGCTGCACGGAACCAACTTGAGCACTGTGGGCTCGGTCGATGTCGTCATGCCGGCCCTTGAGCAGACCGACTGGTTTCCTGCCGCGCGCTCAACGCCGCATCCCTGTCGAGCGACTTATGGCAAGCACCCGGATGGTCCCGACCCTCGAGCTCGGCCGCCTCCGGCTGCAGGCCGAGACGCGCGAACAACTGCTGGTCGCGATCGGCCTCGGCATTGTCGGTGGTCAGCAGCCGATCGCCGTAGAACACCGAGTTGGCGCCGGCGAAGAAGCAGAGCGCCTGCAATTCGTCCGGCATCTGGGCGCGCCCGGCCGAGAGCCGCACGTAAGAGGCCGGCATCATCCGGCGGGCGGCGGCGATCGTGCGCACCAGCTCGAACGGATCGAGCGCCTCGGTGCCGAACAGCGGGGTGCCCTCGACCTGCACCAGCAGGTTGATCGGCACCGATTCGGGATGCGCTGGCAGGTTGGCGAGCTGGCACAGCATCGAGGCGCGATCGCGGCGCGATTCGCCCATCCCGAGGATGCCGCCGCTGCAGGTCTTCAGGCCCGCCTCGCGCACGTACTCCAGGGTCTGCAGCCGGTCCTGATAGGTCCGGGTGCTGATGACCTGGCCGTAGAACTCGGGCGAGGTGTCGAGGTTGTGGTTGTAGTAATCGAGGCCGGCAGCGCGCAGCCGCTGCGCCTGCTCGCGCTCGAGCATGCCGAGGGTGACACAGGTCTCGAGCCCCAGCGCTTTGACGCCGCGCACCATCGCGATGACCTGATCCAGGTTCTTGTCGGTCGGGTTGCGCCAGGCCGCGCCCATGCAGAAGCGGCCCGCGCCGTCCTGCTTCGCCGCCTCGGCCGCCTCCAGCACCTCATCGAGCGGCAACAGGCGCTCGCGCTCGAGCCCGGTCTCGTGATGGGCGCTCTGTGAGCAGTAGCCGCAGTCCTCCGGGCAGGCGCCGGTCTTGATGCTGAGCAGGGTGCTGACCTGGATGCGATTCGGATCGAAATGCCCGCGATGGGCCGATTGCGCCGCGAACAGCAGATCGTTGAGCGGTTGCTCCAGCAGTGCGGTGGCCTCGTCGATGGACCAGTCGTGACGGATCGGCGTCTGCTCGGCCGACGCGGTGCTCTGGCGCTGTGAACTTGGCAACATGGCAGATTTCCGGGAACGAGATTCGTGATGCACAGCACCGCCAGCCGCGACGATGCGAGGGGCTAGCCTAACCGCCGTTTCCGCGCTGTCAACCAAATCCCGCCTTTCGGGTTGACAGCGCCCCGACCGAAGCCGACTCGTGCGAGACAGTTGAAATCCCGAGACCGACTTTCGCTGCCCGCATTGGTCGCGAGGTAGGAGCCCGCTTGCGGGCGATCTTCGCCGCCGCGAGCACGGGGTGGTCACTCGCAAGCGCCTACAGCGCTGAGAGCTGAGGGCTGAGAGCCAGATGGCAGAAAAGGGGTCTCGGAATTTCTGACGCGATGCACTAGGCTTTACAGGCCGAGTCCATCGGTGCTGACTTTTCCGGCGCTTTCTGTCCGGCGATCAGGCGGAATGGCTATAGGGCTTCTAAGACAGCTGGTTCCAACCGAAGCACGCTTTTTGCGCACGCTGATGACGCGAGCGGCAGCGCTGCTCTACCCGCCAACCTGCGTACTCTGTGGCGCGCCAGGCGATGCCGGACTGGACCTCTGCCAGGGCTGTCGCGCCGATATGCCGATACTGGGCGCGTGCTGCGCTCGCTGCGCGATCCCGCTCGCCCGCTCGCTGAGCACACCGACGGCTGAGCCGACCAAGCCTGATGAGCCGAACCGGCCGGGAACGAGTCTGGAGCGGAAGCCAGGGCCGTCTCCGCCGCAGCACAAGCCCGAACTCCCCGAGCATCGAATCGGCGCCCATGGCCGGATCGCAGGCGACGGCCTGTGCAGGTCATGCCAGCGCCAGCCGCCGCCGTACAGACGTTGCACCGCTGTCTATCGCTACGAGGACCCGCTGCCTGCTCTGGTCGCGGGCATGAAGTTTCGCGCGCGCTTGAACCTGGTTCGCCTGCTAGGCGAACTGCTCGCGGAGGAATTGCTCGCTAGTGCCGAAGCGCCCGATTGGACCTGGCCTGATGCGATCGTCCCAGTGCCGCTGCATCCTCAGCGTCTCCGTCAGCGGGGATACAATCAAGCCTTGGAGCTGGCACGTATCATTGGTCGCCGGCTCGCGCTGCCGGTCAATATCACCTGCTGTCGACGCATCCGTTCAACGCAAGCCCAGTCCGCGCTCGAGGAGCGCCAGCGGCTTACGAACATTCGGGGAGCATTCGCGATCACAGCGCCGTTGCCGCGACATGTCGCCATCCTCGACGATGTCGTCACCACTGGCGCCACTGTCTCCGAGCTTGCCCGCCTGCTGGGCCGCAACGGCTGCGAGCAGGTCGACGTCTGGGCGCTGGCGCGCACCCCTTGAGGCCATTGCGCCGCCGCCTGACGTGACCCGTCCCTAAGAAGCCCCAACAGCATCCGCTCTACGGCCTATCGTTCAGCAGCTTGTTTAGGCGAGCCGGGAATCTTGATAGGGCGATCTCAAGGACGATGACGAGTACCGGGCCGCGCAAGCAGCTTGTTTAGGCTAGCCGGGCATCTTGATAGGGCGTCTCAACGCGAGGCGGCATTCTGCTTCAGCCGTGGCAGATCAACGGGCCACGGCGCGCGCGAGATCCCAGACATCCGGCGAGTGGTAGAGGCGCGCGAGCTGAAGCTCCCGCTCGAGCTCGACCTCACGCGGCAGGTGGTCACCAAAGCGCGTGAATAGCTCCTCCTGCTCGACGGTCTCCTGACGCGCAACCTCCTTGTCGATATTCATGATGTGGAAGAACTGCTCCGGCGTGAAATCGAGGCCCTCCCAGGTCAGGTCCTCCCAGCCGGGCAGCCAGCCAAGCGGGCTTTCGATCGCACCGACCTTGCCATCGCAGCGATCGACCACCCACTTGAGCACGCGCATGTTGTCGCCGAAGCCGGGCCAGATGAACTTGCCGTGCTCGTCCTTGCGGAACCAGTTGACCCGGAAGATGCGCGGCGGGGTCGCGACATGGCAGCGGCCGATGCGCAGCCAGTGCTTCCAGTAGTCGGCCATGTTGTAACCGCAGAACGGCAACATCGCCATCGGATCGCGGCGCATCTGAGCCTGACCGATCGACGCCGCGGTGCCCTCCGACCCCATTGTCGCCGCCATATAGACGCCGTGCTCCCAGTTGTAGCTCTGGAACGCGAGCGGGAAGTTCTTGCTGACCCGGCCGCCGAACAGAAAGGCGCTGATCGGCACACCTTCCGGGTTCTCCCACTCCGGATCGATCGACGGACACTGACTCGCCAGCGCGGTAAAGCGCGAGTTCGGATGCGCCGCCGGCCGACCGCAGCCAGGGGTCCAGTCGTTGCCCTGCCAGTCGATCAGGTGCTCGGGCGGCTCCTTGGTCAGCCCTTCCCACCAGACATCGCCATCGTCGGTCAACGCGGTGTTGGTGAAGATCGCATTGCTCTTCAGCGACGCGATCGCGTTCGGGTTCGAGCTCTCGTTGGTGCCGGGTGCGACACCGAAGAAGCCATACTCGGGGTTGATCGCGTAGAAACGCCCATCCTCGGGATTCGGTTTGATCCAGGCGATATCATCGCCGACCGTGGTGACCTCCCAGCCCTCGAACCCCTTGGGCGGGATCAGCATCGCGAAGTTGGTCTTGCCGCAGGCGCTCGGGAAGGCGCCGGCGACATAGTGTTTATTGCCCTCGGGCGACTTCACGCCCAGGATCAGCATGTGCTCGGCGAGCCAGCCCTCATCGCGCGCCATCACCGATGCGATCCGCAGCGCAAAGCACTTCTTGCCGAGCAGCGCATTGCCGCCATAGCCGCTGCCGAAAGACCAGATCTCCCTGGTCTCCGGGAAGTGGGTGATGTACTTGTCCTCGACATTTGCCGCACAAGGCCAAGGCACGTCTTCCTCGCCGGGCGCCAAGGGCGCACCGACCGAGTGCATGCACGGCACGAAGTCGCCGTCGGGGCCGAGCGCGTCGAGCGCGGCCTGGCCCATCCGGGTCATGATGCGCTGGTTGGTCACGACATAGGCCGAGTCGGTGATCTCGATACCGATGTGCGCGATCGGTGAGCCGATCGGCCCCATGCTGAACGGGATGATGTACATGGTCCGCCCCTGCATGCAGCCGTCGAACCGCTCACGCAGGATCGCCCGCATCTCGTTCGGGTCCATCCAGTTGTTGGTTGGGCCGGCATCCTCCTTACGCTCGGAGCAGATGAAGGTGCGGTTCTCGACGCGGGCAACATCGCTCGGATGCGACCGTGCCAGATAACTGTTCGGCCGCTTCTCAGGATTCAGTCGGACATAGGCGCCGCTCTGCACCATCTCCTCGCACAAGCGGTCATATTCCTCCTGGCTACCGTCGCACCAGTAGATACGGTCCGGCTTGCAGAGGGTCGCCATCTCATCAACCCAGCTCAGCAGCGTGGCGTTGCTGGTTCGTGTCGCGCCATCGTGAGTGGTGGTCATACTGGAGGAGCTCCCGATTTGGTGACCTGAAGGATTTGGAGATTCGGTCGCGGCGACCTGCTTGCTTATCGGCTCCCGCACCCGACAATCCGGTTCGGTTGCCCGCGCTGTGACGCTTGGCTGTGACGCTTGGCTATGACGCTTGGATAAGGGTCGAAGCAAGCTTTACACCAGCTTCAGCGGCAGAAACGCTGCGCTATGCGGGGTGACGTCTTAGAGGCGCTCGCGAAACGACCGCTTGACTCGCGCAAGCTCCTGATCTACCTCGCCGCAGGGGCCATTCTTTGACTCTGAATCACACGGGGATTCATCATCCAGAGTGGCGCCGTGCCATGAGCCTGAAGGCCCGTTAGCAGGCTGCGAGCGCCGTCGCCAGACCGGCTTGGGGCAGCATGCAGGTGCAGAGTCGATGACAGCCGCTAACGGAACGCACGCAGATCGGCGAGGCAAAGCGCGAGCGAGTGCCGCCAATCCGGCAGCGCCAAGCCGAAGGTTCGGCGAAAATGACCGGTATCAAGCACCGAGTAGGCGGGACGCTGCGCGGGCGCCGGATACTCGCTGGTCGGGATCGGATTCAGCCGGCAGTCGCTTCCCGTCGCCTCGCGAATCGCCTCGGCGAAGCCGTACCACGAGGTCGCCCCGCCTGCGGTCACATGATAAAGGCCCTTCACCTGCTCGATATCGAGATCGCCATGCAGCAGCCGATAGCTGATCTGAGCCGTCACCTCGGCCAGCATGCGGCTCCAGGTCGGCGTCCCGATCTGGTCTTCGACGATACGCAGCTCGCTCCGCTCGCGGAACAGGTTCAGCATCGTCAGAAGGAAGTTGCTGCCCCTGACGCCGTAGACCCAGGCCGTGCGAAAGACCAGTGCCGGTGCAGCCGACTCGAGCAGCGCCCGCTCGCCAGCCAACTTGGTCCGACCGTAGACGCTCTTCGGCTCGGCGGGATCATCCTCTCGATAAGGGTGATCAGTCACCCCGGAGAACACGAAGTCGGTCGAGTAATGGATCACCGGAACGCGCGGCGCTTCGCAGAGCTCAGCGATGATCCCCAAGGCATCGCCGTTGATCGCTTGAGCGAGCTCGGGCTCGCTCTCGGCCTTGTCAACGGCCGTATAGGCCGCCGCGTTGATCACGACATCGGGCGCTGTCTCATTGAACAGTCGCCGCAGCGAGGCCGCATCAGTGAGATCGACCGCCGGTCCGTCCTGCCCGGCCAGCGAGGCGGCGATCACCTGCCCCACTGGAGCGAGGGTTCGACGCAGCTCCCAGCCAACCTGACCGTCGGCACCGATGAGCAGGATACGAGGATTATCAATCATGGATTGCAGCAACTCGTCCGATCCGACAGATTCTGGGGTGGTACACCATCATCGATGTCGGCAGAACTGATTCAGAAGGGGATGTCGTCATCGAAATCGTCAGGGGCTGCCGGCGGCGGCCCGGATTGACTAGCCGGCTGGCTGGAGCCGCCAGCCGCAGGCGCACGGCCAAAGTCCGCATCGCCGCCGCCACCACCGCCACCACCGCGGCTATCGAGCATCTGCATCGTGCCGTTGATATCCACGATGATCTCGGTCGTATACCGGTCCTGGCCATCTTGTCCCTGCCACTTACGGGTCCGCAGCTTGCCTTCGATGTAGACCTTCGAGCCCTTGCGCAGATACTGCCCTGCGATCTCGCCGAGCTTGCCGAAGAGCGCCACGCGATGCCACTCGGTGCGCTCCTGCTGTTCGCCGGTCGTCTTGTCGCGCCAGGACTCGCTGGTCGCCAAGCGCAGGTTCGCGACCGCGCTGCCGCTTGGCATGTAGCGCACCTCAGGATCGGCACCCAGATTACCAATCAGGATGACCTTATTGACGCCGCCACTTGCCATCACCCAACTCCTCGATCAGGGTCGATTATGATCCGAGCCGCGGCCGTACAAGCGGTCGGCGCACTGGCCCGTAGTCGATGCGGCCTCAAGCGCGCCGCGATGTGGTCAATGGTGCCCAAAGGAGCGCTGGATTGTCCACAATTCGGGGGATCGTTCTTTACGATACTGACTCAATGCGCGGCACCGCTTGCACTCGTGAGCCGGCCGGCACAGTCGATTGTGCTAGCATGCGTCGGAACTGGGATGCGATCCTGGCTGGATAACCTTGCTCGCGTGGGGGATAGTTGACGCAGTTGAAACATCGGTTGCTGATCTTCTTCCTGAGCGTCTGCACCGCTCTCGTAGTAGCCGGCTGCGCGTCGCAACCATCACGGCTGCCTCAAGCGAGCGCTAGCGAGGCAGAGATCGTCCTCCCCGGGGGAGGGATCGAGCACGCTCGACTGCTGGCTATGGGCATGGCCCAGAGCAAAGGCTGGCGAATCGCTGAAGCTGAGGCCGAGCATCTGCTGCTTGAGCGCAACCTTTCTGCGAATGCACCGCAGGCCCGGCTCCTCAGCGGAGAGGGCGCTACAGCTGAGCCGAAGCTACAGGTCGAGACGCACTTCAGCAAGCATCGTGACGGCGTCCGCGTAAGCTTACGCTCGTATGTCATCACAAACCCAGGCACCGACGCTGCGCAGCGGATTGACTACACGGCCGATTATCAAGACGAGCTACTCATATCACTGAACGCACTTGCGTCGGCTTGGCTAGCGAATCGAGAACGGATCGCGTCCAAGATACCGATCCCGCCCGATCCTGACAGCGCCGTGCAAACGGGATCAGGTACGACAGCCTATGCTGAGGACCCTTCCCAGCCGACTACAGCCACCGAAGACCGAGTTGGCCCGGGAGACGAGCGGCCCCCTACCTCGACGACCACAGCGGCAGCCGCGGCTGCCGCAAGCCCACCGCGCGAGCCGCTCGCAATCCCACGCTCGACGACCTCGACCGCGTATGCGGCCGATTCAGCGCTTGCAAGCAACGACGCCACCGAGCCCGCCGAGAACCAAATGCTGGCACTCGACCAGCAGCGCCGACGCGGCATCTGGGCCTTCTATGCCGAGGCCTCGGCGCGTGAGCGCGGCTGCGCCGTCTCGGAACGCGGCGCAGTCCTGCTCGATACCACCCCGCCATTCGAGCTGCACGAGGTTCAGTGCGACAATGGCGAGAATCTGCTGCTGCAATGCCAAGGCGGCATCTGCCGACAGGCGAATTGAACCTAGGCCGGCGCTACTCGCACCATCGCTCGGAAACACCTGGCAAGGCTGGGCTGCCGCCCCGATCGCAGTCATTCGCGGGGCGCAGACCGTTGCTCATGCTCGCCTTGCTGCTTAGCCTCATCGGAAATCTGGGTGCCCAGCCGAAAACCGTCCCAGTGACGCACTTGGATGGGGCCACCGTCGCGCGCGCGAAGGCGTTAGCCCTTGACGCAGCTCTGCTCAAAGGCTGGCGGCTTGCTGCCAGCGGCCGTAACTTCGTAACCCTCGAGACGCCGTTGGATCGGCCGGCAACGGATGGCCCGGCCGATGCCCGTGCTGGCGAGCCTACCCTCCTGCGGATTGATGCTCGCTTCAGCCGCGTCGCCCGTGGTGCCGAAGTCGAGCTCCGCGCCGAAGAGGTCTGGCGGGCTGATACAACCCGCGCCTGGTCGGCCGATATCACTGACCGCTACCGCGAGCACCTCAAGCGGTCGCTGCAGTCGCTGAGCGACCAGTGGCAGCGTTTCATCGCATCGAGGATACCCCATCAGCCGGAAGCGACCCACGAGGCCGACTCAGAAACCGAGATTCCTTTGCACCGGCTCAATGCGGAGCGCCCGCAGGCAGCCAAAGCCGGAGCACCGCAACCGCATCCACCGGACGGCGCAGCAGAGCAGAAGACATCGTCCAGATCAGCAGCGGGTAGTCCCCAAACCGAGCCACGCCTTGGTGTTTGGGCATTCGAGGCCGAGCGGCTGGCTCTTGCGCACGGGTGCAGACTGACCGAAAGCGGGGCAGTGCTCATCGCCGAGGATGCAGGCACCGAGGTCCATCGCGTCAGCTGCGTGAAGCGCCGTGAGATACGCGTGCGCTGCGACCGCACCAAATGCTGGACCGCACGCTGAGTGGTCGGTGCAGCAACTTGCGGCATGGCAGATCTCGCAAGCATGCCAAATACCGGGTCATAGTCCGGCCCTGAGGATTAGGGTCTGGATCATCCTCGTTGGCTGAATGACTGCTGCGACCCGCCATGAAGAGTGCCGTAACTCCGAGCCCAGCGAGGAGCAAGAGCGAGATCGCGATCAAAACACCAAGCAGCTGCATGCGATGGCCTCCACTTCCCCTGATAGGACTAGTCAAGCTTGCGTCTTGTCATGGGAGCAAAGATGCCATTTGTCGAAAGATGACGCCATCTGGACCCGGAGAGATACCAAGGTGCTTACCCCATGACGAATCGATCCGTTTTGGCACCCTTACTGTTCTCACTCTTTGTTGTCGGTTGCAGCGACGCTCCGAACTCAGAGCAACAAGCCGAAGAGTTGCTCAGCGTCGCCGAGCGGGGCGACCTGTCGGCCATAGACCGACTGCTCGGGGAACGCGTCGATGCCAACGTCCGCAACAGCTGCGATTGGACCCCACTGATGAAGGCGGCCGTCAACGGCCATCTGGCCGCCGTCGAGCGGCTTCTGGCGGCAGGCGCCGAGGTCGATGCGATCGACCAGGGTGGCTATACGGCACTGCTGTTGGCAGCATCCAACAACCATCCGGCAATCATCGAACGGCTGTTCGAGCAGGGCGCAATGATTGACGCACAAGAGCAGACGCAGGGCTATACACCGTTGATCTGGGCCGCGCATCGCGGCCACCGGGAAGCGGTCGAGGTGCTGCTGGCACAGGGCGCTGACACCACATTGCCGGATTTCGAGGGGAAAACGGCAGCGGACCATGCCCGCGAGCAGGGGCATGAGGCGATCGCAGCGCTGCTGCAGTAACGGCCCTTGCACAGGCTCAGCATTGGCGAGCCGAATCATCCTCCACGCTCGGCACCGAAGGGCGTTACCAGCGTCGAAGGGGCAGCTCGATATTGACGGTGACCTGATGTCGCGCATCGTAGCATGATGTGACGAACGATCAGCGCAGCCTGGTCCGCGGGCTTGGCAGCCGCGCAAACGTCCTTATCTCCGGCGCCAAGCGAGAATCCATTAAGAGACCAGCCGAGATGACCCGAAAAGCCCGCATCGAAGAGACCCTGAGCAGCACGCTGAGCCCGCTACACCTCGAGGTGATCGACGAGAGCCACATGCATAATGTGCCGGAAGGGGCTGAGTCGCACTTCAAGGTGCTCGCGGTCAGCGAGGCGTTCGACGGCGAGAAACCGATCCAGCGCCATCGGCGCATCAACGGCGCCTTGCGCGACGAGTTCGCCGGCGGCCTGCACGCGCTCGCAATCCATGCCTGGACGCCGCAGGAATGGTTCGACAAGGGCGGCGGCGCCGCGCCGGCCTCGCCGGAGTGTCTCGGCGGCTCAAAAGCCGCAGGCTAAGGTTGTTTGGTTACCGGTTGCGCGAGCGTGACCGAGGCCGATGATCTCCCGCTGGTGCTGGCCGGCCCGATCCTGCGGCGGCTGCTGCCGGAGCGGATCACGCTCTGGCTCGCGACGCGGACCCCCTGCCGCATCGCGCTGACGCTCGCATGGGAGGGCCAGGACGCGCCACAACGCTGGACGCTCGCGCCCGACAACACAGCCGTTTGCCACCTGCCGGCCGGCGAGCACCTGCATTATCTGCTGATCGATCTACCGCTCGATCACCCGCTGCCACGGGATCGCTGGATCGGCTACGAGCTCGCGGTGCAGCCGCTGGCGCCGAAGGACGCGCCTTGGAGCCCCTGGCAGGATTGGGCGCCCGACCTCGCCTACCCCGGCCAGCGCAGGCCCGGCTTCCGGCTGCCGAGCCGGATCAGCGCCCTGCTCCACGGCTCCTGCCGCAAACCGCACCACGACGAGGGCGACGGGCTCGTGCAGGCGGACCGGCTGCTGCGTGAACGGCTGGCGATCAGCACGGGCCGCGTCGCAACCGGCAGCGTCATGACCAGCAGCGCCGAGCCGGAGAGGGCTAAAACGGACAGGGATAAGGCGGACAGGGCCGCGACCGCTCGCAGCGCGCCGGCCGACCGCAACGCCGACGACGCCCCGCCGTCCTGGCCGTCGATGCTGGTGCTGACCGGCGACCAGATCTACGCCGACGATGTCGCAGGCCCGATGCTCTGGGCGATCCATCAGCTGATCGTCCGGCTCGGGCTGCCGGTGGAGCCACTCGCAGGCGAGACCCGGCTCGCCGATAGCAATCGGCTCTATGCACATCCAAACAGCTACTACCGGCGTGAGCGCCTGCTACCAAGGCACGCCCACAGCGAGTCGGTGCTGAAGCTGCTGTTCGGCGGCGTCGAGAAGCCGGTGTTCACGACCGCCAACGCCCACAATCACCTGATCACGCTGGGCGAGGTGCTGGCGATGTATCTGCTGGTGTGGTCGCCGGCGGTCTGGTCCGGCATCCGCCTCGACCCGCCGGACAAGCTGAACCGGCGCTCGCGGCGGCTCTACGCGAGCGAGCGCCCGCAGATCGAGGCCTTCATCGCCGATCTGCCGGCGGTGCGGCGCGTGCTCGCGCATCTGCCGGTGGCGATGATCTTCGATGATCACGACATCACCGACGACTGGAACCTGAGCCGGGAATGGGAGGAGATGGCCTATGGCCACCCGTTCTCGCGCCGCATCATCGGCAATGCGTTGATCGGCTATCTGATCAACCAGGGCTGGGGCAACCGGCCCGAGGCCTTCGATGATGTGCTGCTCGACTCGGTGCGCCGCGCGCTCGCGCAGCCCGGCCAGACCGCGCACGACGACTGCATCGAGCGCCTGCATCGGTTCGACCAATGGCACTTCCAATGGCCGACCGAGCCGCCGCTGGTGGTGATGGATTCACGCACCCACCGCTGGCGCTCCGAGATCAGTGCTCGGCAGCCGTCGGGGCTGATGGATTGGGAGGCGCTCACCGATCTGCAGCAGGCGCTGTTCGGTCATCCGGCCGTGCTGCTGGTCTCGCCGGCGCCGATCTTCGGCGTCAAGCTAATCGAGGCGATCCAGCGGGTGTTCACCTGGCTCGGCAAACCGCTGCTGGTCGACGCCGAGAACTGGATGGCACATCCAGGTGCCGCCCAGGTGATCCTGAACATCTTTCGCCATCCGAAGACGCCCGAGCACTTCGTCGTGCTCTCGGGCGATGTCCATTACTCGTTCGTCTACGATATCGAGCTGCGCGGGCACGAGCGCGGCCCGGACATCTGGCAGATCTGCAGCAGCGGTCTGCGAAACGCCTTCCCGGACCGGCTGCTGGCGGTGCTCGACCGTCTCAACCGCTGGCTCTATTCGCCGAACTCGCCGCTGAACTGGCTGACCCGGCGGCGGCGGATGCGGGTCATCCCGCGCAAGCCCGAGGGCTCAGCCCCCGGCCGGCGGTTGCTCAACGGCAGCGGGGTGGGCGTGGTCGAGCTGGACCCGGACGGCCTGCCCTGGCGCATCCGCCAGCTGATGGCCGACGGCCGTTTCCTGACCTTCACCCGGCGCGAGGCCGAGTCGCGCTGGCGCTAAGAAGCTGTCCATCAACTTCTTCCCGATTTACGAGCCAGCGTTGGGCGATCATCGGGAAGTAGAAAACGGACAGCCACTAAGCGCGGCCCCTGCCGGCCAAGCCGGCGCGGCGGCATTCCGAGAGGCGCCGACTCCCGCGCCTGCGTCCAGCAGCCGAGCCTCGTCGATCGACGCAGGGCATCCTGTCCCCGCGCAGCGGGCGCCGAGCTGGGCCTTAAGGGCTGGCCGCCACCTCGCTTGAGCAACATCGCGAACCTCAGGCGGACGCTGTATGCTGACGGTCACCGTCGTTAGGCGATTGCCGGAAAAGCTCGTACCGAATTGCGCAGGATTGTCGTTTGCCTTCGAGGAGCGTCGCCGGGAGCATAGCCGGGCTATGTGACCGGCGGCGCGACGAAGAAGGCGAGCGAAAAGACC
>NZ_NRSJ01000051.1 GCF_016584085.1 Halochromatium glycolicum | reverse complement strand
GGCGATCTGACAGCCGGCTACACCCCGAACCAAGCCGCCTCGGAATGGCCGCTGACGCGCATGGCGCAAGCGGCACTGAATGGCGCGAGCGGGGTCGATGCCGAGGGCTATCGCGATTACCGCGGGGTACCGGTGATCGGGGTCTGGCGCTGGCTGGAGCGCCTCGGCGTCGGCATCGCCACCGAGATCGACCAGGCCGAGGCCCTCGCCCCCTACCGCGCCCTGCGCAATCCGGTGCTCGGGGCCTTGTTCGGGGTCGTGCTGCTCGCCCTGGGGCTGATGGCCGCCCTGATCTGGCTTGGCGAGCGCGCGCGCCGGCGCCTCGATGAGCTGGTCGACACTCGCACACGCGAGCTGCGCAAGAACGAGATCGAGCGCTGCTCCTTCCACGCGCGCTCGACAGTCTCCCGAAACGCCTGACCAATATGCGCGGGCAGCACATCCTCAGGTCGTTTGCCGAGGAACACCTCCGCGGGCACATAGAGTGCTGCGCCCTCGGCTTGGTAGAAATCAACAATGGTGCCATCCGCCTCGAGCACGAATATCAGATCAACGGGCACCGAATTCTCGTCCATCGCCATGCGCCTCGGCTGACGACTGGCGGCACAGCATAAGCGAGCGGCCGGGCTGTTGCGACCTCAGCATGCCGGGTTTTCAGCACTCCCGGGCCGCTGCTTGCGGCCTTGGTTTGCGCCGCGGACAGCACACCGCATCGACCGCCTGCATCGCGATGCCAAATAGGGCACTGTGCACTGTGGAACGGATTCAAAACACGTATCATGCAGGCTGATTGCGTTCCGCCGCAGCAGCCCGACCCACTGCCCGTCCCAGGTCGGCGTCGTTTTGTCGATTCGCTGCGGCAATAGGTGCAAGGTGCCCCGGTCAGCACGTCCGGCGCCGCGGTCTGTCAGCGAGGTTATCGAATGGATTTAGCAACGATCATCGGCATGGTGGGCGCGATCATCCTAGTCGTGATCGCGATCTCGCTCGGCGCCTCGCCAATGGTCTTCGTCAACCCGATCAGCCTGATCATCGTCGTCGGCGGCACCTCGATGATCGTGCTGTCACAGATGACCTTCTCGGAGGTCCGCCTGGCAGCCAAGGCGGTCGTCAAGGCCTTCAAGATGAACCTCCCGGACCTAAGCGCCACCATCGAGGAGATGCTCGAGGTCGCCAAGACGGCGCGCAAGAACGGGCTGCTCGCGCTGGAGGACCATGAAACCAGCTCGGCCTATCTGGCCCAGGGGCTGCAGATGCTGGCCGACGGCTACTCGCCGGAGATGCTCAAGGACGTGCTGGACAAGGAGCGCCTGATGACCCTCGAGCGCAACCGGGCCGGTGCGCGCGCCTTCCAGCTGATGGGCGATGTGGCGCCGGCGATGGGGATGATCGGGACCCTGATCGGACTGGTGGACATGCTCTCGAACATGGATGATCCCTCCTCGATCGGTCCGGCGATGGCGGTTGCGCTGTTGACGACCCTCTACGGGGTACTGATCGCGCAGATCATCGCCCACCCGATCGCCGAGAAGCTGGAGCTGAGGACGGTCGAGGAGGAACGGTTGCAGGCCCTATGGGCCGATGCGCTGCTGGCGATCCAGCAAGGGCTGAACCCCCGCGTCGTCGAGCAGATGTTGCTGACCTATCTGCCGAAAGAGCAGCGCGACAAGCGTGAGGCGGCCAACAATGAGGCCGCTGGCGGCGGTGCCGAGCAGCCAGAGATGCCGTAGAGGGCCGAACGATGCCGAAGAAGCCCGCCAGATGCAGCAAGGTGCCGGCCTGGATGGTCACCTACGCGGACCTGATGACGCTGCTGTTGACCTTCTTCGTGCTGATGCTCTCGTTCGCCGAGATCGATGCGATCCGCTTCAAGCGCCTCGCCGGCGAGCTCGCCCGGGCATTCGGTGTCCAGCAGGAGGTCGAGGCGAACGCGATCCCCCTGGGCACCAGCCCGGTCATGCGCAAGTTCTCGCCCGGGCGCCCGCAGCCGATCCCGTTCGATGAGGTCCGCCAGAAGACCACCCAGGAGCACCCGACCCTGGCCGCCGGCCAGATCAACTCGCGTGTCGAGTCGCGGCTGGGCGAGATCGAGCAGCGCATCGAGATGAAGATTCGCGAGGCCAACCCTGACGGCAATGTGCGCGTCGAGCGCGATGGCCGCGACATCGTCATCCGCATCGATGAGAAGGGCAGCTTCCCTTCGGGATCAGCGCAGATCAGTCCCTCGTTCGCGGCCCTGTTGAGGACCCTCTCTGAAGAGTTCATCGAGATACCCGGCTACATCGCGATCGACGGCCATACCGACAATGTGCCGATCAGCAACGCGCGCTTCGAGAGCAACTGGGGGCTCTCGGCGATGCGCGCCGCGGTGGTAGCGGACACCCTATTGGAGAACGAGGACCTCGCGCCTTGGCGGCTGCTTGTTCGCGGGCACGCCGACACCCGCCCGCTGGTGCCCAACGACACACCGGAGCAACGCGCCCGCAACCGGCGCGTCGAGCTGACCATCCGTGCCGGCGAGGCGATCGAGCGCGAGCTGGGAGACGGCGCATAGCACTGGCGTGCTCCGCTGCGGCAGAGTCCTAGCGCAGCTGCCCGGCTCAGCTACCCGGCTCAGCGGCTCCGTCGTCCGGTCGCTTGCCAACGAACGGCCGAGGCATCCGGTCCTTGCTAGCGCAAGACAGCGGAAATCCCAAGACCGATTGTCGCTGCCCGCAATGGTCTTGAGGTAGGAGCCCGCTTGCGCGGCGATCTTCGTCGCCGCGAGCGCGGCCTAGTCGCCCGCTAAGCAGGCTCTCCTACAGCGCCAAGGCCTGGTCGTGCGCAAGCGGGCTCCTACAGTGCTAAAAGCCTGGTGGCAGACAAAGGCTCCCGGTATTCCTGGCACGATGCACCGGCGAGCGGGGCAAGCCGGCCAGACCCGACTCAACCTTGCGCTGTCTGAAGGCGGCGCTGCACCACCACTCCGGCCATGGTCAGACCGAACAGCCCGGGCAGATAGCTGATGGTCCCGTTTACGGCCCGCGGACGGCCACGGCCGGTCGGCTCAGGCGGCAACGGTGGTTGCGGCGGCTCTTCCGACCAGACCGCGGTGATCCCGCGCCCATAGCCGCGGTGGCGCAGCTGCCGGCGCACCTTTCGCGCCAGCGGGCAGCCGCCACTGTCCATCAGGTCGCCGATTCGGATGCCGGCCGGGTCCAGCCTGCCGCCCGCGCCCATGCTGCTGACGACCGGAACCGCCGCCTCCAGCGCCGCAGCGAGCAGCGCCAGCTTGCTGCTCAGGCTGTCGATCGCATCGACCACGTGGTCGAATCCGCCCTCGGCAACCAGAGCCGGCAGCATCTCGGCGGCCAGGAATTCCTGGATCAGGGTCACTCGGCAGTCGGGGTTGATATCCAGCAGCCGCGCCTGGACCACCTCGGCCTTCGGCCTGCCCAGGGTACTGTGGAGCGCGCAGAGCTGACGGTTCAGGTTCGACGCCGCGACCCGATCGAAATCGGCGATCACCAGCTCGCCGACCCCGGCGCGCACCAGTGCTTCGGCGGCGAACGACCCGACCCCGCCGAGCCCGGCCACGAAGACGCGGGTCTCGGCCAGGCGGTCGACACCCGCCTGGCCGACGAGGACGCGGGTACGCTCCGTCAGCGGGCCGCAGACCCATTGCGCCGACATCAGCCAGGACCGCCTTGTCTGCTCAAGGCGCGTCAGTGCAGCGCCAACAGCCGGCGCGCATTGGCCGTCGTTTGGCGTGCGACCTCGGCGGGATCGGCGTCGCGCACCTCGGCCAGCGCCGACAGCACCTCGGGCAGATAGGCCGGACTGTTGCGCTCATAGCGATGCGAGGCGACGGTCAGGTCCGGCGCATCGGTCTCGAGCACGATCGCATCCAGCGGCAGCTCGCTGGCGAGCCGGCGCAACCGAGACGAGCGCTCGAAGGTCAGCATGCCGCCGAAGCCCAAACAGAAGCCGAGCTCGCGATACTGTTGCGCCTGCTGCAGGCTGCCGTTGAAGGCATGCGCGGTCCCGCCGACGACCGGTGTCTCGCGCAGCAGCCGCAGCATCTCGTCATGGGCCTTGCGCACATGCAGAAGCACCGGCAGCCCGGCAGCGCGCGCGATGGCGAGCTGCGCGGCGCAGAGCTCGAGCTGGCGCGCCCGATCGGCCTCCTTGTCATGGAAATCGAGTCCGATCTCCCCGATCGCGACGGGCTGCGCCTCGCCGAGCCGCTGCTCGAGCGCGGCGAGGTCGGCGTCGCGATGCCGCTCCAGATAGACCGGATGCAGCCCGAGCGCCGGATACAGGTCCTCGGCGTCGGCGCAGAGCCGCAGGAGCTTGTCCCACCCGGCGGCATCGATGCCCGGGACGACGATCGCGGCGACGCCGGCTGCACGCGCGGCCTGCAGCACCTGGTCGCGATCCTGGTCGAAATCAGTCACATCGAGGTGGCAATGGGTATCGATCAACAACGCCTGCCGTCTCTGTTTCCGTCTCTTCGGTGATTGGCGAGGCTGGACCCGACGCGCACCGGCGCCGCGAACCGCTGATCGCGCTACCACATCAGGTCATCGGGGACCTTATATTCGGCGTACTCGTCGTCGCCTTCATCCGGATTGTCCCGGTTGTGCACCAGCACCGCCGCCGCATCGACCTCGGCGATACGCTCGGCCACTGCCGCCGGGACCAGCTCGTAGAAGTCATCGTGGCGCACGATGGCGGTCTTGCCGGCGACCAGGTCCCGATGCTGCTCGGCGCTGACGTAGAGTCGCTTGAGCGCCTTGCCGTCGGAAAAGTTGTAGGCGGTATCGCCGTCCGAGCGCGGAATGCGATGGTCGCGCACGAGCTGCCAGAGCGCGATCTCCTCGGCCTTGCGCTTGGCCTCCTCGTCACGCTTGCGGTTCAGTTCCTGGTCGCGCTGCCGTTTCTCGGCTGCCGCCTGTTCCGCTTGCCGGCGTTGTGCGGCGCCGGCCGAATCACCGCCGGCGCGCTTTTGCTTACGCTTCTTCGACTTGGTCTGCTTGAGCTGCTGCTCGCTCGCCAGCCCGGCCTTCACCAATTGCTCTTGCAGGGAGCCTGCCATGCGCTTGATCCTCCGGCGCTTTCCGCGCCCACTCGACCAACGGCTGATCAATTTCAGTCCCGATTGTAACGCCGCTCGCCGCCTGTGCGCGCCGGTGCGTGGCTCCTGGGTGTCTTGGAACGGCTCAGTCAGACGCCGGCCCGCTGAATCAGTGCTGCTCTGCGGTATACAATCGCGCGCTCGATACCCTGGCCTTCGCACCGCGGAGGCGACCCGTCCCTCTTGAGGAGCTCAGCAATGATTCGCCGTTTGACTCACCGTACCCTATTGGTCTTGATCGCGTTCTTGCTCGCTGCGCCGGTGTTGGCGAGCGAGATCGGTTATGTCGACATGCAGCGCGTGCTCGAGGAGAGCGATCTCGGGAAGGCGGCGCAGGCCAACCTGGAGGAGCGCTTCGGCGGCGAGCAGCAGGCGTTCGCCCGGGAAGAGGCCGAGATCCGCCAGATGCAGCAGCAGCTCGAGCGCGATCGCCCGCTGATGAGCGCAGAGCAGGTGGAGAAGAAGGAGACCGAACTTCGCGAGCGGATCAAGCGGTTCGAAGAGGAGTTCACCCAGATCCAGCGCCAGCTCGCCCAAGCCCAGCAGCAGGAAGGCAACAAGATCCTGCAGCCGGCCCGTGAGGCCGTGATCAGCGTCGCGAAGAAGCGTAAGCTGGACGCCGTGTTCGAGGCCAACCAGTCGGGCGTGGTCTATCTGGACGACGAAGGCGACATCACCGATGAGGTCATCAAGACAATGAACGCCAACACCGACTGAAGCGCCCGGGCAAACCCTGAAAACGGCCCCGGATTCGGCCGTTTTGCTAACCCAGATCAGCTTTTTCGACCCCTGCTGCCGGCAGCGCATGACGGCTGGTTTACAATCCTCGCGAGGGCGGTGCGCGCATTGCTTGCAGCGGCGCCGCAGCCCGGATATCAACCGTTCAATACGACACCGGCGCCTTCGCCGCGGCGCCGTTCCGGAGGATCGCAAGCCGATGCTTGGAGAAATTCATGATGTGCTCCACGAGTTCCCGGAGCTCGAAGGCAAGATCGACGAGATGCGCGCCAACGATGCCGCATTCGCAAAACTGATGGACGAGTACGACGCGCTCGATGCACGCGTGCGGAAGCTCGAAGAGCTGGGGACCCCGGTTGCCGACGAGACCATCGAGGACCTGAAGAAGGAGCGCTTGCTCCTCAAAGACCGGCTGTACGACCTACTGCGCAACTGACCGAGTCTCCAGGCCCTGGGGGCATCCAGACCCTAGGCATCAGCGCCGCTGCCCACCGAGACAGGGCGGCTGCGCCTGACCCAGTCCGCCGCGGCCAAGAGCCCTGCTCCGAGGACCCGCGGCGACCTTTGCGGCGCGCTGCCGCAGTCCTGCCGAACGCCGCTCGCCCGCGCATCTGGCAAACCGCATCCCCTGTTGCCGCCCCGCGCCCCGGCCCTTTCGGTTGCCGCTCGACCCACCCACGCGTCGCTCCGAGATCCGCCCATGCGCTCGTCTCCGACCTCAGCCGATTCGACGGATCGGCCACGCAGCCGGCAGCTGCGACCTTTGCTGCGGTTGCTCGCCTTCGCCCGACCCTATCTCGGGCGGCTGCTGCTCGCGCTTGCGGCCCTGCTGTTCGCCGCCGGCGCCCTGCTCGCCTTCGGCCAGGTCATTCGCAACGTCGTCGACACCGGACTGGCCGATGGCTCACCGGGCTCGTTGAACCGGGCCTTGCTGCTGTTCCTGCTGGTCGTGATCTTGCTGAGCGTCGCGGTGGGTCTGCGCAGCTGGCTGCTGAACTGGCTCGGTGAGCGCGTGGTCGCCGATGTGCGCCGGCGGGTATTCGATCACGCCCTGGCGCTCGATGTCGGGTTCTTCGAGACCACCCGCACCGGCGAGGTCATCTCCCGGCTGACCAGCGACACCGCCCTGCTGCAGATCGTGGTCGGCTCGACCCTGGCGATGGGCCTGCGCAGCGCATTGCTCGCCAGTGGCAGCGTCCTGATGCTCGCCGTGACCAGCCCGGAGCTGACGGCGCTGGTGCTGCTCGGCGTGCCGGTGGTGCTGGTACCGGCTTGGGTCCTCGGCCATCGTGTGCGCCGGCTCTCCCGGCTCAGTCAGGATCGCATCGGCGACGTCGGCGCCTATGTCGACGAGACCCTGCACGGTATCCGCACCGTGCAGGCGTTCTGTCACGAGCCGGTCGACCGGGCGCGCTACGCCGAACGGGTCGAGGACGCGTTCGACACCGCGATGCGCCGGTCGCTGAACAGCGCCCTGTTGAGCGCCGTGGTCACGCTGCTGACCTTTGGCGCCATCGGCCTGGTGCTCTGGTTCGGCGGCCGCGAGGTGCTCGCCGGCCGGCTCACCGGCGGCGAGCTCTCGGCCTTTCTGTTCTACGCGATCCTGGTCGCCGGCAATATCGGCGCATTATCCGATATCGGCGGGCAGCTGCTGCGCGGCGCCGGGGCTGCCGAGCGGCTGATGGAGCTGCTCGAGACCGCGCCCTCGATCACCGCCCCCACGACGCCGACACGCCTGCCGGCACCGGCGCAGGGGCGGGTCAAAGCGCAGGCAGTCGCCTTCACCTATCCGTCAAGGCCCGAGCATCCGGCGCTCGCCGGCATCGATCTCGAGATCGCGCCCGGCGAGCAGATCGCCCTCGTCGGCCCCTCCGGCGCTGGTAAGTCGACGCTGTTCCACCTGCTGCTGCGCTTCTACGACCCGCAGCAGGGCAGCCTGCGGCTCGACGGGGTCGATCTGCGCGAGCTGCCGCCGTCCGAATTCCGCCGGCAGATCGTGATCGTGCCGCAGGACCCGGTGATCTTCGGCGCCGACGCGCTCGAGAATATCCGTTACGGGCTCGATGTCGACGACGAAGCCGTCGAGGCCGCGGCCCGCGCCGCCCACGCCCACGAGTTCCTGATGCGCCTACCCGATGGCTATCGGACCTTCCTCGGCGAGCGCGGTGTGCGGCTCTCCGGCGGTGAGCGCCAGCGCATCGCCATCGCCCGCGCCATCCTGCGCGACCCCGCCGTGCTGCTGCTCGACGAGGCCACCAGCGCGCTCGATGCCGAGAGTGAGCGGCTGGTCCAGGACGCCCTTGCCCACCTGATGCAGGGGCGCACCAGCCTGGTGATCGCGCACCGGCTCGCGACGGTCCGCAACGCCGATCGCATCCTGGTGCTGGATCAAGGCCGGATCGTTGCCAGCGGCCGCCATCAGGAGCTGCTCGCCGAGGACGGGCTCTATGCGCGCCTCGCGGCGCTGCAGTTCCAGGACGGCAACGCGGGCTGATCAGTCGGCAAAACCATAGAGGAAATAGACCGTCTCGAGCAGCCGCGTCGGCTGTGATTCCTCACCGAACCAGCGCTGGAAGATCCGATCCACCTCGCCGCTGCGGTAGACCTCGGCAAGCCCGCGATTGACCTCGAGACGGAAATCGGCGTCGTTGCGCGGCAACGCAAAGGCATAGGGCTCGATCGAGACATCGACGTCGAGCATCGCAAACCGCTCCGCGTTTCCGGCCTTGGCGACCTGACCGATCAGCACCAAGCGATCCCCGGCAATCGCATCCAGCTCATCCTCGAGCAGGCGCCGGCGACCATCCTTGGCATCCCGGATCGGCACCAATTCCGCATCGACCCCAGCCTCGCTGAGCTCCAGACGCAACCGTCGCTCGGTCGTGGTGTCGGGGACCACGCCGACCCTGAGGCCGTCCAGGTCTGCGAGACCGCGCAGACCGCGATCACTGCGGACCAGGACGCCCCCCGACTCGACGAATACGATATTGGAGAAATCGACCCGGCGCT
The DNA here is from genome assembly GCF_016584085.1 of Halochromatium glycolicum. Taxonomy (GTDB): domain Bacteria; phylum Pseudomonadota; class Gammaproteobacteria; order Chromatiales; family Chromatiaceae; genus Lamprobacter; species Lamprobacter glycolicus. The sequence continues at coordinate 24,236 of NZ_NRSJ01000051.1, read as the reverse complement.
GGCGCGCGAGCGTCATCGTCGTGGTGCCGCACTCGAGATCGGCCTCAGCATTCGCGACCGCGGCGACTCGACGCGGCGTATTCCCGGCGATCCAGGCGATCTCCAATGCCTCAAGGCCAAGCGCGCCCTGGACGCTGGTGAGGACCTGGCGGCACAGGTCGATCGCGTAACCGCGCGGCACGCCGGCTGCGTCCTTGAACGAGATCGGATAGGCGTTGGGCGCATAGGCAACCCGGATGGTCTCGGCCGCGCCGATCCGATCCAGCGCGCCGACATCGGCCGCAGCGCACAGCTGCCAGCAAGCGGCCAGCACTAGCACGAACAACGACGCGCGCCGGCGACGGCCGATATCCGCCAGGCCGGGTACCCAATGCCGGCGGCCTTGATCATCGGCTGGCTCAATACCTCGCATCACAGTCACTCATGAACCATTTAAAGCCTTCAAATCAGAGACTTGCATTGCCGCCCTTGGTCCAGCCGCTGGCGCAACCAGGCAGGGCGGCGCCGTGAGTCCGGGGCAGGACACCCTTAGGTCCAGCCGCTGGCGCAACCAGGGCGTGATCAAGGCCATGCCGGCGGCAACAGATGATGTCGCGTCTGCATGCCGTGCACACCCGGGTCAAATAGAGGCCGCAAGGCCCTCGAGCTCGAGCAGCCGCCCGGGCCCCGCTGGGTCTCGAACGTCCCGATAACGGTCCAGATTCCAGCCCTCACCGATGCAGGGCCAAGGCGGCGGGGCGTGCAGCCAGCCGCCGTCGGATGTGCACATGTGGCGACGGTCGCTCGCAAACTCGGCGCGATAACTGGCCGCCGGCACCAGACGGAAGCGCGGCTGCAGCGCTTCGGGCAGTTCGGCAGCCGCCGGGAAGCTGCGCGTCAACCAGTCCTTGGCCGGCACCGGCACCGGGAGGCGCGAGTCGAGGTCCCAGATGCGTGAGTCGGTATCGAGCCCGATGCAATGGTAATCCCACCAGGCAACACCGTCGGGGCCGCCAGCACGCTGTTCGGCGACAGGACAGGCCCCGCCAATGCTCGCAACAAAGATGACCTGAGCGAGCTCGGCACCGAGCGCCGGCTCGGCACAGAGCCACCAGATGTTCTCTTCGCAGTAGAAGGGGTGGTAGCGACGCGCCAAAACAGGCCCGGGATCGCGATTCGGGCTCATCCGGTGTTGCGCATGCCGGCCGCGATCGCATTGATGGAGCGCAGCAGCGGGTCGAGCCATTGTTTGCGCTCCTCCTCGCTCTGCTCATCACGGTAGCGCTTCAGCAGCGTGATCTGGATGTGATTCAGCGGGTCGAGATAGGTGTTGCGCCGCGCCAGCGAGAGCTGCAGCTCGGGCGTCTCCTCCATCAGCTCATGCAGTCCAGCGACATTGAGCACCTGGGTCAGGGTGCGCTGATACTCGTCGGCGATCAGCTTGTAGATCGCTTCGGCGCGCTCCCGGTCACTGGCGAGATGGGCATATTCATGGGCGATCTGCATCTGCGCCTTGAACAGCGACATCTGCGTATTACTCAGGATCGCGCGGAAGAACGGCCATTCCTCGTACATGCGCTGCAGCTTGGCCAGCCGCTCGAGGTCCGTCCCGCGCCACTGCTCGATCGCACTGCCAATGCCGAGCCAGGCCGGCAGCGTATGGCGCGCCTGCGCCCAGCCGAAGACCCAGGGGATCGCGCGGATCGAGCCGAGCGAGCGGTCCGCCTTCTTCCGATGCGAGGGTCGCGAGCCGATGTTGAGCAATGCGATCGCATCGACCGGCGTCGCCTCGTAGAAGTAGTCGAGTGCGCCCGGGGTGCCGCAGACCAGCCCCCGATAATGCGCCTCGCCGAGCCGAGCGAGCTCCTCCATGATCCCGAGATAATCGTTGCGCGGCTTCGGCGCCGGCTGGATCACGCAGCGGCTCGCCTTCATCAGGCCGCTGATGCCCATCGTCAGCTCATAGAGCGCGGTCTCCGGGTTCGCGTAGCGGTACGAGAGCACCTCGCCTTGCTCGGTGAACTTGACCTGGCCGTGGACCGTGTTCTCAGGCTGCGACAGGATCGACTCATGCGTCGGCCCGCCGCCGCGGCCGATGGTGCCGCCGCGGCCGTGGAACAACCGGCACCTGACCCCTTGACGCTCGGCGAGCGCGATGATCTTCTCCTGCGCCTCGTAGAGGTTCCAGGCCGAGGACAGGATGCCGCCATCCTTGCAGGAGTCCGAGTAGCCGAGCATCACCTCCTGCTGATTGCCGGAGGCCTCCAGCAGCGCCGCATAGGTCGGGTTCTCGAACAGCGCCGACATCACCGTATCGATGTGCGCGAGATCCTCGATGGTCTCGAACAACGGCGAGACGCGCAGGTTGCAGAACCAGCCATTGGGGGTGCGGCCGGCCAGCCCGGCGAGCCGGGCCAGCAGCATCACCTCCATCACATGGCTGGCGGTGTGGGTCATCGAGATCACATAGGCGCCGAAGACCTGGCCGCTGATCTCGGCGCGCATCCGCGCCATCGACTCGAACACCTCGAGCGTCTCGCGCGTCTCCGGCGTCAGGGTACCCTTGTCGATATGGAATGGATGCGGGTGCGCAATCGCCTCGCCGAGGGCGACCAGCTTCTGCTCCTCGCTGAAGGACTCATAGAGCGGTGCTCCGGCCTGACGCGCGAACAGCTCGATCACCGCCTCGGTGTGGCGCGTTGATTCTTGGCGCACATCCAGATGCACCAGATGGAAGCCGAAGGTCTCGACCAGCCGGATCAGGTCCTTGAGCTCGCCGTCGGCGGCATTCGCATCGCCATGGCTGATCAGCGAATCCCGGATCAGATAGAGATCATTGAGCAGCTCGCACTCGTCCGGGTAGCCCTCGGGCAGAATCTCGGGACTCTGATCGTCCTCGATCCGCGCCCGCACCCGCGCCAGCGTGGTCTCGAGGCGATGGCGGACGATGAACAGCTTGCGCCGGTAGGGCTCGTGGAAATAGCGGCGATGGGTCTGGCGCATCGTGTGCAGCCAGTAGTCCTCGTCGTCGTCCAGGCTGTCGAGGAACGGTGCCGAGGGCTGCACCAGGGTACTCGAATGGCTCAGGATGCGGGTCAGTCGCGCGACCCGGGCGATGTACTCCTCGAGCACGAGCTCGCAATGCATGCGCACCGCCAGCTCGGTGGTCTCCGGCTTCACGAACGGGTTACCGTCGCGGTCGCCGCCGATCCAGGAGCCGAAACCGACGAAACTCGGCACCTGGATGCGACTGTCGGAGCCGTAGAGGCGGCGCACCGCGCGCTCGAGGTTGCGGTAGACCTGCGGCAGGGTCTTGAACAGCGATTCGCGGAAGAAATAGAGCCCCTGGCGCACCTCGTCGGTGACCTGCGGCTTGTGCACCCGAACCTCATCGGTCTTCCACAGGACCTGGATCTCGCTCAGGATCTGGCCGAGCCGATCCTGCTGCTCCTCTTCATTGAGCTTGTGCCGGTGCAGGTCCAGCGTCAGCAGGAAGATGCGCCGATGGGTCTCGAGCGTGGTGCGGCGCTTGGCCTCGGTCGGGTGCGCGGTGAACACCGGCAGATAGGCCAGTGAATCGAGCAGCCGCTGCAGCTGGACCGCGTCGATCCCGTCGGCCTGGAACTGCCGCAGCGTGTGATCGAACGACCCGCGCCAAAGCCGCCCGCCGGCGCTGATCAACGAGCGCCGGTGCAGGAAGGCGTGCACATCCTCGACCAGATGGGCGAGGCTGAAGTAGATCGTATAGGCGCGAATGACCTCGGACAGGGTCTGCGGGTCCAGGCCGCTGATACGCTTCATCAGCTTGGCGCGCAGCTCCGGATCATCCTGCTCGCGCAGCTTCAGGAACCCCTCGCGCAGGCGCTCGACCACCACCAGCACGCGCTTGCGGCTGTGCTCGCGCAGCACCTCGCCGAGCAAGGTCGCGAACAGCGCGATGTCGCGCTCGGAACCGGACAACGTCTGAGGTTCATTCATCGCATTACAGGATCGGAGCCGGGATTAGGAGCAGGACCAGCAAGTCGGCATCGGCGGGGATCGCCACGGGCCAGCGGGGAGCCGAACGGATCGGCCAGGCCGGTTCAGTCTAACCCGCGCTCTTGACAATGAAAACAGCGGCGCTTGTCGGCGCCAGCGCAATCCGTCTATCGTCTGGGGCCGCAATCCTTCGGTCACCAGCTTCCACACGAGGAGACTGTCTATGCGTTGGCTCACCCACCGTCCCGGCTACTTGGCCTTTGCGTCCGCCTCAGCCCTCGCGCTGACACTCACCGCCCCGAGCGCGATAGCCGAGGTCCAATCGAAAGCGATCAGCTACGAAGACGAAGGCGTCCCGCTCACCGGCTACCTCTATTGGGACGACGCCATCGACGGCGCGCGCCCCGGCGTGCTCGTGATCCATGAGTGGTGGGGCCTGAACGATTACGCGAAACAGCGGGCTCAGATGCTCGCCGAGCTTGGCTATGTGGCCTTCGCGGCCGACATGTACGGCAATGATCAGGTCACAGACGACCCCTCGCAAGCACAGCAATGGATGCAGGAGGTCACAGTCGACCCCGAGCTGTGGCGGCTGCGCGCCGGCGCCGGGCTGGATCAGCTCAAGGCGAGCGCGTATCTCGATCCGGAGCGGATCGCGGCCATCGGCTATTGCTTCGGCGGCGGCACCGTGCTGCAGATGGCCTATGGCGGTGCCGATCTCGATGGCGTGGTCAGCTTCCACGGCTCACTGCCGGCCGCACCGGAGGAGAGCCATGGCAAGATCGAGCCCGAGATCTTGGTGCTGCACGGACAGGCCGACAGCTTCGTCGCGCCCGAGGTCGTGACCCACTTTCAAGAGAAGCTCGAAGCCGCCGGCGCCAACTGGGAGATGGATCTCTACGGCGGCGTGCGCCATGGCTTCACCAACCCGGACGCCGCCAAGTATGGGATCGAGAATCTTCGCTACGATGCCCAGGCCGACGCGCGCTCCTGGCAGCGCATGCAGACCTTCTTCGACGAGGTCTTCAGCGACTGAGCGCGCTAGGAGGCACCAAGACTGCCTCAATGCGCGGCAGGCGGTCCGGCGGCAGCCCACGACCGTCTGTTTCCCATGCGGCGCTCAGCCTAAGGAATCTACCGCATCCAATGAAGAACTGGTTATGGCTCTCCGTCGCGGTCCTCGCACTGGATCAGGCGACCAAGTGGCTCTTGCTTCACCTGCTCGAGCCGTTTCAGGTGCTTGAGGTCATCCCGAACCTGAACCTGACCCTGATGTTCAATCGCGGTGCCGCGTTCAGCTTCCTGGCCGAGGCCGGCGGCTGGCAGCGTTGGCTGCTCGCCGGGTTTGCGCTGCTGGTCACCGTCGGACTGATCATCTGGCTGCTGCGTCTCGCGCAGGAGGAGCGACTGCTGGCGGCGGGCCTCGCGCTGATCATCGGCGGTGCTGTCGGGAACCTGGTGGACCGCGTCGTCTTTGGTCATGTCGTCGACTTCATTCAGGTCTATCTTCCCTTCATCCCGCTACGCCTCTTCAATCCCTGGCCGGCATTCAACGTCGCCGACAGTGCAATCAGCATCGGAGTCGCGCTACTCTTGCTCGAGACCCTCCGGGCTGAGAACCGAGCTGAGCCCCGGGGTGAGCCCCGGGGTGAGCATCGCCAACGGATGCCGGATTCTGACAACCACAAGCCGTAATGGCCCTGTTCCCGCCTCAGCTGTTCCTCGCCCTGCGCTCGCGGCTGACCCGGCCCTGGGTCGAGCGTGCCGAGCGCAAGCGGTATCAAGAGGCACTGCATCTCGCAACCGACCGGCTCATCGATCAGGTGGAGCCGGAACTGCGAGGCCTGCCGCACCATCACGAGCGGCTGGCCCCGGTGGTGGAGCGCATTCGTGATTACAGCATCGCGCTGATCGACGAGCTGCCGGGACCGATCGCGCTGGACAAGGACCGCTGGGCAACCGATCCGCTGCTCAGTCTGCTGTTCAAAGAACCGAGCACGCTGAGCGAGACGCTTGCGGGCCCGGTGGTCCGCAAGTGGCTGCAGGAGCATCAGGAAGACGAGGCGACCGAGCTCTTCGGTCTGCTGCTCGCCAGGCCCAAGGAGCGCACCCAGCTCGGTGTCGAGGTCCGGGGTGACCGGCTTGAGCACGATGTCAAGCAGACCACGCTCAGCTTCACCGATCTCGAGATCGCCGCCGTCGACAGCGATCTCGTCCGCCTGAATCTGTCGCTGCGGCGGCCGATCTCGGACCTGATCCATTCGCTCGGGATCAGCCGCCTGGCCGGCCAGGAGGAGCGCATCGCGGGCTATGAAGAGACTTTGCGCATGCTGCAGCTGAAGCTTAAGGTCATTCAGCCGCGCGCCGACGGGATCGACCTGCTGCTGGCCACCAGGAACCAGAATCTCGCCGAGGTCCAGCGCCTGAGCGCCAAGATCACCGAAACCGAGCGCGCCCTGGTCGTCGCGCGGCGCGGTCTGAGCGATCTTGAGCAATACTTCGAGCGTGTCATCGAGCTCCTCGCCTTTCCCGAAGAGTCGCTTCAGCTCGAGCCGATGCGCGTTTGGCTGGATCGGATGAACGTCCTTCGCGACAGCGAGGACCCGCGGGCACGCGAGGTCGAATTGATGCGTGCAGTGAGTCCCACCAAGCCTGGCCGCATCCTGATGCGCGTGCGCTTCCCGCGCGCGCGCCTCGCTGCGGACAGCGAGCAGCAGTTCCCCCTGGCAGCAACTCCTCCGGAGCCCTGATGAAGATCGCCATCCTGTCGCGAAACCCGAAGCTCTACTCGACGCGCCGGCTCGCCGAGGCGGCTCGCGAACGCGGCCATGAGGCGCGTGTCGTCGACGTGCTGCGCTGCTACATGAACATCACCTCCCACGCCCCGTCGATCCATTACAAGGGCGAGCAGCTCAGCGGATTCGACGCGGTGATCCCGCGCATCGGCGCCTCGGTGACCTTCTACGGCACCGCGGTGCTGCGCCAGTTCGAGATGATGAGCGTCTACCCGCTGAACGAATCGGTCGCGATCACCCGGGCGCGCGACAAGCTGCGTTCACTGCAATTGCTCTCGCGCCGCGGGATCGGCCTGCCGATCACTGGCTTCGCGCATACGCCGGACGATATCGAGGACCTGATCAAGATGGTCGGCGGCGCGCCGCTGGTGATCAAGCTGCTGGAAGGCACACAGGGCATCGGCGTCGTGCTCGCCGAGACCCGCCAGGCCGCCGAGAGCGTGATCGAGGCCTTCCTCGGGCTCAGGGTCAACATCCTGGTGCAGGAGTACATCCAGGAGGCCAAGGGCGCCGATATCCGCTGCTTCGTGATCGGGGAGAAGGTCGTCGCCTCGATGCGTCGGCAGGCGAAGGCCGGCGAGTTTCGCTCCAACCTGCACCGTGGCGGCAGCGCCGAGCTGATCCGGATCACCCCGGAGGAGCGCTCGACAGCGGTGCGCGCGGCCCGGATCATGGGGCTCAACGTCGCCGGCGTCGACATCCTGCGCTCCAACCACGGGCCGGTGGTGATGGAGGTCAACTCCTCCCCGGGTCTGGAAGGGATCGAAGCCGCGACCGGCAAGGACATCGCCGGGCAGATGATCTCGTTCATTGAGAAGGACGCCGGCAGCGGCAAGACCCGCACCCGTGGCAAGGGCTGACGCGGCGGCACCGTCGCCGCCTGCCGTGCTCGCTGCGTTTGGGACGAGCGCATGACGACCCGGTTGCAGATTGGCGACACCCTCATCCGCCCGGGCGAGCGGCGCCGGCTGGACCTGCCGCTGCCGAGCCTGTTCACCCAGAACCCGGTCGTGCTGCCGCTGCACGTGGTGCACGGTCGGCGGGCCGGCCCGCGCCTGTTCGTCACCGCCGCCGTTCATGGCGACGAGATCAACGGCATCGCCATCATCCGCCGGCTGCTCGCCAGCAGCGCCCTGCGCAACCTGCGCGGCACCCTGCTCGCGGTGCCGGTGGTCAACGTCTACGGCTTCGTGCGCCACTCGCGCTATCTGCCAGACCGGCGCGACCTGAACCGCAGCTTCCCCGGCTCCGAGGGCGGCTCATTGGCCGGGCGCCTCGCTGCGACCCTGATGAGCGAGGTCGTCGTCGACAGTGACCTCGGGATCGATCTGCATACCGGCGCCGCCCATCGCGAGAACCTGCCGCAGATCCGTGCCCGCGTCGACGAGTTCGGGATCGCCGACCTTGCGCGGGCCTTCGACACGCCGGTGATCCTCGATGCCGATCTGCGCGACGGCTCGCTGCGCGCCGCCGCCACCGCCGCCGGCGTCCCGGTCCTGCTCTACGAGGCCGGCGAGGCCCTGCGCTTCGACGAGCTCTCGATCCGCGCCGGCGTGCGCGGCATCCTCGGCGTGATGCGCCGGCTCGGGATGATCCGCGACAGCGCACGCCGTCCGCGCTCGCCGCACAAACCGGTGATCGCCCGCTCCAGCACCTGGGCGCGGGCCCACACCAGCGGCATGCTTCGCTTCGCCCGCCCGCTCGGCGCCTGGGTCGAGAAGGGCGAGCGCCTGGCGACCATCGCCGATCCTTTCGGCAATGGTGAAGAGCCCGTCACCTCGCCGGCGGCCGGTATCGTAATCGGCCGGATGAACCTGCCACTGATCACCGAGGGCGAGGCCCTGTTCCACATCGCCCGCTTCAAGACCGACGCCATCGCCGACGCGGTCGAGCACTTCCAGAACTCGCTCGATCCCGGCGACCCGCTAGAAGAGCCGATCGACTGACAGCCCCTCTCAGCGCCCATCCTGGACGTCGACCTGGGCGCGATCAAACGCTATGGCCTCAAGCGGGTACGCTGAGCCGGCCCCCAAAGGTATTCGGCGAAGACATTATCGCTGGCTTCCAGCTGTCCCAATGCTCGAGCTCGAACCATCTTAGGCGATTGCCGGAAAAGCTCGTACCGAATTGCGCAGGATTGTCGTTTGCCTTCGAGGAGCGTCGCCGGGAGCATAGCCGGGCTATGTGACCGGCGGCGCGACGAAGAAGGCGAGCGAAAAGACCAGCAAGGCGGTATGAGCTTTGACAGAAATCGCCTTAGCTAGCCATGCTCGGCATCAACCTCAAGCTGGCCGATCGACTGCTCAGCCCCTCAGCAACGCAGTCAGAACAGGCCGTCATCGTCGACGATGGTGCGAACTGCAGTAAGCTGGACCGCCCCCCCAGGGAAGACCCCGCCGACCGGATTGGTCACATCCAGGTAAAACACCTCGTCCGGCTCAGCAGCACGATCACCGATGATCTCCACCGGGATTACCGCTTGATCCTCGCCCGGATAGAGATTCAGGGTACCCTCCACGGCCAGGTAGTCTGTACCTGCGGTCGCACTACCATCGCGGGTCGCATAATCGACGCTCAACACCGAGCTCGGCTCCTCGCGTGTCCCGTTAAAGGACAAGAGAGAGTAAGCGTAATGCGTTCCATAATCCCCTTCGACGACCCGTTGCTCGATCTCAGCGGGACGAGTCGGGGCGCCGGGTAGCTGCGCACGGAGGTTTTGGTCGATCCATTCCTGTTGCGCGCTAACGCGCTGCCAACCAGCAAGCTCGCCGAATGTGCTGTTCAGCAAGCCATCGAGGTCGGGGCTCAGGGCAATCGCATCAATATATTAGCCTAATATTAGCCTATACTGTTTGACCACTCTTTCTGCTGACAGGATGGTGGCCGGCTTTTTGTGTCGACTGTTGGGAGCTGTCACCCGTGTACAACCTGAGCGTAGAGCGATCGATCATGAGTCATTTTGCCGCCCTGGAGGACCCGCGCAGTCCGACTCAGCGCCGGCATCTGCTGGGCGAGATGCTGGTGATGGCCATCGCTGCGACCCTCAGCGGCGCCGACGGTTGGGTGGGAGTGGCGACGTTCGCCAAGGCGAAGGAGACCTGGCTGCGCACGTTTCTGACGCTGCCTCATGGCATCCCGTCGCATGATTGCTTCGGGCGCGTGTTTGCGCTGATCGACCCGGAGCAGTTCGCCGCTTGCTTTCGCCAGTGGAGCGCCTCGGTGGCGGCGTTGATTCCCGATGAGATCGTGGCCGTCGATGGCAAGTGCTTGCGCGGCTCGCACGATCGCGGCAAGGGGTTAGCGGCCTTGCACCTGGTCAGTGCCTGGGCGACGACCAACCGGGTGGTGCTCGGGCAGGTTGCCACCGAGGCGAAATCCAATGAGATCACGGCGATCCCGCGGCTGGTGCAGTAGCTGAAGCTGGAAGGCTGTATCGTCACCATCGATGCCATGGGCTGTCAGACCAAGATTGCCGAGCAGATCATCGCGCAGGGCGGCGACTAAGTGCTATCGCTGAAGGGCAACCAGGAAACGCTGGCCGCCGAGGTCGAGGAGGCGTTCATTGATGCCGATGCCAGGGACTATGAAGGTGTCGACTCGGCGTTCCTGGAGACCGTCGAGCGTGGACATGGCCGTCTTGAGACCCGTCGCTACCGCACCCTGGGTGATCTCTCTGGCGTGCCTCGCAGCAAACTGTGGGAGGCGATGAACATGATTGGCATGGTCGAATCGCGCCGCGAAATCGACGGCAAGGTCTCGATCGAAACCCGGTATTTCATCGGCAGTATCGGCACCAGCGCTGCACGCTTTGCCCACGCGGTGCGTGGCCACTGGGGTATCGAAAGCGGATTGCATTGGAATCTCGACATCTCTTTTCGCGAGGATGAGTGCCGCGTTCGCCAGCCGGTGGCGCGTGAGAACCTCGCCGTGCTGCGTCACCTCGCCCTCTCACGGCTGAAGAATGATGACACCAAGGTGGGGGCTGCAGAACAAACGCTTGAAGGCCGCCTGCAACGAGGATTATCTCGCAACACTGCTCTTTGAGTGGCCCAAGAACAAGGAGAACGCAGAAATATCAGGGAAGACTCATATTAGTAAAGCTTGATGCGATTGCCCTGCACTCCACTGGCGGAAGCAGGCGGCAAACTGCTCCGGGTCGATCAGCGCAAATACGCGCCCGAAGGAGTCATGCGAGGGGATGCCATGGGGCAGCGTCAGAAAGGTGCGCAACCACGCCTCCTTCGCCGTGGCGAACGTCGCCACGCCCACCCAGCTATCAGCGCCGCCCAGCATCGCCGCAATGGCGATAACCAGTATCTCGTTGAGCAGATGCCGACGCTGAGTCGGACTGCGCGGGTCCTCCAAGGCGGCAAAATGATGCATGATCGATCGTTCTACACTCAGGTCACCCATGGCTGGCATCCCCTAACCGTCCAAACAAAGGGCGGGGATCATCGAGGATGGAGGATGGAGGATGGAGGATGGAGTGCCTAACAGTATCCGCTAATATTTTGATGCGATTGCCCTGGTCTGCTCGCTGACCCTGAAAAGCCTCGAGCGCCGCATCGATGGCTTGGTCGCGCCCGACGGGCATGCAGGCCCCGCCTATGTGTGCCTATTCCGACGAACGTGACCGCCGATTCCGATCTCAACGTGACCAATTTCCGGTCGGTTTCCGGAATGGCTGGTCACGATGGCGGAATGGCTGGTCACGTTGCGCCGGAATCGGCGGTCACCTTCAAGCGGAATCGGTGGTCACGATGGGTCGGAATACGCACCTATGTGGTCGAGTTTCAGGCCCAGCCCGTGCCCAAGTCCCTCTACAACCTCACCGCCAAGATCGGGCTCTATGGCGAGGAGCACCCCGAGCACGAAGTCCTCGGCATGGCGGTGTTCCTACGCGAGGCGGATATTCCGGAGCGACCGCACTGGGTACACGCCCCAGGCTCGCCGATCTGCTGCATCAGTCTCGACAGCTTCTTGCGCGACTGGCTCGCGCGCGAGCCCGACAATCCCTATGTTGCGGTGTTCGCACCGCTGATCATCGAGACCGATGCCGAGCTGACGCAACGTGCCCCAGTGCTCTGGCAAACGATCCAACAAGCCCCACTCGACGCAGACACCCGCGAGACGTTGTCAGAGGTTTTAGAATTCTGGTTTTTCGAACGCTTCATCGGCAAGACCGCGCAGGAGATCTGGAGCATGCTCAATCTGGTGACACCCATTCAGGAGACGAAGGCCTATCAATCCATCTTTGCGGAGGGTAAGGCTGAGGGTAAGGCTGAGGGCAAGGCCGGTACCCTCTGCCGACTGCTCAGCCGCCGCTTCGGCCCGCCGCCCAGTTGGGCCGAGCATCGCATTGCCGCAGCCTCTGAGGCGCAGCTCGACACTTGGCTGGATGGCATTTTTGATGCCACCGGCGTTGAGGATCTGCTCGGCGCCCAGGGCGAGCGCCATTGAGGGCAGGCGAGCCGGTCGTGCCCTGGTGCAGTGGTCCGAGCGGGTCGGCACGCCCGCGCGCTTGATCGAGTCCTTCATCGGCCAGCGCGAGAGCGATGTCTGGACCGATAACACCTGTCAGCCGGTCACGCAGCCGTGGCCCGAGCGCTTGCTCTGTGATCAGTTACCCGGGGCGACCAACATCCGGCGCGGCGCTGCCGAGGCGCTGGAGCGGTTGGTGGCGCAGCCGGAGGATCTGCGCCGCCGGCAACAGGCCAACGCGCGGGTGAATGCGCTCATCGACTGGGTGACGCATCGCGATCAAGGCAAGGAGTCCTCGATACCTCAGGCAATTTCCGGCGACACATGTCGCGCCAGGTCCATGCTGTCATGAAGGATACGCAGCACCTCGATGAGGCGCGCGCGCTCGTCAACTCGAAAAACGACCTCATGCCGCCCTTTGCGTCCATTGCGCGCGACATGCAGGCTTGCCACATATTTGCCCAATTCCAAAGGCCATCGCACACCCGGGCTTTCAGGCCCCTCGGCTAAGTCTTCAAGCGCATCGTTAATGACATCGGTGTAAATATCGACTTGCAACGGCCCAAACTGTTCGAGCGTCCACTCCAGAATCTCCTCAACATCTTGAGCGGCCTGATCGGTCAGACGCACCGTCCAACTGTTCATCCCTGCTTCGCCAGCACACGCTGACTGATGCTGTTGATGTGCGCACGCAGCGAGGAGACGTCTTGAAAGTCCATGTAGCGCCCCGCCTCGATATCGGCGATGCCGACCGCCACCGCCTCGCGCAAGGCCGCGAGTTTGGCGGCTTGCTCCGCCTCGCGGGTCTGCACCAGGCGCAAGCCCTCACGCAGGACTTCGCTGGCGTTTTGGTACTGGCCGCTGGCGACCATTTGTTCGACGAACTTGGCTTGAAGATCGGTCAGCACGACATTGCGGGTGGGCATGACATGACTCCTTGGATCCAAGACTGGCACATTCTGCCAATCAGTCTTGAACAGTGCAAGCCACCTCGCCTATCCTCAACCGCTTTTTGCCGATCAGAGAAATCCCGATGCCGTGGTGGATACCCCTGCTGGCCTTTGCCAGCGGGTTGGTTGTGGGGTTGCTTAGCGTGCAGCGCTACCGGCGTGACCGCATCGCTTGGGCCAAGCGGCGCTTGCAGCTGAAGGTGCTGTCGCTGGAGCTCAAGAGCCTGCGCCAGAAGGTGGTTTCAGCGGACAAGCGCGCGGGACACTGCTCGCCCGCACATGGCCAATGGTGTCGAGCCGCCCGTCTTGCCGGATCTGACCGACAACCCGGCGGCGAACGGTCCGGCGTTTTTCAAGACACCGCGCAAGCTCGAGCGCAAGCCGTGGCTTGGCCGGCTGCATAGCAGCGACCGCTGGGCGACTTAAGTCCCTGAGCTGAACAACGGGAATCTCGGGTTTCGGTGCCGACAGCCGAGGGTGATCTGTGTCTGGAATTCGGAAATTTGGCCTCGTGCCAAGCCGGAAGCGCGCTTGGTCCGACGATTTCGGGTAGCGAACCGCTGTTCGGCCCGCCGCGATGGCCTACAATGCGCTTGACAACCAGGCTAGAATCTACAACTCGATGGTCAGATGATTTTCTGACCATTACAGCTTCGTCATCCGCACTGAGTGCGCGGATTCGGTTCAGCGCGCTTGATGCTTCAGCCTCTCATGAAGTGCTTTAACCTCCGCTTCGCTCAAGCCTGACGCAGCGGCAATCTGCTCATCCGTCAACAACTTCAAGGCAATCAGGTTCTGCGCCACTTCCTCGCGTCCCTCTCGCCTCGCCTCATTGAGAAACGACACCTCATCGTGCAGTGCGCGCTCACTCACGAAGGCCTGACGACGGGCCTCTTCATCCGCACTGAGCTCGCGGATTCGGTTAATCGCCTGCTGGACCGGTTCATGGGCCACAGTCGCCATCGTCAGCTCCTCTTGCCAGTGTTTGAAGAAGGTCACCCAAGCCCGCAGCGGGCGGGGCGTCCGATCAAGACCACCACCGCTGTCAGGCGCTGATCGGTCCCCCAGACACGCTTGATACTCCCTGAGCCCGGGTCTAAGGCGATTGCCGGAAAAGCTCGTACCGAATTGCGCAGGATTGTCGTTTGCCTTCGAGGAGCGTCGCCGGGAGCATAGCCGGGCTATGTGACCGGCGGCGCGACGAAGAAGGCGAGCGAAAAGACCAGCAAGGCTGGTATGAGCTTTGACAGAAATCGCCTAAGAGCAAGCCTGCTGCGCGAACGAGACCCCCGCACCGTCCCCGATGACGCCGTGATCGAGCCCCTGCGGACTGCGATCGGCCCGCAAGGGCGAAGGAAAAAAGGGATCGATGGACGCCGCGAAGCCCTAAGGCCGAGGCGGCAACAATAACTGCGCCGCCTCCGGTCATCCACCAGCATCAGCCAGCAAGCGGTCCGGAAATGACGTCGCCATCAAAGACGGCGGGTGTGGTCAGGCGAGCAAATCCATTCGCACCCGTATGACCGACAATGTTGATCTGCACCACATGTGCCGAGGCGAGGATGACTTGACGCCCAGAAACACGTTCACGAATCTTCACCACCGCCGACTTCAACTCAGGGGCAAGGGCAAGGGCAAGGGCAAGTGAGGCGGCCGGGCTGACGATTGCCGACCTCGACTTGGCTCAACCCTCAGCCCGGTTGCTCGGCAAAGGCAACAAGATCCGCTTTTGCCCGCTTTGGTCGACGACCGTGCAGATGCTCGCGCCCTTGGTGGCGGAACGCGCGCCGACCGAGGCAGTATTCCTTAACCGATGTGGCCGACCGATCACGCGCTTTGGTATCCACGCGCTGGTGGAGCGTTGCGCCCAAAAAGCAGCAGCCGAGAGCTCCCTTCGCTGGCGAGCAAGCGCGTCAGTCCGCACTCGATTCGCCATACCACCGCCGTCTTTCTCCTGCGTGCCGGCGTGGATATCAACACGATCCGGGCTTGGCTCGGGCATGCCTCGATCAACACCACGCATGTCTATGCCGAGTTCGACTTGGAGATGAAGGCTAAGGCGTTAGCAAAATGCGCCCTCACTGGCGATACCAGACCTGGGAAACACTGGGCTGACGACGCCTCCTTGATGGGATTTCTCCAATCGCTGTAGGATTCGTTTATGTGGCGCCCGGGCTGGCCGTAGATCAGTATCTACGGCCTCTGCGCGACGGGACGCCACATAACAGGCAACGCCACATTACGCATCTCATGTGGCGCGCCACATAATGTACGGGAGAACCGTATGCACGGTTTGATGAGGGAGGGCTGGAATCTCGTGACGATGATTCGGCTAGTGAGGCACCGCCAGACGAAAGGGGCGGGAACAGATAGGCCGTGTCTAAGGCTGCGTGATGCCTGCTCTCTACTCTACCCAGAATTGCCAGAATTGGCCCCGGAGGCGCGAACCCCGGGGCTGGAAGCGTGGAACCTACGATCACCCGGTACCAAACAGCTATCGGCAATTTAACCAGTTCTCTGTGCGCAGGTCAGGGACGCGATTGAACTCTTCCTGATTATCCGTGACCACAATCACGCCTAGCGCAGAGCCTTGCGCAGCAATCCAGAGGTCATTCGCGCCGATGGGGGTGCCGCAGCGCTCGAGATGGGCGCGAATTTCGCCATAGCGCCGGCTAACCCGGTCATCGATGGGCGCCAGCTCCAACGTCTCCACTAACTCAGCGAGACGGGCCGCGTTCTTCTCCCGATAAGCGCTCTTTTCGACCCCGAACTCAAGCTCGCCCAGGACGACAGGAGAGAGCAGGATATCGGCCAACAGCATTTGCTGCAGCCGGCGTTTGACCGTGGCGACCTCCTTCATCGCTGCAATCATGATGTTGGTGTCGAGTAGGTAGCGCACCCCGGTGTCCTACAGCGTCGCGACCGGTTCCGGTGGCCGCTCATCCGGCACCACCAGATCAATCTCCTCAGGATGGTCCCAGAACGGTTGAAAGACATCGGCCGCCATGGTCGGACTATCGGGCACCAGTCGGGCGATGACCCGCCCACGGCGCGTGATGGCGACAGTCTCACCCGCTTCAACGGCGGCTAGCAGCCCGGAAAACGCCGCTTTTGCTTCAGTGACCTGCACATGTCGCATGAGAAAACCTCCATAAAAAGACCATGTGGTCAGAATACCCTCGGCCCAGGTTGGATACAAGGTATGCTCCGGTAACGACTTCAGCTTACAGTCACCTCAGCCCCGGCAAACGCTTCTCCCATCCGCAGCCTTACACCACACTCAACGCCCTCAACATCGGCAGCTGCTGCTGGGCGAGGGTCTCGGCCTGCTGGATCAGCTGCGCCAGATTCTCCTCCGCCGATTCGATGGGCTTGCCCTCCTTGAGCAAGCGCTGGCCTTGGCTTTGCAGCAGCTGCCAGGTCTGCGCGGCCCAGTCGCCGGGCCGCCTCAGTGGAAAATGGTCTCAGGGGTCTCAGCCGTGAGGATGCGACCCAACCAGGTGTCCAGTTGCTCGAGTTCGGCGGTTTCAATGCGCTCGCGATGCACTTGTGCCGCTTCGGGGCCGAATTTCTGATCGAGCAGCCGCAGTAGTGTCCTGGCTTCGCCCTGCTTCACGCCCTGCTTCATGCCCTTCTCGATCCCTGCCTGTTCAACGGTCGTCACATACGGCATACGCTGCTGCTCCTCGTAGGTATAGAGTTGCTGACGGAAGTCCGCTTCCAGCGCCTCGGGTAAGCGGATCATCCAGTCGATGAGTCGAAAGAGCTCCAGGATCAAGGCGCGCTCATAGCCACGTTCGTACATCAAGCGGATCAGGTGGAATTTCCAGCCTTTGAGCTGCTTGGCGTCCTGGGTGAGCTTGGCGCGGATCTAGGCCATGACCACCAGGGCGAAGAGGTTGTCGCTGGCTTCCAGTTCGGCCCAACGCTCGGGCTTGTCGTAGTCGAGCAGTTTGACCATCTCAGCAAGGCATGCAAGAGCCCCCCGAGGCGCGAACCCCGGGGGCTGGAAGTGTGAAACCTCGTTAAGCCAAATCAGTCAGGGGCTGGGCGTCCTTGCCTGGGTGGCTCGAACGCAAATGCAACAAGGCGAGAACTGACGCCCAACACGCCCGGTGAGACAGGTCAATGAGAGCAGTTACCTATACTGTCCCCGGAACTCGAGGCTTTGACCATTACAATCCACTCAAGCCATGCTGATGCCCTGTGGCATCAGCATACGTCCGTGTCTGCAGAGGCAACAGCGCCTGGCGCAGCGGTGCGGTCGCATCACTTAGGCCCCACCGCTTGCTAGGGGAATAGCGCCCTTGGGTTGGCGTGTCGTCATGCCCTAGAAGTTGCCGGTGGAATTGCCGGGTGAGTTCTTGCAAGTGTCGTGCAGTATCACGGCGACACACCGGATACTGACTCAGCAGCTCGAGCACACAAAGTGTCCGCTGGAACCCATCGCGAGGCATCAGGTCGCGCAGCCGCTCCAGTTCCACCCGCGTCGGGCGATACCCGTGATACCAGACCGCTTCTGCGAGCTGCTTCACCTCATCGACAGAGCGCTCAAGAGGGCGCGCGCCGACCTGATACAACTGTTGATGTGTATCGGAAACCGTCATCACCGATCCTCGCTGCGGTCATAGCTGTCGAGTACAACGTTCAAATTGCCTAGGAGACGGGCGTGATCGCCAACAGCATAGCTGATCGCTTCTCGCGTTAATCGTTCAAACTCGGCGATATCAACCTCAGGAAGCTGCAACAGCGCCTGGATATCCTGCTGATCGCGATCACCAAATCGACCAGGCTTTGTGATGGCCACATCGAGCGCACTTGCAACATAGACCTCGACGTTGCGGACGCCGCTTTGCGTCATCAGCCGGATGACGCGACTTTCGTAGTCTTCGTTGAGCGGAGCAAGCGTCGTGTTGAAGCTGGGGTCCAACTCCAGCATCTGCGTCACGCCTTCTTCGTTCGTGAAGGCATAGGCGTCCTCACCAAGAAGCGCAACGATTTCGGCCGGATCAGCGTAACCGTGGGATGCCATCTCAACATCCACATCCGCACTCCCTCGCGCCTGTGTATGGACGTGGACTGCGCAGCCACCGAAAACGATAACTTGGAAAACGCCCTTCTCGCCACTGGCGTACACCGGCTCAAGCACATCAAAAAATGCCACGAGCGCACGCCCTAACGCGGTATCGGGCTCGATGGTGGGAGACTCGCCCGGGTCTATAGGCATTTCGGCGAGGTGTTTAGGGCAACGTGGAAGCGGCACCCTTGGGTCCAATCGATCTCGGCGTGGATGGCTGGGAACAGGAGCGCCAGGAACTCGGGGAAGTAATGCTCCAGCGCCTCCTTCCACGGGCTGTCGTGGTCGCTTTTGGGCGAAGCGGATGGAGAGTTGGTGGTTTTGCTGGTCATCGGGCGAGTGTAGCGCAGGCGAGTGAGTACCCGCAGACACCCGCTCAGCAAGGCACGCAAGAGCCCTTGAGGCGCGGACCTCGAAGATGGATGGGGAAATCTGCGATGGGCCGGACCAGCGAGCGCAATTCAATAAACTGTCACCGGAACTCACCACGTCACCGGAACTCACTCCCTGTACCGAGAGCCCCTTCGCCCGAGGGTCGATGTGACCACCACTCGGCACGGGACTGTCACCCGTGTCGCCAGGCACTACCCCGGCTTTCTCGCTCCTACGGGCTCATGCGCCCGACCTCAATCCTCTCACGGCCTCGGTTCTACCCTTGTACCCTGAGTCTTTGCAGGTTGCTGCGTGCCCCTGCTGCAAGGAGGCCGTTCCCGGCGTCATCTCCGCGAATCTTTCCCCAGGTGCCTGGACCCTTACCCCGGTCGCCCCTCTGGTGCACGTGCTCGTTTCTTCCCACAGGGCATCGGCCTTCCCCTTTCCTAACGGGGCCGGAACCGCACAAAATCCCGCACAACGACTTCCGTACGGGGCTTGGTTTTCGAGGCTGCAGTCATTCACTCATGTTCAGGCCCCAGGTTTGCTCGCCACCCCGGTCGTTCCCACCGCCGGGCTGGCCTCTCGACCCGCCCAGGGCAGCCGTGACTTTTACGTCCACGCAGAACTCGGTTCGTTACCTCCCCGAGCAGTGGATATGCTAACCGTCCGAATCGAGCAATTGACGGTAGAGGGACTTTCACCCTCCAAGATTCGCGGCCTTGCCGGCGGCTCCTAGGAAATCCAAGCCGCCCTAAGGGTCTGACCCGGCGCTGAGGCAGGTCGATAGTGGAGCTCTGGATGCAAGGTCAAGAACCGGAAACAGGGCGGAGCGACCTCTGGCGACGCTCGTGGCAGGCTGAAACGGCGCGCTTGAGCGGGCTCGGGGTCATGCCGGAGGGGCCAAGACGAAGGCGCTCGGCACCGCCTCCCGCATGAGACGGCGGCCACCAGGAGACGCGCTGATCAAACTCGAAGTCGGGCGCGGGCTGCTGGGGGAGGTCTCAGTCCGGCATCGGCTCGGGAGCATCGTCCCAGGCGGGTGGGTGAGCTGCGCTGAAGCAGCAAACGACCAAACCCGGATGGTTTGGGCTGGTACCCAAGCGGAGCAGGCCAATCTCAACCAAGGGCGCAGCGCAGGGGCGCGCGGGTGTGATCGTGGGCGGGCGGGGATGACGGATACGCTGACGAACGCGGAGACCGGGCAGGAGATGCGCAAGCGGTCGGTGTTTCGCGTGATCGACCAAGACCGGCGCACGATGGCGTCGTGGTTCGCCTCGCCGGGGGCGATGAGTTCAAGACGATGGAGATCGAGTTCCAGCGGGCGTAACGCGGTTTAGAGGACGACGCCCCGGCGCTTCCATGCCTTGCGCGCGGTCGGCGCGATCTTCCCGCCCTTGAACATGGTGGTGGCACTGAAGGCGCCGTTGGCGTGCCCGCGGACGACGAGGGTGACGCCGTTGGCCCCGAGGAAGATCCACTTGCGGTTAACGGGGTCTTCGAGGGCGACGGCGTTAAGGCCGCCGGGGCTGAGGGCTTCGCCGATGCCTCTTTGAACACCCTGGGTGGTGCGGTAGACCTCGTCCTCGGCGGAAAGTCCGGAGCTCGGGGGGCCCGTGAGGCTGCGCGCATCCTTGAGGTGGCCGGCGAGGAGGTGGATGAGGCCGAAGGCGTGGTTGCCGAGCGGCATGACGACATCGAAGCGCTGGGGCATCTTCGGGGCGTCGCTGAGGACGGCGCCGGGCGGAAGTTTCTTCGGGTCGAGGCTCGCCCAGGCCAGTGGCGATCCAAGCACGCCGAAGGCGGGCTTGATGAGCCAGTCCGCGGGCGGGCCCTGCCGGGTCAGCAGCGAGTTGTGGAAGGCGACGGTGCGGTTGTTCGAACTGCCGACCCTGTAGTCGACCTGCACGACGGCCTTCGCGGTGTTTTCGCTGACCGAGTAGTCGACCATGGCGCCGTGGTTCGCGCCGGAGCCGCTGTAAAGAACCTTCGGGACGTCGGTCATGGCGGCGGCCTGGGCCTGCCATTGCGCCGTGCGGGTCCCCGGCGGGGGCGGCGGGGGCAGGACGGGCGCTACGCCGTCGCCGATGAACTCCATCTTGAACTGCTTGCAGCCGCTGCATTGCGGATGGGGCACGATCCCCGCCGGCGGGGTCTCGACGACCATTTGTTGTCCGCAGGCACGACACTGGAAGTATTGATACGGGGCCATGGTGCAATCCTGGTGGCGTCGTGATCGATGGTCTCGCGTACGTCCGTATCACGCGTGCCGATGCGCGGGATCTCCCACAGCGCGGATGTCTGGTGCACGCAAAAAAGGCCAGGAAAGCCAACCGCGTTTGGTGAAGTATCGGTCGGTGCCTGCAGGGCGTCAAGACCCGGCGTCACGGAAGAGATCGGCTCCAGGGGACGAAATCTGGCTCCATAGGGTGAAATCTGTCATCGAACCGAGGTTTGAGGGGAGGAAGAATGCCGAATGCCGTTCACGCAGAAAAATCCCGCACGGCTGCCGTCAACGGTGCAACCTGTACCCCGCAAGGCTGCCAGTCAGCACAGTTGGTTGAGCAAATCGGCCAACCGGGACTACTTCCGCGGCCCAGCAAACATGCAGTGGATACGCTTCCGCCGTGCCGCCCATCCCGGTTACTGGCAGCGGGACCGCCCGCAAGCCGGGATTGCGTTACAAGACGACTTATTCGCGCAACCCATTGAATCTGAGGAGGTAGGGGACGACGTGCCACCGCTGTGGCGACTGGATCACCAC
The DNA here is from genome assembly GCF_016584085.1 of Halochromatium glycolicum. Lineage (GTDB taxonomy): Bacteria > Pseudomonadota > Gammaproteobacteria > Chromatiales > Chromatiaceae > Lamprobacter > Lamprobacter glycolicus. Next base: position 2,840 of record NZ_NRSJ01000051.1, on the reverse strand, counting down.
GCGCAATGGCTGGAGTGAATGGAAGACGATGCGCCATTTAGATCTATTGGGTAAGCCGGTTTACCTTCGGTTTCGCCTCCCGCGCGATCGCTGCGACTGTGACGAGGGGCCGACCACGACGCAGCAAGTCCCCTGGTTCAACCGTCGCAGTCGCATGAGCAAGGCGTACGAGGAGCACCTGCTGCGCGCCTGTATCAATAGCACGTTGAGTGATGTTGCGCACAAGGAAGGGGTCTCGATCGAGACCCTCCAAGGCCTGCTCGATCGTCACATCGCCACGACTCCCGACTGGGAAGCGTTGCCGTCGCTTGAGGTCATCGGCATCGATGAGATTGCCCTGAAGAAAGGCCACCATGACTTTGTCGCCATCGTTACCGGGCAGAGCGGTGATCGGACCCACATCCTCGGCGTGCTCAAGGACCGCAAGAAGGCCACCGTGGTCGAGTTTTTATCTTGTATCCCCAAGCGCTTACGGCGAACGGTGCGGGTGCTGTGCAGTGATCTCTACGAGGGGTTCATCGGTGCGGCGAAGGCGGTCTTTGGGCGCCGTGTGCGCGTGGTCGCCGATCGTTTCCATGTCGCCAAACGCTACCGCGAGGCCGTCGACAGGTTGCGCAAGCAGGAGCTCAAACGGCTCAAGCGCACCCTCTCCGCAACCCAGTATCAACGCCTGAAAGGCGCGATGTGGGCGTTGCGCAAACAGCCACAGGACTTGAGCATGGACGGAAGATCAAGGGGTTACACTGTGCCTCCGTTTGTAACGATCAGCCGACTCCTGTCACGTCTGACCGCTCAACAACCTGTTTTTGTTGAGCATTCATGTCACGGGAAATCCAAAAGAGCCGGAGGCATTCCCGGGCCGCACCCGCACTGATCTGTCTGACCCTGAGAACCCGGTGCTGGAAATCGGGAACTGGCGTCTTCCGGCGAACAAGGATGAAATGCTATCCCCGCAACAACGCATCTGCCAGTTCGAAGGGCTGACGGTCTATGCGCCCGAAGCCAACAATGGCTTCGGGCGCTGGTTCATTCCTCGAGCAGCCATCGAGATCGGCACCAACCCGAGCCTTCAGGCTCGCGCATGCCGTTGATGCAGACTCGCGGTATCGCGAAGCTGGCGAACACAGCGCACAACCAAGAGCCGCTCCATCGGCGATGATGCGAGCGGCGATGAGCGCGCGCAGCATGTGCTGCCGCGCTCCCATCTTGGGGCCGCGCACCTGAACCGCCAGTGGGATGGTGTCTACCGCGAGCTCGCGCAGTCCTGCGCGAAAAGACGCCCCTCCCCGCTGGCGCGAGCCAGGCGATTCTTGGCTCGGTTTCGCGTTGACCCGCCTTCTGGCCCTCGCTAGCCTGTCGTGCTGACGCCGCTTTGGGCTCGCATTGGGGTTAAAATTGGCGCTTGCAATCCGTAACCTTCTAGCCGCTCGGCCTCGTTGAGGGCGCTTGCCGACGCAACGACGGCGATCCGAACAGCCACCCCAGTCTCGGTCAACACTCATGCGCGCTATCAAGCTGTTTAATCAGCAATGCATGCTGGTCGACGACGTGGACAGCCTGGGCCTGACCGTCAACGGACTGTTCGAGCCGGCGGAGACTCGGTCGCTGCTTGGGCTGGCCCGCCCCGGTGATCGGATACTGGACGTCGGCGCCAATATCGGCTACTACAGCGTGCTGTTGGCCGAACGGGTCGGGGCCGGTGATCAGGTCATCGCCGTCGAGCCGAGGGGATCGCCGAGATCGAAGGGCTGAAGCTCGACTGACGTAGCCGAACTTCAGCTTGAGCTCGCTGATCTGCGGATGAGCGACTTACCCGGTCCACCTATGCGTTGCTCGGCTAATTTCAGTTCAGTGGCCGGTAGGTTGCGCCGCCTTTTGCTAGAGTGTTACGAGGCTTGTAACCAACGAAGCTGCCGCCCCGAAGCTGCCACCTATGAGCGCCGCGCTTGACCTCTACGCCAAGCTGACAGAGACCACCGATGAGAAGGAGCGCGCGCGCCTGATCGCCCAGGCCGTCGAGGCCCTCGATGCGCGCTTCCCGCAGATTAGTGAGCTCGCCACCCAAAGTCATGTGCGCGAGAGCGAACTGCGCTTGCAGAAGGAAATTAGGGAAGTCGAGGCTCGCCTTCAGGAGCAGATCAGGGAGGGTGATGCCCGCTTGCAGGAGCAGATGAAAGGCCTGGAGCTGCAGATTAAAGAGGTCGACGCCAGCCTGCAGGAGCAGATCAGGGCAGGCGACACCCGCTTGCAGGAGCAGATTAGGGAGGGTGATGCCCGCTTGCAGGAGCAGATCAGGGAGGGTGATGCCCGCCTACAGGAGCAGATCAAGTCCGTGGAGCTGCAGATCAAACAGGTCGAGGTCAACCTGCATCAGGCCATCGCCAGCCAGACCCGCTGGATGATCGGCGGACTGGCCGTGCTCGGCATCATCCTCAAGCTTGCTGATCTCCTGATCAGCTCCTGATCGAACCAATGCCCGGTCCTGGCCGGCCTCCCGGGGCTCAGACCGGCGCGTTGCGCAGGCAGAGGAAAGGCGTTCTTGCCCCTCTTCCAGGCTTTGCCTGGCGCAATAAGGAACTGTCCATCAACGTCTTCCCGATTTGAGGGCCACTGTTGGACGATCATCGGGAAGTAGAAGATGGACAGCCACTAAGTAAACTGTCACCTGAATTGCTGAACCTGACCCCTTTGATTACCGACCCCTTTGATTTACTTCTCCGAGCGCGGCGGGTGCTGGCGCATGGCGGCAACCTCCGCCGCCGGCAGCTGGGTGATCGCGGCGATGGTCGCATCGTCCAGCCTGGTCTGCGCCAGCAATGCGCGGGCGGTCTCGCGGCGGC
>NZ_NRSJ01000050.1 GCF_016584085.1 Halochromatium glycolicum | reverse complement strand
ACCACCGCCCCGACCACCGCCCCGGCCGGCCAGCAGGCAGCGCAGACTGGCCGATCAGGTTCTGCCTCTGCAGGAAGGACATCGGAGGGTGTGCTTGGCACCGATCCCGGTGCCGATCCTGGCGAAGGGCTTCGGGCGGGGGCCGGCAGCATGTCCGGGCTCAGCCAATCAGTGAGCTGCGCGCCCAAGGCGCGCTCTAGCTTGATCTCCTGATCGGAAGCTTGCGGTGCTCGGCCTGCTTCGGCGACGAAGCGGAATCGCGGGGTCACGTCCTCGCGCCACTGCGCCAGTGTTGCGGCCTCCGCGTTAACCCAGGTCGCATAGGGCAAGAGAACCGCGCCAAAGGCGTTGGCAAAGTAGGCGAGCCGCCAGTCCTCGGGCAGATCACTTGGATAGAACTGACACGCGTCGGCCAGATCCCACCAGCCGCGCGGGGTAACGATCGTCAGGTCGCTCATACGGGTATGATAGGGGACTCTCTGACAGACTGTTTGTAAGGTCAGCGTGGGTGCCGGCGTTTCGTCGGCGAGCCGATCGCTGATCGCTGCGTTGAGGCGTTGAGAACCGAATGATCGACTACAGGAAACGCGCCGAGGCCATTGCCTTAGTGATCTTCGATGTCGACGGCGTGCTGACCGACGGCAGCCTGTACCTCGGTGATGATGGCCAGGAATATAAGGCATTCAACTCACGCGACGGACACGGGATGACGATGCTGCGTGAGGCCGGTATCGAGCTGGCCGTGATCACCGGCCGCCGATCCGAGGTGGTGCGCATTCGGATGGAGAGTCTCGGAATCGAGCATATCTTTCAGGGACGGCGCGACAAGCTGCCGGCCTACGAATCGCTGCGCACCGCCTCGGGTCTGGCCGATTCGCAGATTGCCTATGTCGGTGATGATGTCGTGGACCTGCCGGTAATGCGGCACGTCGGCTTGGCCATCGCGGTCGCGGATGCGCATCCGCTGGTCAAGGCCCATTGCCACTGGCAAACCCAAACGCCCGGCGGTCATGGTGCGGCGCGCGAGGTCTGTGAAGGTCTGTTGGAGGCCCAAGGCAAGCTCGGCGGCCTGTTTGCGCGCTACCTCGGCGCTTAGGGCAATGGGCAGGACCTGATCCCGATGAGCCGCCGAGAGCTTGGCCTACTTCTGCTGTTGACCTCGGTCGTCATCGCGGGCTGGTGGCTGCAGCGTCCGCGTGAGGGCGGTGAGGCTGGCGTGCACCGTGGCGAGCGGCGTCCGGACTACGTGGTCGAGGGTATCCGTGGCCTCGTCCTCGACATCGATGGTCTTCCCGATCGACGGCTCAACGCGCAACGCCTGCGCCACTACCCCGATGACGGGAGCAGCGAGCTCGATGAGCCGGTGATGATTGTCTATCCTGACGAGGGTCCACCGTGGCGGGTGCGCTCACGCTCGGCCTGGATCAATGCCAATGCCGATGAGGTGCTGCTGCAACAGGATGTTCGGGTCAGACGCGCCAAGACGCCGCGGATGGACGCGATTGAACTGAGGACCAGCGAGCTTCGGGTCTTGCCGCAGCAGGATTACGCGGAGACCGATCGTTTCGTCGAGATCGAGCGCGGACAGGACTGGCTCACCAGTCAGCAGGGTCTGCGCGCATGGCTCGCTGATGCGATCCGGGCGGAATTCTTTGGCCGCGTCCATGCGCGCCTCGAGCTCTAACGACGATTCCCGATGATGGAGGGTGCAATGAAGCTGAGCGCAAGCGGTCGCATCACGGTGAGCGTTTTGGCTGCGATCGGCTTGGTGGTCACGGTACCGGCAGCGGCCCTCGAGGAGGATCAGCACCAACCGATGTATATCGAGGCCGATGCCGCTGAGCTGGACGAGAAGCAGTCGACCAGTCTCTATCTCGGCAATGTCGATGTCACCCAGGGCAGCATGCGTATCCTGGCGGACGAGGTGCTCGTCCATCATAAGCAGGATCGCCGGGTACAGAAGATCATCGCGGTCGGTCATCCCGTGCGCTATCGCCAACGCGTCGAGGATGACCCCGACGAGGTCAAAGGGCGTGCGCTGCGCATGGAGTACGAGGCTGACCGCGACGAGCTGACGCTGATCGACGAGGCGGTCCTGATTCAGGGTGAGGACCGCTTCGCCAGCGACCGCATCGTCTACAACCGGATCACCGACCGCGTCACCGCCGGCACCAGCGCTCAAGGCCGTGAGCGGGTCAAGATCCGGATCGAGCCGGAAACCGAGCCCGACGGCGAGCCGCAGGCCGAGTCGGCGCCCTGATGTTGGCCCTCGAGGCGCATGGACTCGCCAAGCGTTATCGCCGGCGGCGAGTCGTCGATGGGGTCGATTTGACGGTCGACGCGGGCGAGGTCGTTGGGCTTCTAGGGCCGAACGGCGCCGGTAAGACGACCAGTTTCTATATGATCGTCGGCCTGGTCAGGGCCGATGCTGGCCGGATCATGCTCAGCGGTGAAGACATCACCCATCGCCCGATGCACGCGCGAGCGCGCTCGGGCCTGAGCTATCTCGCCCAAGAGCCCTCGGTGTTCCGCAAGCTCAAGGCACGCGACAACCTGCTGGCCGTGCTGGAGATGCGCGCCGACAGCAGCCGTGATGAAAACCGTCAGCGCTGCGATGAGCTGCTCGATGAGCTTGGCATCAGTCACGTTGCCGATTCGCTCGCGCTCAGTCTCTCCGGAGGTGAGCGCCGCCGGCTCGAGATCGCGAGGGCACTTGCGGTCGAGCCCAAGATCATGCTGCTCGACGAGCCCTTCGCAGGGGTCGACCCGATCGCGGTCGGCGACATCAAGTCGATCATCGCCCATCTGCGCGATCGGCAGATCGGCGTGCTGATCACGGATCACAACGTCCGGGAAACCCTGGACATCTGCGACCGCGCGTACATCATCAATGCCGGACGGGTGATCGCGGCAGGCGAACCCGCCGCGTTGCTGCAAGACCCGCAGGTACGGGCGGTCTATCTTGGCGAGCATTTTCGGCTCTGATCGGCCGCCGAACCGACCGCTTGACCCTCGGCAGATCCATGCGCTGCAACGACTGTGCGCTGTTGCGCTGCGATCGTGCCGGCTTTTCGTCTAGACTTTGGGGCTCGTCCTGACCACTTTGCACCTGCAATACCGCTTGGAATGAAGCAAAGCATCCAGCTTCGCCTTGGCCAGCAGCTAACGATGACGCCGCAGCTCCAGCAGGCGATCAAGCTGCTGCAGCTCTCAACGCTCGATCTTCAGCGTGAGATCCAGGAGGCGCTCGAGTCCAATCTGATGCTGGAGACGGCGGACGAGGACGAGCGCGATGGCTCGCGTGAGACCAGCGAGCTGTCCCAGGAGAGGGCTCGCGAGGCGTCAGAGTCCCAGCCGAGTACCGCGGAGTCCACGGCGGACGCCGAGATCCCGAGCGACAGCGATGCGCTGCCCGATGATCTCCCCCTCGACAGCGATTGGAGCGATACCTATGAGGGCGCACCAGGCGATCAGTACGCAGGACCCTCGGCGTCGGCTGGGGCCAGCTCGGACAGCGAATTCGATCCCTTTGCCCAGCAGTCCCGCCCGCAAACGCTGCATGATCACCTCGAATGGCAGCTGAATCTGGGCCACCTGGGGCCGCGGGATCAGGTGATCGCCGAGGCCCTGATCGATGCGATCGATGCCGATGGTTACCTGCGGCTCGAGCCGGAGGAGCTTCTGCAGACCCTCGACCTCGAAGCGCTCGAGCTCGACGAGATCGAGATGGTGCTGCACAGCATCCAGGCGCTCGACCCGCCCGGCGTGGGAGCCCGTGATCCGCAGGAATGCCTGCTGCTCCAGCTCCGTCAGCTGCCCGGGGAGACGCCGCATCGGGACGGAGCCTTACTGATCTGCGACACCCTCTTCGATGCGCTGGCCCGAAACGATCTCGACGAGCTGCGACGGCATACCAAGCTCTCGGACACCGAGCTTGGCCGGGCGTTGGAGCTGATTCGCTCCCTACAGCCGCGCCCGGGCTCGCTGGTCAGTGAGGTGCGTCCCGACTACATCGTCCCGGACGTGCTGGTGCGCAAGCGGGCCGGCAGCTGGCAGGTCGAGCTAAATCCTGAAACTCAGCCTAAACTGAGGGTGAACGAAGAGTATGCGAAGCTGATCCGGCGCGCCGACGACGGGGCCGAGAACACTTGCTTAAGAACCCATCTGCAGGAGGCGCGTTGGTTCATCAAGAGTCTTCTAAGCCGCAACGATACAGTGCTGCGGGTCGCCTCCAAGATCGTCGAGCTGCAGCGCGATTTCTTCGACTATGGCGAGGAGGCGATGCGCCCTCTGATCCTGCGCGATGTCGCCGACTCACTGGACCTGCACGAGTCCACCGTCTCGCGCGTCACCACGCAGAAGTACATGCATACGCCGCGTGGTACCCTCGAATTCAAGTATTTCTTCTCCAGTCATGTCGGCACCGCGACAGGCGGCGAGTGCTCATCAACCGCCATCCGGGCCTTCATTCGCAAGCTGGTCGCCGCCGAGGCGGCGAACAAGCCACTGAGCGACAGCAAGATCGCCGGCATCCTGTCCGAGCAGGGCATCAATGTCGCGCGACGTACCGTCGCCAAGTACCGCGAGGCAATGGGTATCCCACCCTCGAACGAGCGCAAGCGGCTGTAGAGGCCTGCGGATGCGATCGCAGCCCGCTTGCAAACCCAGGAGTGACGCTATGCAAATCAACCTGACGGGGCATCATGTCGATATCACCGAGCCGCTCAAGGGCTATGTCGACAGCAAATTCGAACGCCTGGAACGCCACTTCGATCAAGTGATCAAGGTGCACGTGATCCTGAGCGTTGAGAAGCTGCGACAGAAAGCGGAGGCGACGATCCATGTCAACGGCGCCAATGTCTTTGCCGATGCCGTGCATGAGGACATGTACGCGGCGATCGACGGTCTCATCGACAAGCTTGACCGCCAGGTACTGAAACACAAGGAGAAGCGCCAGAACCACCGCGGCAGTGTGACCAAGCCGGCGACCGAGAGCGAAACCTCAAGTGCTGAGCCGGAAGACGAACAGCTGCACTGAGCGGTCTGCGGAGACCCGAGCCCCGGCCCGGTCGGCGCAGTGGAGTGCGGTCTTGAGGGCATGGCGGGAACTTCCGCAGCCACCGATGATCCCCTACTGATCGCATCGGATCACAGCGCGTGTCGGCTGGCGGCCTGAGCCGACCCCGACACGCCTCCCTGTTTCCCAACGCCCACGCCGTTTTACTGGAGCCACGGTTGATGCTGCCTCCCGACCTGATCACTGAGACACGTATTCGCGTTCGTGTGGAGGTGACGAGCAAGAAGCGTCTGCTTGAGTCGCTGTCCGAGCTTTTAGCGCCGGCCGGCCCCAAGTGCTCGCCGTCGTCGGTGTTCGATCTGCTCAATGAGCGTGAGCGCCTAGGCAGCACTGGCCTCGGGGAGGGTATCGCGTTACCGCATGCGCGTATCAGCGGCATCGATGATGCGGTCGGCGCCTTCGTGCAGCTGGAGCGCGGCGTCAGTTTCGATGCTCCCGATGACCAGCCGGTCGATCTCGCCTTTGGCTTGCTGGTCCCCGAGGAGGCGAACGAGGCCCACCTCAGCCTGCTGGCCGGCCTCGCTGAGCGCTTCAGCGATGCCGAGCTGCGCAACGCGTTGCGGCGTGCCGACAGCAGTGGCGAGCTGCTCAGGCTCTTGGTGCGCTGAGTCGAGCGGCTCGGGTCTGGCGCGTGGCAACCCCGGTCGAGACGCTGCAGGGGCTGATCGAGCAGATCGGTCCACGCCTGCGGCTGCGCTGGCTCACGCCATTGCCCGAACAGCCGCTGACGCTGCTTGGAGCGACGCCGAGTGGTGCGGCGCAGAGCCTGGTGGGCTCGCTCAACTGCATCCATCCGAATCGGCTGCAGGTACTCGGTCATGCCGAGATCACGCATCTGGACGATCTCGGCGCCGCTGCCTTTCGTGATACCGTCGAGCGCCTGTTCGCAGCACGACCGGCAGCGGTGATCTTCGCGCGCGACATCGAGCCCTCGGCGAGCTTCTTCGAGGTCGCCGAGCGCACCGGGACGCCACTGCTCGGCTCGCCGAAGTCCGATGACGAGATCGTCGACCGGCTCCAGTACTTCCTGACCTATGCGCTGGCCGAGCGCACGACGCTGCATGGTGTCTTCCTCGAGGTCTTAGGGATGGGGGTATTGCTGGTCGGCGATCCCGGTATCGGCAAGAGCGAGCTGGCGCTGGAGATGGTGGTGCGCGGTCACCGTCTGATTGCCGATGATGCGCCCGAGGTCGCACGGATTGGTCCCGAGACGCTCCAGGGGAGCTGCCCGCCGCTGCTGCGGGATTTCCTCGAGGTGCGCGGACTCGGTGTCCTCAACGTCCGGGCGATGTTCGGCGAGGGCGCGGTCCAGCAGCGCGAGCAGCTGAACTTGATCGTCAACATGCGGTCGTTCGATGGAGCGGCACTGGCGCACATGGACCGTTTGCGCGGAAGTCTGTCGACGCGCACGATCCTCGGTGTTGTCGTGCCTGAGATCACGCTTCCGGTCGCGCCCGGACGCAACCTCGCAGTGCTGCTCGAGACCGCGGTTCGCAACCAGATCCTGCGTGTCCGCGGCTATGATGCCGGTGATGACCTGATCGATCGGCAAGCGCGTTCCATCGATGAGACCACCCAATGTATGACGCCAACACCTTCCGTGTAGACGCAGGTTCCGGTGCACGCAGTGGATGGCCGGAGGTCGCGCCATGGAGCTGATCATCGTCAGCGGTCTGTCCGGTGCCGGCAAGAGTGTCGCGCTGCGCACGCTCGAGGATGTCGGCTACGTCTGCATCGACAACCTACCCCTCTCCTTGCTCCGTGACCTTGCACTGGGGGTCAAGGAGACGCGGCCGGCGGGCGGGGATGGTCGCAGTGGCACCGCGATCGGGATCGATGCGCGCAGCGGCGCCGAGCTGCTTGACAAGGTACCAGGCGTGATCGCGGAGCTCGAAGCGCAGCAGATCAACGTGCGGGTCCTCTTCCTCGAGGCCGACACGCCTACGCTGGAGACGCGTTTCAGCGAGACACGCCGCAGGCATCCCCTCACCGGCGCGCAGCGCTCGTTGGCCGAGGCGATCGAGCTCGAGCGACAGTTGCTCGAGCCGCTGCGCGAGATCGCATCGACCGAGATCGATACCTCCTACACCAATGTGCACGAGCTCAGGGAGCTGGTACGCGGCAATCTCGAGCACAGGGTTCCAGTCAAGGCGCCGGTATTGCTGCAATCGTTCGGGTTCAAGAACGGGCTGCCGAATAGCGCCGACTTCATCTTCGATGTGCGCTGCTTGCCCAACCCCCATTGGCAGCCAGAGCTGAGACCGCTGACGGGCCAGGATAAACCGGTTGCTGAATTCCTCGAAGACGCGCCCGAGGCCATGCAGATGCGTGATGATCTCATCGCCTTTCTCCGGCGCTGGATTCCTCGTTTGGAAAGCGATGGCCGCAGCTATCTGACCATCGGCATCGGCTGCACCGGCGGGCGCCACCGCTCGGTGTACATGGTCGAGGCCTTGCGTCAGCATTTCGACCAATGCGGGCGGCAACTGCTGATCCGCCATCGGGAGCTCGGGTGATGGGCACTCATGAGACCGGCGGGGTGAAACCCTTGGGACGAAGCCCGCGCCCTGAGAACGGCGGCCTGAGAACGGCGGGATGAGAGCGTCGGGATGACTGTCGGCGTCTTACTGATCACCCATAATCGGATCGGGGCCGAGCTGCTCGAGACGGCGACGACGATGCTCGGCCGCTGCCCGCTCGCTGCGATTGCGATCGAGGTCCACGAACACGATGACCCGGATGCGCTGCGGGCCGAGATCCTGAAATGCGCAGAACGGCTCGATGACGGCGGCGGCCTGCTGGTCTTGACGGACCTCTATGGCTCCACGCCGGCCAACGTCACCGATGCGCTGCATCGGCGCGGCCATGTCCAGGTGCTCAGTGGAGTCAACCTGCCGATGCTCGTCAGGGTCCTCAACTATCACCAGCTCGATCTGGGCTCCCTTGCCGAAAAGGCACTGAGCGGCGGGCGCGACGGCGTGCTCGGCTGTCCCGATGCCTGACGGCTGGGGCGGTACCGCGGCCTTGATCCACCCCTGACGATGGCACCCAGCACGATGGTCCGAAGAGAGTTCGATATCATCAACCGGCTCGGCCTGCATGCCCGTGCGGCGGCCAAATTCGTGACCTGTGCAAGCGGTTTCGAGAGTTCGATCCAGGTCGAGCGCCAGGGCCGGCGGGTCAACGGCAAGAGCATCATGGGTGTGATGATGCTGGCGGCCGCCTGCGGCACTCGCGTCACGCTCGAGATCGAAGGCCCGGATGAGGAGCGCGCCGCCGATGCGTTGGAGGCGCTGATCGCCGACCGCTTCGGAGAGCCGGAGTGACCACGGCGCTGCTCGGGGTCGGCGTCAGCGGCTCCCGGCCGGTCGCGATCGGGCGCGCGCACCTGTTCGCGCGCGAGCCGACGGTCACGGCCGAGGAGATCGACAAGGATCGGGTCGATGATGAGCTGGCGAGGCTCGACAAGGCGCTCGATTGCGCGCGCCGGCACCTGGAGACGGTCCGCGAGCAGATCCCGCAGTCGACGCCGCTGCATATCGCCGAGTTCATCGATGCCCATCTGTTGATGCTGACCGACTCGGCGCTGGTCGATGCCACGCGCGAGCTGATCCGCGAGCGCTGTATCAATGCCAGCTGGGCGCTGCAGATCCAGCGTGACTCCCTCGTCGAGGTCTTCGACGCGATGGGGGATGCCTATCTGCGCACCCGGCGCGATGACGTTGACCACGTCGTTCGCCAGATCCAGGTCTTCTTGAGCGGAGATTCATCGGCGCGCCCGCTGGCTAGCGTTGATCTCGACGAGCGCGTGATCATCGCCGACGATCTCTCGCCGGCCGACACCATCCTGCTGCGTCATCGGGGGATCAGTGCCTTCGTGATCGAGCACGGCGGTCCGATGTCGCACACCGCGATCCTTGCCCGCAGCCTCGATATTCCGGCGATCATGGGGGTCCACAACGCGACCCATCTGCTGCGCCAGGATGAGCTGCTGGTGGTCAATGCCGAGAGCGGGACGGTGCTCGCCGGCGCCGATGAAGCCATCCTCGACCATTACCGCAAACGCTTGGCGAGCGCCGACCAGCGCCGCCATCGGCTGCGCGAGCTGGTGCGCGAGCCCTCGACCAGCCGCGACGGCGTGCCCGTGGTGCTGCTCGGCAACCTGGAGCTGCCCGAAGACGTCGAGGCCGTGCGTGCGAGCGGGGCCTCGGGCGTTGGGCTCTATCGGACCGAGTTCCTCTACATGAACCGCAGCGGTCTGCCCGATGAAGAGGAGCATCTGGCGACCTATCTCGAGATCGTGCGCGGGCTCGACGGCATCCCGCTGACGATCCGCACCCTCGATCTCGGCATGGACAAGCAGGTCGATGGACTGACCGGCGGCGCGGCGAGCCTGACCAATCCGGCGCTCGGGCTCCGCGCGATCCGTCTCTGCCTGCGCGAGCCGGCCCTCTTTCTCCCGCAGCTGCGGGCGATCCTGCGCGCATCGGCCCATGGGCCCGTGCGCTTGATGCTCCCGATGATCTCGTCGATCGCCGAGGTCGAGACGGTCCTCGGGATGATCGCCGAGACCCGCCGGACCCTGCGGCGGCAGGGGCTGCCGTTCGATCCATTGATGCCGGTGGGCGCGATGATCGAGGTGCCGGCCGCTGCGCTCTGTGCCGGCGGCATCGCCAAGCGCGTGGATTTCCTCTCGATCGGCACCAACGACCTGATCCAGTACACCTTGGCGATCGACCGGGTCGATGACACGGTCAACTACCTGTACGAGCCCCTGCATCCGGCCGTGCTGCGGTTGATCCGCATCACGCTCACGCGAGCCGCCGAATCGCGCACCCGCGTCAGCATGTGTGGTGAGATGGCGGGCGACCCCCGATATACCTCGATCCTGCTTGGCCTCGGGCTGCGTGAGATGAGCATGCAGCCGTCGTCGTTGCTGGAGGTCAAGGAGGTGGTGCGCCACTGCGATGTCGGGCGGGTCAGCCAGCGTATGGACCAGCTCCTGGACCGTCTCGACGACCTCTCGCCGGCGCAGCTGCTTGAGGCCGTTCACGAGGTCGAGAACGACTGACTGGACTCCCGTCTTGGCCCGGGCGCCGTTCGGCGCCCCTGTCTGGCTCGAATTGACGCATCCTATGCGGGAGAGGCTGTAGCCGTCTCGATCGACGGTCGCGGCAGCGTCCAAAGGTGTGACGACTCGCCGCCGCTCGCAGCCAGACTCCGTTCCTCGCTAAACTCCCGGGCCGACTGCGGCTGCGCGCCGCACTGATCATGCACGGCATGAGGCCATTCCGCGATGACTGAGCCCACCGAGACGACATCTGACACCGACCGCATCGACCTCCTGCACCAGGTGCTTGAAAGCGGCTCCGTGCGCAAGGCGACGCGGATGCTGAACGCGCTGCACCCGGCCGAGATCGCCCATGTGCTGCAGTCCCTGCCGCCGCCGCAGCGCAAGATCGTCTGGCGCATGGTCGATGATGCCGCCGAGGGCGAGGTGCTGCTCTACCTCAACGACGATGTGCGCGACGAGATCCTGCGCGGCATGGATGCGACCGAGATCCTCGCCGCGGCCGAGGGCCTCGCTGTCGACGACCTCGCGGACCTGGTCCAAGACCTGCCGGCGACCGTGACCTCGGAGGTGCTGAGCTCGCTCGATGAGCAACGGCGCGAGCGGCTGGAGACGGCGCTGAGCTACCCCGAGGACAGCGCCGGCGGCCTGATGAACACCGATATGGTGACCGTCCGGCCGGAGGTGACCCTCGATGTCGTCCTGCGCTATCTGCGCCGGCGCAAGGACGGCCTGCCCGAGATCACCGACAACCTGATCGTGGTCAGCCGGCAAGGCCGCTATCTCGGGGTCCTCTACCTGACCGATCTGCTCACCAATGATCCCGACGACTCGGTCGCCGAGGTGATGACGCTCGACGTCCAGCCGATCCCGGCCGATGCGAAGGCGCGCGAGGTGGCCAACCGCTTCGAGCAGCTCGATCTGGTCTCGGCGCCGGTGATCGATGCCGACGGCCGGGTGCTCGGACGGGTGACCGTCGACGATGTGATGGACGTGATCCGCGAAGAGGCCGACCATCAGTTCCTCGGCCATGCCGGTCTGAGCGAGGGCGAGGACATGTTCGCCCCGGTGCTGCTGAGCGCGCGCCGGCGGGCGGTCTGGCTCGGGATCAATCTGCTCACCGCCTTCCTAGCCGCCTGGGTCATCGGGCTGTTCGAGGCCACGATCGAGCAGATCGTCGCGCTTGCGGTGCTGATGCCGGTGGTCGCGAGCATGGGCGGCATCGCCGGAACCCAGACCCTGACGCTGGCGATCCGCGGTATCGCCCTTGGGCACCTGTCGGCGAAGAATATCCGCTGGCTGGTCTCCAAAGAGATGGCGGTGGCGATGCTCAATGGCCTGCTCTGGGCCGCCGTCGTGGCCGGTATCGCGTGGCTTTGGTTCGGCAGCAGCGGGATTGCCGCGATCATTGCCACGGCGATCACCCTGAATGTGCTCGCTGCGACCCTGTCCGGTGCGCTGCTGCCGCTGCTGCTCGATCGCTTCGGCATCGACCCGGCGCTCGCTGGCGGTGTCATCCTGACCACCGTGACCGATGTCGTCGGCTTCCTTAGCTTCCTGGGCCTTGCCTCGCTGTTCTTGCTCTAGCAGGTGCCGCTGGGAAGATTGCTTCATTTGTTGAGGAGGGCGGTTCGCGGTGCTGCGGTTGCTTTCATCGTTGATCGGGCTGCTGCTCGTGCTTGGACTGGCGCTCAGCGCGCTGGTGCTGTCGACTCGGGATTCGGCCCCCGAGCTGCCGGCATCGGCAGCGGCCGATATGCGCTCGCGACAGGCGCGTGCTCAGGCGCAGTTCGTCGATCGCCTTCAGGCCGGCGGTGACGCCGTGATCGAACTCGGCAGCGCTGACCTCGACCTGCTGTTGGCGTCGCTGCTCGCTGAGCAGATGAGTGAGGCGCGGGCTCGGGTGACCGTCGGTGACGACCGCGCACAGATCACCCTGTCGACGCCGCTTCCCGAGGCGCTTGGCGGTTGGCTCAACCTGGAGGCGGACTTGGTGCAGTCCGGGCAGGGTTTGGCGATCGGTCGGCTCGAGCTCGGCTCGCTGTCTTTGCCCCCCACCCTTGCCACGCCGGTTGTGCAGCAGATCCTGAGCCTGCTCGGTGTGCCGGACCTGCTGAGCAGCATCGCGTTGAAGCCCGGAGCGGTCGAGCTCCGGCCGGCCGCTGACGACCAGCTCGCGAACGGCCCACCTCTCGTCGCCTTTGCCGATGCGGAGCGCGTGCGGGTGCTCGAGGCGCAGCGTCGCTTGTACGAGCTGATCGAGCGTCGGGGTAGCCGGCGTCCGGTCGATGCGGCCGAGCTGCTAGCGGAGCTGATCGCATCGCCATCGCTCGAGAACGGCGATCCGGCAGCCGAGAACCGAGCGGCGATCCTGGCCCTGGCTGTCTATGTCAATGGCCGCAGTATCCCCGATCCAGCCAGCCACGCACGGAAGCCCAAGGTCACTTTGCATCTGCATGGACGCGACGATTGGGCGCAGCATTTCTTTACCTCGGCAGCGCTCCAGGTCAAGGGCGGCTCCGGTCTCGCGAACCTGATCGGCTTCGCCAAAGAGCTCCATGATTCCGGCGGCTCGAGCGGCTTCAGCTTCAAGGATCTCGCCGCCAACCGCGCGGGCAACCGGTTTGCAGAGCTGGCCGTCGGTGATCCGGGCACGGCTCGCCGCATCCGCGCCATGGCACGCGGGGGCTTCAGCGATGAGGACCTCGTGCCGGCGCCGGACTGGCTGCCAGAGAGGATGTCGCGGGCCACCTTCCGGCGCGATTTCGGCGGCCGCGACGGTCGGATGTATCAGGTCGTGGTGAACGAGATCGAGCGGCGAATCGGCCAGCTGCCAATAGTGCGCGCGCTGGAGGCGGCGGCCGGGAACACCGTGCCCACGCACGCCGTCCGGTGAAAAATCACCAGCGATCCGGTACAGTACTGTCCTTTTGATCCCTAACACGATCGCGGCGAGCCGCTCGGCGGCGCCGTCAACCCGGAGGCTCACCATGGCCGCAGCTGAAGACCTGATTGCCCCGTCCATCCTGTCAGCCGACTTCGCCCGCTTGGGCGAAGAGGTCGATAATGTGCTCGCTGCGGGTGCGGACATCGTCCATTTCGATGTGATGGACAATCATTACGTCCCGAACCTGACCATCGGCCCGCTGATCTGCGATGCGCTGCGCAAGCACGGTGTGACGGCGCCGATCGATGTCCACCTGATGGTCAAGCCGGTCGATCGGATCGTCCCGGATTTTGCCCAGGCTGGGGCGACTTACATCACCTTCCATCCCGAGGCCAGCGAGCATGTCGATCGGACGCTGCAGCTGATCAAGTCCGAAGGGTGCAAGGCCGGGCTGGTGTTCAATCCGGCCACCCCGTTGGACTATCTGAAGTACGAGATCGACAACATCGACATGGTCCTGCTGATGTCGGTGAATCCAGGCTTCGGCGGGCAGAGCTTCATCCCGTCGGCGATGGACAAGCTGCGCGAGGCGCGCGAGCTGATCGATGCCAGCGGTCGCGCGATCCGGCTCGAGATCGATGGCGGGGTCAAGGTCGACAACATCGCCGAGGTCAAAGCGGCCGGCGCTGACACCTTCGTCTCGGGCTCCGGGATCTTCGGCAAGGGTCAGGACGCTGATCCGAATCGCTATGACAGCATCATCGCCAAGATGCGCGAAGCCCTTGCGAGCGTGAACCGCTGAGGGCGTCTCGCAGCGGGCTCCCGCCGAGCGATTGGGCCGCTGGACAGGCCGTTCAGGCGATTGCCGGAAAAGCTCGTACCGAATGGCGCAGGATTGTCGTTTGCCTTCGAGGAGCGTCGCCGGGAGCATAGCCGGGCTATGTGACCGGCGGCGCGACGAAGAAGGCGAGCGAACAGACCAGCAAGGCGGTATGAGCTTTGACAGAAATCGCCTCAGTGGCAGACCTTCCCACCTCAGCCTGGCAGTCGTTGGTTCAATGCAGTTCCCAATCACCCCAGGGATGATCCTGATCGACCTCGACGGTACACTCGTCGACAGCGTCCCGGACCTGACCTTTTGCGTGGATGCGATGATGGCCCGTCTCGGCCGGCCGGCACGCGGTGAGGCGGCCGTGCGCGAATGGGTCGGCAACGGCGTCGAGCGCCTGGTCAGCCGTGCCCTGACCGGCAGCCTCGACGGTGAGGCGGACCCAGCCGATTATGCGCGGGCGCTGCCAATCTTCCTCGAGCTCTATCGCGACAACACGGCGGCGCGCTCGGTGCTGTATCCGGGGGTCGTCGAGGGATTGGATCTGCTGCGCGCCGGCGGCTATGCGCTCGGTTGTGTCACCAACAAGGCCGCTCGCTTCACCGAGCCGCTGCTCGAATCGCTCGGTATCCGAGACGCCTTCGAGATCGTGATCAGCGGCGATACCCTGCCCGAGAAGAAACCGAGTCCGGTGCCGCTGCTGCATGCCGCTGACCACTTCGCTGTCGCCCCGGCCGATGCGCTGATGCTGGGTGACTCGGTGAGCGATGTGAAGGCAGCGCGGGCGGCTGGCTTTGCAGTGATCTGCGTCAGCTACGGTTACAACCACGGCCAGGATATCCGCAGCGCGAAGCCGGACGCCGTGATCGACTCGTTCGCCGAGCTCGGGCAGCTGCTCACCGATGGAGCCGCGCGAGTGGCATGATGATCTGGTGCCCGCTGCCTTCCGCTGGTGGCAACCGGCCCTGGATGCTGGCGGGATTGGGCCGAGGCCGACTGGGCCCCGGACGGTACTCCCACCTCGAACGGGGACGATGGCGTTGCCCGACGTCCGCGCCCGCATCCTGTTCTGGTGACCGCATCATCGTCTGGAGTCCGCCCGATGACCCCCGAGACCTTCCAAGCCCTGGCTGAGCGCGGCCACAACCGCATCCCGTTCGTCTGCGAGGTCCTGGCCGACCTCGACACCCCGCTGAGCTGCTATCTCAAGCTTGCCGACGCCCCGTACACCTATCTGTTCGAATCGGTCCAAGGCGGTGAGAAATGGGGCCGCTATTCGATCATCGGTCTAGCGAGCCGGACCGTGCTCAAGGTCTACGGCAATCAGATCCGCGTCGAGCGTGACGGGGTCGTGATCGAAGAGGCCGAGGCCGCCGACCCGCTGGCCTGGATTGAGGCCTTCCAGCAGCGCTTCCAGGTCGCCGAGCACCCGGACATGCCGCGCTTCGCCGGCGGCCTGGTCGGCTACTTCGGTTACGACACGGTGCGTTACATCGAGCCGCGCCTGGCCCCCTGTCCGAACTCGGACACCATGGGCACGCCAGACATCCTGCTGATGGTCTCCGAAGAGGTCGTCGTCTTCGACAACCTGCGCGGCCGCATCTACATCATCGTCCATCTCGATCCCGGGGCGGGCGATACGCCGGCCGACGGCCAGCGCCGCATCGATGCGCTGGTCGCGCGCATGCAACGCGGTGCCCCGCGCGATCCGACCGCTGGCGGCCGGACGATCGACGAAGCTGATTTCGTCTCCGGCTTCACCGAGGTCGGCTACAAGCAGGCGGTCGAGCGCATCAAGGATTACATCCTCGCCGGCGACTGCATGCAGGTCGTCCTCTCGCAGCGGTTGTCGATCCCGTACCAGGCGCGTCCGCTGGATCTGTACCGTGCGCTGCGCGGCCTGAACCCGTCGCCCTATATGTACTTCCTCAATCTGGGTGACTTCCAGATCGTCGGCTCCTCGCCCGAGATCCTGACCCGGCTCGAGGATGGCGTGGTCACGGTGCGCCCGATCGCCGGCACCCGCCGCCGCGGCTACAGCGAGAGCGAGGACCAGGCGCTCGAGGCCGAGCTGCTCGCTGATCCGAAAGAGCTCGCCGAGCATCTGATGCTGATCGATCTTGGCCGCAACGACTGCGGCCGTGTCGCCCAGACCGGCAGCGTCAGGCTCACCGATCGGATGATCGTCGAGCGCTACTCGCACGTGATGCACATCGTCAGCAACGTCGTCGGTCAGCTCGAGGCGGGCATGACGGCGATGGACGTGCTGCGCGCGACCTTCCCGGCCGGGACCGTCTCCGGCGCACCGAAGATCCGGGCGATGGAGATCATCGACGAGCTCGAACCGATCAAACGCGGCATCTACTCCGGCGCCGTCGGCTATCTGGCCTTCAACGGCAATATGGACACCGCGATCGCGATCCGCACCGCGGTGATCAAGGACCAGCAGCTGCACATCCAGGCCGGCGCCGGCGTGGTCGCTGACTCCGAGCCCGACCTGGAATGGAAGGAGACCATGAACAAGGCGCGGGCGATCTTCCGCGCCGTGGCCATGGCCGAGGCCGGCATCGAGCGCCATCCCTGCGTCGCCGGCGCCCGCGCCGCGGTCGACGAGCCGGAGGCCGGCCGCCGCGCCGGGCCCTGAGCGGCCTCAGCCACGGCCGCGCTCCTGGGCCGTCGCTGGCCGTACCAGCGTTGCCCGCGTGCTAGGCGCCTCGGTCAGCGCCGGCCGAACAGCGCCTCGCCGACCCGGGCCTCCGGCACTGCGCTCGGCGCCAGGCGGTAGACCAGCGCACCGAGCGCGACCCAGCCGCCGAGGATCAGATATTCGGCCGGCCAGGCCAGCGACAGCGCGGTGCCCGGCAGCAGCGTGGTGATGATGATCGCCAGCGCTGCGGCGCCGCCGACGCCCGGGACCCAGCCCGGCTTGGCCGCGAACGCCAGGTCTTGCCGCGGCTCGCGCCACGCATCGTACCGGCCTGATCAACAGAGTTATCAACAGCAACCGCGCCTTTTCGCGCCGGCGTTACCGACGCCTCGGCAACGCTCAGAGAGCAGCGCCGTGCACCGCTAAGCCGTTGTTTTGATTTACAAGATCAGATTGTCCAAGTGTTGGACAATGTGATGGATCGCGCGTGATCAAAGACGGCGCCGGTGCGGTCCAACGAGTTTCTCACAAGGTTATCCACAGGGGCTGTGAATAGATTACGGTTTCCTTGCCCTGACATGATCTTGTCATTTGCTGTTGATATCGGCGCCCGCCAACAGCCTGCAACACGTTGTTTCGGGCGCCGAGCCTCGTTGTGCCGGCCTGGTGCGCCGCCGCGTGGCCCATTCATGGCGGCGCTCGGTCAACTGCGGATGCCAGCGCGCCCGGGATGAGTGTCCGTCCCAGGATCGATGTCGCCCCCCACATCCTGGATGCCTGCCGCTGGCCCGGCCCAGTCGCTGCTCGAGGCGCCGCTGCTGGAGCTTACGGTGCTGGTCGGCTGAAGGCGTCGATACCGACAACGCTGGACTGGCAGAACGTCTCACCTGAACGTTGCCAAGCGCTGCAGGCTCGGTCCAATGGGGATAGATCGAGGTCGCCTTGGTCGATGGTGGCCAGATCCAGTAAGACGCCGTTCAGCGGTGACATCAGGGGACTCGTCGCGGGGATTGAAGACGCCATGATCAGCATGGCTGAACAGATCGCAGTCCTCCATCACGATGATGGGGTCGCCCCCTCCACTCAAGCGCTTGGAGAGCCGGGACTCCAACACGGTCGATCTGCGGACGTTATCGGAGCATGCTGCGGGCCATCGTCCCGACGGCGTCGAAGACGGCTAGATCATCGCAGGACCAGATCGACAGGACCAGATCAACGTTGACGCTGGGAGCTCGGCCTGAGACGGGCGGGTTCTGGACTGCTGGTAGACTACACGGCTGACGGTGGACCGGGCGGGGAATCCATGAGCCGGAGTCCGTTGCACTGTCCAAGCAGCGCATAATGCCGGGGTACCGGTCGGGGCACCAAGCCAGTGACAACGACAAGAAGCAGCCTCCTACACTGCATCCAGTTTGGGATGTGCAATTTTGACCGCGCCTGCTGCGGAAAAATGACGCTTCTGTCTCTGGACGCGGTTTAGCCCCTAGGGCAAGACAGCGGAAATCCCGAGACCGATTGCCGCTGCCCGCGATGGTCGTGAGGTAGGAGCCCGCTTGCGGGCGATCTTCGCAGTCGCGAGCACGGCGTGGTCGCCCGCAAGCGGGCTCCTACAGCGCTGCGAGCCAGGTGGCAGGAAAAGGGTCTGGGTATTTCTGACGCGATGCATAAGGTTGAGCATGACATGCTGTTGATGATCGACAACTACGACTCCTTCACCTACAACCTGGTCCAGTATCTGGGCGAGCTCGGGGAGGCGGTGCGTGTGGTGCGCAATGACGAGCTTTCGGTCGCTGAGGCGCTGGCCCTGCGGCCGGAGCGGATCGTCGTCTCTCCCGGTCCCTGCACGCCGAGCGAAGCAGGGATCTCGGTCGAGCTGATTCGCGCCGCGGCGGGTCGGATACCGCTACTGGGTGTCTGCCTCGGGCACCAGTCCATCGGCCAAGCCTTTGGCGGTCAGGTCGTCAAGGCGCATGCGGTGATGCACGGCAAGACCTCGCCGATCCATCACAGTGCGGCCGGGGTCTTTGCCGGTCTAGACCAACCGTTCGAGGCGACCCGCTATCACTCGCTCGTCATCGAGGAGGCGTCATTGCCGGATGAGCTCGAGGTGACCGCCTGGACCGAGACCGCAGACGGCGAGCGCGACGAGATCATGGGCATACGCCACCGAGAACTGCCGATCCAGGGCGTGCAGTTCCATCCGGAGTCGATCCTGACCCAGCATGGGCACGACCTGTTGCGGAACTTCATCCGCACCCCCGTGCATTGACGCGAGTTAAGACTCGGTTCTTGGACTCGACTGGGCAGGGCCGGATTCGAAAGATAGCGTTCCGCTATCCCTCATCCAGAGGACCGCGCTCAGGTGAACGGGGGGCTGGCATGCCTACTCTGGCCAGCTCAGCGCCACCCTCTGTTTACCCCATTCGAGCGCACGCTCCCGATCGTTCCCCATGTAGATATCGATCCGGCGTCTCCAGCGCTTATTCATCTTGTCGCGAACGGTGTAGGTCCCAGGCAGGCCCTCGATCTTGACCTCGGTCCCGTTCGTGAGCCCGAGCCCGATCAGGTCGCGCGAGACGGCGATGGACTTCTCTCCTGGGGTCAACCGGTTGTTCCAGGCCGCGAGGTACGGATCGCCGCTGGTCTCGGCTGGATGCGAGGTGTAAGCGGTCGCGATCACCTTGAGCCGGTTGCCTGTGTCGCGCTGCAGGTAGCCGACGGTGGCCAATGCCAGCACCAAGGCCAGGGCGAGCATGCCAGTGAGCGCATAACGGACCTTGAGAGTCATCGTGAGCTGGGAATGGCTTAGGAAAATCGGCGTTCAATAGATGACGGTGCGGGCGAGGTCGATGAGGTTGATCAAGGGGGCGACCGGCAATGGCTCGGGCATCAGCAGTCGTTCCGATCCCTGTCGGTTCCGGCATCGACACCGGCCCAGAGCGCAAAGGATAGCAGCATGGCCGCCCTAATCTAGGCAATCATGCTGAACGCCGGACGAGATCGATGCGCAGGCCCTGAACCCTGTGGCGCCTTCTGTCCGGCGACCAGATGAAATCGCTATCGTACAGGTTACGAACTTCGCGGTCGGTCATTAGGGCCTTGATCATCGCCTGGCCCAATACCTAGCGCAGCAGTCAACAATGGCCTATTTAAGTCAGCAAAATCAGACTCTTGAGCTTCTGCTCTTGGGTTGGCCGCAGCAGGTGGACCAGGGGATGATCAAGGCCGTCATTCGGCTTCGACAGTTACTCATTCGTGAATCCCATCGCGTAACCCGCTGACCCGATGCACCTGCTGCATCAGCGCATCACCGAGGACGGCCTCGTTGCTGTCGAGCAGGGTAAAGCGCTCCCGCGCCCGGGTGATGGCGGTGTAGACCAGCTCGCGCGTGAGGACCGGATTGGACGTGTCCGGCAGCACCAGTGCCGTGTGTGTGAACTCCGAGCCCTGCGACTTGTGCACCGTCATCGCGAAGACGGTCTCGACCTGCTGCAAGCGGCTCGGCAGGACCCAGCGCACGCCGCCGTCGGGGCTCGGGAAGGCGACCCGCAGGCGGCGGCCGCTCGCGGTCGAGGGCCCGTCGGGCACGCTCAGCGTGACGCCGATATCCCCGTTCATCAGGTTTAGGCCGTAGTCGTTCTGGGTGATCAGTACCGGCCGTCCGGCGAACCACTGCCGTGGGGACGCGCCCATTGGCGTGCCGGCAGTGGCCTGGGCGCCGCCGGAATCGGGCAGCAGCGCATGCGCACGGAGGAGCTCGATGACGCGCTGGTTCAGGCCCTCGACGCCCCAGGGCCCCTGGCGCAGCGGTGTGAGGAGCTGGAAGCGCTTCTGCGCTGCGAGGACCGCTTCGGCCCAGTGGTCGATCGCGTGCTGATCGGCATCGTGCCCGGGCGCCTGATCCCGGATCGTCCTGAGGTAGCTCCTTTCGGATTCATAGGCTGCCCGGATCAGCTCGTCGAATGCCGGGTCGTTCGTATCGGCGAGCGGTGTCCTCAGGATGACCCCTAGCTCTGGGTCCTGCTTGGCATCGAAGAGGCGCAGGACGGTGTGCAGGCGCTGAGCGGGCTCGGGGTCGGATTCGGGCTCGGATTCGGGTTCGGTAGCGGTATTGACCGCCTTGGCCAGGGCGCCGATGCCGCCGGCCTCGCTGAAGCGGTAGCTCTTGCGCAGCATCGCGATGGCCTGGTCGAGGCGCCCGCCGTTGCCGTCGATCAGCGCCGGCGGGATCGGGTGGCCGGTGACCTTGTGCACCCACTCGGCGGTCTCCGGCCGGTAATGCGCCCGCTCGGCGCGCTGGCACAGATCGCCGAGCACGGCGCCGGCCTCGACCGAGCTCAGCTGATCCTTGTCGCCGATCAGCACCAGCCGGGCGTCTGAGCGCAGCGCGTCCATCAGCTGCGCCATCAGCTCGACATCGACCATCGACGCCTCGTCGACCACGACCACATCGGCCGGCAGTGGGTTGGCGCTATGGTGGCGGAGGTGCCGGCTGTCCGGCACGCTCCCGAGCAGCCGGTGCAGCGTCTTGACCTGGGTCGGTATGCCCCCCCTCGTCCGGTCCGCATCGGGTAGTTTCTGGGCTTCGCTGCGGACGGATTCGGTCAGCCGGGCAGCGGCCTTGCCGGTGGGCGCGGCCAGCTCGATACGGGGAGCGTTGGTTCCTGCATGCGCGGCGAGCCCCTGCAATACCGCCAACAGGCGTACGACGGTAGTGGTCTTGCCGGTTCCAGGACCGCCGGTAATGATGAAGAAGGCGTGACGTGCGGCGAGCCCGCAGGCGATGCGCTGCCAGTCGGGGTGCCCGTTGTGCTCCCCGTCGCGCTGCCAGTCGGTCTGCTGGTCGGGGAAGGGGGCCGGATCGAACAGGGTATCGAGCTGCCCCCGCAACGCACGCTCATCGACCGCGAGGGGGACGGCTAGACGCTGCTCGATCCCGTCGCGAATCTGCTGCTCGTAGCGCCAGTACCGGCGCAGATAGAGCAGGGGCTGCGCGGGCGTGCCGGCGAGGACGAAGGGCGCTGGGCCTTGGTCGACCGCCGGCGCTGAGCCGATCGGCAGCCGCGCCCTGACTGCCGGGCTGGCGACTGCTGGGCTGGCGACTGCCGGGCTGGCGACTGCCGGGCTGGCGCTCAGCCGGGTTGTCCAATCGGACAGCGATAGCCCGGTCAGCCAGCCGCTGAGTTCGGCGCGCACAGTCGGATTCAGCGGCTCGTCGTCGCGCAGGTGACCGAGCAGCAGCCGCGGGTTCTGCAGCGCGCCGGCCAGATCGAGACAGACGTGGCCATGGCCGTTGCGCTCGCTGGTCAGCGCCAGCGCGAGCAGCACCGCGGGGTCGCTCTCATCCCCGTCCTCGGCGATGAAGCGGGTCAGTGCGACGTCCAGGGCGCGCAGGGCGCCGGCCTCGACCCAGCGATCCAGCGCAGCCAGCAGCTCGGTGCTCGCGGGCAGTGGGGAGCGGCCCATTAGATGATCACCTTGGTTGGCATGCACGCCTGGCCGGCGAACAGCGCGTCCAGTGCCTCGATGAGCGCGGCCGCCGGCTTGGCGGTGAACAGACCCTGGCTCGGGGCGGTGCCGCCGCGCAGGAATCCATAGATCACGCCGCCGACATCGCGGTCGTAGTCGTAACCGGGCAAGCGTGCGCGCAGCTGCCGATGCAGCGCGAGCAGATAGAGCACGTACTGCAGATCGTAGCGGTGCGCCAGGATTGCGGCGCGTATCGTTTGCGGACTGTAGGCGCTGTCGTCCGGGCCGAGCCAGTTGGATTTCCAGTCCAGCACGTAGTAGCGGCCGTCGTGCTCGAACACCAGGTCGATGAAGCCGCGCAGCATACCGTTGAGCCGCTCCGGGAGCAGCGGCGCTCGCGCCTGGCCCGGCAGGCAGTGCGCCTCGACCAGCCGCTCGATGGCGCCGGTGTCGACCGCGCGGCTGGCGAGCCAGAACTCCATCTCGACCTGGACCTGCTCCGGCGGCAGGTCCTGCAGCGCCAAGGTCGGCGCTCGGCCGGCGGCATCCTCGAGACCGTGCAAGGTCAACGGCTGGGTCAGCAGCGCCCTGAGCCAGCGATCCAGCAGGTCAATCCAGGCCGTGAGTCTGCGCAGCTGACAGCGCCGCGCGAGCATGTCGCGGCGCAGCGCTGGGGCGCGGGCGGCGGCCGCGAAACCGCCGTGGACCGTCCCGTCAGCATCGCGCCATTCCTGCGTTGCGGCCCATTCCAGCAGCCCGTGCAGAAAGGTGCCGTAGCGGCTGCCGCGCGGGAAGGAGTGGAGCGCGGCGCTGTCCGCCACAGGCTCTGCGCTCGTCGCGGCGGGCTCGATCTCAGTCGACCTCGCTGCGATCGATCTCGCTGCGCTCGACACCGGCGGGATTGAACCCGGTTGGGTCGATTCCGTTGGGCTTGATGCCGCCGCCGCGGTTGACGCCGGCGGGCTCGATGATGCCTCCTCTAGCGCGGTCTCTTCAGCGGCCGTCTCGGCGGTCACCTGAGACGACAGCGCGCTCGCCCGGTCATCGGTCGTCGGGGCCGCCGATCCTGCTGCGCCAGCAGCGTATTGACCCGCGGTCGGCAGCGAGCCCAAGCGCAGCGCCGAGTAGCTGGCGATCCACCAGCGCTCGAAGGGCGCATGCGACGGCCTGCGCGCCGGTGAGAGGTCCGGCGCAGTGTCCGGGGTCACCGTCGCCTGTTCCGCCTCGGGTGCTGCAGTGACCGCGATGTCGGCGCAGTCCCCCCGCGCGCGCTTCAGGGCCTCCCAGAGCGCCGCGGGCGTCGCGATCTTTTCCCCGCCTGAGAGCACATGGCCGATCGCGGATTGCTCCAGCTGCGGTGAATGGCCCTGTTTGCGCAACGGCGCGATGCCGAGCCAGACCGCATGCCGGGCGCGGGTCACGGCGACATAGAAGCGGCGCAGGTCCTCGCTCAGGCGCTCGTCATCGGCCGCGTCCCAAGCAGCCTTGAAGGCATTGCTGCCGGCGACCTCCAGATAGCGCGCAGGCGTCTCGTCACGACGATAGGGCACCTGCCCGGCCCTGCCATCGACCGCGCGCCAGCTGCAGATGAACGGCAGCAGCACCAGGGGATACTCGAGCCCCTTGGACTTGTGGATGGTGATGACCTGGACCAGCTCGGCATCGCTCTCCAGGCGCACGATGAAGTCGTCGCCGCCGCGGCCCAGGTGCTCGTTCAGGTGGCGGATCAGCGCCTGCTCGCCGTCGAGCGCGCTGGCGGCCTGCTGCAGCCATTCCGCCAGATGCAGCAGATTGGTGAGCACGCGCTCGCCATCGGCGCCGGCGAGCAGCTGGGCCGGGAGCGCCTGCTCATGCAGCAGCTGCCGCAGCATCGCCAGCACGCCGCGCCGCTGCCAGGTGCGCAGATAGTCCGTGAAGCGCTCGATCACCGCCTCCCAGCCGAGCTCGTCCTGCTGCACCCGGTCCAACTCCGCCAGCGGCAGACCGAAGGTGTTGGTCGCGAGCGCTGCGCGCACCAGGCCTTCGTCGGTCGGCGCGGCGCAGGCCTTGAGCCAATGCAGCAGGTCGTACGCCTCCTGTGTCTCGAGCACCGAATCGCGGTCGGAGAGGTAGACGCTATGGATGCCGCGCGCCGCGAGCGCTGCACGCATGGTCGCGGCCTCGCTGCCGGTGCGCACCAGGATCGCGATGTCCTTGGGCCTGAGCAGTCGGAAACCGCCGTCGGCGTCGGCGAAACCGGTGCGGCCGGCGCGCGCCTGTGTCAGCCAGCGGGCGACCTCGGAGGCGGCCGCCGCGGCCATCTGATCGAGGTAGACGCCAGGAGAGGTGACCGCCTCGCCGTCGTCGTAGCGCCAGAAGGTCATCGCCGGTGCGGGCTCGCCGGCGATGAGCAGCCGGTCCGCGCGCCCGTTGGCGGTGATCGCGACATAGGGGATGGGGTTCTCCGCCTCTGGGTCGGTATGGAAGCGGAAGGTGCCGCGCGGATGCTGCTCGGCGTGACCGAACAGCTGGTTGCAGGCGCTGACCACGGCCTTGGTCGAGCGGAAGTTGACCGCGAGGGTGTAGTGGCGTCCGGTTGTGGCCCGGCGCGCCGCCAGGTAGGCATGGATGTCGGCGCCGCGGAAGCCGTAGATCGCCTGCTTGGGGTCGCCGATCATCACGAGCGCGGTCTCGGGATCATTCTGAGCGACCCGGTAGACGGCATCGAAGATGCGGTACTGGATCGGGTCGGTGTCCTGGAACTCGTCGATCAGCGCGACCGGGAACTGGGTGCGGATGAGGCGGGCGAGGGCGGCGGCCTGCTCGCGGGCCTCGGCGGTGGCAGCGGGCGGGTTCAGCGCCGCGTCCAGGTCGCGCAGCAGCTCGTCGAAGCCCATCTCGGCGTGCTGACGCAGCCGCTTCGGCAGCTCGCGCGCGATCCAGGCCGCGGCGTGGGCGAGCAGGCAGGCCTCGAGCGTCGGCGGCTCCGGCGCACCGTCGTCGGCGGGCGGCTCGATGCGGCGCCGCCAGGCGGCGAGGGCAGCGAAGGCCGGATGCGTCGGCTCCTCTTGCACCTTGGCCGTCTTCTTGAAGACGAACGCGCCTTGGGCGAAGTGCTTGAGCTTGTCCGGCGGCTCGCTGCCATCGGCCCAGTCAGCGATCGCAGCGAGCAATTGCGCGAATTTCTCGGCATTGGCGCTGTCATGCTTGGTGCCGTTCAGATGCGGGCGCAGCTCGTGCAGCTGCTGCTCGAGCTCCTGGCGGTGTATGCGCCAGAGCGCGCGCGCCTGCTCCTGCAGCCGGGCCTGTTCCAGGCAGGCGGCCAACGGGGGGGCCAGGTCCTCGCACTGGAGCGGCTCGCCCTGATAGCAGAGCGCGGCATCGCGGCGTTTGAGCCATTCGCCGAGCTTCGCCTGCAATGCCTCGGGCGAGGCGACCACGGCGCGGATGCAGCGGGCCTCATCGGGGCTGAGCGGGTAGCAGTGCATCCGCCAGTAATCGCGAAGCAGCTCGGTGATCAGCTCGCTCTGGTCGGTGACCAGCTCGCGCTCGAACAGCCCGCGCGTGGCGAACGCGTGCTCCTGCAGCATACGCTGACACCAGCCGTGGATTGTGACGATCATCGCCTCGTCCATCCATTCGGCCGCTTGGCGCAGCAGCCGGGCCTTGGCCGGCCAGTCGGCGGGCGGATAGTCATCGCGCAGCGCGAGCAGCGGCGGGTCGGCCGCCGGCGTCTCGCCGGGCGGGCGCTCGAACAGCGCGGCGGCCTCGACCAGGCGCGCCCGGATGCGCTCGCGCAGCTCCTCGGTAGCGGCGACGGTGAAGGTCACCACCAGGATCTGCGGCGGCATCAGCGGCCGTTGATAGCCGGCGCCGTCGCCGCCATGGCCGAGCACCAGGCGGGTATAGAGCAGCGCCAGTGTGAAGGTCTTGCCGGTGCCGGCGCTCGCCTCGATCAGGCGGCTGCCGCGCAGCGGGAAGGTCGGGATGTCGAGCTCGGGGGCGTGGCTCATCGTCAGGCCTCGCGCGCCCTGGCGCCGGATTCGTAGAGCGGCCGGTAGAGCTGCTCGCTGTGCGCGGCGAAGCGCTCATCACCGCTCAGGGCCGCCCAATCGGGCCAGAAGCGGGCATAGCCGGGATGCTCGTCACGCTCGCCGCTGTGCTGGTAGCCGCCCTCGTACTCTCGCTTGGCCTTGCCAGTGCCGCCCTCGGCTGCGAGCCAGGCAAAGCCGGTCTTGCAGGCGAGAGGCAGCGGGCTGCTCAGGCCGGCGACGACACCGGTCAGCAGGGCGTCCAGGATGGCTTCGGCATCGTCACGCATCATCGGTGGCAGCGTGACGTCGCCGCCTGGGCCGAGCAGCCGGGTCGTGGTCGGTGCCGCCAGCTGGGCCGCCAGATGGCGCGGCCAGTGACGCACCAGGTGGTACCACTTCGGCTCATGGTCTTTTGCATCGAGCAGCGCGCTGGCCTGAAGCACGAGCAGCAGACGGTTGCCCTCGGCATCGGCGCGCAGGCCGCTCAGACTATCCTCGAGCGCGATGCCGTCCGCTTGAAACGTCAGGGTATAGGCGGGCAGGCCCCGGGGATGGTCGGCCAGCAGCGCGCGGTAGCGCTCGAGCGGGTTGCGCAGGGCGATGGTCAGCTCCTCACGCCAGTCGGCGTCGAATGGTGGCAGCGGCAGGGCGCCCGAGCGGGCTAGCCCGCCGATCGCGGACTTGAGACAGACCTCGGTGGCGGTCTCCGGCACGGCGGCGAGCTGTTGGGTGATGGCCTGGATCGCCCGGTCGTGCAGCCTCCAGCGGGCGAGTCCGTCGACGTGGAACGGCTCCGACTCCGTGGGCTGCTCGGCATCCTGGCCGAGCATCACCGCGAGGCGCTGGCTGTAGAAGGCGTGCACCGGCCGGCGCAGGAACCGGCCCAGCGCGGTCAGGGTGAGCGGGGCGTCGAAGACCGGCGCCGCGAGCTGCGGCGGTGCCTGCTCGCGGGGGGTTGCCGATGGGCGATGCAGCGCCTGCCATTCATGTGCATAGGTGAAGAGCTCGGCCCCGTTATCCGCTGTATCGTGCTCTGGATTGTGCACTGGGTTCTGCCTGGGGTCCTGCCTGGGGTTCTGCCGGGGGTCCTGCTGGGGGTTGCGCTCTTGGCCGTGCTCCGTGTCCTGGCCCCGATCGGGCAGCCGATCACGCTCAGGCTCGAAGTAGCGCCGGCTGAACGGCTGCAGCGGATGCGTCGTCGTCAGGGCCTCGAGCAGGGCCACGCCGGAGGTCTCGACATCGCCGTCGGCCGGCGCCTCGGTCTCGGGGTTGCGTGCCTCGGTGGCTGTCGATTCAGCGTCCGGCCGGGCGAGCCGCCAGCCGGCCGCGATCTGATCGCGCAGCTGCCCGACCAGCACCGAGGGCGGGCGCGGCGAATCATCGCGGATGCTGCGCCCGACCCAGCTGATGACCAGCCGTTCGCGTGCCGAGAGCAGCGCCTCGAGGAACAGGTAGCGGTCGTCCTCGCGCCGCGAGCGGTCGCCGGGGCGATAGTCGTCGGCCATCAGATCGAAGTCGGCCGGCCGGCGGCGGCGCGGGTAGTCGCCGTCGTTCATCCCGAGCAGCCAGATCTGGCGGAACGGGATCGCGCGCATCGGCATCAGGGTCGCGAAGTTGACCGCGCCGGCCAGGAAGCGCTGACTGAGGGTCGGCTCGTCCAGGCTGGCCAGCAGCGATTCGCGCACCACCTCGAGCGGGATGGCCTCCTCCAGCGCGGCGCCGCGCTCGCAGTCCTGCAGCCACTGCTCGAGCGCGTCATGGAGTCGGTTCAGCGCCAGTTCATCGGCATCGCCGGTGGCGTGGAAGCAGTCATCGAGCAACGTCGCGATCAGCTGTGTCCACTCCGCCGGGCGGCGCGGCGTCCTGAGCGCGCTCCAGTACGCCTTCAGCGTAGCGAGCAGGCGGCTCAGTGGCCCGACCAGGGCCGCCTCCAGCCCGCCGACCTCGTCGTAGGGCTCGATCCCGGCCCAGGGTCCGCTGTCGCCGGCGGCGAAGCCGAGCAGCATGCGCCGCAGCCCGAACTGCCAGCTGTTCTGCTCCAGCCCCTCTGGCAGCCCGAGGCCGGCGCGCTGGTCGGCATCCAGGCCCCAGCGGATATTGGCGCCGATCACCCACTGGCGCAGCCGCGGCAGGTCGGCCTCGGCCAGGCCGACGCGCGCGCGCAGTGCCGGGATGTCGAGCAGGTCGAGCAGCTCGCTGATCGAGACGCGCGCCTGCGGCAGCTGGAGCAGGGTCTCGAGACCGATCAACAGCGGATTGCGTGCGCGCTGGGTCTGATCGGTGATGTGGAATGGGATCTGGCGCGGATCATCGGCCGGCAGCCGGCCGAAGACCGCCTCGATGTGCGGGGCATAGGCGGCGATGTCCGGCACCATCACGAGGATGTCGCGCGGGTGCAGCGGGGCGCCATCGGCCTCGGCGGCGGCGAAGGCGTCGAGCAGCTGATCGTGCAGGATCTCGACCTCGCGCTGAGGGCCATGGGCGATCAGGAAGGCGAGGCTGCGATCGCGTGTCGGGTCGATCGCGGTGCCGCGCGCGCGGCGCTCGGCGAGCGGGCGCAGCTCGAGGATGTCGTCCTGGATCTGCTGCAGCAGGCTGGCCTCGCCGGGTGACTCGAACAGGTCGATGGCGAGACCATTGCGCTCAAAGTGCGCCTCGTACTGGCTGCGCTCGTCGTGCTCATCGAGCAGGCGGATGTAGTCGCGCCCCTGCTTGCCCCAGGCCGCGAGCAGTGGATGGCCGTGCAGGTGCAGGGCGCTCTCGTCGAGACCGTCGGGGACCTTGTCGCGGGTCTGGATGCGCCGATAGGCGCGGCGGAACAGCTCGCGGCCCTCGACGATGTCGCCCCAGTAGTGGCGGCTCGGGTTGTGCACGAAGAGCATGACCTGGGAGACCCGGGCGACGGCCTCGAGCACCTCGATACTCTGGCGCGGCAGCGACGACAGGCCGAACACGATGACTCGGCGCGGCAGACCGCGCGGGCGTTGGGCCGGGTCAAGACCGCGTGCCTGTTCCAGGAACTGGGCATGGATCGCGGCGCGGCTGAGCTCAGGGGTGGGGGCAGGGGCCTCAGCGCTGGCGGCAGTAGGCTGAGCTAGACCCTGCGCCAACGCTTGCGCCAGATCCTGTTTCAGCCGGCGCCAGAGCAGCGGCTGCCAGCGCTGAGCCCCCGGGACCTCGACGCGGGCGCCATTGGGGCGGATCAGGATGTCCTCGCCCCGTTCCCAGGCGCTGAGCCAGTCGGCGCGATAGACCTGGTACTGGTCGAAGAGATCGGCGAGGCGCGCGGCGAGCTGGTGACGACGCCGGGCATCGCCGTCGGCGTCGAGGAAGCCGCGCAGCGGAGCGAGCTGGGCCTGCTCGTCCGACGTCTCCGCCAGCGCATCGAGCTCGCCGAGCAGACGGAACAGCCGCCAACCGAGCGGGGCCTTGTCGTAGGCTGAGCTGTCCGGCAGCGCGCCGAGCACGGCGCGGTAGGCCTTCCATAGGAAGCGCCCGGGCAGCATCAGGTCGATCGCCGCGGCGATGCCGCAGCCGCCGCCATCCGGGCCGCCGCCATCCGGGCCGCCGTCGGTCTCAGCCGGTACTGGATGCTCCGCTAGAGCCAGCTTCAGCCATTGGCCGATGCCGTTGCTCTGGACGACGATGACCTCGTTCTCCAACGGGTGCAGCGGATGGGCGCGCATCCAGCTCGTCAGCAGCTCGCGCAGCGCCTCCAGGCGATTGCCCTGGATCAGCATGAAACCGGTGGGCCAACCGTTCACGCCCTCTCCTCCTGTCTCCATCGCAAGTTCCTACCGCACACAGCCTAATGTTCACGCCCATTGGACCTGCCAGCGACTGAACCATAGCAGCTCGCACGCATCGGCTCGCGGGCAGCTGCTCCCCAGGCGCGCTGGAGTTGCGAGCGGTAGGCGTCGCCGTCCTCGATGTCGACGGCCGTTACCAGAACAGGCGATCGTTCAGCGCCTCGACACAACGGGATGGGCCTTGCAGCGGCGTCATCGGCCGGTCCGTCAACGACTGCGCCTGCCAGCCTTCCGGGTGGTTCAGCGGGAAGGGGGCTCGCGCAGCCGCCTCGCTGATGGGCCTGAAGCCGACCTTGGCATAGTAGTTCGGATCACCATAGGTCATGGCGATGTCGGCCCCAGCAGCCCGCAGCGCAGCGAGGCCGTGGGCCAGCAGCCTCTGCCCAACCCCCATGCGTTGCCGCTCGGGTGCAACGGCGACGGGGGCGAGGATGAACACGGTCCGCTCATCCTGCTCGTAGATCAGCCGCGAACAGACGATGCCGCCGATGATCGCGCCCTCCTCCTCGGCGGTGAAGACGAAGAGGTCATTCGCCGCCGTGGTGAAGAGCAGTTTGCGCACCAGCTCCCCGATCAGTGCGCCTTCCTCCGCGCCCTCGGAGGCGGTGAAGGTCCTGGCGAAGAGATCGACGATTGCCGGCTCCCGCCCTTGGTACGCGCTCAAGAATTCCATGATTTGCCCAGCCAATTTGCCCAGCCAGTTTGCCCAGCCAATTTAAACCCAAAGCACGCCAATGTTCGGCACGGCAGAGCGGAGGGTCGGGTGACGGCGAGCGGGGGTGTCGACGGCATGGAGGCCGTCGTCAAGCCTAAAGGATGGATTCACGGCGTCCCCCCCATCACTGCCCCCAGCGCCGTGACGCGACCCGGAGCGGTCGAGGAAAACCGAAAACCGATTTGAGATGGGTATACCCAGCCAGTGGATCAAAACGACGCCCCAACACGGGCATCAGGTCAGAACCCAAGCGTCAAGAACGGCATCAACACCAGATAGAGCACCGCGGCGATCCCGGCCAGGTAGAACAGCGTTTGCAGCGGGTTGCGAACGGCGCGCTGCAGGGTGGTCTCGGCCTGCCCGGATCGGCACGATGCGGCGTATTCGGCGCCGAGCCGCGCTGAGCGCTCCTGCTCATACTCATCGATCAGGGCCCGCGCTGCAGCCTGCTGACTGCGGTCGAGCAGCCAGAGTCCAGCCACGCCGAGGCCGAGGAAGCCGCCGCTGGTCTCGTGGTACTCGAAGCCGTGCTGGTCGAGCAGTTGGCGGACATCGGCTGCTTCGTCGTCGGGAACACCATTGAGGCGGAAGATCAGGATGGACAAGGTGTGCTCCGGCGTTTGTGCCCTGAACAGCCAAACGTCGCTCCCTTCCAACAAGAGATCGATTGATCGGCTTGGTCAACCAATGGCCTGAATTCAATCCTAGAGAGGGGGTTGCCGCAGCGCAGATGCAGACAATCGCCCAAATCGAGGGCGCAGCTACTCGAGACTCTCATCCGCCGACATCGGCTGCTACGGTCCCAGGTCAGCCCCAGTGCAGGCCGTTCCATTTCAATGCTTGAACGACGGCAGATCATATTGCTCCAGTCGCTGGCGTAGCAGCGCGAGCCTGTTGGCAGCGGTCTCGGTCTCGACCCCGTGGTCGGCGAGCTCATCGAGGAGGGACTCGCTGCGGTCGACCAGCACCGCGAGCTGGGGGCCGTCGAATAGCTCGCAGGCGGCCTCGACCTCGGCATCGCTCGACGAGAGCAAGGCCGGGGCCAGCTCTTCCGGTCCGATACAGCTGTCCCCGTGCAGCAGATCCGCGACCAGCGGATGCTCAAGCAGGCCGAAATGGATGCCGCGCGCGGTCTCTTCGTCGCTCAGCTCTTGGTGCGCGACCGGGTCATCGGCGGCCTGGCGCCAAAGCGCCTTCATGATCAGGTCGATCAGCCGCCTCAGCGCGGCGCGCTCCTCATGCATCGCTGCCGGCAGCGAAAAGCTCTGCTCGTAGTGCTCTTCGAGTCCTCCCTTCAGGGAGAGTACCGCGTCGCTGCCGGCGTCCGGCGGCAGGTCGACTGCCTGTTGAATGATCTCCTTGAAGGTCTTGCGGAAGGCCTCGAGGTCGTCGTGGTCGGCCTTCTGCGCCGCCAGTAGGTCTTCGGGCGAGACCGATTGCGGCGGCCAGGCGAACAACGGGTTTTCATGCCGGCGCCGAAGATGGCGCTCGCGGCGGCCGGGCTCGTGCGTGAATGGCAGCTCCATCGCGGTCACCTTCTTTCGACCAGGGCTTCGTACAGTGCCGAGTAGTCGAGATCGCCAAGCCCCTTCTGCAACGCCCGCTCCATGACCGCCTCCAAGGCTTCGATGGGTTGCGTCTCAAGGGTCGACTGCTCGGCAACGCGACGGAACAGGCCGAGGTCCTTGCGTAGATGCTTCAGTGGGAAATTGGCCTGGCCGTACTCATGGCTCAGGTACTTGTCGAGCTTCTTGTCGAAGGTCGGGGCATAGAGCGCGCTCTGACGTAACAGGCCCATGAATTGCTCGACATCGATGCCTTCGTCGCGCACCAACCCAAGGCTGTAGGCGAAGGTGGCGGTCAAGCCGGCGATGAGCTGGTTCATTGCGAGCTTCAGCGCGGCCCCCTGTCCGACCTCACCGATCCGTTGCGGCTGCTCGCTCAGCGCCTCGAAGATCGGCAGGCAGCGCTCGTAGAGCCCGAGCTCGCCGCCGGCCATCACGATCAGCCGGCCGCTGCGCGCCTCGGGCAGACTGCCGAGCACGGGCGCTTCCAGATACTGACCACCCGCGCGCTCGACATCTCGGCCGAGCGCGCGGCTCTCGTTCGGCGCGATGGTGCCCATCTGGATCAGGATACGGTCTTCAAGCGGCGGCGCGTCACTGCCAGCCGGAAACAGCACCGAGCGGATGGCCTCGGCATCGCTCAGAAGCAGGATTGCTGCGTTGCTCTTGGCCAGCGCTTCGTTGGCGGTTGCAGAGGGGCGAATGCCAACAGTCGCGAGGGCGTTGGCCTTCTCGGAAGAGCGATTCCAGGCGCAGACCTCGAAGCGGCGATCCTGCAGCCGGATCGCGATCTCGCTGCCGAGCAGTCCGGTGCCGATGACGGCGAGCTTCATAATCTCCTCCGGTTGGGCGGTTGAATGGGCTCTCGCTGGCGGAACGTCCGGCCCGGCGCGGGCGATCGACGGATCTCAGTCGGCCGCACCAGGTTCTGTCGATTGCCAAGCACACTGATCACTGCATACCTGATCACTGCATACAAGGGTACGAGCGATACTGCGGTTTGTGATCGCTCTAGACTGCATCCAGTCTGGGATGCGTCATCCAGTCTGGGATGCGTCATTCCGGAATACAACGGTCTGAAGAAAACAACGCTCTTCACGCTAGTCCAGCAATTCCCGCCATCCTCGGAGATGGCAGCTGACAAGACACGGAGACCGGCATTGAAGATCTCTGGACGCATGGACGCCTCGCTGCAGAGCAACGCTTTGATGAAGCTGGCTTGTTCTCCCCTCA
>NZ_NRSJ01000049.1 GCF_016584085.1 Halochromatium glycolicum | reverse complement strand
CGCGCAGCAGTCCCGCGACGCTGAGGTGCTGGCGTGAGAACGGACCACTCATCAATACCTGCCTCGCAGCTTGAGAAGGTCGTGGCAGTATACTGATTCGGCTTCAAAAGTTTACGAAAGATTTTTTTCGGCTCAAAGCCAACTTATTGTTTCTAAAGCAGATATTTTTGCGGCGGGAATTGCTGACCCGAACCTGACCATCTGGCATAACAAGATCGACGTCTGCGTCTTCGTCGGCGTGCATTGCCACTATGCCAATATGGCGTTGAAGATCATTCGCGGCGGCACCGATTGCTGCACCATCGCCCTGTGCGCGGAGGCCGGCCACGAAGACGCCGTGATCTCCCTGCGAGACTTCGCCTTGGCCGATCTGCACGCGCTGACGGCGGCGGTCAACCGACTGAAGGCGAGGGGCTGAGATGCTGCAGCAGCAAGTACGAAGCCCCGACTACCTGTTCTTCGAGGCGGAGAAGAAAAAGCACTTCCTGAGCGGCAGTGAAGCCGTGCGTGAGGCGATCAGGAAGGCGAACGTGGATGTGGCCATCTCCTATCCCATCACGCCGCAGTCGGAGAGCATGCATCTGGTCGGCGACCTGTTCGCCGAAGGCTACGTGAAGGAATACTTCCGCGGCGAGAACGAGTTCGCGGTCATGTCCTCGGTGTCCGGTGCGGCCATGGCCGGCGTGCGCGTGTTCACCGCCACCGGCGGCCCCGGCACCATGCGCGCGTTCGAGATGTTCCCGGTCTGGGCCGGCTCGCGCCTGCCGATCGTCTGCGCCTTCCTGACCCGCGGCATCAACAGTCCCCTGACGATCCAGCCGGATACCATCGAGATGGCCTTCCTGCTCGAGACCGGCATGCTGATGCTGCATGCCGAAACCGCGCAGGACCTGCACGACATGTTGCTGAAGGCGTTCATCGTCGCCGAAAAGACCGAGGTGCATCTGCCGGTGGGTGTCTTCGCCGATGGCTTCTTCGTCACCCACACGAAGGAGATCCTGCAGATTCCGGACGCGGACAGCAAGCTGCCGCCCTACGATCCCCACTGCGCGCCGGTCCCGCCCATGGACATGGAGAGCGTGCCGGTGCGGCAGATGCGCGATCCCTTCGTGATGAAGAGCAACTTCATCAGCTATGCCGCCCATGCCTCCTGGCAGCAGGAGATCGAGGCGGCACAGGAGCGCTCGCGCAAGCACCTGGAACGTTATCTCGGCGGACTGGTGGAGACCGAGCACGAGGACGCCGAGGTCCTGCTGATCACCTCCGGCACTGCCGTGAGCCAGAGCCGCGAGGCGATGCGTCTCTGCAGACAGGAAGGTCTTTCGGTCGGTCTGGTGAAGATCAAGTCGATCCGCCCGTTCCCCAGCGACGAGCTCAGGCGACTGGCCGCTGGCAAATACGCCGTCATCGTGCCCGAACTCAACCGGGTGGGCTGGCTCGCCAAGGAGCTCAAGGCCAGGGTGGACGACCCCCGGCGGGTGATCGGCGCGCCTCGGGTCTTTGGCGGCATGACCATGCCGGCCCATCTCATCGTCGATGAAATCAGGAGGGTGCTCCAGTGAGTACGCGCATCGTCAGCATCGCGCCCGCGTTCGAGGACGTGATGCCCAAGGAATACAAGGAGCTGGTGGAGAACGGCCCCTACGGGAAGGACTACAAGGTCACCGATCTGGGCAAGTACAAGGAACTGATCGAGGAGCATCCGCTGTGCGCCGGCTGCGGACTGGCCCTGTCGCTGCGGCTGGTGCTCGGCTCGCTGCCGAGTCCGGAAGATACGGTGATCGTGGGCTCCACCGGCTGCAGCGCCCTGGTGTTTCCGCAGGTCGGCCTGCACAACGTCCACTCGCTGTTCGGCAACCAGAACGCCGTGGCGAGCGGCATCAAGCGCGCGCTGAGCCTGCGTTTTCCGGACCAGGTGAAGGACGTGGTCGTGGTCGCCGGCGACGGCGCCACCGCCGACATCGGCCTGGACATGGTCATGCAGTCCTGGTTCCGGCGCGAGAAGATCGCGACCATCATGCTCGACAACGAGGCCTACGCCAATACCGGCGGCCAGGAGAGCGGCATGAGCATGGAAGGCACGGTGATGAACATGGCGCCCAAGGGCAAGGTGTTCCCCAAGGCCGATCTGCCCAAGGTGGCCGAAGCCGCCGGCTGCGCCTACGTGGCCGCGGCCTCACCATCGCGCCCGGGCAAGCTCGGCAAGGTGGTGCGCCGCGCCATCCTGATCGCCCGCGAGGTCGGCCCCACCTACGTGCAGCTGCTCAGTCCCTGCCCCACCAACTTCAAGACCAAGCCGTCGGACACCGTGGTCACGATCAAGGCTCGGGAAAAGGAGAAGCGCTTCAAGCAGTACGAATACATCTCCGACGATGCCCGCAGTTTCTTGAGCGCGCTTGAAGATGGCAAGCGGTCAGAGGGCAAGCAGCCAGAGGGCAAGCAGTCATGACAGAGAAGATGTCCATCCGCATGTCCGGCTTGGGCGGCCAGGGCGTCGTCACCGCAGCGCACATCCTCGGCATGGCCGCCTACAAGGACGATCTGCAGGTCACCGTCAATCCGTTCTTCGGCGCGGAAAAGCGGCTCGCGCCCGCCGAAAGCTATGTGCGCATCGCGCAAGAACCGATTTACGAGCGGGGCGAGATCCTGTACCCGAGCCTCATCATGGTCTTCCATCCCCACGTCATCACCATGGGCAAGAGCTACACCATGCCCTTCTTCGATGGCCTGGAGGCCGGCGGGACCATCATCATCAACTCGGCCTCCGCCCTGGATCTCTCTGAGGAGGAGCGAGACAACCTAGCCAAACTCGATGCGCAGGTCCACTACGTCCCCGCCTCCGAGGTCGCGATGGGGGTGAGCGGCACGCACCTGTCCACCAACATCGCCATGCTCGGGGCGCTCTACCGCATCCAGCAACGGCCCTCGTTGGATGCGCTGGAGTCGGCCATGGTGGAACGCTTCGGCGGCAGCAAGTTCGTCGCCTCCGGCAGCACCGCGGCGCTCGATGACGCGGTGAAGGAGAAGTTCGCGAAGGTCAGCCAGATGATCGAGAAGAATCTCGAGGTCATCGAGAAGGCTGGCGAATCCATGTTCCAACAGACACACTGATCCAGGGGGTTTCGATGTACTATGCCGCCGAAGTGGAAGCCAAACTCTGCTCGGGATGCGCCTTGTGCGCGATGGGATGCCCGGACCCGAATGTCATCGCCTACTGCGAGGACAGCGAGGCGGTGACCGTGGACCAGAAACGCTGCAAGGGATGCGGCATCTGCATCACCCTGTGCAAGAAGGATGCGATGAGCGTCAGGCAGGTCGACCTGAACGCTTGACGGACGCGAGGGGGGCGGCAGGAGGCCGTCCCGGCCTTGCCGCTCCGCCCGGTTCTTGAAATGGCCACGCCTGAGACCCCGTCATGCTTCGTAAGATCTTGATCGCCAATCGCGGCGAGATCGCGGTGCGCATCATCCGCGCCTGCGCCGAGATGGGCATTCGCTCGGCCGCGATCTATGCTGATGCCGACCGCCATTCGCTGCACGTGAAGAAGGCCGACGAGGCCTACTGTCTGGGCAATGACCCGCTTGCCGGCTACCTGAACGTGCACCAGATCGTCAATCTCGCCGTTGCCACCGGCTGTGATGCCGTGCATCCGGGCTACGGCTTCCTGTCCGAGAACCCGGAGCTGGCCAGCGCCTGCGCGCGGCGCGGGATCACCTTCATCGGTCCGAGTGCCGAGGTGATCGCACGCATGGGCGACAAGACCGCGGCGCGCTTGGCCATGCAGCAGGCCGGCGTCCCGGTCACGCCCGGCAGCCCCGGGAATCTCGAGAGCCTGGAGGCGGCCCTGACCTGCGCCGAGGAGATCGGCTATCCGGTCATGCTCAAGGCCACCTCCGGCGGCGGCGGGCGCGGCATCCGCCGCTGCGACGACCCGCAGGCACTGCGCCAGAATTATCTCCGGGTCATCTCCGAGGCGACCAAGGCCTTCGGGCGCGCCGAGGTCTTCCTCGAGCGCTGCGTGGTGAATCCGCGTCATATCGAGGTCCAGGTGCTGGCCGACCACCACGGCCACTGCGTGCATCTGTTCGAGCGTGACTGTTCGATCCAACGCCGCAACCAGAAGCTGATCGAGATCGCCCCCTCGCCCCAGCTCGACGAGGCGCAGCGCCAGTACGTCAACGGTCTAGCCGTGATCGCGGCGCGCGCCGTGGGCTACACCAATGCGGGCACCGTGGAGTTCCTGCTCGACGAGGCCGGGCGCTTCTATTTCATGGAGATGAACACCCGCATCCAGGTCGAGCACACCATCACCGAGACCATCACCGGTGTCGACCTGGTCGAGGAGCAGATCCGCATCGCTGCCGGCTTCGCACTGCGCTACCGTCAGCACGAGATCGGACGTCGCGGTTATGCGCTCCAGTTTCGCGTCAATGCCGAGGACCCGAGGAACAACTTCCTGCCGAGCTTCGGACGCATCTCACGCTACTACGCTCCCGGAGGGCCGGGGGTGCGCACCGATGGGGCCATCTACACCGGCTATACCATCCCGCCGCACTATGACTCCATGCTCGCCAAGGTGATCGTCTGGGCACTCAACTGGGACGATGTGGTCAATCGCGGCCACCGCGCCCTGCGCGATATGGGCCTATTCGGCGTGCGCACCACCATCCCCTTCTATCAGGCGATCCTGCGCCATCCCGCGTTCCGCAAGGGCTGCTTCGACACCGGCTTCATCGAGGCCCATCCCGAACTGCTCAACTACTCGAGCAAACGCCGCCGCGAAGACATCGCCGCCGCGCTCGCCGCCGCCGTCGCGGCGCATGCCGGTCTGTAGGAGAGAACCCATCCATGTCCGCATCCACGCCAACGCCCACGCCAGCATCCACGAACAAGATCAACATCACCGACCTCATCCTGCGCGATGCCCACCAATCACTGCTCGCGACCCGCCTGCGCACCGAGGACATGCTGCCGATCTGCCCCAAGCTCGATGCCATCGGCTACTGGTCGCTCGAGTGCTGGGGCGGCGCCACCTTCGATGCGTGTGTGCGCTTCCTGAAGGAAGACCCCTGGGAACGACTGCGCCAGTTGCGCGAGGCCCTGCCCAACACCCGCTTGCAGATGCTGCTGCGCGGGCAAAACCTGCTTGGCTATCGCCATTACTCCGATGACGTGGTGCGCGCCTTCGTCACCCGCGCCGCGGCCAATGGCATGGACGTGTTCCGCATCTTCGATGCCCTCAACGACGTGCGCAACCTGCGCACCGCTATCGAGGCGACCAAGGCGGTCGGCAAGCATGCCCAGGGCACGATCTGCTACACCGTCAGCCCGGTGCACGACAGCGCTGGCTTCGTCGCCATGGGTCGCGAGCTGGCCGCGATGGGCTGCGACTCCATTGCCATCAAGGACATGGCCGGCCTGCTGACGCCTTATGTGACGGCCGAGCTGGTCAAGGCGCTGAAGGACAGCGTCCCGCTGCCGCTGCACCTGCATTCCCACGCCACCGCCGGCCTGTCCGAGAT
The DNA here is from genome assembly GCF_016584085.1 of Halochromatium glycolicum. Taxonomy (GTDB): domain Bacteria; phylum Pseudomonadota; class Gammaproteobacteria; order Chromatiales; family Chromatiaceae; genus Lamprobacter; species Lamprobacter glycolicus. Next base: position 32,451 of record NZ_NRSJ01000049.1, on the reverse strand, counting down.
GTGTCATCTCAAGGCGATCGAGAACGGTTGCGACACCATCGACACCGCCATCTCGGCGCTCGCCGGGGGAACCTCGCACGCGCCGACAGAGAGCCTGGTCGCGGCGCTGCGCGGCACGCCCTACGACACCGGCCTGGATCTGGAGGCACTCCAGGAGATCGGCGTCTATTTCCATCAGGTGCGCAAGAAGTACCACCAGTTCGAGAGCGAGTTCACCGGCGTCGATACCCGGGTGCAGGTCAACCAGGTGCCGGGTGGGATGATCTCCAACCTGGCCAACCAGCTCAAGGAGCAGAACGCGCTCGAGCGCATGGGCGCGGTGCTCGAGGAGATCCCACGGGTGCGCGAGGATCTCGGCTATCCGCCGCTGGTCACCCCGACCTCGCAGATCGTCGGCACCCAGGCGGTGCTGAACGTGCTGACCGACAACCGCTATCAGACCATCACCAACGAGGTGAAGCGCTATCTGCAGGGGCGCTATGGACAGGCCCCGGCGCCGGTCAATCCAGAATTGAAGGAGCAGGCGGTCGGCAAGGAGGAGCTGATCGACTGCCGTCCGGCCGATCTGCTCAAGCCCGAGCTCGATCGCTTGACCAACGAGATCGGCGACCTGGCGCGCTCGCCGGAGGATACCCTGACCTACGCCATGTTTCCGGAGGTTGGGCGCGCCTTCCTCGAGCATCGGGCCGCCGGCACCCTGCATCCCGAGCCGCTGGAGCCGCCAACGAGTGGGCTCGGCCCGCAGGCGGCGCCGACCGAGTTCAACATCGCCGTGCACGGCGAGACCTATCACGTCAAGGTGACCGGAGCCGGCCACAAGGGCCAAGCCGAGCGCCACTTCTACCTGGCGATCGACGGCATCCCGGAGGAAGTCCTGGTCGAGACCCTCGATGAGGTGGTCCTGACCGGCGGGGCCGAGGGCGCAGTCAAGACGGCCATCGCCGGAAAACGTCCGCGCCCCACCCAGCCCGGCCATGTGACCACCTCGATGCCGGGCAACATCGTCGACGTCTTGGTGAGCGAAGGCGAGACGGTCACCGCGGGACAGGCCGTGTTGGTGACCGAGGCGATGAAGATGGAGTCCGAGATCCAGGCCCCGATCGCCGGCACGGTGACCGGCATCTTCGTTGCCAAGGGCGATTCGGTGAATCCGGACGAGGTGCTGATCGAGATCGAGCCGGCGACTGGCGGCTGATGCCATTCATGAATCGCCTGACATTCAAGCATGTCGGACCGGATCTTGCCGGCGGGGTCACCACCGCCATCCTGTCGCTGCCACTGGCCCTTGCGTTCGGCGTGGCCTCCGGGGCCGGTCCACAGGCCGGTCTGTATGGGGCCGTCTGCGTGGGATTGTTCGCGGCGCTGTTCGGAGGCTCCAGCCGGCTGATCTCCGAGCCGACCGGTCCCATGACCGTGATCATGACCGCGGTCATCACCAGCCTGGTGGCCCGCTACCCCGAGAACGGCATGGCCATGGCCTTCACGGTGGTCATGGTCGCCGGGGCGTTCCAGCTGCTGATCGGGCTCATGAAACTAGGACGTTTCATCACCCTGATGCCCTATGCGGTGATCTCCGGCTTCATGTCCGGCATCGGCATCATCCTCATCCTGCTCCAGCTCCCGCCGATGCTGGGCCATCCGGCGCCCCCCGGGGGCGTGCTGGCCACGATCGAGGCCCTGCCCCGGCTGATCCAGGACCTGGACTCGACGGAGCTGTTGCTCGGCGGGCTGGCCTTCTGCTTCCTGTTGCTGTACCCGGCTCGGTGGCGTCGCTTCTGCCCGCCGCAACTGCTGGTTCTGCTGATCGGGACCGCCGTTGTCCTGTTCTTGCTGCCGCTCGGCAGCCTGCGCACCATTGGCCAGATCCCGATGGGACTGCCCAGTCTCGTGCTGCCGTCGTTCACCCCTGAGGAGGTCACCCGGATTCTACTGGACGGCATCGTCCTCGGCACCCTGGGCGCCATCGACACGTTGCTGACCGCGATGATCGCGGACAGCCTGACCCGCGACCAGCACGACAGCAACCGCGAGCTGGTCGGCCAGGGCATCGGCAACATCGTATCCGGTCTCCTCGGCGGGTTGCCCGGAGCCGGCGCCACCATGGGGACCGTGGCGAATATCCAGACCGGTGCCCAAACCATCCTGGCCGGCGTGATCCGCGCGCTGCTGCTGCTGATCGTCGTCCTCTGGGCAGCGCCCCTGCTGGCGGATGTGCCCATGGCGATCCTCTCGGCCATTGCCATGAAGGTGGGCATCGATATCCTCGACTGGAGCTTCCTGAAGCGGGCACACCGGGTGTCGAAAACCAGCACCCTCCTGATGTACAGCGTCATGCTGTTGACGGTGTTCTACGACCTCATCGTCGCCGTCGGCTTCGGGGTCTTCCTGGCCAATCTCCTCACCATCCAGAAGCTCTCGGAACTGCCGGCGCACAAGGTCAAGACCATCTCCATCCTCGATGACGACATCCAGATCAGCGACGAAGACCGCGACTTGCTCGAGAGCGCGGATGGCAACATCCTGCTGTTCCAACTCAGCGGCCCGATGATCTTCGGGGTGGCCAAGACCATCTCCCAGGAGCATGCCGCCATCGCCAACGCCAAGGTCATGATCATCGACCTGACGGATGTGCCCTTCCTGGGGACCTCGGTGTCCCTTGCGATTGAGAATATGGCCCATGACGTGATCGCGGCGGGCGGACAGGTCATGGTCGCGGGCGCCAGCGAGCCCATCAAGAAGCCCCTGCAGAAATTGAGAATCCTCGATCACGAGGCCGTGTCGGATTACCCGGATCGCCATCGGGCCGTCCAAGCCGCGATGGATGTGTTACGGGAGAGGATGAGAAACAGCCTGCCAGCTCAGCCGTCAGCGAGTAAGATGGCCTCGGCATGACAGCCTTTGCAGCAACGACCTGATCCTCCAGTTTGGAATGTCAAACCAGCAACTCCGAATCACCAAACCCGATGACTGGCATCTCCATCTGCGCGATGGTGACATGCTGAACAGGGTGATTGCGGACACAGCTCGTTGCTTCGCGCGAGCCATCGTGATGCCCAACCTGAAGCCGCCGGTCACCACGGTGGCCGAGGCCGAGGCCTATCGCGGGCGCATTCTGGCGGCGGTTCCCGAGGGCATGACCTTCGAGCCGCTGATGACACTGTACTTGACCGAGAACACCTCGCCGGACGAGATCCGCCGGGCCAAGGCGTCAGACGCGATCCATGCGGTCAAGGTGTATCCGGCGGGCGCAACGACCAATTCCGACAATGGGGTTCGGGATCTGAGCCAGGTTGATGCGGTGCTCGAGGTCATGCAGGAGGTCGATCTTCCGCTGTTGCTGCATGGTGAAGTCACGGATCGGGAGATCGATGTCTTCGACCGGGAAGCGGTGTTCATCGAGCGGCATCTACAGCAGATCAATACGCGGTTTCCGGCGCTGCGCACCGTGCTCGAGCACGTCACGACCAAGGACGCCGTCGACTACGTGCTGGAAGCCTCCGAGCGGGTCGCGGCGACCATCACCGTTCATCATCTGTTACTGAATCGCAATGCGCTGTTCGATGGCGGTTTGCGACCGCACCATTACTGCCTGCCGTTGCTCAAGCGCGAAACCCATCGTCAGGCCTTGGTGAAAGCGGCCACCAGCGGTCACCCGAAGTTCTTTCTCGGCACGGATTCGGCACCGCATCCAAAAAACGCCAAGGAGTCGGGTTGCGGCTGTGCCGGCATCTACAGCGCACCGGCGGCGATCGAGCTCTATGCCGAGGTCTTCGCCGACGCCGGTGCCTTGGATCGACTCGAAGGCTTTGCGAGCTTCCATGGCCCGGACTTCTACGGCCTGCCCAGGAATGACGACAAGATCACCCTGGAAGCCCAGGCGTGGTCGGTGCCCGAGCTGATCGGCACAGGCTCGGACGAGATCCTGCCCTTGCGCGCCGGGACCGAGGTCGCCTGGCGACTGGTTTGAACCGCTCATAGCCGCGACTCGTCGATAAACAAGGCCGCAGCCGCCGCAGGCGCCGACGGGAAATAGAGATGCAGATAGCTGGCCGTCAGCGAGCCATACCGGTAGACCGGCTCGCCGCGGCCGCCATCGCGTTGGCGGATACCGTACGTACTCGGTGTCAGCGGGGTCTCCATGGTGGAATGGTGGAAGCTGTGGCCGCGCAGCACTCCGGTTGGTGTTGCCAGGCGCTGCATGCCAAGACCGGCGAGGCGCGGCTGCAGCCGGCCGTGACCGGGCAGTAGACCGGCCAGGCAGCCACTGCGACCGTCCTTGTCGGTCAGCGTCTCCAGCAGCGAGAGCATGCCACCGCATTCGGCATAGAGCGGCTTGCCGGCGTCGACATGCTCCCGCAATGACCGCTGCATCGCTTGATTGGCGGCGAGGGTTTCCAGATGCAGCTCCGGATAGCCGCCGGGCAGATAGATCGCATCGGCCTCCACCGCGCTGTCCCGCAGCGGCGAGAACAGGCTCAGCTCGGCACCGAGCGACCGCAGTAGCCGCAGATTGGCCGCATAAAGGAATGAGAAGGCGGCATCATGGGCCACAGCAATTCGCCGACCGACCAGGAGAGGCGCTGGCTTGGGCCTGAGTGCCGGCGCCAGCTCGAACGCGCGCTCGGGCGGCTCGGGCGCCGGCTCGGACGCGCGCTCGGGCGGCTCGGGCGCCGGCTCAGGCGCGCGCTTTGGCGCCCGTGCGGACATCAGCGCGGTGTCCGGCTCGGGCTCGAAGCCGGGCGCCGGCGCCTGAAACGCGACCGACGGCGGCAACTCGGCCAGCGCCGTCCCAGCGAGATGCGCGGTCGCGGCATCGAGCCGCTGCTCGAGATCGGCGATCTCAGCAGCCTGGACCAGCCCCAGATGCCGGCTTGGCAAGGCAGCCTCATCCAATCGCGGCAAGGCGCCGAGGAACGGCACCTGAGCCGGGATACCCTCGGCGATCATCTCGCCATGCCGCTCACTGCCGACCCGGTTGGCAATGACGCCGGCCAGGCGCAGACCGGGCCGGTACTGGGCCAGACCCAGCGCGAGCGCGCCGAAGGTCTGCCCCATGCCGCGCGCGTCGATCAGCACCGCCGCCGGCAGCCCGAAACGCTCGGCGAGATCGGCGCCCGACGGCGTGCCATCGAACAGCCCCATCGCGCCCTCGACCAGGATCAGATCGGCCTTGCCCGCGGCCTCGTAGAGCAGCCGGCGGCAGGCTGGCTCGCCGACCATCCACAGGTCCAGCGGCTCGACCTCGGCGCCCGAGGCGCGGGCCAGGATCATCGGATCGAGGAAGTCCGGACCGATCTTGAACACCCGCACGCGCCGGCCGGCGCGGTGATGGTAACGGGCGAGCGCCGCGGCCAGCGTCGTCTTGCCCTGGCCGGATGAGATTGCCGACAGGAACAGGGCCGGACAAGCGCGCACCGCGCCAGCGCCGGAGTGAGCCTCGCAGTCGGTCTCTTGGACGCGCGCAAGCGCGGCCTCCGCCCCAGCCTCGGTGCAATCCTGCTCAACGTCGGTGCAATCCACCCCAGCGCCGATAGGCTCGACGGTGCCGTGATTCGGGCTCGCCCCAGTGGCGCCGCCGCCAGCCCCCGCGGCATTGGCAACTGGAGCCAGCCCGGGCCCGTGCTCGGAGGCATTGCGATCGCCCCCCTCTCCCAACGCCCATCCGGGCCGTTCGCCGGGCCGGATACGGCCATCCGCGAGCGCGTATTTCCGTTCGTAGCCGCGCGGAGTCAGCATCATCCCAGAGCGCACCCGGGTACTGCGGTTACCGATGATCACGGTGCTCAGCATGCTGATCTCGGCGGCGGTGAAATCGGCGAGTGTGCACAGCTCGCTACGCTCGCCGTCACGATAGACGCGCTCGACGATCGCCACCGGCGTCTCGGCGGGGCGGTGCCGCAGCAGGATCTCGCGCGCCTTCAGGATGTGCGCGCGCCGGCGCCGGCTGCGCGGGTTGTAGAGGGCGATGACGAAATCGGCGCGGGCCGCCGCGTCGAGCCGCTCGGCGATGACCGCCCAGGGCGTGAGCTGATCCGACAGCGAGATCGCGCAGAAGTCGTGGCTCAGCGGCGCGCCCAATCGCGCAGCGCAGGAGGATGCGGCGGTGATGCCGGGAACGACCGTGACCTCGACGTCGGCACCCGGTCGCCAGCCCTCGGCGAACAGCAGCTCGAACAGCGGTGCGGCTATGCCGAAGACGCCGACCTCGCCAGAGGAGATCAGCGCCACCCGTCGCCCTGCGCGCGCCTGCTCCAGCGCGGCGCGGCAGCGTGCGAGCTCCTCGGTCATGCCCGAGGCGATGACCTGCTGCTCGCCAAGCAGCGCCTCGATCAGCTCGACGTAGGGACGATAGCCCACGATCACCTCTGCGGCGGCGATGGCGTCATGCGCGGCCAGGGTCATCTGGCGCGGGTCGCCGGGACCGAGCCCGACGAGTGCGAGATGGCCTGCCATCACGCCGGCTCACCCCAGGCGATGCGAGACCGGCCTGCGGCAAAAAAACGCCTCGTTGGTGCCATCATGCCAGCTCACCCCAGGCGATGGGCGCGCTCTGCGGCAGGTCGCGGTGCAGCGCGATGAGGGCGGCAAGGCGGTCGATGGCGGCCAAGCGCCGAGCGACGGCGGCCGACGGGACGCGGTGTAGCACTGAAGACGTGGTGAGCATGGGGCGGGGAACTATCGCGAATCGGACACAAAGCGTATCATGCTTGCCACGCGGTTCCCGTCGCTGCTGCCGCGGCGCGGGATTAAAAGGGAACACGGTGGGATGCGCCCCGCATCGAGTCCGTGACTGTCCCCGCAACTGTAAGCGCCGAGGCGCGGCCAACGGGCCACTGGCTGTGATCCGGAACGGGATCAGTCGCTGGGAAGGCCGGTCGCCGCCGATGACGCGCGAGTCAGGAGACCTGCCGCCTCCACTCATCATCCGACCGGGACGGGCGATCCCGAGGAGTCTTGTCATGATGCGTCCTGACCCGCTGCATGCGCGCCGCCTGCGCGCGTCGATCCGAGCGAGCGCCCACCGAGCGCGCCCCCAGCAAGCAAGCCCCCAGCAAGCAAGTCCCCACCAGACCGCGAGGCCGTCATGCACATCCTAGACGGCGCGCTGTCGCTGCCAGTGCTGCTCGGCGCCAGCACGCTCGCGGTGGCCGGCATCGCCAAGGGCGCACGCGAGCTCGACCTGCAGCGTATCCCCGCCGCCGGTCTGCTCAGCGCGGTGTTCTTCGTCGCCTCGCTCGTGCATGTACCGATCGGCCCCTCGAGCCTGCACCTGATCATGAACGGCCTGGCCGGCCTGATCCTCGGCTGGGTCGCCTTCCCGGCCCTGTTCATCGGCTTGCTGCTGCAGGCGGTGCTGTTCGGTTTCGGCGGCCTGACCGTGCTCGGCGTCAACACCCTGAACATCGCATTGCCAGCGGTGATCGTGTTCTATCTCTGCCGGCGCGGCGTCGCCGGTCCCAACGCGACCCTCGCTGCGGTCTGGGGCGCGACCGCCGGGGCGCTGGCGATCGCGCTGACGGCGCTGGGGGTCGCCGCGGTGCTGGCCCTCTCCGGCGAGGCCTTCATCCCGGCCGCCAAGCTGGTTGTGATCGGCCACGTGCCGGTGATGCTCGTCGAAGGGCTGCTGTGCGCCGCCGCGGTGACGCTGATCCGACGCGTGCGCCCGGACCTGCTCGGCGTGATGAGCCGGTCGGCCTCGGCATCAGCATCGGCGCGGGCGACGGCCGGCGCTGACAGCCGGGCGCCGCATTCGTCGCCCGTTCAACCGCCGTCAGAGCAGCCTGCGCCGGTTTTCAGTGAGCAACCAGCCCGTTTAACGCGATGAACGGATACTATCGTCAAACCCACGCGCTGTGGCCGTTGGGCTTATCACTGGGGTGCGCCTTATCCCGTCAATTGGCTTTATCGCACCCGTTGAGCTGCCCCCGTCCGCTGGCGAGCCTGTTGTCGGGCATCTTGCTGCTCGCGCTGCTCTGCGCTGTGCCGCCCGCGGCCGCGCACAAGGTCATCCTCTCGGCCTGGCCGTTGGGCAACGCGATCGAGGGCGAAGTTGGCTTCTCCAGCGGCGAGGTGGCCGAGCCCGGCACGCGCATCGAGGTGTTCGGCCCCGATGGCGAACGCCTCGGCGAGACCACAATCGATGATGACGGCCTGTTCCGCTATCGGCCGACCTCGGCGGTGCCGCACACCCTGCGCGCCAACCTGGGCGCCGGCCATGTCGCCGAGACCAGGTTGTCGGTCGATGAGCTGCCAGCGATTGCGACCCCTGATCCAACCCCGACCGCTGCCGGCAACCGTGCCGCCATCGAAGCGTCAGCGGATGGTCCGCCAATGAGCCAGCAGGACGCGCTCGCGACGCCGACGAACGATGGAAACGCCCGGGCTGAGACCTCCCCCGCTGATGTCGCCCAGACCGGTACCACGGCCGCTCGCGACGCTTCCGGTGCGGCGAGCGGCACGGCAAACGCCACCGCAACCCCGACCGAACGCGTCACTGTTCCCACCGCGCTCAGCGACCCGAACGCGCTCAGAACGCTAATCGCCCGCACCGTGCAGCACGAGATCCGCCCCTTGCGCCGCGAGCTGACCCGGTTGCGCGAGAGCCAACGCCTGCACGAGATCATCGGCGGCCTCGGCTATATCGCCGGCCTCTTCGGCGTGCTGTTCTTCGTCTACGCCCACCGCGAGCGCCGCAACCAACCGGGGACCTAAGAAACCCTAGCAAAATGGTTTCCGCCGTCAGCAAAATCAGTAGCTTGCGCGAGTCAAGCGGCTGTGTTGATAGGGCCTCTAAACCATCCGCCCAGAATCGCATGAGCCCGCACAAGCGACGCACGTCGGCGCGTCTTGACCGCATTGCAAGTGGACCAGCGCCATGAGCCATCTCGGCGATCCCAGCGCTCCCCTGCTCGGCGCTGGCGACAGGACCCACCCGGCGCGCGGCCCGATCCAGACCCTCGACCCGCGTGCGCGCATCCTGGCCGTGATCGGCTTCGCCGGGGTCGTGATCCTGCTCGATCAGCCCGTCGCCCTCGGTGTCGCGCTGGCGCTGGCGCTGACGGTCGCCGCGCTCGCCCGGCTGCCGCTGCGCCGCACCCTGCGCCAGCTCGCGGCGATGGACGCCTTCGTGCTCCTGATGCTGCTGATGCTGCCGTTCACCACGCCCGGCCATGCGCTGTTCGCGCTCGGCCCCTTGACGGCCAGCGCCGAAGGGCTGCGCCTGGCCGTCGACATCGCGCTGACCGCCAACGCCATCCTGCTGATGCTGCTGGCGCTGGTCGGGGAGCTGGACCCGGTCGTCATCGGCCATGCCCTGCATCGGCTGCGGATGCCGACGGTGCTGGTGCAATTGCTCCAGTTCACGGTGCGCTACGTCGGCCTCATCGATGCCGAGCTCGACCGCATGCGCATCGCGATGCGGGCACGCGGGTTCGTCCCCGGCACCAATTGGCATACCTATCGCAGCCTTGGCTATGCGCTCGGCATGCTGCTGGTGCGCAGCCTCGAGCGGGCCGAGCGGGTGCTCTGCGCGATGAAGTGCCGCGGCTTCAGCGGCCGGTTCCCGGTGCTCGATACGTTGCATTTCCGCCGCATCGACGCCGGGCTCGCTGCCCTGACCATGCTGGCGCTGACCGGCCTGCTCCTGCTGGAGTGGCGGCTTGGCTAACGCGCATGGCAGGGTGCCACGTGGATGGCGGGGTCGGTTGCTGCCGGGTCTCTGGATTGGCTCACGCTCACGCTCATGGCAAGGAACCACCCCCGGACGATGAATCCCGCGTGATTCACAGTAATGGTCATTGCGCGCCGCCACCGCGGCCGATGAGGCCCCGGTTTCAGGGGCCGCTCTTCACGCTGCGCGGCATCCAGTTCGACTACCCCGGCTGCGGCCCGGTGCTGCGCGGGGTCGATCTCGCGCTGGCGCCGGGCCAACGCCTGGCGCTGACCGGCTCCAATGGCGCCGGCAAGAGCACCCTGCTATGGCTGATGCTGGGGCTGCTGACGCCAAGCCGCGGCGAGATCGTCGCCTTCGGCAAGCCGCGCCGCGTCGAGGCCGACTTCACCGAGGTCCGTCGGCGCGCCGGGCTGCTATTCCAGGACCCGGACGATCAACTGTTTTGCCCAACGGTGCTCGAGGACTGCGCCTTCGGGCCGCTGAGCCTGGGCTGGTCGCGCGCCGAGGCGATCGCTGCGGCCGATCACACCCTCGAGCAGCTCGGGTTAGGCCATCTGCGCGGGCGGGTGACGCACCAGCTCTCCGGCGGCGAGAAGCGGCTGGTGAGCCTGGCGACGGTGCTCTGCATGAGGCCCGAGGTCCTGCTGCTGGACGAGCCGACCAACGCCCTCGACGAGCACACCCGCGCGCGGTTGCTGGCGATCCTGGACGCCCTGCCCCAGGCGATGCTGATCGTCTCCCACGACCGCGCCTTCCGCGAGCGCCTCGCCAGCGACGAGCACCAACTGCGCGACGGCCGTATCGCGCCGCTCGCCCACCCCCTCTAAGGAGACCGATAATCGATGACCGACGAAGTCGTGCTGCTCGCTGCCCACGGCGCCCGTGATCCAGGCTTCGAGGGCAATCAGGAGGTCGAGCACTGCGCCGCGCGCTGGCGCGAGCGCCATCCCGAGACGAGCATCCAGGTGTGCTGGATCGAGCATGCGCCGGTGCTGCTCGACGAGGGTCTCGAGCGCGCCGTGGCCAGCCTCGGCTCTGGTCTCAGCGGCGGCGGCCGCGTGCTAGTGTTGCCGCTGATCCTCAACGCCGGCGGCCACGTCAAGGGCGACATCCCGCAGGCCATCGCCGCCGCCCGCGCGCGCCATCCCGAGGTCGAATTCCGCTACGGCCACCACCTGGGCACCAGCGAGCAGTTGCTGAAGGCGCTGCGCCACCGGCTGCACACAGCAATGGCCGCCCTGCACATGCCCGACCCGCGCACCACCGGCGTGGTCCTGCTCGCACGCGGCGCCTCGGACCGCGAGGCGACCGGCGAGGTCGCGAAGATGGCGCACTGGCTGTTCGCGACCACCCAGCACGCGCTGGTCATGCCGGCGTTCACCGATTGCTGTTTCCCGCGGCTCGAGCAGGTGGTGCAGCGTCTGGACGCGCTCGACTGCAGCCAGCTCATCGTGCTGCCCTACTACCTGTTCACCGGGCGGCTGATCAAGCGCATCCGCGAGCAGGTCGCGCGGCTGCAGCAGCAGTATCCGACCCGCGTCATCCATCAGGCCGACTACATCAACGATCACGAGCAGCTGTTGGACCTGCTCGACCTGCGCCTGCAGCAGTGCCGCGACGGCAGCGCCCTGCTACCCTGCGATGGCTGCTCGCTGGCCCTCGCCGCGCATCACAACCACCATGACCACCACGACCCTCATGTCGAACCGACCGCGCCCGAGCCCATCCTGCCCTGAAGAAGTATTGTTCCGCTGGGACTAATCCAGACGGAGGAGCCGCTTATTTTCAGTATCTGGCGGCTTCTTGGTGTCCGGATCACATAAGTCGGGACAATAGATCAGGGTGTTGGTGTCCGAACCGCCGCGCTTGGGCTGAGGCGGCAACGGTTTGGTGCGTACAAACGGCACCTCTTGTACTACACTCGGCCCATGAAACCGATCAACTGGAATCCAGAGAAGAACAGACAACTGCAACAGGAGCGGCATGTTTCCTTCGAAGATGTCGTCTTCCATATCTCTGCGGGCGGCATCCTGGATACATTGGATCATCCGAATCATCCGAATCAGGGGCGTTATCCAGGCCAGCAAATCCATGTGATCGAAATAGAGGGTTACGTCTATCTCGTGCCCTTCGTCGAGTCGGACGATGAGGTCTTTCTGAAGACGATCATTCCGAGCCGAAAAGCGACCAAGACCTATTTGGGGGCAAGATGAGCAGACTGGATCATAACGAGCATGAGCTCCTGGAAGCCTTCGAGGCCGGGGAGCTTCAGCAGGCACCCAATGCCACGGAAATACAGCAGCGGCATCGGGAATACGCGGAAGTGATGTTCAAGAAGGATGCGCGGATCAATATCCGGCTTTCCTCGAAGGACCTGCGCGGCCTCCAGAAGAAGGCCCTGGCAGAAGGCATGCCCTACCAGACCCTGGTGGCAAGCATTCTCCATAAATACGTCGAAGGTCGGCTGCGCGAAGACCGGTAGCGCGTAGGTCGGGTGAGGCGCGCCGGCACGTCGGCGCCGACGAAGCACAGGCGCTGGTCGCGTGCCGTAACCCGACAGCGGCCTCCGCCGGGAACCGCGCTGCCGACCGTCGGGTTACGCCCCGAGGGGCTAACCCGACCTACGGCCTGAGATTCCGGAGCGCGACGCGGCCCTGCTGCTCGACATGCGGCTCGCCGCCCCGCCATTGCCAGAGATTCGCGGTCGGGGCTAGCTTGAACGCAATCATTGCAATCAATTCCGGGAGGCAAACATGGCAACCAATCTCGTCGTTCGCAATGTCGACGCCGAGGTCGTCCAAGCGCTCAAGCAAGCGGCGGCCGCGCACGGACGCAGCGCCGAGGCCGAGCACCGGGAGATCCTGCGCAACGCGCTGAGTCGGCCGCCCCGGCGCTCGTTCGCCGAGGTGTTGGCGAGCATGCCCGACGTCGGTACCGATGAGGATTTCGCCCGCCATCCGAATTCGGCCTGATGTACCTGGTCGACACCAACGTCATCAGCGAAGCGCGCAAGGGCGCGCGGGCCAACGCCGGCGTGCGCCGCTTTCTGGGCGACGCATCGCCCGAGGACCTCTACCTCAGCGTACAGACCATTGGTGAACTGCGGTGCGGCGTCGAGCGGCTGCGCAACCGTGGTGACGAGCCCCAAGCCCGGTTGCTGGAGGACTGGCTCGACGTCCTCGTCACCGATTACGCGGACCGCATCCTCGACTTCGATGCCGACTGCGCCCAGGTTTGGGGCAAGCTGATGGCGCCGAGTCCACAGCATCCGGTCGACAAGCAGATCGCCGCCGTCGCGCTCATCTACGACTTCGTGGTGGTCACGCGCAACACGAGCGACTTCGGCGGCACCGGCGTCGCCCTGCTCAATCCCTTTCGATGAATGCCGAACGACTCCTCGCCCTCTACGAAAAGGTGGCGGAGGCGGAGGGGGCGGTCCCCCGCCTGCGCCGCTTCGTGCTGGACCTCGCCGTGCGGGGAAAGCTGGTAGCGCAGGACCCGGCCGACGAACCGGCGTCGGAGTTGCTGAAGCGGATCGCGGCAGAGAAGGCGCGGCTGGTGAAGGCCAAGGCGATCCGCAAGCCCAGAGCATTCTCACCGCTCGAACCCGATGATCTGCCGTTCCCTGCACCGCGCGGATGGGCTTGGACGCAGCTCGCAGAACTCGGGATCATCAGTCCACGTAACGAGGCCGCCGACAACCTCGAAGCATCCTTCGTCCCGATGTCCATGATCGCCGCCGAATATGGCGTTGCGAACGGACACGAACCGCGCCGCTGGGGCGAGATCAAAAAGGGCTATACCCACTTCGCTAACGGCGATGTCGGGCTGGCCAAAATCACGCCGTGCTTTGAGAACGGCAAATCGACGGTGTTTCGCAACCTAACCGGCGGCATCGGCGCCGGGACAACGGAATTGCATGTCGTCCGCCCGCTCTTCGTCGACGCGGATTACATCATTCTGTTCCTCAAGAGCCCGCAGTTCATCGAGACTGGTATCCCGAGGATGACCGGCACCGCGGGCCAAAAGCGTGTTCCGACCGAGTATTTCACGAGTTCACCCCTCCCCCTCCCACCCCTCGCCGAGCAACGGCGGATCGTGGCGAAGGTGGAGGAGCTGATGGCGCTACTGGACCAGCTAGAGGCGGCCCGCACCGCGCGCGAGGGCTTGCGCGACCGGCTGACCGCCGCCAGCCTCGCCCGCCTGACCGCGCCCGACGCTGATGTAGCCGAGTTCTCGGCGAACGCCCGCTTCGCCCTCGCCACGCTCCCCGCCCTCACGACCCGCCTCGACCAGATCGAACCCCTCCGCCAGACCATCCTCAACCTCGCCGTCCGCGGCAAACTGGTGGCACAGGACCCGACCGACGAACCGGCGTCAGAGTTCTTGAAGCAGATTGCTGAGGCCAAGACAGCGGCCAAGCGCGAGACAGGCGACGCGAGGATTAAGCCCGCACCTTCGCCCGCTCCAGATGCGCTGTCTATGAATTTGCCATCCGGTTGGTCCGCGGAGTCTTTCGAGAACCTCTTCCTCTTCATAGACTATCGCGGAAAGACCCCAACCAAGACCACAGAAGGCATTCCGCTCATTACGGCGAAGAATGTCAGAATGGGCAGCCTCCATCGGACGCCAAGAGAGTTCATCGCCGAGAAGACATTCAAGGCATGGATGACGCGTGGTTTCCCGCAACTGGGAGATCTATTCTTCACGACCGAGGCGCCGCTTGCGAACATCTGCATCAACGAAATTGAGGAGCCATTCGCTCTCGCGCAGCGGGTGATCTGTTTTCAGCCATATGCGGAAATCGACACGCGCTATCTGATGTTCGCGATCATGAGCGACGTGATACAGAACCTGATCGACGAGCATTCTACGGGCCTGACCGCGAAGGGCATCAAGGCTGCAAGGCTCAAGCCGCTTCCATTGCCGATCCCACCCCTCGCCGAACAACACCGGATCGTGGCGAAGGTCGATGCCCTCATGGCCCTCTGCGACCGGCTGGAGGCCGCCCTCACCACCGCCGACACCACCCGCGCCCGTCTCCTCGACACTCTCCTCCACGAGGCTCTCACGCCCAGCGGTCGCTGTCGTTCAGAGGTTGCTCAGCAGTCACCATCGGCCAGTGCGGCCAGTGCCGCCATTGCGCTTGAGGCCGTTGATTCGCCTGCGATAACGCTATAACCATGAGCTCGAGCCAAGACCCAACGCGCACCCGAGCGCCCCGCCTCATCGGCGCCTCGCTCGGCCCCGGTAATCCGGGCCTGATCACCCGTGCCGCCTGGCAGGCGCTGACGGACGGCGCCTGTTGGGCCTGGCCGGTCAGTGGCAATGGCCCGAGTCACGCCCTGGGGATCGTCCAGCGCGCCGGGCTGGAGCCGCCGCTGCGGAGTCTGGCACTGCATTTTCCGATGACCCGGGAACCGGCGGCGCTCGCGGCGGCCTGGTCCCAAGCCGCCGCCGAGGTCGTCGACCGGCTGCGCAGCGGCACCGATCTGGTGTTCCTAGTCGAGGGCGATGCCTCCACCCATGCCACCTTCGGCCATCTGGCCCGGGCGGTGCGTGCGCTCGCGCCCGAGGTCCTGGTCGAGGTGCTCCCTGGCGTGCCGTCGTTCACCGCGGCGGCGGCCGCCAGCGGCAAGCCCCTAGCCGACGGCGAGGAAGCGATCGCCGTCTGCGCGGCGACGCGGGCGCTGCCGGATCTCGATGCCTGGCTCGCGCGTGCCGACACCCTGGTCTTGCTCAAGGTCCGCCCGGTGCTGGAGGCGCTGATCGAGGCCCTCGCCGCCCGTGGTCTGCTCGCGGCGGCGACCTTCGTCGACCGCGTCGGCACGCCGGACGAGCGCGTCCTGACCGATCTGACCCGCCTGCGCGGCGAGCGGGTCCATTACCTGTCGCTGGTGCTGATCCGCTGCGAGCGCGGGCTCGGCCTTGGTCAGGCGCCGCAGGCGTCGATCGCCGCTCAGCCAGCGCCGGCAGCGCGGCGGTTAGCCACACGGCGGTCAACGGCACGGCGGCCAGTAGCCCATCAATTAGTAACCCATCAACCAGCGGCAGCCGCACGACAATCGGCGTCGCAGACGCTCATCGTCGCATTGACCGAGCCCGGCGCGCGCTTGGCTGCTCGTCTTGGCCGCCTGCTGCTGGCGGAGACCTGGGCAAGCCAACAGACGCGGGCGGACGCGCACAGACCGACGAATGAGCCTGCGCGGCGGGGCGGACGGAGTCCGGAGGACCACGTCGCTCGCCCGCCATCCGCCGATCAGTCGCCCGCGCGTTTGCTGGTGCCTGAGCGTCTGCTGCACGCAGTGCAAGCGGAAATGGAAGGATCGAGCGCGACTGTCGGCGACGACTGGCCGCAGATCACCACCTATACCGGCCCACTCGCCGAGCCGCTGGGCCGCTTCTTCGCCGATGCGGTGGCACGCGACGCGCCGCAGCGGCTCCTGTTCATCGGCGCCGCCGGCATCATCGTGCGCCTGATCGCCCCGCACCTGCGCGACAAGCATCGCGACCCGGCGGTGCTGGTCGTCGATGAGGCGGGTCGCTGCGTGATCCCGCTCCTGTCGGGACATATCGGTGGTGCCAACGCCTTCGGCGCAACCGTTGCCCGGCTGCTCCAGGCCCAGCTCGCGCTGACCACCGCCAGTGATGTACAGGGCACCATCGCCGTCGATCTGCTCGGCCGCGAGCTGGGCTGGCGGATCGAGGCCGAGCCCGCGGCACTACGCCATGCCGCGCGCTGCGTCGTCGACGGGCGTCCGGTGATACTGATCGAGGAGGCCTGCGGCCGCGAATGGTGGACCGGCTCCGATGCCCCGCCGGCCAACATCCGCTGCCTGTCCAGCCTTGAGGCCGCGCTGGGGCACGGGCTCGAGGATGCCTGCGCGGTGCTCTGGGTCACCCGGCGGCCGGTCGATGCTGCCCTCGCGTCTCGACTCGGTCAGCGGCTAGTGGTCTATCGACCGCCAGCGCCGGCGACGACCGGCGCCGACGTGCAGCCCCTCCAGCCATCCGCCGAGCCAAGCCCGCCACCGGCGAGCATGGATGCGACATCCAGCGCGAACCGGAGCGCCGTCGGCGGACAATCTGCCGATCGGCATTCCGTGCCTGAAACTGTCGACGGTGACGCCAGCCCCATCCATGCAGACCCTGCAGATACCGATCCCGCGGATACCGATTCTGTCGATCCAGACGACAGCTCCGCCGGGACACTCCAAGTGGCCATCGGTGTCGGCTGCGATCGCGGCGCTGCGCTGGAAACGGTCGCGCACTGCGTCGACGCGGCCCTGCAGCAGCTCGATGCACCGCAAGTGTTGATGCTCGCGAGCGTGATGCAGAAGCGCGACGAGGCCGCAATCCAGACCCTCGCCGCTGAGCGCGGCTGGCCGCTGTGCTTCTATCCAGCGGTCGAGCTAGCCGCGATCCCGGTCGCCAATCCGTCCGAGACCGTCCGTCGCCTCATCGGCACGCCCGGCGTGGCCGAGGCCGCGGCGCTGCGCGCAGCGGGTGCCGACTTCAAGGACCTGCTCGTGGAGAAGCAGACCTACCGCGGTGCCGACGATAAGAACGCGACCGTCGCCATTGCGTTGATGTTGCCATCGCGTCGATGATGAAAACAGGCTGATCGCGCCCATCCATAAAGCTCGCGCGACGATTGCGCGTCGCTGTCTCCTCCGCTTACTCACCGCCCTGACTCGGGGGCCTCGGCCAGGATGTAGCCCAGGTCCAACGCGATCTCATCGAAGGGCGGCACGCGGGCGACGCGTCGATGGTCCAACGTGGCAATCACGCGATAGCAGCCTGCGTCCAGCCGATGGGCGACCAGCTTGCGCTCCTCCGGCCAGATCAGCCAGTAGTAGGATACTTGGTGGCGTTGGAGCAGCAGCGGGATCTGCTGCGTGTCCTTGCGCTCGTGTCCCGGTGAAACGATCTCACACACCCAATCGGGTGGCAGATCGATCAGGCCGCTCGGCAAGGTTGTCAACCGCGACTTCCGCCAGCCGGCCAAGTCGTGCGCCGGGCATTCGTGAGGCTCATAGACCACACTCGCCTCGGTGAGGATCCACCAGCCATCCGGCCCGGCACGGCGATTGAAGGGTCCGAGCTCTTCCCGCGTGTTCCCCTGGGCGCGCGCGTGGAAGGGCCGAGTCATCGGGCGGCGAACGATCTCGCCGTTGATCAGCTCGACATGCTCGTCCGGGCTCAGCAGCAGCTCATCGACAGTGGCGAGCTTGAGGGCCTCCATGGTGCCTCCTTTAACCTAGAAACCGCAGTTGGACGGCCGCCAGGGTGCGTCCCGCGTGGTGCACAGCGAGGCACAACGAGGCGGAATAGTCATTCTCTTCCAACGAGTTGTAACAACGCTGGGCGCCGCGCGGGGCGTGCACTGGTGGTCGTAGCGGCCATCACCCTTGGGTACGCCGCAAAAAGCGCCAGAAGTCTTTTTACTTCAGGAGGTTGCATGATTCGGGAAGCGGTCAACTGCGGTTTCTAGGTTTAACCCTGTACGCTTGGGCGATTAGCTTACTCCGCCTATCACCTTCTGGAAAAGGTAGGCAAAGTGTCCATCCTCGCGCGGCGCGGCGGACAGGATGCGCATCCCGTTGGCGCTGAGCGGGTCTGTGGAGGCGGCCTTCCCCAAGCTGAGGTGGTCGATGACATCGCAATAAAGCCGAGTCAGAAGGCCCGGTCAACAATCATCGGGCCGGCTGATGAGGGAGCGGCTGACGGATGCGATCAGCAGCATGAGGCCGACTGACAGGCAACGGCGGTCGCGAACGGGTTGGGATCGCTCGCAGCCAGAACGTCCTCGTGAGGGTCGCCACCCCCAGCGTCGAACGCGAAATGCCGCGCGAACCGCGACGCTCGCAGGATGCGCTCGATATGGCTGGAGACGGCCACCGGCTGCCCGGTTCGGAAGCGCCAGTCGCGATCCAAGGTCCAGACCTCGGGCGCCTGCGGCACGCTGCCGCGGTAGGTCAGCGTGTAGCCATCGTCCGCAGCACCGCCATCGCACCCGTCGACCTTGAACAGCCGATAGGTCGCTGAGCAGAAGCGCGCGGGCGCGACCTTGTCCGCTACCTGGACGTCTTCGATGGCCAACGGCCGCGCCTCTAGGAGCCGCGGAGCGCTAAAGCCGGCGGCGCGCGCGAGTGCGAGGAAATCGGCCCAGTAAAGGGCACCGGCAAGGCATTCCCCATAGAGCACCGGGTCCTCGGCCAACGCGGCCGGCAGACGGCGGTCGCCATAGACATCGGCAAAATAGAGCTCGCCACCCGGGGCCAATAGCTCATAGGCGCCGGCGAGTACGGCGGCTTTATCCGGTGACAGGTTGAGCACGCAGTTGGAGACGATCAGGTCGAAGCCGGCGGCGGGCAGCCCGAGAGCGCCGAGCGCCTCGATCCGCCCTTCGACGAAGCGCACATTGGAGCGCCCATAGCCATAGCGCTCAGCGTGATAGGCCCGGTGCCGCTCGGCGACCGCCAGCTGCGCAGGGGTCATGTCGACGCCGACCACCTCCCCCTGCTCACCGACCAGTCGTGAGAGCAGGTAGACATCGCGTCCGGCACCGCAGCCCAGATCCAGCACCCGCAGCCCCTCCAGGGCATCGGGCGCGACCAGACCACAGCCGAAATACCGCTCGCTGACCTCGGGATGGATCTCGGCAAGCAGTGGCTTCAGTGCCGCGGGCACCGCGGCGCCGTCGCAGCAGGCGTCGGTTCGCAGATCGGCACTGCGGGTCAAGGTCTCGCCGTAGTAGCGTTGGACCTGATCATGGATACTCTGGTGATTGCTCATTGGCGATGACTCATCAAGCGGCTGGTCTCATCAAGATGGGGCTGACTCGGCGACGCTGAACCGCGTCATCGTTGCTGGGCCCGATGGCCTCCTGAAACGTGCGTTTGACGCACCTAGCAAGCTAGTCGGTAGCCTCTCACCCGGCGGCACCAGCCAGCGCCTGCTCCAGATCGGCAATCAGCTCGGCGGGGTCCTCGAGCCCGATCGAGAGGCGGATCATCGCATCACTGATGCCGCGCCGCTGGCGCTCCTCGAGTGTCAGATCGTGATGGGTCGTGGTGCAAGGCTGAGTGACCAGGCTCTCGACACCGCCCAGGCTGGGCGCGAGCGTAAACAGCTTGAGCCGATCTACCACCGCTGCGGCAGCCGCCGCCGGATCAGCACCCTCGGCGGTAACCTCTAACGTCAGCATGCCGCCGAAGCCGCTCATCTGTCGCGCCGCCAACGCGTGCCCGGGGAAGGATGCGAGTCCCGGATGCAGCACGCGCGCGACCCGCGGATGCGCCTGCATGGCCTCGGCGATGGCCAGCGCCGAGGCGTTCTGCGCCTGCACCCGCACCGGCAGGGTACGCAGACTGCGCGCGAGCAGCGCCGCGGTCTCAGGCGCTGGGGTGGTGCCCAGGTTCTTGCGCCAGCCCGCGACCGCGCCGATCAGCTCGGCTGAGCCCATCAACGCGCCGGCGGTCAGGTCGCTGTGGCCGCCGAGGTATTTGGTGGCACTGTGCACTACCAGGTCGGCGCCGAGCGCGAGCGGCTGCTGGTTCACCGGCGAGGCGAAGGTGTTGTCGACCACCAGCCGCGCGCCTTGGGCATGGGCCCGCTCGGCAATGGCGGCGATGTCGAAGACCTCGAGCGCCGGGTTGGTCGGCGTCTCCAGGAACACCAGCCGACCGGCGTTCACGGACAGACTGGCGAGCCGCTCGTCGAGCTGGTCCAGCTCGGCGCCGATCAAGAGGTGAGTCGGGATGCCGAGCAGCGGTAGCTGATCCGCCAGCAGCTCGAGCGTGCCGCCGTAGGCATCGCCGATGCAGACGATGCCATCGCGCCCATGCGCCAGGAACACCGCCGCCTCGGCGGCCATGCCGGAGGCGAAGGCGAGCGCGGCCTCGGCGCCCTCGATCGCGGCGAGCTTGGCCTCCAGCGCCTGGATCGTCGGGTTCAGGCCATAGCGGGTATAGAGACTGCCGCTGGCGCGGTCCTCGACGACATCGAGGATCGCCGCGGTGGACGGGAAGGCGAAGGTGCTGGTGCTGTAGATCGGCGTGTGCGGGCTGCCGTGGGCATCGGCGGCCTCGCCGGCGTGGACGCAACGGGTGGCGAGACTTTGCTCAGGTGTCGTGGGCATCGCGGGATCTCCTCGGTGAGGCTTATCGTCTGGTCGTTGCCGAAGCCTTCACGCAAGGCCACCTGCATCGCCGTGACGACCTCCCTCCGGCGCGAGTGGCGCGCTGGCGTTATGGTCGAGGGAGATCACCCGCGCGCCTCGCGCTCATTGGCCCAGTGACCGTCGCTGAGCGGGCTCATCGTCTCGTGACGCGGGATATCACTCTCGATCCGGTTGCAGCCCGCATCATTGGCGGTGTTGACGGCGCTGGCGACCTCGGGTTGCTTGGCCGCCAGCGAGGTTGACAGATCTCAACCGCATGATCAACGATTGGGTTGAAGGTTATCGCGCACAGCCCGCTCGACCCGACAATGGGCGCGGAGACGACCTTAAGGCGATTGCCGGAAAAGCTCGTACCGAATTGCGCAGGATTTTCGTTTGCCTTCGAGGAGCGTCGCCGGGAGCATAGCCGGGCTATGTGACCGGCGGCGCGACGAAGAAGGCGAGCGAAAAGACCAGCAAGGCGGTATGAGCCTTGACAAAAATCGCCTAAGCCCTGCCTCGGTGCGATCGCGACCTTGATGCCTCGAGGCCACTGCAGCGCCGCCATCCTCACCACTGGAGTCACAAACAGCATGATGAAAAACCTTCTCCTCATCGCCTGCGCGTGCGTAGCCCTCTCACTACTGGCCGCCCCGCTCCAAGCCGATGACCGCTCGGCCCTGGCCGAGGCCATGGAAGCGTACCTGGACTTCACCGAATACGGCTCGAGCGTGATGCTGCCCGAGCAGATCCCGGCCGAGGACTGGCCCAACATCTTGGTCATCGATGCCCGCGATGCAGCGCAGTTCGAGGCCGATCACATCCCGGGAGCCACCAACATTGAATGGCGCGAGGTCGTGGCACGGCGCGACGAGATCCCACGCGATCAGCCTGTGATCATCTACTGCAACACCGGCTCGCTATCGGCCCAGGCCGGCTTCGCTCTGCGCCTGCTGGGCTGGGACAATGTCCGCATCCTCCAAGATGGTCTGGTCGGGTGGAAGGCCAAGGGCGGCTTTGAGGCCAACCAACGGGCCATCGAGGCGGCTAAAGAGACCGGCGCGTCCTGACGACACTTTCGCTCGGGCAGCGCGCCGGCTTTGGCCCGCACCTGCTGGTCGATGACACGGGCTTGCCTTGAGACTCCAGATCGATCAACCGCCAGCAGCCCAGCGTCCGTTCTGTACGAAACGGCTAGCCTGGTAGGACAATCGACTTGGGCTGTGGGCTCGCCGCCCGCCACCCGATGAAAGCCGTAACCCTGTTTCCTGCGCTGGCGCCGGCTCGCGCGAAACCTCCGCTGACCCGAGCCTCACCATGCCGGAACTCTTCTTCAAGGGCAAAGAATTCGTCTACAACCATCACCTCGCGGTGCCGCATCGGCCGCTAGCGCCGCGCCCAGAGCGCTCCATCGGCAAGCCGAGGCTCGACGACAATCTGATCATCCACGGTGACAACCTGCATGCGCTCAAGGCGCTGCTGCCGCTCTATGCCACCCAATCTTCATTTCACCGGTGGATGATTGGCTGCGAATCTTGGCGGTGGTTCGCGGATCACGGCGGGAAACAACAGCTGGGCTTGACCAATATCAAGCCGCCCCCCGTGGCGGACCCGAGTCGACCGGCGGCGGACATCGATCGCGAACAGCCCGATGAGCGAGGTCGCGATCAAGGCATCCCATCAGCGGCCTTGGCGGGCCCTGCGGACCTCGTCATGCGGGTGAGGCACGGAAGAGCATCCAGTCGCAATCTATCGGCTCAGTGAATCGATGATCCGGCACTCCTCGATCACGCCGCCCTGGCAGCAAGACAGCAGACGTTGTAGCTCCTGCTCGAGCCCTTGCAGATCGCGAAGGCGCTCTCGGACCTGTTCCAAGTGCGCTTCGACCTTGGCATCGACGGCGGCACAGGAGGCCTGACGGTGGTCGGCCAGCTCCAGCAGCTCGCGCACGTCATCGAGACTGAAGCCCAAGGCGCGGCCACGGCGGATGAACAGCAGGCGATCGCGTTCCGCTTCGGAGTACACCCGGTAGCCGGAGCTGTTGCGTG
Organism: Halochromatium glycolicum; assembly: GCF_016584085.1. Taxonomy (GTDB): domain Bacteria; phylum Pseudomonadota; class Gammaproteobacteria; order Chromatiales; family Chromatiaceae; genus Lamprobacter; species Lamprobacter glycolicus. The sequence goes on along the minus strand of NZ_NRSJ01000049.1, from coordinate 9,566 downwards.
GCACGGCGGGCAGCAGGCCAATCTGCTCGTAGTAGCGGATGGTCACGGCCTTGGTGTCAGTGGAGCGCGCCAGTTGGCCGATGGTGAAGGCGACCTGGTTCATGGCCTTTGACTCTATAGTGGCTATAACCCTCATGCTCCCGTCAACGGCAGAATGCATGAGGACCGTATCGTGGACAGCTGCTGCGAAAACAAGACCGGCGAGCTCGCGCGACTGCGCGCCGAGCAGAGCCAAGTGCTCTATCTCGTCCTAGCGATCAATGCCGTGATGTTCGTCGTCGAGTTCAGCGCCGGCTGGATCGCCAACTCGACCGCACTACTTGGCGACTCGCTCGACATGTTTGGCGATGCCTCCGTCTATGCCCTGACCCTATTCGTCCTGCACCGTAGCGCCCGCGCCCGCGCCGGGGCGGCGCTATTCAAGGGCGGATTCATGCTGCTGTTCGGCCTGCTCGTCATTGCCGATGCCGTGCGCAAGCTGCTGCTGCAAGAGATGCCTGCGGCCGACTGGATGGGCAGCGTCGGCGCGCTCGCGCTACTGGCCAATGGTATCTGCTTCGCACTGCTGTATCGGCACCGCGCCGACGATCTGAACATGCGCTCGACCTGGCTCTGCTCGCGTAATGACTTGGTGGCTAACAGTAGCGTGATCGTCGCTGCCGGCCTCGTCGCGCTGACGAATAGCCTGTGGCCGGACGTCCTGGTGGGTCTGGCCATCGCCGTCTTGTTCCTGCTCTCCGCTACGGGTGTCATCCGGGAAGCTTGGCGGGAATGGCAAGCCAGTGGTCGCAGCGGGGCGCCGCAAACGCCCGCCAACGGACCGATTAGCATCCCGATCATCCAGAGCGCCGGCTGTGGGTGCGGGGATAGCGACGACTGTGAGGCGCCTTCCACCGGCTCCCGGCGGAACCGGTGAACGCTCTCTCAGGCATGAACGCGCCGCCGCAACTGATGATGCCTAGGCGCCAGCATTCCCCTGCTCGTTCGCCCCGCTGACCGTGCCCTTCTGACTCGCTGCGGTCGCCTCAGGCGTCCCGGGCGCATCGGCCCATTGCCGCCGGTTGATCGCATAGTCGGTCACTTGGCCGACGAAGGGCAGCAACAACATGCCATCGAGGCGGTCGACGCGCTGGGGCTCGCGGTGCTGGCGGATACCGATGGTCATGCCCTGCTGGCCAGCGCGCGGCTGCGCGCGGTAGGTGCCAAGCAGCCGGTCCCACCAGGAGAGATTGAAACCAAAGTTGGAGTTGGTCTCGTCGTCCTCGATCGAATGATGCACGCGATGCATATCTGGCGTGACGACGAACCAGCGCAGGACGCGATCGACCGGGCCCGGCAGGGCAATATTGGCGTGGTTGAACATCGCCATCGCGTTGAGGATGACCTCGAACAGGATCACCGCGACCACCGGCGGCCCGAGCGCGGCGATGACAGCGAACTTGATCAGCATCGACAGGATGATCTCGATGGGCTGGAAGCGTGCACCGGTGGTCAGGTCGTAGTCGAGGTCGGCGTGATGGACACAGCGTGGCGACGTCGGCACGCGCACCTTCCACCAGCGCCCGCGCCGGCATCCCGGCCCAATCCCATGAGTACTGACATCATTCAAATCTTTAGTTGAATGATGAGTGGTTGCCATGGAACAGAGGCGTCATGGTCCGAGAAGCGTGAGAGCTGAGGGGCGGAGGCCGAGTGCCGACGGATGGCGAGCGGGCTCTGACGTGCGTGGCGTTATACTGTGGTGCCTCGTCTTCGCCAGCCTCTCGTCGTGACCCAGTCCCAGTCTGCATCGCCCAAACAACAGCTGTTCGAGCATCTCGCCGTGATCGCTCGCGCCTTGGGACATTCGGCACGCTTGGAGCTGCTCGACTACCTGGCCCAAGGCGAGCGCAGCGTCGAAGAGCTGGTGCGGCTCAGCGGGCTGTCGGTGGCCAACACCTCCAAGCATCTGCAGCAGCTCAAGGCCGCGGGGTTGGTCGATGCGCGGCGCGATGGCAAGTATGTGCGCTATTCGCTCGGCGATGAGCGGGCGCTAGACGCCCTCGCCGCGCTGCGCGGGATCGCCCAGGATCGCAGCGACGCGGTCGCGGCGCTGGTGGCGCAGTATCTGCTGCAGCGCGATGCGCTCGAGCCGATGCCGGCGGCGGAGCTGTTGGCGCAGGCTCAGGATGGGCTGGTGACGGTGCTCGATGTGCGCCCGCCCGAGGAGTTCGGTCAAGGGCATCTGCCAGGCGCCCTCAACATCCCGCTCGAGCAGCTCGAGACCCGGCTGGCGGAGCTGCCCCCGGCGCGTCAGGTCGTCGCGTACTGCCGTGGGCCCTGGTGTGTGCTCTCCGTCGAGGCGGTTGCGGCACTGCGCAAGGCCGGCTTCGAGGCCCGGCGCCTGGCCGATGGCCTGCCCGAGTGGCGTCATGCCGGGCTGCCCGTGGCGCGGGATTAGCATTCCGAAACGCTGTTGGCCTGGTCCACCAGAAACCGCCGAAGTGGACCGCGAGGACAGCGAGTCTTTGGTCCGTGAACGCTCATAGCCGACTCGGCGCCGGGATCATTGATCAGCCGACAGATGTCATCGGCAATAAGAGCCCGCTGTGAATGCGCTCATCGATCAGGTCACCGTTCAGCCGGGCTGGTAGCGCGCTGCGAGGTGATCCGGATGGGCGCCAAGTGCGTCAGCCAGGCGCAGGCGCCAGATCAGCCTGAATCTCGCTCAACAACCGCTCCCAAGCTGCCACTTCCCGTTCAACACTGAACAGAGGCCGTCGGGCACGGCAGGCAGACTCGAGCGCCCGATAAAAGGGCTGATCCGATTCGGCGCGCAGCAGCAGGGCCTGCAGCGCCGCCGTGTCACCGACCGGGAAATAGCCGGGATAGTCCTCGCCGAGGAGGCCGATCGAGCCGCTGATCCGCGAGGCAACCACCGGCAGGTCGGCCATCAGCGCCTCGGAGATGACATTGGCGCCGCCCTCCATGCGCGAGGGCAGCGCCAGCAGATAGGACTGGGCATAGGCGCGGCGCAGGCGATGGTGCGGAATCTCGCCTCGCCATCGATAGCGCGGATTCAGCGCCATCTCGGCGGTGGCTGCCTCCGCCCAGTCCGGGGTATGGGCGCCACCGAAATGGTCCACCCGCAGGCGGCTGTGCGCGGGCAGATCGCGCACCGCATAGGCCGGGCGCAACGAGTCCTTCTCCTCCCGCAGGTGACCTGCCACGCAGATGCGTCGGCTCCGCTTCAGTGGGGCACGCGCCAGTCCGGGCGGCGCCGACTGGTGGATCACCCGCAGCTTTCCCCGATAGGCCGATGGCACCGTCTCGCCGATCAGATCGTGAAGACCGACCAGGCAGTCGGCAAGCTCCAACGACTGCAGCGTCGGCTGCGGATCGCTATGGATGAAGCGATAGGCGTCTGTCCCGGTCAGCGCGACCACCAGCGGGCGAGTCGGACGCCCCAGAGCGAAACGGGCGATGGCCTCCGCGCTGCGCCAGGCATGGAGTGCCACCATCAGGTCGGCGGGCTCGTCTTGGTACACCCGCGTGACCTGGACCCGATGGCCGAGGGAACGTAGTATCCGAGCCCATCGCGCCGCGGTGGCCCAGTTGCCGCCACGCGCGGAAGAGGGGGCTGGTGTGATGAGATGAATGCGCATGCCATCGTTCTCGTGATCGTGCGGCGCTGGTGCTTCTTGTGCAAGCCGGCTAAGCCTGCACCCTAGGCGATCTCTGTCTAGATCCCGCAGCGTCAGTCGCACTTGCGCCAGCAGTGCCAACGCCAGCAGCGCCAGCCTCATCCATCCGCTGACCGAACGAAGCCCGATGAAAACAAAGACCGCGCCCGTTGTTAAGGATCTGGTCCTGGTCGGCGGCGGGCATAGCCATGTCGCGGTGCTGCGCCGCTTCGGCATGCGCCCGTTGCCCGGTCTGCGCCTGACCCTGATCAGCCGCGACATCCAGACCCCCTACTCGGGCATGCTGCCTGGCTACCTCGCCGGGCACTACGACTTCGACGCCTGCCACATCGACCTGGGTCCGCTATCCCGCTTTGCCGGGGCGCGGCTCTACCACGGCGAAGTGGAAGGCTTGGATCTGGACCAGCACCAGATCCAGGTCAGCGGCCGGCCACCGGTGCATTTCGATCTGTTGTCGATCAACACCGGCTCCCGACCGACGACCCTGCAGATCCCCGGCGCGGCTGACCATACGCTGCCGGTCAAGCCCATCGACCGCTTCCTGAGCGGCTGGGAGGCCCTGATCCAGCGGGTCATCGCGAGCGGAGGGCATTTTCGCATCGCCGTGGTCGGCGGCGGTGCCGGCGGGGTAGAGCTGGCCCTGGCCACCCAGTATCGGCTGCAGCGGCTGCTCAGGGAGCGCGGCGATGATCCCGAGCGGCTGGACTATGTCTTACTCACCCAGGGACCCGAGATCCTGCCTGGCCACAATGCCGGCGTCCGCCGCCGCTTCCTGCGGGTGCTGGGAGAGCGCGGCGTGCAGATCCGCACCGAGCATCGCGTCGACGAGGTCGGCGACGGGGTGCTGAGTGCCGAAGGTCAGCCGGACACCCTGGCCGATGCGATCTTCTGGGTGACCTCCGCCTCGGCACCGGCCTGGCCCGGCGAGGCCGGGCTGCAGGTGGATGCGAATGGCTTCATCCAGGTCAATGCGCACCTGCAGTCCGTATCACATCCGCCGGTCTTCGCCGCCGGCGATGTCGCCGCGCTGCCCGATCCGCGTCCCAAGTCCGGCGTCTTCGCGGTACGCCAGGGGCCCGTGCTGACCGCGAACCTGCGCCGTGCCGCCACCGGTCGGCGCCTGCGTCGCTACCGGCCGCAGCGCCAATTCCTCGGCCTGATCACCACCGGCGACCGTTACGCGATCGCCTCCCGCGGCAACTGGTCGATGGAGGGGGCGGCCCTGTGGCGGCTGAAGGATTGGATCGACCGCCGCTTCATGAAGCGCTTCAACGAGCTCCCGGCGATGAGCACCGAGGCGCAGGCGCCGCTCACGGCTGGCCTCGCCGACCAAGAGGCGATGCGCGAGCTGTCGACGCTGGCGATGCGCTGTGGCGGCTGCGGTGCCAAGGTCGGGAGCACCGTGCTCACGCGCGTGATGCAGCGCCTGCCGGTGGGCCGGCGCGACGATGTGTTGATCGGCATCGATGCCCCGGACGACGCCACGGTGCTCTCGGTGCCCCCGGGGCGAGCACTGGTGCAGAGCGTTGATTACTTTCGGGCCTTCCTCGACGACACCTACATCTTCGGCCGGGTCGCCGCCAATCACGCGCTCGGTGACCTGTTCGGGATGGGCGCCGAGCCGCAGTCGGCCCTCGCCATCGCCACTGTGCCCTATGGACGCGAGCGGGTGGTCGAGGAAGACCTCTACGCGCTGCTGGCCGGGGCGCTGAGCATCCTGGAGCCCGCCGGCGCGGTCTTGGCCGGCGGGCACTCCAGTGAGGGGGCGGAGCTGGCCTTCGGCCTGACCGTCAACGGCCTCGCCGATCTCGAGACCCTCTGGCGCAAGGGCGGCCTTGCCGAGGGCGATGCGCTGATCCTGACCAAGCCGGTCGGCACCGGCACCCTGTTCGCGGCCGACATGCGCGCACAGGCCCGCGGGCGCTGGATCGACGAGGCGATCACGGCGATGTGCCTGAGCAATCAGGAGGCCGGCGCCTGCCTGCGCCGCTTCGGGGCCAGCGCCTGCACCGATGTCACCGGCTTCGGGCTGCTCGGTCACCTGCTCGAGATGACCAAGGCCTCGAATGTGGATGCCATCGTGCAGCTCGAGGCCGTGCCTCTGCTCGCTGGGGCTGCGGAGACCGTCGCCGCCGGCATCCTGTCCTCGCTGCAGCCGCAGAACCTGCGCCTGCGCCGCGGCGTGGCCAATCTGGACCAAGCGAGTCGGCACCCGCGGTTTCCACTGCTGTTCGACCCCCAGACCGCCGGTGGCCTGCTTGCCGGCGTACCGGGCGAGCAGGCCGATGCCTGCATTGAAGCGCTTCGGCAGTCGGGCTACCCGCAAGCCGCCGTGATCGGGCGGGTGGAAGGCCGAGGCGATGCGCTGGAGCCAGTGCGGCTGATCGGCTAAGAGGCCCTATCAAAATGCCTGGATAGCCCGCCCACGTTGCTGATTTGTAAGGACCGAACGTTGCACGAGCGTCAGCAGCAGCAACCGTCCGAGGCCTATCGCCGCGGCCGGTCTAGATCCCTGTCTACCCGACCATGAGCGAAGCCAATCGCTTCGCAGCCGGCGAGCCGACTGAAACAGCTTCCGGCACTGGCTCAGCGGTCGCCTCGAGGTCGGTTACGGCCCTCGTAGTGACCCGCGAGCTGCACCGGATCGGCGCCAAGCGCGTAAGCCAGGCGCAAGCGCCACATCAGCAGGATGGTCCGCAGCACGCCGCCCTGCTCCCAGCGCCGGCTCGAGGCCAGCAGCCGCGCGCGCAGGCAGACGGGGCGCGCGAGCCGGCGCAGCGCCGCAGACAGGGCGATATCTTCCATCAGCGCCAACGGCGGGAAGCCACCGACCCGGTCGAAGGCGACCCGGCTGGCGAAGAGGCCTTGATCGCCGGTGGCGATACCGGTCAGGCGCGAGCGCGCATTCATGCCGCGCTCGACCAGGCGCAGCAGTGGATGCCGGCCCGAGAGTCGGATGTCGAAGCGCCCCCAAAAGCCTTCCCGGCGGCCGTGGTTCCGGTCGCCGAGACTCTGCCCGACGGCATCTGCCCAAGCTGCCCGCAGCGCCGAGATCGCTTCAGCGGGCACGCGCGTATCGGCGTGCAGGAACCAGAGCAGATCGCCCGCCGCGGCCTGCGCGCCCGCATTCATCTGCGCGGCGCGGCCACGGGGTGCATGCAGGATCTGATCGACAGTGCCGCGCGCCCTAGCAAGGGTCGCGTCGCGGCTGCCGCCATCAACCAGGATCAGCTCAGCGCCCACAGCCCGCAACGGCGCCAGATCCGCAAGCAAGACGCCGATGGCCTCGGCCTCATTCAGGGTTGGGATAATGATCGAGAGCCTCACCGGCTCATCATTGCAGAGAATATCGGCTCACCGTTGGCCCAATCAGAACATTGGCACCCTCTCGGCCGCCAGCGTGCGCTCGGTCAGCTCATCCAGGGGGCTGCGGCGCGTGCCCTCGACCAGACCGAGGCGAGGCGAGCAAGGCACGCGATCGGTCGGAGGATATCGCCGTTGATGTCGATCAGGCTAGATCAGCAGCACATCAAAAATCAGCCAAGCCCGGCATCGACGATCTTGCGGAGGGCTTCGATGGTCTCGGGATCATCGGTCAGCGGCTCGATCAGCGCCGCGCGGCAGGCCTCGGCCGGGGTCATACCGGCGCGGATCAGGGTCGCCGCATAGACCAGCAGCCGGAACGAAGCAAGAGAACAGACTAGACTCTGCTCTGCGCTTGATCGCTGTGCCGCCGACCCACGGCCCGGCCGTGCAACGGCTCAAATCAAGCAGGCGTCAGTGCGATGCGCGCAGACGCCAACGATCGTCGCAACACGCAACGCCGCAACTCGCCCGCGGAGATGGCCCCATGACGACCCGCCCCGGACGCCGGACCACCGCTACCCTGGCACTCACGCTCGCACTGCTCAGCGCCACCCAGCCTGAGGCGGTCGAATCAACCGAGGCCATCGCGACCCACCCGCCCGCGCTGCAACAACGGCTTGATGCCGCGCTCGCGGCCAAGGGATCGGACTACGCGCCCCGCACCGAACATCTGAAGCCGGACGGCCAACCGCGCTTTACCAACCGCCTGATCCTGGAAGACTCGCCGTATCTGCTGCAGCACGCGCACAACCCGGTGGACTGGTACCCCTGGGGACCGGAGGCGTTCGAGCAGGCCCGGCGCGAGAACAAGCTGATTTTTCTGTCGATCGGCTACTCTACCTGCCACTGGTGCCATGTGATGGAGCGCGAGAGCTTCGAGGATCTTGCCATCGCCGAGCTGCTCAACGAGCATTTCATCGCCATCAAGGTCGACCGCGAGGTCCATCCGGATGTCGACCAGACCTACATGACCGCTGTCGAGCTGCTCGCCGGGCGTGGCGGCTGGCCGATGTCGAGCATCCTGACCCCGGACGGCGACACCATCGACGGCGGAACCTATTTCCCACCCGCCGAGTTCACCCGACTGTTGGAGCGCGCGCGAGACCTTTGGCAAGCGCAACCAGACGCGCTGCGCGCCCAGGCGGAACGGGTTGCTCGGGCCGTCAGCAGGGCACTCGACACCCAAGGCCAGGCGGCGGCGCTGGACGATGCGATCATCGATCGGGCCTTGGCCGAGCTGCTCGCGCGCCACGACGAGCTGCAGGGCGGCTTCGGCCTTGCCCCTAAGTTCCCGCAAGAGCCAAGACTCGGGTTGCTACTCGATCAGGCCCTGCGCACCGGCGACGACGCGGCGCTCGCCGCCGCCATCTTCACCCTGAAACGCATGGCACGGGGCGGCATCCATGATCAGGTCGGCGGCGGCTTCCACCGTTATGCCATCGACAACGACTGGCTGGTGCCGCACTTCGAGAAGATGCTCTACAACCAGGCCCAGCTCGCACAGGTCTACCTGGCCGGCTGGCGGCTCACCGCTGACCCAAACCTCGCCCGCGTGACCCGTCGCACCCTGGACTACGTGCTGCGCGACATGACCTCGCCCGAGGGCGGCTTCTACTCGGCCACCGACGCCGACAGCGACGGCGACGAGGGGCGCTTCTTCCTCTGGACGCCGGCCGAGCTGCGCGCCGCCTTGCCGGCCGAGGATGCCGACCTAGCGATCCGCTTCCACGGGGTCACGGAGACGGGCAACTTCGAGGGACGCAACATCCTGCACGTCCCCGTTGCCCTCGATGCCTTCGCCGCGGCCGAAGGCGTCGCTCCTGCCGATTTGCAACAGCAGCTAGCGCAGATCCACGAGACGCTTTACCAGGTGCGCGAGGAACGCCCGCATCCGCACCGCGATGAGAAGATCCTGACCGCCTGGAACGGCATGATGATCAGCGCCCTAGCCGAGGCCGGCGCGGCGCTCGAGGAGCCCCGCTATCTGGCGGCCGCCGAGCGTGCCGCGGACCTGCTCTGGGCCGAGGCCCGCCCCGCGCCTGGCCAGCTCACCCGGGTCTATCTGGACGGGCGCGCGAGCCAGCCGGCTTTGCTCGAGGACTACGCCTTCCTCGGCGCGGGCCTGATCGCGCTCTACGACGCCAGCGCCGATCCGCGCTGGCTGGAGCGAGCGCGCGAGCTGACGGATGCGCTCTGGAGCCGCTTCGCCGACCCCGAGGGCGGCGGGCTCTTCATGGGCGAGGCGAGCACCGACACCCCGCTGATGGCCCGCCCCAAGGATCTCAGCGACGGCGCCATGCCGTCGGCGACCTCCGCGGCCCTGCATCTGCTCGCCGCGCTGGATCAGCGCACCGATGACCTCCGCTATGGCCAGCGCGCAGGTGCGCTGCCAGCAATTCCCGCCATCCTCGGAGATGGCAGCTGACAAGACACGGAGACCGGCATTGAAGATCTCTGGACGCATGGACGCCTCGCTGCAGAGCAACGCTTTGATGAAGCTGGCTTGTTCTCCCCTCA
>NZ_NRSJ01000048.1 GCF_016584085.1 Halochromatium glycolicum | reverse complement strand
CGCGCAGCAGTCCCGCGACGCTGAGGTGCTGGCGTGAGAACGGACCACTCATCAATACCTGCCTCGCAGCTTGAGAAGGTCGTGGCAGTATACTGATTCGGCTTCAAAAGTTTACGAAAGATTTTTTTCGGCTCAAAGCCAACTTATTGTTTCTAAAGCAGATATTTTTGCGGCGGGAATTGCTGCGGTATGAGCTTTGACAGAAATCGCCTTAGTGACGCTTGAACAGGCGCTCCTTCTCGCGTTGCCAGTCGCGATCCTTGGCGTCCGCGCGCTTGTCGTGGAGCTTCTTGCCTTTCGCGAGACCGATCTCGAGCTTGGCGCGGCCGCGCTTCCAATACATCGCGAGCGGCACGAGCGTGTACCCGGCCCGTTCGGTCTGTCCGATCAGGCGGCTCAGCTCGGTGCGCTTCAACAGCAGCTTGCGGGTTCGCGTCGGGTCGGGTTCGACGTGCGTCGAGGCCGAGGCGAGTGGCGAGATATGGCAGCCGATCAGGAATGCCTCGCCGTGTAGGATCTTGACATAGGCCTCTTTGAGCTGCACCCGGCCGGCGCGCAGCCCTTTGACCTCCCAGCCCTCGAGGGCGAGTCCGGCCTCGAACCGTTGCTCGATCTGATATTCATGGCGTGCCTTCTTATTCAGTGCAATCGTGCTACTGGGGACGCCGGGCTTCTTCTTTCCTTTTGACATCAGGTTAGTCTAAGCCACCTTGAGGCCCATAAGGAAGGATGGATTCGCCCGAACCGGTTGCGACATAGTGTTCGTGCCGTTATCATGATCGGCTCTTTTCTTCGGGAGACAGTCATGCGTCAGCCGCTGATCGCTGGAAACTGGAAGATGAATGGCAGCAAGGCCGAGACGGTCGAGCTGCTGAACGGCATCAAGGCCGGGATCGACCAGATCACGACGTCCGAGGTCGCGGTCTGTCCGCCTTTCCCGTTCCTCTATCTGGCCGAGGACATACTGCAGGGAACGCCGATCGGACACGGCGCTCAGGACTGTTCACGCGAGGAGAATGGCGCCTTCACGGGCCAGGTCTCGGCAGCCATGCTGAAAGATTTCGGTTGCACCTACGTAATCGTCGGCCACTCCGAACGGCGGCTCTTTAACGGTGAAACCGATGCGATCATCGGGCGCAAGTATGCGCTCGCAGTCGAGCACGGGCTGACGCCGATCCTCTGTGTCGGCGAAACCTTAGAGGAGCGTGAGCAGGGTAAGACCGAAGAGGTGGTCGCCCGGCACCTCGATGGGGTGCTCGAGTCAGGCGGTATCGATGCCTTGGCCAAGGGTGTGATCGCCTATGAGCCGGTTTGGGCAATCGGCACCGGTGTCACCGCCACGCCCGAGCAGGCTCAGGAGGTCCACGCCTTCCTGCGCGAGCGCGTCGCGAAGAAGAGTGCCGAGGTGGCACAAGGCGTTCGTATCCTCTACGGCGGAAGCATGAAGCCGGCGAATGCGTCGGAGCTGATGGCGCAGGCTGATATCGATGGCGGCTTGATCGGGGGTGCAGCGCTGAAGGCTGGGGACTTCTTGGCCATCTGCAAAGCGGGCGACGCGAACGCCTGACGTCCCGCGGGCAACCTGTCCGGCGGGCAATGCAAACGATTGGGTCCTTCAATGCAGCTCATCCTGACCGTCTTCCATCTCGTGCTCGCAATCGGCCTGATTGCGTTGGTGCTGTTGCAGCACGGGAAAGGTGCCGATGCCGGGGCGGCCTTTGGGAGCGGCGCTTCGTCAACGGTCTTTGGTGCGCAGGGCTCGGGCAACTTTTTGTCGCGGTCGACCGCGATCATTGCGACGCTGTTCTTCCTGACGAGTATCGCGCTCGCCTACTTCGCGGCACGGGTCGGCGAGCCTGGCGGCCTGATGGATGAGGTCGAGGTGCCGGCCTCTCCGCAGCCGCAATCGGCGCCAGCCGCGGATCGGGCGAACGATCTGCCGCCTGCTGCACCGGAAGCATCCCAGGCGCCGGGCCGCACTCAGGGGGATATGCCGCCGGTCCCGATCGCCGATGAGAGCGTCACTGATGATCTCGGAGAGGAGGGCAACGCGGCTGGCGAGACCTCCGCGACGCCGGGCGGTGATTTGCCGCCGCCGGCTGAATAACAGCCCGGCTCGCTAAAGGGTACCTCGCCGTCGAGACCCCGTTCTCTTCGAAAACCTGTAATAATGAGAAAGAGATTGCCGACGTGGTGGAATTGGTAGACACGCTGTCTTGAGGGGGCAGTGGCGCAAGCCGTGCCGGTTCGAGTCCGGCCGTCGGCACCAGCACAAGAAGGCGGTACCCGTTCGCGGGGCCGCCTTTCTTTTCGGCGAACGATACAGTTAACTGGTTGATTATTGTCGGTTTGTCTGTGTTGCTGGCTTGACAGCGGCCTATGCTCGCAATAGGATACTGCGGGTTTTCGTCTTGAAAAATGACCTGAGCTTGGGAGTCGCCACCGGATGCTGGAAGACTATCTGCACATCCTGATCTTTCTGGTCGTGGCGATCCTGATCGGCCTGGCGCCTCGGGTGCTCGGCATGCTGCTCGGTCCCCGCCGGCCCGACCCGGAGAAGGACTCCCCTTACGAGTGTGGCTTCGAGGCGTTCGAGAGCGCGCGCATGAAGTTCGATGTGCGCTACTACCTGGTCGCCATCCTCTTCATCCTGTTCGACCTCGAGATCGCCTTCCTCTTCCCCTGGGCCGTGGTGCTTGAGGAGCTTGGAACGGGCGGACTACTCGCCATGTCAGTGTTCCTAGGCATTCTGGTGGTCGGTTTCATCTACGAATGGCGCAAGGGTGCGCTTGAGTGGGAGTGAGCCGCCTACACCTCGGCAATGGGTCATTGATCGAGAGGGGGTTGTGATGGGTATCGAAGGCATCCTCGAAGAAGGCGTCGTTACGACGAGCGCTGATAAGTTGATCAACTGGGCGCGGACCGGCTCGCTGTGGCCGATGACCTTCGGTCTCGCTTGTTGCGCTGTCGAGATGATGCATGCAGGGGCTGCGCGGTACGATCTCGACCGCTTCGGGATCATCTTCCGCCCGAGCCCGCGACAGTCGGATGTGATGATCGTCGCCGGCACCCTCGTCAACAAGATGGCACCGGCCCTGCGGAAGGTCTATGACCAGATGGCGGAGCCGCGCTGGGTGATCTCGATGGGCTCTTGTGCAAACGGGGGTGGCTACTACCACTACTCCTACTCGGTGGTGCGCGGTTGTGACCGGATCGTTCCGGTGGACGTCTATGTGCCCGGCTGTCCGCCCTCTGCAGAGGCGCTGCTCTATGGCGTCCTTCAGCTCCAGAACAAGATCCGTCGGACCAACACCATCGCCCGGTAATCGCTGGTTACCGATTGTTAATTGCTGGGTGCATTCTGCCCGATTGAATCCATGACCGAATCGATCATTACAACCGGCGATGCCCGTCTCGATCACCTTGCTGCACAGCTCAACGAGGGCTTTGGTGCGTTCGGGGGCAGTTTGCGGGCCGAGTACGGTGAGCTGACGCTCGATCTCGCAGCGGAGCGCCTGCTCGAAGCCTGCCAGACCCTGCGTGATGATGGCTCGCTCGCATTCGAGCAGTTGATCGATCTCTGTGCCGTCGATTATGCCGCCTACGGCCTGTCGGAGTGGGCGACCACCGATGCATCGCACTTCGGGTTCGGCCGTGGTGTGGATCGTGATCTCGAGCTTGAGACCGACGGGCCCGAGCGCTTCGCGGTCGTCTACCACCTGTTGTCGCTCCGGCACAACCGGCGGCTTCGCTTGACGATTCGCGCGGGTGGCCAGCAACCGGTCGTGCCATCGGTGACGCCGATCTGGAGTGTGGCCGATTGGTTCGAGCGCGAGGCCTTCGATCTCTTCGGCATCCTGTTCGATGGCCATCCCGACCTGCGCCGCATCCTGAGCGACTATGGGTTCGTCGGTCATCCGTTCCGGAAGGACTTCCCGTTGAGCGGCCAAGTCGCGATGCGCTACGACCCCGAGCAGGGTCGCGTGATCTATGAGCCGGTCGAGATCGAGCCACGGGTGCTGGTGCCCAAGGTCATCCGCGACGACAGCCGCTACCTCGGCGATGATCACCCGGCCGTGACCGGAGCCAAGGACGCCTCCAATGCCTGAGATCCGCAACTACACGCTCAACTTCGGTCCGCAGCACCCGGCCGCCCACGGTGTGCTGCGCCTGGTGCTGGAGATGGATGGTGAGGTCATCGAACGCGCCGATCCGCACATCGGACTGCTGCATCGCGCGACCGAGAAGCTGGCCGAGTCCAAGCCGTACAACCAGAGCATCGGCTACATGGACCGGCTCGACTACGTCTCGATGATGTGCAACGAGCATGGCTATGTGCGCGCGATCGAGAAGCTCCTCGGGGTCGAGGCGCCGATCCGGGCCCAGTACATCCGCACCTTGTTCGACGAGATCACGCGCATCCTGAACCACCTGATGTGGCTCGGTGCCCATGCGCTCGATGTCGGCGCGATGAGCGTGTTCCTGTACTGCTTCCGCGAGCGCGAAGACCTGATGGACTGCTACGAGGCGGTCTCCGGGGCGCGGCTGCATGCGACCTACTATCGTCCCGGCGGGGTCTATCGCGACCTGCCGGCGCAGATGCCGCGGTTCCCGGAGGGTAAATCGAAATGGCACAGCGCCCGTGAGGTCAAGAAGCTGAACGAGGCGCGCAGCGGCTCGTTGCTCGACTTCATCGAGGACTTTAGCAACCGATTCCCAAAGCTGGTCGACGAGTACGAGACCCTGCTGACCGACAACCGGATCTGGAAGCAGCGTACCGTTGGCATCGGGGTCGTCGACGCCGATCGCGCCAAGAACCTTGGTTTTACCGGTCCGATGCTGCGCGGCTCGGGCGTCGCGTGGGACCTGCGCAAGAAACAGCCCTACGCGGCCTATGATCAGGTCGACTTCGATATCCCGGTCGGTCAGAACGGTGACTGCTACGACCGCTACCTGGTCCGGATCGAAGAGATGCGCCAATCGAACCGGATCATCAAACAGTGTATCGACTGGCTGCGCGCCAATCCGGGGCCGGTGATGGTCGATGACCACAAGGTCGTGCCACCGACCCGTGTCGGTATGAAGGACGACATGGAGGCCCTGATCCATCACTTTAAGCTCTTCACCGAGGGCTACTGCCCGCCGCCGGGCGAGGTCTATGCGGCGGTCGAGGCGCCGAAGGGCGAGTTCGGCTGTTACATCGTCTCGGACGGCGCCAACAAGCCCTATCGGCTGAAGGTCCGGGCGCCTGGTTTTCCGCATCTGGCGGCGATGGACGAGATGTCGAAGGGTCATATGCTCGCCGACGTGGTCGCGATCATCGGCACCATGGATATCGTGTTCGGGGAGATCGATCGCTGATGAGCTTCCGTACCACACCGCTGGCCGTGATCCATGACGTCGACAAGGAGACGCTGCTCACCCCCGAGCTGCGTGCCGAGATCGACAAGCATGTCGCCAAGTATCCGCCGGAGTGGAAGCAGTCGGCGGTGATGCCGGCGCTGACCCTGGTGCAGGACCACAACGGCGGCTGGCTGACGCGCGAGCTGATGGATCAGGTCGCCGCCTATCTCGATATGCCGGAGACCGCGGTCTACGAGGTCGCGACCTTCTATGCGATGTACGACCTCGAGCCGGTCGGCCGGCATAAGGTCTGTGTCTGCAACAGTGTCTCCTGCATGCTCGGTGGTGCCGAGGAGCTGATGCACCACATCGAAGAGAAATACAAGGTTGAGCCGGGCGGGACCACCGCCGACGGCAAGCTCACGTTCAAGGAGTTCGAATGCCTTGGTGCCTGCCGGCACGCCCCGGTCGTGATGGTCGACAAGACCTACCACGAATGCGTGACGCCGGACGACATCGACAAGATCATCGACGACCTCGACTGAGCGCGCGCATCCTATGGCTGACAACCAGAACACCGTTTGCTTCCGTACGATGCACCTCGACGAACAGGTGCGTCACACCCTCGAGGGCTACCGCAGTGTCGGCGGCTACGTGCAGTGGGAGCGCATCCTGCGCGAGAAGCCGGACCCGGATCAGCTGATCGACGAGATCAAGACCTCGGCCCTGCGCGGCCGTGGGGGTGCCGGCTTTCCGACCGGCCTCAAATGGAGCTTCATGCCGCGCAGCAAACCGGGCCAGAAGTACATCGTCTGCAACTCGGACGAGGGTGAGCCCGGCACCTGCAAGGATCGCGACATCATGCGGTATAACCCGCACCAGCTGATCGAGGGCATGGCGATCGCCGGCTACTGCATCGGCGCGACGGTCGGCTACAACTACATCCGCGGCGAGTTCTACGAGCCGACCGAGCGCTTCGATCAGGCCCTCGAGGAGGCCTATGCGGCCGGGCTGCTCGGCACGGATCTGCTCGGCTCCGGGATCGACTTCGATCTCTATACCCATCTCGGCTCCGGCGCCTACATCTGCGGCGAGGAGACCGCGCTGCTCGAGTCGCTCGAGGGCAAGAAGGGGCAACCGCGGTTCAAGCCGCCGTTCCCGGCCCAGGCGGGTCTCTATGGAAAACCGACCACGATCAACAACACCGAGTCCCTGGCCTCGGTGCCGGTGATCCTCGAGAAGGGCGGCAAGTGGTTCCTGGAGCAGGGACGGCCGAACAACGGCGGTCCGAAGCTGTTCTCGGTGACCGGTCACGTTGCCCGTCCCGACAATTTTGAGATCCCGCTCGGCACCCCGTTCAAGGACCTGCTCGAGATGGCCGGCGGCGTCAGCGGCGGCCGGTCCCTGAAGGCGGTGATCCCCGGCGGCTCCTCGGTGCCGGTCGTGCCGGGCGACGTGATGCTCGCGACCGACATGGATTACGACTCGATTGCGAAGGCCGGCTCGATGCTCGGCTCCGGGGCGGTGATCGTGATCGCCGAAGGCACCTGCATGGTCAAGGTGCTGGCCAATCTGGCGCACTTCTATGCGCACGAATCCTGCGGACAGTGCACCCCCTGTCGCGAGGGCACGGGCTGGCTCGCACGGGTGCTCGAACGGATGCTGGCTGGGCAGGGCCGGCCCCAGGACCTCGATCTCTTGGACAATGTGGCAGGACGCATCGGTGGACGCACCATCTGCGCGCTCGGCGACGCGGCTGCAATGCCCGTCCAGAGCTTCCTGAAACACTATCGCGCCGAGTTCGAGTACCTGATCGAGCACGGCCGGCCGCTGGTCGAAGCGGCCTGAGCGCCGCCAGGCCCGCCCCACTCGATGCCTGTGCAACGGACAACGATGTATAGCGCCCCGCGGCTCAACGACAGGTAGGCCAATCCGATGTCGGACGACAAGATCACCCTCGAGATCGACGGCCGTAGCTGCAGTGCGGCGCCCGGCGAGATGATCATCGCGGTGGCCGACCGCGAGGGCATCCCGATCCCGCGCTTCTGTTACCACGAGAAGCTGTCGATCGCCGCCAACTGCCGTATGTGCCTGGTCGAGGCAGAGCAGGGCGGCCGCCCGTTCCCGAAGCCGGTGCCCGCCTGCGCGACCCCGGTCGGCGACGGCATGAAGGTGCTGACGCGCTCACCAAAGGCCCTTGATGCCCAGCGCGGCACCATGGAATTCCTGCTCATCAACCACCCGCTCGACTGCCCGATCTGCGATCAGGGCGGCGAATGCGAGCTGCAGGACGTCTCGATGGGCTACGGCGAAGACGTCTCGCGCTTCAGTGAGCGCAAGCGGGTGGTCAAGGACGAGGATCTCGGTCCGCTGATCGCAACAGAGATGACCCGTTGCATCCATTGCACCCGCTGCGTGCGGTTCGGTGCCGAGATCGCCGGACTGCGTGAGCTCGGCGCGACCGGGCGCGGCGAGGACATGCGGATCGGCACCTTCGTCGAGCACACGGTCTCCCACGAGCTCTCGGGCAATATCATCGATCTCTGTCCGGTCGGCGCGCTGACCTCGAAACCCTATCGCTTCACCGCGCGCGCCTGGGAGCTGACCTCCGATGAGGGCATCGCCCCGCACGATGGTGTCGGCTCCAACCTGCAGCTGCATATCCGCGGCGAGCAGGTGATGCGGGTCCATCCGCGCGACAATGAGGCGGTCAACGAGTGCTGGATCTCGGACCGCGATCGCTTTAGCTATGAGGGTCTGAGCAGCCCCGAGCGGCTGACGGCGCCGATGATCAAACGTGACGGCGCCTGGCACGAAGTCGAATGGCAGGAGGCGCTGAGCACCGTGGTCGGCGGTCTGCGCGGCCTGATCGACGGCCTTGGTGCCGATCATCTCGGCTGCTTGATCGCGCCGAATGCGACCCTTGAAGAGCAATATCTCTTCCAGAAGCTGGTGCGGACACTGGGCTGTGACAACATCGACAGCCGTTTGCGCCAACAGGACTTCCGTGGTGATTCCAGCGATCCGCTGCTGCCCTGGCTCGGCCTTCCCATCGCTGAGCTGGAGCGCCAGACCGCTGTCCTGCTGATCGGCAGCGATATCCGTCATGAGCAGCCGCTATTGGCCCACCGCCTCCGCAAGGCGGCCCTGGACGGGGCCGAGATCGCGGTCGTCAATGCCTATGAGCTGGAGCTGATGCATCCGGCACGTCAGTTGACGGCCGTTCCCGGCTGTCTGCTGCTGGAACTCGCCGCGATTGCGAAGGCCCTGGGGGTCTCGGGCAGCGGCAGCATCAAACCGCTGTTGGATCAGGCCGAAGTCGGCGAGACGCACCAGACCGTTGCCGATTCGCTGAGGCAGGCTGGCACCAAGGGAAGCGGGCTGGTCTTGCTCGGCGCCCTCGCCGAGGCCGACCCTGATCTTACCCTCCTGAAGGCGCTCGCCTGGGAGATTGCGGCGGCCGCTGGCTGCCGCGTCGGGCTGCTGGCGCAGGCCGCGAACAGCACCGGTGCCCATGTTGCCGGCGCGCTGCCGCACCGTTCGCCCGGCGCCAAGGCTATCGAGCGTCCGGGCTTGAATGCGCTTGCGATGCTCCACGAGCCGCGTCAGGGCTATCTGCTCTGGGGCCTGGAGCCGGACCTGGACCTGATCGAGCCGGGCACGGCGATGCAGGCCCTGGATCAGGCCGGATTCGTCGTGGCCTGCGCCAGCTTCCGCTCGCTGGCGCTCGAGCAGGTCGCCGATATCCTGCTGCCGATCGCTGCCTTCGCGGAGACCGCCGGCACCTTCGTCAATGCCGCCGGTGCTTGGCAACGGTTCCAGGGCGCGGTGCCGCCGGCCGGCGATGCGCGCCCGGGCTGGAAGGTCCTGCGCGTGCTCGGAAACCTACTCGAGTTCGACGGCTTCGAGCAGAACACCGCCAAGCAGGTCCATGACGAGCTTGCGGCTCAGTGCGACGGCCTGACGCCGGATAACCGGCTGCAGGGCACGCCGGCGGCCGTCCCCGAGATGCTCGGCACGCCGCTGGTGCGAGTCGGCAATGTGCCGATCTATGCGACCGATGCGCTGGTCCGCCATGCGCCGGCGCTGCAGCGGACGCAGCTCGCCGAGTCGCTTGCGGTCTCACTGCATCCAAAACAGGCCGCCGAGCTTGGCCTTGTTGACGGGGATGAGGTCGAGATCCATCAGAACGGCCATCGCGGGCGCGCACAGGTCGTGCTCGATGATCGCTGCGCCATCGGCACGGTGCGTATTCCGGCTGCCGTCAGCGGCAGCGAGAGCCTGGGTGCCCAGATCGGCACCGTCGCCTTGGAGAAGCTGTGACGATGATGGACCTCTGGAACATACTGCCGCTGCCGCTTCAGAGCCTGGTCGCGATTGGCGCCATCATCGGCCCGTTGTTGGCGGTCGTCGCTTGGTATACCTATGCCGAGCGCAAGGTGATCGGCTATATCCAGGTGCGCGTGGGCCCGAACCGGGTCGGTTGGCGCGGTCTGCTGCAGCCGATCGCCGATGCCCTGAAGCTGATGGTCAAGGAGATCATCGTCCCGAGCAAGGCCAACAAGGGGCTGTTTCTGCTCGCGCCTCTGATTGCGATCGTGCCGGCGCTGGCGGCCTGGGCGGTGGTTCCGTTCGACGCCGGTCTGGTGCTGGCCGACATCAATGCCGGCCTGCTCTACGTGCTGGCGCTGACCTCGCTGGGGGTGTATGGGGTCATCATCGCCGGCTGGGCCTCCAATTCGAAGTACGCGCTGCTGGGCGCGATGCGCGCTGCCGCGCAGATCGTCGCTTATGAGATTGCGATGGGCTTCGCGCTCGTGGGGGTGCTCGTCGCTGCCGGCAGCCTGAACCTCAGCGCGATCGTCGAGGCCCAGTCTGGCAGCCTACTGACCTGGTTCTGGCTGCCGCTGCTGCCGTTGTTTGGCGTCTACTTCATCTCGGGTGTCGCCGAGACGAATCGGGCACCGTTCGACGTGGCCGAGGGAGAGTCTGAGATCGTCGCCGGCTTCCATGTCGAGTACTCCGGCATGGCCTTCGCGATCTTCTTCCTCGCCGAGTACGCGAACATGGTCCTGATCGCGATGCTCGCTACGCTACTGTTCTTCGGCGGTTGGCTGTCGCCGTTCCAGGGCATCCCGGTGCTGGATGAGATGACGGCCTGGGTGCCGGGTCTGATCTGGATCGTGCTCAAGACCTTCTTCTTCATGTTCGTCTTCCTGTGGCTGCGCGCGACCTTTCCGCGCTACCGCTACGACCAGATTATGCGTCTCGGCTGGAAGGTCTTCATCCCGATCACAATCGTCTGGATTCTTGTGGTCGCTGTTGCTGTGCTCGTTGAGCTGCCGCCCTGGTGGTCGGCACCAGCTGCCTGATCGGCAGTCGCGACGGACGACCGCGGTCTTTAGGCCAGTCGATACCCGATAGAGTCAACCATGCTTCAAGCCGCTCGCACTTATCTCAACAGCCTGCTGCTCGTCGAGTTGTTTCGGGGAATGCGTTTGACCGGTACTTACCTGTTCAAACGGAAGTTCACCGTTCAATATCCCGAAGAGAAGGCGCCGGTCTCGCCGCGTTTTCGCGGTCTCCACGCACTGCGTCGTTACCCTAATGGGGAAGAGCGCTGTATCGCCTGCAAGCTTTGTGAGGCGACCTGCCCGGCGTTGGCGATCACCATCGAGGCCGAGCCCCGGGAGGACGGCTCCCGGCGCACGACACGCTACGACATCGATCTGTTCAAGTGCATCTACTGCGGATTCTGTGAGGAGTCCTGTCCGGTCGACTCGATCGTCGAGACCGATATCTACGAATATCACTTCGAGAATCGCGGCGAGAACATCATGACCAAGGACAAGCTGCTCGCGATCGGAGATAAATACGAATCGCGCATCGCGGCCGCACGAGCGGCTGATGCACCCTATCGGTGACCGGGACGCAGCCGGAAGTGCAGCCGGCGCAAACCCTGATCCGATGCCGGCGCCGCCGAGACGGCGCCTGCGATCTCGGCGGTGTTCGCCGAGATCGTTGCACGTTGTAACTTAACGCCTGCCTGCCCGCGCGAGCCGGTCTTGCGCGCAGCCATGCCAGCGGGAAACTCCATGGGCTTCGAGAAATTTCTGTTCTACGTGTTCGCGGCCATAACCGTAGTCTCAGCAGGGATGGTTGTGACGCGGCGCAATCCGGTGCATGCGGTCTTGTTTCTGGTGCTTGCGTTCGTCAGTAGCGCCGTGCTCTGGCTGCTGCTGGAGGCCGAATTCCTGGGTATCGTGCTGGTGCTGGTCTATGTCGGCGCGGTGATGGTCCTGTTCCTATTCGTCGTGATGATGCTCGATATCGACATCGCGGCGCTCCGCGGCCAATTCATTCGCTACCTGCCGCTTGGACTGCTGATCGCCGGGGTGATGGTGCTGAACCTGTTCCTGGTGCTAGGGCCGTCCAACTTCGGGCTGGAGCTCTTCGCGAAACCGCCGGGGCATCCCGCCGATTACAGCAATACCGCTGAGCTCGGCCTCGATCTCTACACCACCTTCCTCTACCCGTTCGAGATTGCGGCAGTGATCCTGCTGGTGGCGATCATCGCGGCGATTCGGTTGACATTGCGGCGGCGGCCCGAGACCAAGTACCAGGACGCCGCGCGGCAGGTGCGGATCAAGAAGGGGCCGGATCGGATTCGACTGGTCTCGATGCCAGCCGAGCGGAGACCGACGGAGCTGGCTGCGACAGCCGCGGAGGAGACCGAATGATCGCCCTGTCCGACTATCTGCTGCTCGGCGCGCTGCTGTTCTCGATCTCGGTCGCCGGCGTGTTCTTGAACCGCAAGAACGTGATCATCCTGCTGATGTGCATCGAGCTGATGCTGCTTGCGGTGAACATGAACTTCGTCGCCTTCTCGCACTTCCTCGGCAATCCGGATGGTCAGATCTTCGTGTTCTTCATCCTGACCGTCGCCGCGGCCGAAGCGGCGATCGGGCTTGCCATCCTGGTGGTCCTGTTCCGCAACCGCCGGACCATCAACGTTGACGATCTGGACATGCTCAAAGGCTGAGCCAATCGGACAAGCTCGGAGATCCCTGAATGGAGATTGTCTATCTGATCATCGTGCTGGCGCCGCTGCTCGGCGCCATCATCGCCGGTTTCTTCGGCGGCAAGATCGGCCGCGTCGGCGCGCACCGGGCAACAATCGCCGGCGTCGGCCTGTCGACGCTGCTGTCACTCTGGGTGGTCGCGCGGTTCATCTGGTTCGACGAGCCGACCTTCAACGGTGCCGTCTATACCTGGATGGTCGCCGATGGTATCCATTTCGAGATCGGCTTCCTGGTCGATCGGCTCACCGCGCTGATGATGGCGGTGGTCACCTTCGTCTCGCTGATGGTGCACATCTACACCATCGGCTACATGGCCGACGACGACCACAACTGGCCCAAGACCTCGCTCGCCGGCAAGAACAGCTATCAGCGCTTCTTCAGCTACATCTCGCTGTTCACCTTCTCGATGCTGATGCTGGTGATGGCGAACAACTTCATGCAGCTGTTCTTCGGCTGGGAGGCGGTCGGGCTGGTCTCCTACCTGCTGATCGGCTTCTGGACCGTGCGCGAGTCGGCGGTCTTCGCGAACCTGAAGGCGTTCCTGGTCAACCGCGTCGGGGACTTCGGCTTCATCCTCGGCATCGCCGCGATCGGGATGTACTTCAACTCGATGGACTATGCCGAGGTCTTCGCGCAGGCGCCGCAATTCGCTGACACCCAGGTCGAGGTCTTCGGCGGCGTCTCCCTGATGACGCTGATCTGCATCCTGCTGTTCATCGGCGCGATGGGCAAATCGGCCCAGGTGCCCTTGCATGTCTGGCTGCCGGACTCGATGGAGGGTCCGACCCCGATCTCGGCGCTGATCCACGCCGCGACCATGGTGACCGCCGGCGTCTTCATGGTCGCGCGGATGTCGCCGCTGTTCGAGCTCTCGACCACGGCGCTGTCGTTCGTGCTGATCATCGGCGCGTTGACGGCCTTCTTCATGGGCCTAGTCGGTCTGGTCCAGAACGACATCAAGCGCGTGGTCGCTTATTCGACCCTGTCCCAGCTCGGCTACATGATCGCGGCACTCGGCGCCTCGGCCTATGCCGCCGGCATCTTCCATCTGATGACCCACGCCTTCTTCAAGGCGCTGCTGTTCCTGGCCGCAGGCTCGGTGATCATCGCGATGCACCACGATCAGGACATCCGTAATATGGGCGGACTCAAGCGCTGGATGCCGATCACCTGGATCACAGCGCTGCTCGGCTCGCTCGCGTTGATCGCCTTCCCCGGCTTCTCCGGTTTCTTCTCGAAGGACGCGATCATCGAGGCGGTCGGTCATTCGCACATCGCCGGGGCCGGGCTGGCGAGCCTACTGCTGACCCTCGGGGCCTTCGTGACCGCGCTCTACACCTTCCGGCTCTATTTCCTGGTCTTCCATGGGAAGCCGCGGATGGATGAGCACACGCGCTCGCATCTGCATGAGACGCCCTGGGTCGTCACGGTGCCGCTGATCGGGCTCGCGATCCCGTCGGTGCTGATCGGTTGGTATACCGTCGAGCCGCTGCTGGTGCAGAACTGGCTTGGCGAGGCGATCTACGTGAAACCCGAACACGACAGCCTGCACTATCTGGCCGAGCATTGGCACGGCCAGCGTGAGTTCATTCGCCATGGGATGCAGGCGGCCCCATTCTGGCTAGCGATGGCAGGGGTCGTGCTGGCGGCCTATGTCTGGTGGTTCCTCCATCAGCGGGACCCCGGGATCGACCTGTCGCTCCAGCAACGCGGCGGCTGGCTGACGCGGCTCTTGGAGAACAAGTACGGGTTCGATGATTTCAACCAGCGGGTCTTTGCCGAGGGCGGCCGGCGCTTCGGCCGCTTCCTATGGAACCGCAGCGATCAGCGCTTCATCGATGACGGCATCGTCAACGGGTCGGCGCGCGCGGTCGGCTGGCTCGCTGGGTGGGCGCGCAATCTGCAGAGCGGGATGCTCTATCACTATGCCTTCGCGATGATCGTCGGGTTGGTGGTCCTGTTGACCCTGTTCGTGACCTTCTGATTAGCGGGAGAGGCAGCGCATGTTATTGGAATTCCCCTGGCTCTCGCTGGTCATTTGGCTGCCGATCCTCGGTGGCATCGCGGTGATCGCGAGTGGCGAGCATGATGTCGAGCTGACCAAGCGCATCGCGCTCTGGGTCGCCGGGCTGACCTTCGCGGTCAGTCTGCCGCTCTGGCTGGGCTTCGATACCTCGACCGCCGAGATGCAGTTCGTCGAGCGCTCGAGCTGGATACCGGCGCTCGGGATCGAGTATCACCTCGGCATCGACGGTATTTCGATGCCGTTGATCCTGCTGACCACCTTCATCACGATCTTCGTGATCATCGCCGGCTGGGATGTGATCCGCTACCGGCCGTCGCATTACATGGCCGCCTTCCTGATCATGGAAGGGATCATGGTCGGGGTCTTCTCGGCCCTCGACGCGATCCTGTTCTATTTCTTCTGGGAGGCGATGCTGATCCCGATGTTCATCATCATCGGGGTCTGGGGCGGCCCGAACCGCGTCTACGCGACCATCAAGTTCTTCCTGTACACCTTCTTCGGGTCGGTGTTCATGCTGGTCGCGCTGATCTATCTGTACTTCCAGACCGGCAGCTTCGACATCCTCGGCTTCCACGCCGCCCAGCTCGGCCTGACGGCCCAGATCCTGATCTTCATCGCGTTCCTGCTCGCGTTCGCGGTCAAGGTGCCGATGTTCCCGGTGCATACCTGGCTGCCCGATGCGCATGTCGAGGCGCCGACCGGCGGTTCGGTGATCCTGGCCGCGATCATGCTGAAGATCGGCGGCTACGGCTTCCTGCGCTTCAGCCTGCCGATCACCCCGGATGCGAGCGCCGAGCTGGACTGGTTGATCATCGCGATGTCGCTGATCGCGGTGATCTATATCGGCCTGGTCGCGCTGGTGCAGCAGGACATGAAGAAGCTGATCGCCTACTCGTCGATCGCGCACATGGGCTTCGTGACCCTCGGCTTCTTCATCGTCTTCTCGATCTTCCAGCACTCGGAGACCGCCGGCGCGGTGATGGGCATCGAAGGCGGCATGGTGCAGATGATCTCGCACGGGTTCATCTCGGGCGCGCTCTTCCTTTGCGTCGGCGTGCTCTATGACCGGATGCACACGCGCGAGATCTCGGCCTACGGCGGCGTGATCAACAGCATGCCTTGGTTCGGCGCCTTCATGGTCTTCTTCGGGATGGCCAATGCCGGACTGCCCGGGACCTCCGGCTTCGTCGGCGAGTTCATGGTGATCCTGGCCAGCTTCCGGGCCGACTTCTGGTTTGCGTTCCTCGCTGCGACCACGCTGGTACTGGCCGCGGCCTTCACGCTCTGGCTCGTCAAACGGGTGGTCTTCGGCGAGGTCAAGAACGAGGAGGTTGGCCAGCTCAAGGATCTCAATCGCCGCGAGGCGCTCAATCTCGGCGTGCTGGCCGCCGCAACGCTCGCGATCGGCATCTGGCCGAAGCCGCTGGTCGATGTGATGGAGCCGACGATCGAGAATCTGGTGCAGCAGATCCAGGTCAGCAAGCTGCCCGAGCCGGCGACGGCGGCGATTCCTCCCGTTGCCGGTCTTCAGCCCTAATGGACCCCGCCATGA
Source organism: Halochromatium glycolicum (assembly GCF_016584085.1). Lineage (GTDB taxonomy): Bacteria > Pseudomonadota > Gammaproteobacteria > Chromatiales > Chromatiaceae > Lamprobacter > Lamprobacter glycolicus. The sequence continues at coordinate 23,024 of NZ_NRSJ01000048.1, read as the reverse complement.
CGACGCTTTATCCCTCCATTGCCGATTCCCTGGTCGCGATCCTGCCGGAGCTCGTGATCCTGGTGACCGCCAGTACGGTGCTGATCGCGGACCTCTATACCCGTGCCGATCAGAAGGAAAGTAACCATAGGCTGACGCTGATCGGATTGATCGCTGCACTGGTCGCAGTCGGGTTCGTCGGGGGTGGGGCGGCCGCGACGGCCTTCAGTGAGAGCTTCGTGCGCGACCCGATGAGCGATCTGCTCAAGGGGGCCATCCTATTCGTGACGCTGCTGACCTTCGTCTACGCGAAGGACTATATGCGCGACCGCGATATGTGGGTCGGTGAATACCATGTGCTGATCCTCTTCGCCGTGCTCGGCATGATGATCATGGTCTCGGCGAACGGTTTCCTGACCCTCTACCTCGGCCTCGAGCTGCTCTCGCTCTGCCTCTACGCGCTGGTGGCGTTTGATCGGGACTCGAAGGCCGGCTCCGAGGCCGCGATGAAATATTTCGTGCTCGGGGCGCTCGGCTCCGGGATGCTGCTGTACGGGATCTCGATGCTCTACGGTGCCGCCGGTGGGTTCGCGTTCGCCGACGTCGCGGCGGCGGTCTCCAGTCGCGGGGTCGAGGATCAGATCCTGGTGTTCGGGATGGTCTTCACACTGATCGGCATCGCATTCAAGTTCGGTGCGGTGCCCTTCCATATGTGGGTGCCGGACGTCTATCAGGGAGCGCCGACCCCGATCGTGCTCTTCCTCTCGAGTGCGCCGAAGATCGCCGCCTTTGCGATGGCCGCCCGCATCCTGATCGAGGCGCTCGGCGGGCTACAGGGCGATTGGGGCGAGATCCTGGTGATCCTCTCGGTGCTCTCGCTGGCGATCGGCAACGTGGTCGCGATCGCCCAGCAGAACATCAAGCGCATGTTGGCCTACTCGACCATCTCGCATGTCGGCTTCCTGTTCCTGGGCCTGCTGGCCGGGACTGAGCAAGGTTATGCATCGGCGATGTTCTACTCGGTGGTCTATGCGTTGATGTCGGCCGGCGCCTTCGGTGTGCTGCTGCTGATCTCCAACAAGGGGCTGGATGTTCAGGAGCTCGACGACCTCAAGGGTCTCTCGGATCGCGATCCCTGGCTCGCCGCGGTGATGGCCTTGATCATGTTCTCGATGGCGGGGGTGCCGCCGATGGTCGGCTTCGTCGCCAAGCTGATGGTGCTCGAGGCCGTCGTCGCCCAAGGGATGGTGTGGCTCGCGGTCGTCGCGGTCGCGTTCTCGATCATCGGCGCCTTCTACTATCTGCGCGTCGTCAAGATGATCTACTTCGATAAGCCGGTGGGCGATGAAGGGCCAGTGAGCACCGATTCCAGCGCGCGCGTCGCAATCACCATCAATGGCGCCGTGATCCTGCTGCTCGGTATCTATCCCGCGACGCTCTTTTCACTCTGTCAGCAGGCGTTTCCGGGATAACGGCCGTTTCGATCCCACCGGAGCGGACGACGGGCTTCAGTGGGGTCCCGCGCGGGCGAGTCGTTCACTGGCGCGGAGGATTGGGGCGCGGAGGATTGGGGCGCGGAGGATTGGCGGGTTGGCCCGCGCCAATCTCGACGATCTATCCTAGAGACCGCGGTTGGACGGCCGCCAGGGCGCGTCCCGCGTGCCTGATCGGGAATTGGCCAGCTCGGCACAACGAGGCGGAATAGTCATTCTATTCCAACGAGTTGTAACAACGCTGGGCGCCGCGCGGGGCGTGCACTGGTGGTCGTAGCGGCCATCACCCATGGGTGCGCTTCATGAAACGCTAGAAGTGGAGCCACTGCAAAGGGTTGCATGCCGGGCTAAGCGTTCAACTGCGGTTTCTAGGATCTATCTGTTCGCGTCGGCTTCAGGGTAGTGAGCGCCCGCAGAGGCTGCAAGATTCGCCGTCTTGGTGTGCCGAGCAGACAGGACGGAGCGATCGCCGCGCCGTCCGGCCGGCTTGGAGGGCCGCCCCAGGCATCCAGTTGCGCCAAGGGCCGGTCACCGCCAAGGTCTGCTCACCGCGTTGACATCTTGCCGCCACAACGCGAGGCGAGGGGCGTCAGGGATGCATCAAGGGCCGATCAGGCGAACCGCTGCAGGATCGCCTGGGTCTCGGACTGAGGGAGGCGTGGGCCGAGACTGGTGACCAGCTTCGCCGAGGTCGCGGAGGCAAGCTCGCCTGCCCGCTTGTGATCCCAGCCCTGGGTCAGCCCGTAGAGGAAGGCGCCCGCGAACATGTCGCCAGCCCCGACGGTGTCGACCGGATCGACCTTGACCGGATCGATCTCGATCAGCCCCTTGCCGTCCCAGACCAGCGCGCCCTGGGGGCCGCGGGTGATCGCGAACTCCTTCGACAGCGTCTTCAGATAGGCCACCGCATCGTCCAGGTTGTCGGACTCGGCCATCCCCATCGCCTCCTCCTCGTTGGCGAAGATCAGGTCGACCCCGTCGCCGATCATCTCCTTGAGGCCGTCCTTGAAGAAGCGGACCATATTCGGGTCGGACAGCGAGAGGGCCGTCCGGACACCGCCATGCTCGGCCGCCTTCCGGGCCTCGATCGCCGCGACGCGGGCGGTATCGGAGGTGACCAGATAGCCTTCCGTGTAGAACCACTTGGCCGCATGCAGGGCCTTGACCTCGACCTCGTGGACCGAGAGGTTGCCACTGATGCCGAGATAGGTGCACATGGTGCGGTCCGAATCGGGCGTTACCAGTACCACGCAACGGCCGGTGTCGCCCTTCTCGAGGAAGGTCCCCTGGATGCAGTCGACACCGCCATCGCGCAGATCCTTCATATAGAAGTGCCCGAGCTCGTCGTCAGCGACCTTGCAGGCGTAGTAGCCGCTGCCGCCGAGCTGGCAGAGCGCGATGACCGAGTTCGCGGCCGAGCCACCGGAGCCGCGCTGATGGTGGTGCTCGCGAAGGTGCTCCATGATGCGCAGCTGATGGGCCTCGTCGACCAGGGTCATGACCCCCTTGTCGATGTGCAGATGCTGGAGGTCTTCTGGGCTGACCTCGTATTCCATATCCACCAAGGCGTTTCCGAGGGCGTAGACGTCGTAAGAACTCATAATCGACCTTTGTTTGCTTCGACAGCGGTCATTGTCGCAGATAACGCGCGTCAGTTTCGACCTGCGGCGTTGAACGGATGCCGATCAGGCTTCGGCCGCTGCGCAGGATAGACGCGCAGGATGGACGCGATCCTGCGTTCAGGGCGCCGTCGTAGGCGGAGTGCCGGCTGGGTCTGGCGGATCAGATTCATTGATTAGGGCGGGCGCGATGCCCGCGCGGCGATCAGAAGGCGTCGGCTTCGACCTCTAGGTAGACCAATGAGATGTGCTTGCCGAGTTCGTCGTCGAAGCCGGCCCAATCGGCGTAGTCGGTGAGGCGCTCGGCGACCGGGTCCTTCATCTCGAAGTCGCTGAGGCCTTCGTCGTAGAGCTCAGCGACGGTCTGGCGGAGCGTGGCGACGTAGTCGAGATTCTCGGTGATGATCTCGGGGCCACCGGTGAGGCCATGGCCGGGCACCACGACCTCGGCCGGGATGGTCTTTGCGCGCTCCAATGTGTCGATCAGTCCCTCGAAGGATGCATCGTCCATCCGCACGATGCGCTCGTTGTTGGCGTTGTCGGCCGCGAACAGGACCCCGCGCTCGGGGATCTCGATCATGAGGTCGTTGTTGGTATGCGCGGGGCCCCAGTGGTGGATGCGGTAGGTGAGCCCGCCGAGCTCGAGCTCGGTTCCGCCGCCGACGGCCTGGGTCGGGCCGACGGCCTCGGTGCCGGCGGTTGCGCCTTCGGTGGCACGTAGCATGAGGTCGAGCCATTGCTCGCCGGCGCCGTTTTCGATGGCCGCGATCATGTTCGGGTGGGCGTAGATCGGGACCTCGGGGTAGGCGGCGCGGATTGCCTGATTGCCGAGCCAGTGATCGCCGTGGACGTGCGTGTTGAGCACCGCGATGATCGGGGCGTCGGTGATCTCGCGGAGCGCGCGCAGGACCATCTCACCGGTCTGGACGCTGGAGCCGGGGTCGATCACGACCACGCCGGCGTCGGTGACCAACCACGCGGGGTTGTTCATGAAGCCCTGGTTCTCCGGGGTCGGATAGTCGATGGGGCCGTGGATCACGTAGACGCCGTCGGCGACCTTCTCGGGTGGGTAATCGGGCAACGCGGGCCCGCGCTCGGCGGCAACGGCGAGGGCGCCGATGGGGAGAGTGGCTGTGGCGAGAGTGGCTGTGGCGAGCAGGGTCAGCGCGAATGCGCTGAATCGTCGTAGCTGCATCGAATCGGCTCCAAATGGCGAAGTGACGAACCTGGCAGTCCGGGGGACAGGCTCCCGGTGCTGTGCCAGCGATTGGAAAGGTAACGGCAGCCGCCGTTAATCCAATGCTCGGAGCGCCCCGGAGCGCGCTGCAGCGCACCACGCCGGTCTGTGGCTAACGCGGCGCGGTCGGGTCTGCAGCACCTAAGGCGGACGTGCTCGCGCCCTGGGTGTTTTCCGACGCCCAGCATGTCACCGAGTACCACATCGTCACCGAAGGTCACTGCTGGGGCGGCGCCGTGAACTCTTTAGCCAGGCATTTCGATAGGGCCTCTAAGGACTGTCCGTGGGCGCTGATGCTCGACCAGGCGCACGAGAAGCTGGACGCAGGGGATTGCCAAGCGGGGCCTGCGGGCGTAAGGTGCTCGGAGCGCGAGGATCATGTCTGCGCTTGGTTTTGTGAGCAGAGTCTGTCTCGAAACAAGGAGGTTGCTGATTCCCCGGATCGATCGTTCGCTCGTGCGCCGAGGGCTCTCCGGAGGATCTCGCTACGGTGTGTGTTCGTTCGAGTCGACTGAGCGATGAGCGCCCTCTATTTCGATAGCGCCTCCACCACGCCTGTCGATGCGGACGTGGTCGCCGCGATGACGGATGCGCTGCGCGCAGCCAGCGGCAACCCCTCGGCCACGGCTCATCGCTACGGCAGAGCCGCCGCGCAGCGGGTCGGGTCGTGCCGGCAGCAGATCGCCGACGAGCTCGGCTGCGAGCCCGACGAGGTCATCTTCACCAGCGGCGCCACGGAGGCCGACAATCTCGCCTTGACCGGGGTTGCCCGCGCGCACGCCGACAAGGGCCGCCATCTGATCGTCTCCGCCATCGAGCACCGCGCGATCCTGGCCTGCGCCGAGCAGCTCGAGCGCGATGGCTTCGAGGTCACGCGCGTCAGGCCGGACGCGAATGGCGTCATTGCGCCCGCGGCCATCGCCGCCGCGATCCGCCCGGACACGCTGCTGATCTCGCTGATGCACACCAACAACGAGATTGGCGTCATCCAACCCATCGAGGCCATCGCCTGCTCGGCAGCGAAGGCGATCCCTATCTCGAAGACGACGCCACCCTCTGGATTCTACACTGGCTGATCAGCGCCAATGCCAGCGAGGCGACCGGCTTCTTCTGGTTCTTCAACCGCTTCGCGATGCCGCGCTTCCGCGATCAAGATGCACTCGTCGGCCTAATCGATTTCACCAATCAGGAGTTGGAGGCCAAACGCTCGGCCAGCACCCTGAAATCCGATATCGCGACGCTACTGCGCATGTACGCCGCCCTCGAGACGCGAACTGACGAGTACCTGGATTCACCGCTCGCGCAGCTCGGGCTGATCGAGCCCGATGCCGAGGCCGGCTACCGCAGCCTGCGCGCCAGCCGGTCGTTCCTGCCACCGATTGCGGTGCACTTCGCGCTCGCCGACCGGTTCGCCGCCGAGCCCCAGCAACCGGCGCTGCCGGTGCGGGTCATGCTCTATGGTGACGGCGAATGGGTCGCCCCCGGCGCCGCGTTTCGCTTGAGCGAAGAGGGGATGATGGCTGCCTTGGAACGAGTGATGGATCAATTCCCCGACTGTTACGAACTGCGTGACACCGCCGGTGTCCACCAGATCTGCCGCCGCGGTGCTGTGCTCAGGCCACTGGACATCCTCAGTGATTATTATCGCAGTCGGTATGGCTGATGAGTGATCGATGAAATAGGGATTCCCTTTGAGTGAAACAGTCTACGTAGAAACGTCGGTTATAAGCTATTTGACAGCCCGACCAAGCAATGACCTGCGTGCGATGGCAAATCAAAGCACGACGATCGAGTGGTGGGAAACGCTTAGGCCGAATTATCGCATTTTCGCCTCCGATCTCGTCATTTCCGAAGCAAGCAGAGGTCATGCAGAAGCTTCGCGGCGTCGCCTCGCTATCCTTGCTGATATTCCCTTGCTTGAAATTTCGGAACATGTCCGAGGCTTGGCGCGGATGCTAATCGAAAGTCATGCGCTTCCCCAGAAAGCGGAAGCGGATGCGTATCACATTGCAATAGCTGCGGTGAACGGCGTCGCATATCTACTGACCTGGAACTGCACACATATTGCAAATGCACACACTCGACCGAAAGTGGAACTCACCTGCCGGGAATATGGCTATGAACCGCCGGTGATCTGTACGCCCCTTGAGCTGATGGAGTCTTAACGATGTGGCAAGATCCTATTGTCGCCGAAACACGAGCACTCAGAGATGAGTACGCCCGTCAGTTCAATTACGATATTGACGCGATCTATCAGGATTTGATGGCAAGACAAGCCGAGCATCCGAATCGTGTCGTCGCTCTGCCACGGCGCAATCCGACAATCAGCACCCTTGCAGCCGATCAAGGCGCTCCAGACGACGCGCGTAGCTAAGTATGGCCATTGGAGTATCGGCTTGCGGACGGATAGAAGGAGCAACGGGTGAGCGGTTTGGACCAGACCCTCGCGATCGACGCGGTCTACACCCGCTCGATCAACCTCAGCCGTGACGGCAATGCGCGCGAGCTGGTGCAGGCCTACCTGCCCACCTCGCGCGCCGTGCAGGCGCTCGAGCAGATGGCCGGCGGGCTCGGGCACGCGGCGCAGAATCGCGCGCTCGCGCTGAATGGACCTTACGGCTCGGGCAAATCGGCACTGGGTCTGTTCGCCGGTGCCTTGCTGTCGGCGCCGGACGGGGCGTTGCACCAAACCGCCGCCGGCGTCCTCGCGCAGACCGACGCGGCGCTCGCGGCCCGCTTCCGCGCCGCCGTTGCCCACTCATTTGGCTCACCTCTGAAAGTACTCATCAATCCGCGTCTTGGCGATCTCCCTTAACCGTTGATGGTCATTCGCGTCGAGTCGCTTCCATAATGCCGGCACGATCCGTAGTTGCGCCAAGTCGCGCGCATAATCGACGAACCCTCGCTGCGCGTATTTCTTGAATGGCATCTCCAGTATCAACCGCTGTATCTCGCTCTCGCTGAGCTCGGTCACGCGGGTCATGCGCAGTTTGCCTTTCTCAGCCGGCAAACCGCAGTTGGATCGCTGCAGATAGAAATCTCGGAATGCGCTTGTTAGTTCGCCAAGCTGCGCCTTCCCTTCATCATCGACGCTGTCGAGTAGGGCGAGCAGCAGAACCGGCTTGTAGCTGGCGCTCATGTCCATGTCTTCGCAGAACGCGAAGAATCGCTCACGGATGTTGGCGGCTATAACAGGCTTCAGACCAAACTGATCGGCAATCGCCTGTTTGCGCGCTTTGGCGAAGTAGAAGTAGCGGCGGCGGCCGAGCGCGAGATCGTGATCCGGCTCCAGCTCGCCCTGGAGGACCTTGTTGCGCAAGTAGCCTTCCGATGCCGCGAGCTGGCGTTCCAGCTCGGCAACCGGGAGCATGTCCTTGATCGCGCTTTGCCAGTCGAAGACGTCGATCTCCTCGTAGTGCTCGGTCCAGAGGCCGAGGTTGAGGATCAGCGGGTCTTGCGGCCCGGTGAGGGCTTCCTCCTCGATGCGGTCCTTTGGCGCTGCGACAAAACCGCCGGGCCGGTATTGCGGATTGCCGGTGGCGCGATGGACATTCCAACTCTGATTGTAGCGCCCGGCGTTGTCGACGAAGTCGAAAACCAGCAGGCATTCCTTGCCCTGGGCCTTGCGTGTGCCGCGGCCGAGCTGTTGCAAGTAGATGATCTTCGACAACGTGGGTCGCGCCATCAACAGGACTTCGATGTCGGGGCAATCCCAGCCTTCGTTGAGCAGATCGCAGGCGCAGAGCATGTGCAGTTTGCCGCGTGCGAAGGCATCGAGCACCTCATCGCGTTCTCGGCTCGGCATCCGGCCGGAGACCGCGCGGGCTGGGACACCTCGAGTGCGGTAGCGCTCGGCGAGCGCCTCGCCGTGGCGGACATTGACGGCGAAGGTGACAGCCTTGCGGCCGCGCACATGATCCAGATAGGTCTGGACGATCAGTTCATCGCGCGCCGGGATGGTGATGGCCTGTTCCAGATCCTTGCGTTGATACTGGATTGCGTTGAAGCGGACCCGGCTGAGATCGACGTTGGTCTTGACCCGCACGCAGCGAATGGGCACCAGCTCACCGCGCTCGATCGCCTCTTTGAGGCTCAGTCGGTGGGCGGTGTCACGAAAGACGTCGAGAATGGGCTTGCCGTCCGGTCGCTCCGGGGTGGCGGTCAAGCCCAGCGTGAAGACGGGACGAAAGTAGGCCAATACCTGCTGGTAGCTGTCGGCCGCGGCGTGATGGGCTTCGTCGATGATCAGGTAGCGGAAGCAGGCGGGGTCGATGTCGCTCAGGCGGTTGCACAGGGACTGCACCGTGGCGAGCACGAATCCCGCATCGGGCTCGAAACGTCCGCCCTGAATGACGCCAGTGGTCACCTCGGGCCATTGTTCGGCAACGGCACGCTCGGTCTGGCGGATCAGATTCTTGGTGTGCGCGACATAGAGCACCGGCTGGCCGACGCGCCGAGCGTCCTCGATCGCGGTAAAGGTCTTGCCGGAGCCGGTCGCATGACCGAGCAGGGCGATGGTCGTGCCCTCGGCGCGGATACTGCCCAGCCAGTCGAGGGCTTCGCTCTGGTGCGTGCGCAGATTGAAGTCTGCTTTACAGGCGCGCTGCTTCGGCAGAAAGTCATCCATGTCGAGCAGGCCGGGCACGCGTTCGAGAAAGAGAGCGAGCTGTTCCTTGACGCGCTCTCGGTGCTGGTCCAACTCATGGTCGGTCCAGCGATACACCTGCCAGCCCTGATGGATCAGGCTGTTCTGACGCAGCAGATCGTCCTCGTACTTGTTACGGTCGAAGGCTGGAGGCTGGTAATGGGTGGGGCCGTCGACCTCGAAGGCGATCCACTTGTTGTCAGCACGGAGCGCGAAATCGATGAAACGGGCGCCGCCCTCGATATCCAGCACCGGGAACTCGGGCGCGAGGAGCTGGGCCTTTTCCAGTCCGAATACCTCGGCGAAGAGGCTGATGAAATCGTCTTCGGGCTGGGTCGACGGCAGCGAGGATGGTTGCGGGGGGCGCTCATTCATCGGGTCGATACTCACGGCCTTGTGTGATGGGCATCGGAGATCGTCGCTGAGCCTCGTCGAACCGGGTACGCTGTTCGCGGGTGCCTCCGATGCCGGTGTGCAGCGCCGCACCTTAACAATGTGCCTCGCGCTAGCGGGCTGGCCGACGACGTCACGGCGGGAGTCCTCGTGTCCATCGCTACCACAGAGCCTGATCTAAACATCGCCTACTACGAGGCGCAAGCCGACCGGTTCTTTGCCGAAACAGCCGAGGTCGACATGTCGGCGCTGCGAGCCCGTTTCCTGGCCTATCTGGCACCGGGAGCAAGGATTCTCGACGCGGGTTGCGGTTCTGGCCGCGACGCGCGCGCCTTTCGTGAGCTTGGATACTGCGTCACCGCGATGGAGCCATCCCGACGTTTGGCAACGCTGGCTGAGTCCTGTTGCGGCCTGCGGGTCGAGCGTTTGCGGTTTCAGGATATCGACTGGTGCCAGCGCTTCGACGGTATCTGGGCCTGCGCGAGCCTGCTGCATGTGCCGATGGTCGAGCTGCCCAACGTACTGCAGCGATTGTCCCGAGCGCTGCGATCTGGTGGCGTACTCTATGCCTCGTTCAAATACGGGCATGGCGAGCGCGACAGCGGCGGGCGCCGGTTCACTGATCTTGACGAAGCCGCGCTCAGTGAACGACTTCAGTGGGCGCCTGAGCTGACAACGATTGAGATCTGGGTGACGGCTGATCGGCGCGTTGGGCGCGAGGCCGAACGCTGGCTAAATGTGCTGCTGGCAAATGACGTGCGTGAGCTCCTCCGGAACACGATGGACGAAGCTGGAGCGATGAAGATCAAGAACGGCACCGAAGTCTAGCGGGTGGGCTTCGATCGCCGCTATTGGCGGCGCGGTTGCAGCGCGCGGTGACCTCGCGCGCGCAGGTGAACCTGCCGGAGCAGCGGTGGCGCGAGCTGGATCGGGCGATGGAGAGCCTGGCCGAGGGCTATCTCGAGATCGCCTGGCAGGGCGCGATCTTCACCTTCTGGACCAATGAGGCGGGGCCTGAGCCGATGCTGATCCTGGACCAAAACGGCGATTCCGTGTACTGGCACTACGGGCACGAGCGGCTCGATAACCGGCACCTGTTGGTGTTCGGCGCGTCCGGTTCGGGCAAGACCTACGGCATCCAGTGTCTGCTCACGGAGATGGCCGTACAGGGGCTGCGCTCGCTGATCATCGACTACACCGATGGCTTCCTGCCGGGGCAGGTCGAGTCACGCTTCACCGAGGTCGCTCAGCCGGCTAGCCACTATGTCGCGAGCGCTGGCTTGCCGCTGAACCCCTTCCGGCGGCAGCAGCAGATCATCGATCCGAATGTGCCACCGCTCGAAGAGAACCCGTATCAGGTCGGATCAAGGGTGGCGAGCATCTTCAACTCGGTCTACGAGACCATGGGTGATCAGCAATTCGCGACCCTGGTGCGGGCGATCGAGAACGGGATCTCGGCCGACGCCGGGTTCTCTCTGAATCAGCTCCTGGAGCGGTTGCAGGACGAGGGGCAATACGGCCTGAGCTTGGCGAACAAGCTGGAGCCGTTCATCAAGGCGCAACCGTTCCGCGAAGGCGAAAACTCGGCCTGGGATGCGATGCTAGCGGCGGACGAGCATTGGGTGCAGGTGTTGCAGCTGAAGGGCTGTGGCCGCGAGGTGCAGAAACTGGTGACCGAGTTTGCGTTGTGGGATCTCTACGACTATGCCTGTACCACCGGCAGCAAGAAGCGGCCGATTCCGGTGGTCTTGGACGAGATCCAGAATCTGGACCATCGCTCGGATTCGCCGCTCGACAAGATGCTGCGCGAGGGTCGCAAGTTCGGTTTGTCGCTGATCCTGGCCACCCAGACCACCAGCAACTTCAACCAGGAGCAGCGCGACCGCCTGTTCCAGGCTGGGCACAAGCTGTTCTTCCGGCCGGCGGACACCGAGATCGAGCGCTTCGCCGCGCTGCTGGCCCAGGTCACGCGCGACTCCAAGTCGGACTGGTCGCAGCGGCTGGCGCGGCTGGAGAAGGGGCAATGCTGGTCGCTCGGCCCGGTCGAGACCTCGGCCGGTAAGCTGCAGACCAAGCCGGTGCTGGTGTCGGTGACGGCGTTGGAGGAGCGAGCGTTTGGCATTGCTTGACGAGGGTTCACGACTGACATCATCAAAGGCGCGAATCGAATGACAGATACAGTAACTTTGGACGATGCGATTGCCACGGCGTCGCGTTTGCCGCTAGAGCAACAAGAGATGCTCGTGGAGATCCTACGTCATCGTCATATCGATGCAAGGAGGCGGGAAATTGCGGAAGAAGCGCAACAAACACGAGCAGGTTTTCGAAATGGACAGCTACCCGCACAATCGGTAGAAGATACACTCGCTACGCTGCATCAAGATCTGATTGAGGACAAATGACCAAGCTGGTCTTATCCTCGAAGTTCAGGCGCAGCTACAAGAAGTTTGTTAAGCGCGATCGGGGCTTGCAGGCAAGGATTGATGCCGTGATACAAGACTTAAAAGAAGACGTTTTTCTGCCGCGGCTCGGGACGCATAAACTCAGCGGTCACTTGCTTGGGCTCTTTGCCTGCACTTGTGGCTACGATTGCCGGATCGTTTTTGGTTTAGAGAATGATCCGGAAACAGGCGAAGACGTTATCTTGCTCGTCGATATTGGCACGCACGACGAGGTCTATTGAGCCTCTTGATGGAACAGCTACCGCTGAATTTTCCGCAGACCTTCTTGCCCGATCGTCGGTTGCTGAGCCAATTGCTGCGATTCGCGACAGCGAATGGGCGAGGGGACAAAGAAGCGATCGGCAGCGAGACCGGGATTCCGACCGGCAAATCGACCGGGAAGGTCGAACCGATGATCCATTACGCGCGCGGCATGGGGCTGATCACGGCCGAGCGGGAGCGGGGCGAGTGGCAGCTCGGCGCGACGGCGCTCGGGGCCGAAGTGTTGCGTGAGGACGCGTTTTTCAGCGAACCGCTGACACTCTGGCTGCTGCATCTGCTGCTGTGCCGGCGGCTCGTCGTGCAGCTACAGCGCATCGCCGAGCATGTGACCGCCTGGGAGCAGGGCGAGGTGCCACCGGAGCGTCTGTCGCAGGTGCTCGCGCAGCAAAGCGCCGATCAGCTCGCCGGTCTGCTGAGACTGTTGAATGACCAGGAGGGCGATCAGCCAGCAGATGATGTGAAAGAGGGTCTGGAAGGAGAGCCGGAGGAGATCGAGCCGGCCTGGGATCTGGCGGCGGTCTATCAGGCGTTGGTGCAGGAGCGTGTTGCCGCGGCTGAACGACGCTCGGAAGAATGGATCAAGCCGCGGCGGCCGTTGCGGGATGTGATCGCGCGCGCCGATGCGAGCGAGTGCGAGCGGATCGCGCATGAGCTAGACGGCGCGCCGGGCTATCTGGCGCGGGCGCATCAGGAGGAGATCGCGGCGATGCGCGAGGCGTTGGCGCAGCGGCGGGCGGCGTTGGAGGCCGAGGCCCGCGCCGCGCGCGTGCAGCGCTGGCGGGAACAGTTTCCGGCGGCTGATGCGGTCGCTCAGCTCGATAAGCATCGCACCGAACAGTTGCTGCAGGCATTGCGCGAGCCACCGGACCCGCTGACGGCGGCTGAACAGGCGGCGCTGGAGCCGATCGGCAACGCCCTGCATGCGCATTATGATCAGATGAGCCTGGACGAGATCCTGGCCCGTATCCGGCGCTTGTCGCAGGCGCGCCAACGCGAGCTCTACGGGATGCTGGCCGCTGAGTTGGGATGAGCGTTCCTGTTTTCCCGCGCTCGTAGGCGGCTCGCAGGGCGACGGCCTCTGACCTAGTCTAGGCGCATCTGCGCGAGCGCGTGTCGTCACTTCAACCGAACGCGCTCAGCCAAGAGCAAACCTTTTCCGGAGATCGATGCGATGGTCACACAGGTACAATACGTTGTCGACGGCGCTGGCCAGCGCACGGCGGTGCTCTTGCCGCTGGATGACTGGGAGCGCATCCAGGATGCGCTCGAGGAGCTGGCCCATATTCGTGCGTATGACGAGGCGAAGCGTCATCCCTCCGAACCGGTTCCTTTTGAGCAGGCGATGGCGGAGATCGAGGGAGACGCGGAACCTTGACCTATCATCTGGTCATCGAGCGTCGTGCGCAGAAGGCGCTTGCGCGCTTGGAACAGCGCGAGCGCAGCCAGTCGCACGAGCCATGGCGCCATTGGCAAGGTCGTCGGGGTATAGAATTTGTACAACGGGATTGTGCAAACGCTGTGATGAGTGAGATGGAGTCGGTCAACATCAGCGAGCTACGCAACCATTTGCCAAGGTATCTAGCGCGTGTGGAAGCCGGCGAACAGCTCTTGGTGACCCGGCGCGGACGCGTCGTGGCACAAATCTCGGCAGTGGAATACGGGCAGACGGTGGCCAGGCGCCAGTTGGAATCCTTGCGGGAAAGGGCGCGTGTGGGTGATGTGGTGAGCTCCATCGAGGAGTGGTTTACAGTAGAACGATGAACCGAGACGAGCTCCGGCGCGAATCCGAGACCTGTATCCGCAACGTCCTGCGAGATCATGTGCAGGACGGTACGGCGGTCTATCTTTACGGCTCGCGGGCGCGGGGCGATGCGGCATGGAATTCCGATTACGATCTCTGGATCGATGCCGATCTGCCGGATCGGGTGATCGCCGAGATCATCGACGAACTCGATGAGTCGATCGTGCCCTTTCATGTCGATCTCGTCACCACACCGAGGCTGAGCGGTGCCTTTGGTGAACGCGTGCGCGCGGAGGCGAAGCGATGGATGTGAAGCTCGCAGCCTTTGAGGCATCCCTGCCTCTGTTCGGTCCTCAGCCGTTATTGTTGAGATGCTCGGCCAGGTAGAGCCAGGTGTCGATCACGGTGTCCGGGTTCAGCGAGACGCTTTCGATGCCCTCCTTGACCAGCCAGTCGGCGAAGTCGGCGTGGTCCGATGGACCCTGACCGCAGATGCCGACGTACTTGCCCTGCTTGCGGCAGGCCTGGATCGCCATCGACAGCATCGCCTTGACCGCCGGGTCACGCTCCTCGAAGTCGGCCGCGACCAGGCTCGAGTCGCGGTCGATGCCGAGGGTGAGCTGGGTCATGTCGTTGGAGCCGATCGAGAAGCCGTCGAAGTACTCGAGGAACTGCTCGCCGAGCACGGCGTTGGACGGGATCTCGCACATCATGATCAGCTTGAGCCCGTTCTCGCCGCGCTTCAGGCCCTGCTCGGCGAGTGCTTCGGTGACGGCCTTGGCCTGATTCAGCGTGCGCACGAACGGGATCATGATCTGCAGGTTGGTCAGGCCCATCTCGTTGCGCACGTACTTGAGCGCCTCGCATTCCATCGCGAAGCAGTCGCGGAAGGTGTCGGCGACATAGCGGCCGGCGCCGCGGAAGCCGATCATCGGGTTCTCTTCCTCGGGCTCGTAGCGCGGGCCGGCGATCAGGTTGGCGTACTCGTTGGACTTGAAGTCGGACATCCGGATGATGACCGGATTCGGCGCGAAGGTCGCGGCCAGGGTGGCGATGCCTTCGGCGAGGCGCATCACGAAGAACTCGCGCGGGCTCGGGTAGGCGCTGATGCGCGGGCCGATCTCGGCCTTGAGGTCGTCGGGCAGCTGGTCGTATTCCAGCAGCGCCTTGGGATGGATGCCGATGGTGTTGTTGATGATGAACTCGAGCCGGGCGAGGCCGACGCCGGCATTCGGCAATGAGGCAAAGCCGAACGCGCGCTCGGGGTTGCCGACGTTCATCATCACCTTGACCGGGACCTCGGGCATCTTCTCGAGCTCGACCACCTTGTGCTCGAAGTCCAGCTCGCCGTCGTAGATGTAGCCGGTGTCGCCCTCGGCGCAGGAGACCGTCACCGCCCGGCCGTCGGCAATCTTGTCGGTCGCGTCGTTGCAGCCGACCACCGCTGGCACGCCGAGCTCGCGGGCGATGATCGCGGCGTGACACGTCCGACCACCCCGGTTGGTGACGATGGCGGCGGCGCGCTTCATCACCGGCTCCCAGTCCGGATCGGTCATGTCGGTGATCAGCACATCACCGGCCTGGACCTCGTGCATGTCGCGGATCGAGTCGACCACGCGCGCCTTGCCGGCGCCGATGCGTCCGCCGATGCTGCGGCCGGTTGCCAAGACCGTGCCGGTCTCTTTGAGGCGGAAGCGCTCGATGACTTGGCCGCTGCGGCTCTGCACCGTCTCCGGACGCGCCTGGACGATGTAGAGCTCGCCGTCGATGCCGTCCTTGGCCCATTCGATGTCCATCGGGCGCTGGTAATGCTGTTCGATCAGCACCGCCTGCTTGGCCAGGGCCTCGACCTCGGCGTCGGTGATCGAGAACTGGCCGCGCAGCTCGGCCGGGGTCTGTTCGGTGCGCACCGGCTCCCGGCTGCCGGGCTCGGCGAAGACCATGCGCATGGCCTTGTCGCCGAGGCTGCGGCGCAGGATCGCGGCCCGGCCGGCATTGAGGGTGGGCTTGTGCACGTAGAACTCGTCCGGATTCACGGCGCCCTGGACCACCATCTCACCGAGACCGACGCTCGAGGTGATGAAGACCGCCTGGTCGTAGCCGGATTCGGTATCCAGCGTGAACATCACGCCGCTGGCGGCGAGATCGCTGCGCACCATGCGCTGGATGCCGGCCGAGAGGGCGACCTCGGCATGGGTGAAGCCCTTGTGCACCCGATAGGAGATCGCGCGATCGTTGTAGAGCGAGGCGAAGACCTCCTTGATCGCGTGCTTGACGTTGTCGAGCCCGTGGATGTTGAGGAAGGTCTCCTGCTGGCCGGCGAACGAGGCGTCGGGCAGGTCCTCGGCCGTCGCTGAGGAACGCACGGCCCAGGTGGTGTCGGCGGCGCTGCCGGTCTTGTCGGCGAGCTCGGCATAGGCGGCTTCGATGGCCGCGTCGAGCTCCGGCTGGAAGGGTTGCTCGATGATCCAGCCGCGGATGCGCGGGCCGGCGGCGCTGAGCGCGGCGATGTCGTCGACATCGAGGGCGTCGAGCTCGGCCGCGATGCGTTCGGCGAGGCCGTCAACGGCGAGAAAATCGCGGTAGGCCTGCGCGGTGGTCGCAAAACCGCCCGGCACACGGACTCCGAGCTTGGTCAGATGCTGAATCATCTCGCCGAGCGAGGCGTTCTTGCCGCCAACAACGGCTACATCGTCCATCCCCAGCTCGCTCAGCCAACGCACATAATCGGTCATTGCTTTGGATGCCTCCAAACGGCCAAAACAAAACACTATAGACGATGCGGCAATGAGGGTTTGTGCGGTGCATCAATCGGCCGCATCCGGTCGTCCGGGGCTGGAGGCCGCGGCGGCCACCTCAAATCGGGCGTCGATTTTCCGATCTGAGAATGTAAGCCATTGGATTTGTTGAGATCCGGCGCAACCCTGCCGCCTGTTCGGTGGGCATCGGGGACGAAGCGTGTGTCGTCGTCGACGGCGACACAAAAAAGGCGCCCGAAGGCGCCTCTCGCAGTCTGTTGGCGGTAACCCGCAGTGGACTGGGGAGCGGGTTGGGCAGCGGGCTGGGCAGTGGTCAGGGCTTCACGGTGGTGAGCCCGACGCTGACCCAGTCCTGCATCCCGCCGCGGTACCACTTCAGCTTGTGCACCGGATAGCCGTATTCGACCAGGGTTTTGAGGTTGGCGGTCGACTGCGGACACCAGATGCCGTTGCAGAACAGCACCAGCGTCTTGGCCTCTTCGAAGCTCCATTCGCCGGTCTGAGGGTCCTGATTGGCACCGAACTCGTCGGCCAGGATATGGACGAAGGTGTCGGCCTCTGCAGGGGTCTCGAAGGTCCCGGCGGTATCGGTGTTGATCTTGTTCCAGGGGATGTTGACCGAGCCTGGGATCGTCCCGCGCATGACCCAGTCCGGGGTGCGTGAATCGACCACCATGATCGACTTGTCGCCCTGGTGGATGCGGTGCAGGTAGTCGAGCACCTCGAGCTCACCAACGGTATTGACGCCCGGGATCGGGTGCATCGGCTGGACGCAGAACGGCGGGCAGCCGCGGTCGGTCTTCTGGAAGATCTCGGGCAAGGTGGCGTTGCGATCGTGGCCGCGGGTGATGGTTACGGTCTCGCCGTCGTCGGTGACCTCGACGCTCTCGATCATCGGCGTGATCTTGTTATCGGCGGCGATTGCGGCGGTGCCGAAGAGCATTAGCAAGACAGCGGCGATCAGGTTGTAAGGGCTTCGCATGGATGACTCTCCTCTCGCTGGCGGATTAGATTGGGCTGGCCCGGGCTAGGCGTAAAGATTGTCACTCGAGCGCTTTACGCATGTAGTCGGGCATGTCGGCGTCCTTCTCGGCCAGCGCCTGCTCGTACCCCTTCTCGGCCTGGAACTTCGCTGCACTTGCAGCCTCGATCGCCTTGTCGAATTCACCGGCTCCCATCAATGTTTCGGCGCTCTTGATCATCTTGCCGACATCGCGCCATTCGCCTCCTACCTCGGCGGCCTTTTGGCGGGCCGCCTCCGCGGCGGCGATCATGGCCTCGGCTGCGGCGGCCTTATCGTCTTCGAGCTCGACCTCGCCAGCGGCGACCTTCATCGCAAACTCGTCCTGACGCATCGCCCAGTAGGCGTACTGGCGTGCACGGGTGTACTGCCGAGACGGCAGCAGCGATTCGGCCTGCTCGATCATCTCGCCGGCGAGACTGTCCTCGACCCCGGCCTCGACTGCCTGTTGGCGTAGAACCTTGGCCTCGGCGATAGCGGCTTCGGCCTCGTCGCGGGTCGTCGCCCAGGTGGCGGTCGCCGGGATCAGGACCATCAGGCCGATGGCGATGATCCCGGTGGTGATACGGCGCATCTTCATACGGAATTAGCTCCTCTCGTGTTCCTCAATGGTCCCGCCGGTGGTCCTGGCTTAGCAGGGCTCGCTCGGCGGGACCGGCGCTTCGTTTTCAGCTCGGTCTCAGAACGGCTGTGGGGCTACTTGCGTGCGCCCGGGCCGTTGATCTCGAAGCCGTTGTTCATGTAGGTCAGGAAGTATTCGAGGTTCCGATATTCTTCGCCCTGGGCCTCGAACGGCTTGGCGCGGACCTGCTTGTTGCAGCCCGAAAAGCGCCGATGCAGGGTGCCCATTGCGCCCCACTTGGAGCGATAGACCGGAAAGTGGGTCGTATGGCCAAGTGCCGGGCTCAGGATCTCGGTGCGCAGGGTGGTGCCGGAGTTGCCGACATGGCAGCTGGCGCAAGAGAAGTTGAGCTGGCCGCGACGCGCGAAGTAGAACTGCTTGCCCTTCTCATAGGCCTCGAGCGCGCGGGGATCGTCCTCGGGGATCTCGACGTTGATCACATCGCCGCGAGATTCGTACGCCATGTAGGCGACAATGTCGTTGATCGGCCCCTTCTTGTACTTGAGCGGCTCCTCGCCGTTGGCCTCGCGGCACTCGTTGATTGCAAGCGGCAGTGTGACCACCATGCCGCGCTCCTTGTCCCAGTGTGGGTACTCGGCCTTGACGCCTGGCCCGTCCGGGAAGCAGTCGGCGTAGGTCTTGCCGTTCGCGAACGGGGTGTTCCACATCTCCTCACCGTTGCTGATCGCGGTCTCGTAGGGCGGGAACTCCTCGATCGCCTCCCAGTTCTCGCGGCCGACCGGGTCGATCGAGTAGACGCCGTTGGCGAAGTCGTCCTTCGGCACCTGCGGGAAGCGCTCTTGGAAGTAGGCCTGCCAGGCGGCCTGATCTTCCTCCGGCGTGCTTGCGATGATCGGTGCGGCCAGCAGGCAGCCGACGGCCAACGCGCTGATGGTAATCAATGATCTCTTCATCTTGGAATTGCCTCCAGGTGGAATGCTCCGATTCGCGGGAATCTGACATCGGGCGTTGGACGCGTGGGCCATTCGTGCAGCCTTCACTGTCGACGCCGCCCGAAGCCGACATTCGCCTTATCCTCGGGGTGCCATGGACGATGCGTCGCGAGACACCACGGATGTGGGTACCTCTGGCTCAGAGAGACCAGACGTACTCGACGACGTCGACAAACTCCTGGTCGCTCAGGATGCCGTGCTTGCCGAACGGCGGCATCACGACGTCTGGGTTCTTCACTGTCGGGTCCCAGATCTGTTGGGCCAGGTCGGCCTTGCTGCTGTAACGGGTCTGAATCGCGACGAGCGCGGGGCCGATTGCGCCGGGGGATTCGCCGCCGGGAATCATGTGACAGGCAATACAGTTGCCCTTGGAGCGTGTCATCGCGATCTCCTTTCCGGACTCGACGCTGCCCTCGAGTGTCAATGCGGGCATGTCCGCGACCGCCGGGACAGTGAGCAAGCCGAGGGCGATTGCTGCGGTGGTGCTGCGGAGTCGGGGACTGGCTGACAGCATGGTGTACCTCCTGATGCTTGATGGCTTGGTGCAGGTGATTCGGGTCGCTGCAGCAGAAGCCGGCGACGTCTCTCGTTTTGGTGCCTTAGGGTTGTCGGTCCCTAAGTTGCGCATTGGATGCGCCCGCTGTTGTGATCATCCAGGCAACGCATCCGCGGCCGCTCTGCTGATCAGGAAGCGGCCCTGATCCTTCGCAATCGCGCTGCGTGACCGACGGAAAATACTGACGAAAGATCGCGATCAACGCAACTTTGCGAAAACGCATTGCAATCCCTGAGAGCCTATCAGACGCGTCTTGGGGCCGGAAATTCCTGTTGTCACCCGAATGACTGGTGGTTTTCCAAGGGTTCCTCGGCGGCGAGCTGGTGCTCGAGCATCAAGCGCATGAGCTCGGACAAGGAGCGCGCCCCGAGCTTGTCCATCACCTTGGCGCGATGGGCCTCGACGGTGGACTGGCTGATCTGCAAGTCAGCGGCGATGACCTTATTGCGTTTGCCGGCGACGATCTGATCGAGGATCTCACGCTCGCGCGGCGTCAGACGGTCGAGCCGTTGATTCACCTCTGCCACCCGCATCGCGTGGCCGCGGCGGCGGCCATCCACGCCGAGCGCTCGGTGGACGGCATCGAGCAGGGCCTGATCGTTGAAAGGCTTCTCGAGGAAGTCGACGGCACCGGCCTGGACCGCCCGGACCGCCATCGGGACATCACCATGACCGGTGATGATCACGATCGGAGGGTAGAGCGGCTCGTTTGCGAGGCGTGCCTGAAGCTCGAGCCCGCTCATGCCGCGCATGCGGACATCGAGGATCAGGCAGCCGGGTCGCTGCGGGTCGAAGTCGTCGAGGAACGCCTGTGCCGACTCGTAGGCACGGACCGGGAGTCCGACCGAGTCCATCAATAGGCTGATGGCGTCTCGAACCTCGTCATCATCATCGACGATGAACACCTGTGGCTCAGCGTTGGTCATGCCGATTGCACTCCAGTTGACTGCTTGATAGCTGGTTGCGCTGTGTTGGGCCCTGAAGGCGACACGCTGGCCGCGACGGGCAGCGTGAATTGAAACCGGGCGCCAGCCTCGGTGGCGGCGGCGCTGAGCCGGCCACCGTGTGTTTCGACGATGCCGGCGCTGATCGAGAGACCGAGCCCGAGGCCCTTCTGTTTGGTGGTGACAAAGGGCTCGAACAGGCATTCGCGCACCCGCTCCGGTATTCCGGGGCCGTTGTCCTGGATGCAGATTCGCACCCTGTCCGCGCCGTCTTCCTCCAAGCGGCTGGCCGACATCCTCAGTCGATGGCTGCCGGGCGTTTCGGACATGGCCTCGATGGCGTTGCGGGCCAGATTCAGGATCACCTGCTCGATCTGGGTCCGTTGCACCATGACCGAATCGACGCCCTCGTCGATCTCGATGGTGAGCGCCACGCGATGCTGGCGCGCATCCTGATGCAGCAAGACCTTGACGGTGTCGAACAGCTCGGCCACCCGGACCGGCGCCACCTCAGGCGCCTCCTTGCGCACGAATCGCCGCAGATGGCGGATGATCTCGCCGGCGCGCTCGGCCTGCTCGGCGATCTTGGTCATGATCTCGCTGTAACGGACCATGTTGCTGCGGCCGTCTTCGATCAGGCGCACGCAGGCACGGGCATTGGTGGTGATCGCGGTGAGCGGCTGGTTGAGCTCGTGCGCGATCCCCGAGGCCATCTCGCCGAGCGTGCTCAGACGCGCGACGCGGGCCTGCTCGACCTCCAGGCGGCGGATGCGCTCGGCCGCATCGCGACGCTCGGTGGTGTCGCGAAACACGACGACGCTGCCGACCGTCCTGCCGTTGGCGTCGCGGATCGGGGTGGTGCTGTACTCGACCGGAAAGCTCGAGCCATCTCGGCGCCAGAACAGGTCGTCTTCGATGAACCGCGGCCGCTGGTCGCGAAAGGTGGCGTAGACAGGGCAGTCCTCGCTGCCATGCGCGGTGCCATTGCAATGGCTATGGTGCAGCACCTGGTGCTGATTGCAGCCGATCAGCTGGTGCGCCTCCCAGCCGGTCATGCGTTCGACGGCGCGATTGACGAAGGTCGTGCGGCCGTTGAGGTCGACCCCATAGATGCCCTCGGCCACCGAGTTCAGGATCAGCTGTTGGCGCTGCTCGAGCGTCGATTTGGCCCGGTTCAGGCGTGCGTTGAGCGCCTGGAGGCGGCTGGTGAGCGCGATCATGACCAGCAGTGCGGCAACGCCGAGGACGACCACGAGCCAATAGCGCCGGAGCGCATCGAGCAGGGTGAATGCCTTGGGCTGGTCGTAAGGCCGGTGCTTCAGCTCGCGGAGCAGGCTGTGGACCGGGCGATAGTCCAACGGCACCGTCCAGCCCGAGTAGC
The DNA here is from genome assembly GCF_016584085.1 of Halochromatium glycolicum. Taxonomy (GTDB): domain Bacteria; phylum Pseudomonadota; class Gammaproteobacteria; order Chromatiales; family Chromatiaceae; genus Lamprobacter; species Lamprobacter glycolicus. The sequence continues at coordinate 958 of NZ_NRSJ01000048.1, read as the reverse complement.
TGCCGGCGAGTGCGGCCGGATCATCACGCGGCATCTGCATCAGCGCGATCGCAACCTGCTGGGCCAGTCGATTGTCGGTCCGCTGCAACGTGCTGAAGGGCCATTCGGGGTAGAGCGGGGTGCTATGCAGCAGCGCCAGCTCGGGATCGCTGCGCTGGCCGAGGACCCGAAACCGCGACAGCTCGATCAGGCCTTTCTGGTCCATCTGCTCCAGGATGTCGGTGCGCACGATCCCGACATCCGTCCGCCCATCGCGCACCGCTAGCACCACCTTGTCATGGATGCCGGCGAAGCGGATCGAGGCGATATCCTTCGGCACCCGGATGCCCTGGCTGCGCAGCACGTCGAGCGCCATCAGATAGCCCCCGAGCGAATCCGGATGCACCGCCATAAGGCGCTTGCCCTTGACGTCCTCGAGGCGGCTGACCGAGGGATGGTCGCGGCGCGTGAAGATCACCCCGCCGAAGAGGTTGCGCTCATGCTGGCCGACACCGTTGCGAATGGTGGCGATGCGCGAGATCCGATGACGGACCTCGAGGTCGACGTAAATCCCCGGGTTGGCCAACAGGAAGTCGACCCGCCCAGCGGCCACGGCAGGCCCGACCTCATCAAACCCGAGCGGCTTGATCCGGAAACAGTGGCGGGGCAGCTGTTGCGTCAGGTAGTCCGCTGTCGGTCCCCAGTTGCGCTGGGTCACTGCGTCACCCCGGTGACTGAGCACCCCGATCTCGATCTGTCGAACCGGTTCGCGCTCGGCCGCGCCTTGTCCGAGGACCGCGACCGGCAGCCAGGATGCGGCCGTCGAGCCGATCAGGAGCAGGGCATGGAGCAGGGCATGGAGCAGCCGTGGCGGGCGGCGCAGGGAACGCCGGGAAGGCAAGAACGACAATCGCATCGGCGAGAGGGCGAGGAGAGGGTGGCGGGCCTGCTAGAGGGTGGTAAGGGGGTTGGCTCGGGG
>NZ_NRSJ01000047.1 GCF_016584085.1 Halochromatium glycolicum | reverse complement strand
ATCTCGACTTCGTCGACATCTATGCGCACTTGAGCGAGGAAGAACGCATGATCTACCAACAAGAGCACGCGCCGGAAGCCGCCGCGCTCAGCGGTTTTGCCGAGCGCTTTCTGCGCCAGGGCGAAGCACGTGGTGAAGCGCGTGGCGAAGCACGTGGCGAAGCGCGGGGTGAGGCGCGGGGTCAAGCCATGGGCGAAGCCCGCTTGCTACGGCGCCTACTCGTCAAACGCTTCGGCGAGCCCTCTGATTCGATCCAGCAACGCATTGCAGCCGCTGACGCCGAGACCCTGGCCCTCTGGTTCGATCGCGCCTTAGAGGCCCACGCGCTCGAGGACATCTTTTGCGATTGAGGATCGGCGTTTCCGGAGATCGCGGAGATCGCGCGCGCCGGGTCGCCGGCCCGCTCGAGCGCGACGACGCCGCCCTGCCCGTCGAGCCGGTGCCATTGTCCGAACGACAGCGGAATGATGCGGCTCTGCAGCACGGCGAGCAGGTGCGGCAGCCGCCCGACGTGGTCGATGTGGACACGGGTGACGACCAGCGCTTGGATGGGGGCGATGCCGAAGCCGATCTGCAATTGGTCGGCGCGCGCGCCATCGTCGCCGGCCTCGTCGCCTTGGAACAAGCCGCAATCGATGAGCAGCGAGTGGTAGCCGGTGGCGTCAGCGGCATAACGCAGCTCGTGACAGGAACCGGTCACGCCGGTGGTGGCGCCGTGGTGGTGGGTTTTGGGGGTCATGGGTTTGCCTGCTCAGGCGCCTGCTTGTCCAGGCGATCGGTCTCCTGCTGCGCTAAACCGCGTCCAGAGACAGAAACGTCATTTTCCGCAGCAGGCGCGGTCAAAATTGCACATCCCAAACTGGACGCGGTGTAGTCCACTGATCAGCCAATCTTCATGTCCATGTCTTACGCGTAGTAGGTCGATGTTATCCGGGCGAATGGTGTCAATCAGGAGCGGCAAGTGCCTCGTCAATGAGACCCTGTAGATGGACAATATTGGCAGCAAGCTCCTGATCGCGACGTACCAGATCCCGAACGTAATCGCTGACATTACTGTAGCGGCTTGTCAAGCTACTAAACAAACTACATCGTTTTTCTCGACTTTGTCGACATCTATGCGCACTTAAGCGAGGAAGAACGCATGATCTACCAACAAGAGCACGCGTCAGAAGCCGCCGCAATCAGCGGTTTTGCCGAGCGCTTTCTGCGCCAGGGGGAAGCACGTGGCGAAGCGCGGGGTGAGGCGCGGGGTCAAGCCATGGGCGAAGCCCGCTTGCTACGGCGCCTACTCGTCAAACGCTTCGGCGAGCCCTCTGATTCGATCCAGCAACGCATGGCAGCCGCCGACGCCGAGACCCTGGCCCTCTGGTTCGACCGCGCCCTGGAAGCCCGGGCGCTCGAAGACATCTTTTCGACTGGCCGCCAGACCTTGACCACAGAATTTGCCGACCTGTTTCAGGAGCAAATCGATTGATGACTAGCAGCCGCCCTGGCCACGCCCCAATGGCGCACTTCCAGCGTCGATGCCGAGCGGGGGCCGGCGATGCTCGCGCGCATCGGCGAGCTGGGGTTGCATTTCCGCGGGCTGCATCTCTTCTCCGGCTCGCAGAACCTGCGCCCCGATCGATGTACTGGCGCAGCAGATGGAGCTCGCCCGCGCCGAGATCGGCGACCTGATCGTCGTTTTCCAGTCCGGCGCCTATGGCTACAGCGCCAGCCCGACGCGTTTTCTCAGTCACCCGGAGCCGGTCGAGGTGTTGGTGTAAGGCAATTGCATGTTATGCTAGCAATGCTGTCAACTGCATGCAAAGAGGTTGAAAATGGGGACACTCACCATCCGCAATGTCGACGACGTCATCAAGACCAATCTGCGCCGCCGCGCCGCTGAGCACGGGCACTCCATGGAAGAGGAAGTGCGCTCGATATTGCGGCGGGAGTTGATGGCGCCCACTGCGGACAGCGGACTCGGCAGTCGACTGGTTAGCCGTTTCCGAGATGTGACCGAAGACTTGTCGCTGCCCGAACGCAGCTTGCCGCGCACTCCCATTCACTGGGATGGGTCGTCATGATCCTGCTGGACACCAATGTCCTGTCCGAATTTATGCGCGTTGCACCAGAGCCGACCGTCGTCGCTTGGCTCGATGATCAGCCCACTGATCGAGTTTGGATTTGTGCCATCAACCGCGCTGAGATCGAACTAGGCATTGCCCTGCTGCCCGAAGGACGCAAGAAGCAGGATCTGAAACTAAAGGCAGAAACCATGCTCGATTGCGACTTCGCAGGCCGATGCCTGCCGTTCGATCATGCAGCGGCTAGTCAGTACGCCCGCATTATCGCAGCCCGCACTCGTATCGGTAAGCCGATCACAGTAGAAGACGCCCAAATCGCCGCGATCGCATTAGCGCATCGCCTGACGCTCGCAACGCGCAACGTCGCTGATTTCCGAAAGATTGAAACCCTTGACGTTATCGATCCTTGGCAAGGCCAGTGAGCAACGTCCTCCCGAAGTGGCGCCGTGGTGGCAGTCGCTGATACGCCTGTGCTGGTCGAGTGGCCAGACAGCCGGCGCGAAGCCCTGCTGTTTCTGTTCGAGGAAGAGGAGATCGGGCGCGCCGGGTCGCCGGCCCGCTCGAGCGCGACGACGCCGCCCCGCCCGTCGAGCCGATGCCATTGCCCGAACGGCAGCGGAATGATGCGGCTCTGCAGCACGGCGAGCACGCGCTCGATCAGGCGCGGATCGCGGGTGAAGCCGACCTTGAGGGCGTCCTCGAGCACCAGCGGCAGCAGCCCGGCCGATGCGGGGCTGGTGAGGATGGCGCCCTTGTAGCCGGCGGCTCCGCGTCATAATGCGCTTGTAGTGCGAGCCAGCCGTGCGCATCGACATCGAAAAATGCGCCTAAACGGATGGCGGTATCGACGATGATCGCCCCGGCACTGGTTGGCCGCCTATGACAACAGGTATTTACCAAATCGGGAGGACAAAAACCTGCGCTTGCCGAGTCTGAACAAAGCTTGAGTTACAGTTGGCAGTCGATCTGTAAAGGTTGCCCCAAACTTTGAAAGTTCCGAACGTACTTCAGGGTTTAGGTAACCCCTCGACGAATGCGCTTGAACCATCGCCAGATCCCATTCTGCATTAGCCTCTACAATGAGCGGACCGTTTTTGCTAATTGCAATATCCCAGCCGATGGAGCGGACTCCGGAAAATTGTAACGCGGCGTTCGCGCAGATATTCAGAATCTCGCCCCAAAAAGGCAACTGTAAACCACAAAACCGCACACCGCTATTGGGATGCTCCGATAAAACGCGGCCTCCATACTTGGGTTTCAAGATGCCCTTACCAAGGATACCGCAATTTAAATCAATATCCACAGAAATTCCGCCCGCGGACCAATTGTCCGCCAACTGTCCGTCACGGCCTAAACGAATTATCGCAAAATGATAATCAACTTTATTCTCAGAAGAAAGAAAAGTAACCAGCCTGACTGTATTTACAGTGCCTGGATATATACGTGAGACTGATTCATGCTGCTCAATATATCCCTGAACGATCCAGCCATGGTAACCGCCTCCATAATGCTTAGAGGCATCATCCGGCAGCTCGGCAAGAAAATTAGATAGTGAAATCCTTTCGCCTTTCCGTTCAACAGCAATCGCCTTTTTCTGGTCATCTAATACAATTTTTGCGACAACGATATGGCGCCCCTGTCGGCCGCCTCTTGGTTTAAAAACCACTTTCTTTGATCCGAAAGCCGCAAATACCCTTGCAAAGTCTTTCTCCTCACAAAGCCCCTCCCCATCATATGACCGCCCAAATTGTGGATGGTATAGACCATATGCAAAAGGAACGGGTAGACCACATTTATCCAGGAAACCCTGCGTTACCCATTTATCCTCTAGGATGAATTTCTGATGCGTTCCATTCAAGATCCGCCTAAACACTTGGTCGTTTTCTTTATGCGAAAGGAAACCCGTGGCTAACTCAGGAGATGACAGGCGATCAAAATTGTAGAGCTCAAACTCCCCTTTAGTAAAACCTGCACCGAGGATGCGTATTCGATCAAGCATGGTCGCGCTTTTCCGCATTGAAGCCATTAACAATTGATGCCTTTACGCGCCAAGAGCAGTACGGCATGACTCAACGGCGAAGCGAGCCAAGGCAGGCGACTCAAGAACCAGTGTATGGCGCGAGACTCGAGCCACGGCTGTAGGCGCTGCAGCCTGCCGGGCAGGATTGGCACCCAATAGACCCGTACCGACTCCGCGCCTTGGGCGAGCAGGATCTGTCGCAGCTGCTCAGGATCGTCATAGCGCAGATTCAACGGCGGCCCGCCGAGCCGGGCGCGCAGGCGCTTAATCCGCGTCGCCAAGCTCCACCGGTTCAGCGCATCGACCCAGACCTGTCCGCCTGGGCGTGCCGCCGCCATCAGTTCCCGCAACGCGGGCTCAGGCGCAGAGAGGGCCTGCAAGACACCGAGGCACATGACCCCATCCATGCTCTCGGGCTGGATCGGCAGCTTGGTCGCGTCGCCGACCAGCCACGCGACCGCGGCATCGCTGCGCACGCGCGCCTTTTGCACCGAGGGCAACGAGTAGTCGAGCCCGATGGTGTCGAGCCCGCGGCTTGCCAGATAGCGGGTATAACTGCCCGCGCCGCAGCCGGCATCGAGCCAACGGGCACCGGGCTCATCACCGGGCCAGACGCGCTGGAAGTGCCGCAGCCGCGTGTCCAGGCCGGAGGTCGTCCAGCCGGCGATGCCGGCATCGTCGTCGAAATGACGACCGCGCTCGACGAAGCGCCGGCGCCAATGCTCCTCGAAATCGGATCGGCTCATGCTCGCGGCCCGGTTGTCGTCATCAGGCTTTGCCACCCTTGGAGATGACCCAGTCCCGTGTCCAGTCCGCGACCTGCTCGCGCCAGACGCGGCGGCCGAAGGTATGGTTGGCCTCCGGCAGCTCGCGCCGGGTGACGCGCGGGGCGTCGAGCAGGCCCCGCCAGGCGGGCGATTGGGCGGCGACGTCGCGGAACTCCGCGGCGGTGAGATCATCGCCGCTGAGGATCAGTAGGATCGGGCCGGGAAAGCGCCGCCAGCCGGCCGCCATGCGCTCGGGGAGCGGGCCGGGCGGGAGCCGCTGCGCCTGGACGCCTGATGCGGTCGCGGCAGCAGGCGTCCTGCTTACCGCTGTCGCGTCCGTCTCCGTATTGATGCCCGCAGCGTCCCCATCCAGCGAGCCGGAGGCGCTCGCAGCGCGACCGCCGCCCGCGACGCGCCGCACCATCGCGGTCAGCGAGCGCAGCGAGGCGAGCGGATTCACCTTCCCGCTGAGCAGGTTCTTCCAGAGCTCCAGGCTCAGCACGCGACGGAGGTAATAATCCTTGAGATAGGCCTTGGCCAGCCCCTCCTCGGTGCGCACCCAGGGATTGAGCAGCACCAGGCCGCTCACGCGCGGGTCTTGCCAGGCGTAGAACAGGGCCGCGGAGGCGGCGTCGCAGAGGCCCCAGATCACGACCTCCTGCAGACCCGGCGATTCGGCCTGAAAGCGGTCGATGGCGGCGCGGATGTCGGCGTCGACCTGCTCGAAATCGCGCTGGGGGCCGCTGGCGTCGCCCATGCCGCGATAGTCGAACCGGAATACGGGGATGCCGGCGGCCGCGAGATGTCGGGCCAAGAGCAGGAACTGGCGATGGCTGCCGACCCGGTATTGGGGGCCGCCGACGACGAGCAGCAGACCGCGCCGCGCCCCAGCGGCTCCAGCTCCGGCTCCGGCTCCGGCTCCGGCTCCGGCTCCGGCTCCGGCTCCGGCTCCGGCTCCGGCTCCAGAGTGCAGGATGCCAAGCAGTTCCTCGCCGCCAACCTCGAAGGTCAGCGCGCGTTCCGTTGGCGCGTCCTCGGTGTGGCCCGATTCCGATGGTGCGGCTTGCATACGCCCGTCTTGCACCGGTTCCGCCTCCATCAGCCCAGCAGCTCGGTCAGCGCGCGCTCGGTCGCCGCCAAGAGGGCCGGCACCTCGCGGATCTCCTGCGTCGCCCAGAAGGGCTCGCCCTGGACGACGCCGGTTTCGATGCGGAGGCCCGCGGGTTGCGCTGTCTGCGGTGCGGCCGGTTCGGGCTGCTGCTGATTCGACCGTTCGCCCGGTGGTTGCTCGGCGGCTTGCCGCCAAGCCTCAACGACGCGGGCGCTCGCAGGCGGGAGCGTCGGCGGTTCCGCTTGGGTCACTTCCAGCCAACCGACCGCGCCCCCCTTGGGCGGCTGCAGACGGGCTGCAGCCAGTCGCGCGGCCAGCTCCGGCGCCAACTCGTAGCCGGCCACCTCGAGCACTTCGCCCGCTTCCAGCCGCGCGCGCAGCTGGGCGGTGGTTTCCTTGGCGCCGCCCATCATCCCGGCGGCCATACGCAGGCGCAGGAATTGGGTCAGATGCAGCTCGCCATTGGTCACAGGCTGCCAGAACAGCGTCGCGGCGGGCACCTCGTCGCGGGTCTGCAGCAGATCGCTGATCAGCAGGCAGCCGGCGCGCAGGCCCCAGAGGATCAGTGGTGCCGGATAGTCAGCCTGTAAGCGTTCCACGCAGCGGCCGAGATCCTGCAGCCAGAGCTCCCAGCGCGCATCAGCGAAATCACCGCCGCTGTCACCGCAGCCGTAGAGATCAGGGGTCAGCACCGCGTAACCCAGCTCGGCCAGGCAGCGCGCCTGCAGCGCGACCATGCGCCGGGATTTGTTCAATTCTTCGGCAAACGGATGGACATAGAGCACAGCACCGCGCGCAGGTCGGGTGGCTGGCTCATGCAGAACCTGAAACAGCTCGCCATGCTCGCCGTTGACGAAAGCAGCTCGCATTACCACGGTAGCCGCCTCGATCGGTTGCGTCCGCGTAGTCTAAAAACTACACTCAAGGCATGCTTGAGATCAGACAGACCGATACTTATCGAAAGTGGGAGCGCAAGCTTCGCGATCAGCGCGCTAAGGCGATGGTTGCCGCCAGAATCTTTCGTCTGGCCAATGGCCTGCCTGGTGATGTTCGGCCTGTAGGGGCTGGCGTCAGTGAGCTGCGCATTCATCACGGACCAGGGTATCGCGTGTATTTCAAGCAGAGTGGAAGCGAAATCGTCATTCTTCTCTGCGGTGGCGATAAGAGCACGCAGCCAGGCGATATCGCGACTGCACAACGCCTTGCAGCAGAGTGGGATGCACGATCATGAGTGAAAAGATCTATGACTACGACCCAGCGGCGGCTCTTGAAAGCGAAGAAGCCATTGCAGTTTTTCTCGCGGACGCACTGGAAACGGGTGACTCAGCTTATATCGCTAGGGCAATGGGGATCGTTGCACGGGCCAAGGGGATGACGGACCTTGCCCGTGAGACGGGGCTTTCCCGTGAGCAGCTGTATCGTTCCTTCAGTGAGCAGGGTAATCCAACATTGAAAACCATGCTCGCCGTGATGCGAGCCCTTGGCGTCGAGCTGACAGCACGCCCGCATGACGCCGAGAGGGACGAGCCTGTTCCGTCATAGTGGTCTTTCAGGCTGTCAGCTTGGCGTCCACAAAGGCGACGAGGCTACCCAGGGTCTCGAAGGTCTCGGCGCTGACCTCGTCATCGTCCACCATGACGCCGAAGTGCTCTTCGATGGAGGTGATCACTCCTACCACGGCCATCGAGTCCAGCTCGGGGATGTTCCCCAGCAGGGCCGTGTCGGTATCGAAGGACTGGGCGCGGCCATTGAGGCTCAGCGTGCTGTCCAGGATGTTGCGAACCTCGTCGAGACTTGACATGTGACCCCTTTGCTACGTCTCCGGCGGCGAACCTGCCGGGCCAGATGCTTTATGATTAGGGCCAAAGTATAACAGCAACCCTGCAGGCGGATTGATGACGGGACTTTGCGGCTGGTTCAGCCTCGAACAGGGGCAGCCCCCGACGGATCTCGAGGCCCGCGCCCAACAGCTGCCGGCCGCTGCCGGCGCCAGCGTCGCCAGCCGCGCCAATGCCCATGGTGCCTGCGCGGTGCGTGCCGGTTGGATCAGTCAGGACGCGAGCGGCTGCATCGCTGCCCTCGCCGGCCATCCACGCTGGCGCGATGCCGAGCTGGCGGGCCAGGCCAAGGACCATGATCCCGCCTTCGCGCTGCTGAGCGCCTACCAGCGCCTCGGCGACGGCCTGTTCGAGCGCCTGGCCGGCGATTTCGCGTTGGTGATCCTCGACCCCTCGGCGCCGCGCCTGCTGGCCGGCATCGACCGCACCGGGCAGTTGCCGTTGCACTGTGCGCCGATCCCCGGCGGGCTGGTCTTCGGCAGCTCGGCGAACAGCGTACTGGCGCATCCGGGCCTGGAGCGGCGCCTGACCGCCGATGGGCTGTTCCATTATCTCTTCTTCCACATGCTGCCGGCGCCGGTGAGCCTGTACGCCGGTCTGCACAAGCTGCAAGCCGCGCATCGCCTCGATCACGATCGCGGCGGCTGGCGCATGCGCCCGTACTGGCTGCCGGCGTTCACGGAGCCGGCGGAGGCCGATCAGGCAGCGCTGGGCGATGAGATGAAGGCGCTGCTGCGGGCGGCGGTCGCACGTGCGGCGGATATCGGACACGCTGATACCGGTCTCGGTGTCGGTCAGTCCGAAGTCGCGCGCGCGGCGGACACCGCGCCCAGCCACGTCGCGCCCGGCACCGCGCCCGACAAGGCCTCGGAATCCGCCATCGGCGCCTTCCTCAGCGGCGGCTTGGACAGCTCTACCGTCGCCGGCCTGCTGGCCGAGCTGCGCCCCGGCGGCGCCGACAGCTTCAGCATCGGCTTCGAGGCTGAGGGCTACGACGAGCTTCCCTATGCGCGGCTCGCCGCCCAGCAGTTCGGCCTGCGCGCGCATGAATACTATGTGACCCCGGAGGATGTGGTCGAGGCGGTGCCGCTGATCGCCGCCAGTTACGACGAGCCGTTCGGCAACTCCTCCGCCCTGCCCGCCTATTTCTGCGCCCGAAACGCCGCCGAGACCGGCGTCACCCGGCTGCTCGGCGGCGACGGTGGCGACGAGCTGTTCGCCGGCAATGCGCGCTATGCCAAGCAGGGAGTGTTCGAGCATTGGCACCGGATTGCCGGCCCGCTTCGGCACCGGCTGCTCGAGCCGCTGTTCACCCGACTGCCGCAGCGCGTCCCGCTGCTGCGCAAGGCGCGCAGCTATGTCGAGCAGGCGCGCATCCCGCTGCCGGATCGGCTGCAGACCTACAACTACCTGCACCGGATCGCGCTCGCGGAGCTGTTCACGCCGGGCTTCCTCGAGCAGGTCGATACCGAGGCGCCCTGGCAGCTGATGCGAACGCTCTATCAGCGCCCGCAGCAGGCGACCTCCCTGAATCGCATGCTCTATCTGGACTGGCAGCAGACCCTGGCCGACAACGATCTGCGCAAGGTCACCCGGATGTGCCAGCTCGCCGGGGTGGATGTGGTCTATCCGATGCTCGATGACGAGTTGGTGGCGTTCTCCTGCCGGGTGCCGTCCGAGCTCAAACTGCACCGCGGCCGGCTCCGGCATTTCTACAAGGAGGCGATGCGCGACTTCCTGCCAGCCGGCATCATCGACAAGAAAAAGCACGGCTTCGGCCTGCCCTTCGGCGTTTGGATGCATGATCACAAGCCGTTGCAAGAATTGGCTTATGACAATTTGCTGAAGTTCAAGGGACGCGGCATCGTCCGGGCGGCCTTCATCGACCAGCTCATCCGATGGCATCGCGAGGCGCACGCGGTCTACTATGGCGAGCTGGTTTGGGTATTGATGATGCTCGAGCTCTGGCTCAGCGCGCAGGGCGAGAATCCCGTGGCAACCGAGAGCGAATCCATTAGGCGATGAACATAGCGATTTTCGGATTGGGTTATGTGGGGGCCGTCTCGGCGGCCTGTCTGGCGCGGGATGGCCATGCCGTGCTCGGCGTCGATGTCGATCCCAACAAACTGGAGCTCCTGCGCAGCGGTCGCTCGCCGATCGTCGAGGAGGGCATTCAGGAGCTGACCGCGCAGATGGTCAGCGAGGGCCGGCTGCAGGTGACCGACGCGGTCGAGGCGGCCATTGCCGCGAGCGCCCTGTCCTTCGTCTGTGTCGGCACGCCGTCGCAGCCGAATGGCAGCCAGGATCTGCGCGCCATCGAGCATGTCGCCGAACAGATCGGTGCCGCGCTGCGCGGTCAGGATCATTACCATGTCGTCGTGATCCGCTCGACGGTGCGTCCGGGGACGGTGTTGGAGCGGGTCAAGCCCGTGCTCGAAGAACAATCGGGCAAGCGCCTCGGCGAGGGCTTCGGGCTGGCGTTCCAGCCGGAGTTCCTGCGCGAGGGCACCTCGATCCGCGACTACGACAACCCACCCTTCACCGTGGTCGGCGCGGACTCGGAGCGCACCCTCGCGGTCGTGCGCGCCCTCTTCGAGCATCTGCCCGGCGAGTTCCTCGGCACCGATATCGGCACCGCCGAGATGCTGAAGTACGCCTGCAATGCTTTCCATGCGCTGAAGATCGTCTTCGCCAACGAGATCGGGCGCCTGTCGCAATCGCTGAATGTCGACTCGCGCGAGGTGATGCGCCTGGTGACGCGCGATCGGCAGCTGAACATCTCCCCGGCCTATCTGCGCCCCGGGTTCGCGTTCGGCGGCTCCTGCCTGCCCAAGGACCTGCGCGCCCTGCTCTACATGGCGAAGGAAGAGGATGTCGATCTGCCGATGTTGGATGGGGTCGTGCGCAGCAACCAGCAGCAGGTCGATCACGCGGTCGACTTCATCCTGCAGCAGGGGCGCCGGCGGATCGGGATGATCGGCCTGAGCTTCAAGAGCGGCACCGATGACCTGCGCGAGAGCCCGTTGGTGACGCTCGCGGAACGGCTGATCGGCAAGGGCATGGAACTGCGCATCCATGATCCAAACGTGCAGCTCGCGCGGCTGATCGGCGCCAACCGCCGCTATATCGAGGACAAGCTGCCGCATATCGGCCGGCTGCTGAGCGATGACTGCGCGGCCCTGATCCAGGACTCGGAGCTGATCATCGTCGGCCTGAGTGATGCCCACCTGAGCGAGCAGGTCATCAATGCGGCCCAACCGTCGCAGACGGTGCTGGACCTGGTCGGCATGACCGGCCGCGATCGGCTCGCCGCGGCCTATCGGGGCATCTGCTGGTGAGCGAGCGCCCGCGCCTGCTGTTCGTCTCGCCGCGCTTCCTGTTCCCCGCCGATCAGGGCGGCAAGATCCGCACCACGCAGATCCTGCGCGGGATGAAGGGCGGCCGCTTCGAGATCCTGCTCGCCTCGCCGGTGACCGGCGATGAGGCCCAGCGTTACCAGGCGGAGCTCGAGGCCGTCTGCGACCGGTTCCTCTCCTGGCCGGAGACCCCCAAGACGCCGCTGCATGGGCTGCTCCGGCTGCGCCATCTCGCCTCGCCGCTGCCGGTCTCGGTGATCAGCGATCGTTCGCCTGCCGGGGCCGAGCGGGTGCGTGACGCCATCGGGCAGGCCGATCTGGTGGTGTTCGACTTCCTGCATGCGATGGTGCTGGCCCCGGAGCGGATCGAGCGCCCGTGCCTGATCTTCACCCACAATGTCGAGGCCGAGATCTTCCGCCGGCATGCCGAGGTGGCGCGCAATCCGCTCAAGCGGGCGGTTTGGCAGCAGCAGTTCCGCAAGATGCAGGCCTATGAGGAGGCCAGCCTCAAGCGCGCCGATACGGTGGTCGCCGTCTCCGAGCGCGACGCCGAGACCTTCGCCGCGGTTCCGGGGATGCCGCCGGTGGAGACCATCCCGACCGGGGTCGATCTCGACTTCTTCCAGGCCCAGCCGCCTGGCGAGGACGACCACATCGTCTTCACCGGCGCGATGGATTGGCAGGCCAACATCGATGGCATCGATTTCTTCATGGACGCGATCTGGCCGCATGTGGTCGCGCAGCGGCCGCAGGCCCATGTCACCATCGTCGGGCGCAATCCCAACCCGGCCCTGGTCGAGCGTGCCAAGCGCCGGCAACTGCCGTTTCGCTTCACCGGCTTCGTCGACGACATCCGCCCGGAGGTCAAAGGCGCGGCGGCCTACATCATCCCGCTGCGGGTCGGCGGCGGCACCCGGATCAAGGCCTTCGAGGCGATGGCGATGGGCATCCCGGTGGTCTCGACCGCGCTTGGTGTGGAGGGCTTGCCGGTGACGCCGGACGAGCATTATCTGCAAGGCGACACGGGCGAGGCGTTCGCCGCCGCGTTGGTGCGACTGCTCGATGATTCAAGCCTGCGGCAATCGCTCTCGCGAACGGCCCGCGGTTATGTCGAGGAGTCGTTCTCGTCACAGGCCGTTGCGCGCCGCTTCGAGGCGATTTGCATGCAGACGCTTCATGCCGATTCGACTGGTTCTGCGTCCTGAGCCCCTGTCCAGGCTCCACACCAGCGCGAAGAGCAGCCCACTCGATCAGCTTGCCGCAAGGTCTAAGAGGCCGAAAAGCGCCAAAATCAATGGCATGAGTTCGCCGAATAACTCGGCGCCGCCCTAGACCTCTTGCCGTCCTGGCCGGGTCATCAGATTACGAACCAGGCGCAGCGCGAAACGCCCAGGCGTCTGATCCCAAGGCGTAAACCGGGCGAGCTGATAGCGATCGCTCTTGCCGGTCGAGACACCCCAGGCGGTCGAGACAGCGGCATCGAAGCCGCATTCGCGGACCATCGCGACATGGCGCGCATCGTAGTCCTGGCCAGGCTTGCCGTTGGGATAGGCGAACAGCCGCACCTGCTCGCCGAGCAGGTGTTCCAGCGTCTCGCGGCCGCCGGCGATCTCGGCACGCGCCTGCTCATCGGCGGTACGTGCCAGGATCGGATGGGTCTGGGTATGGCCGCCGATCGTCATTCCCGCGGCGGACAGCTCCCTGACCTGTGCCGAGTTCATCATCAGGTCCGTCGGTAGCGGCTCGGGAGCGCGCTCAGCGATCGCCTGTGCCCGCTCGGCGCGCTCAACGGGATCGAGGTGCTTCAGGCGCTGGATCAGTTCTGCTGCGAGATGTTTGCGATCCTGGTCATCCTGGATGCGTCGATCCTCAAGCCCGACCTCCGGCCAATCGACGCGGCCTTCGGGAATCCGCCGCAGGGTCTCGAGCACCTGATCATTGAACATCATGCCGCCATCGAGATAGCCGGTGGCGACGAAGAAGGTCGCCGGCAGCCCGACTTCGCGCAGGATCGGCAGTGCGACGGTGGCGTTGTCGGCGTAGCCATCGTCGAAGGTGATGCAGGCCGCCCGCGTCGGCAGTGTGCCCTGGTCCAATCGCTCGACGGCGTCGTTCAGCGGCAGCACATTGAAGACACTGGCCAGGACGCGCAGTTGCCAACGGAACGTCTCGGCATCCGGCTCCGCCGGCAGCAGCGCGTCCGCTCGCGCGAGGACGCGATGATAGATGAGGATGGACAAGCGCGCGCGCGGCCCCGCCGGCGAGAGTTGGCCGGCAATCGAGCGCAGCGGCATCAGGCTGAAGGCGTTCACTGTCAATAATCCTTACACATCCTCAATGACCCTTACACATCCGTGGGCTGAGGCTGAGCGTCTTGCGCCTGGATGCGCCGGAACTCGGCGACGAGTCGCGGGATACGCTGCTCCCAAGCATTGTCGCGCGCATAAGCGATGATGGCGCCACGATCCCAATCGGTGTCGAGCGCCTCGATGATCGTCTCGCGCAGCGCCTCGTCGTCGCCGTAATCGATGAGCCGACCGAGCCTGTCGCTGCAGATGACCTCGGCATTGCCGCCGACGCGCGTGGTCACCGAGGGCAGCCCGCAGGCCGCCGCCTCGAGGAAGACATTGGCCCAGCCCTCGAATCGGGTTGGCAGCACGAACAGATCGGCGGCGGAATACAGATAGCGCAGCTGGTCCGGTGGCTGCCGACCCAGGAAGCGGACATGCTCAGTGAGCCCAAGCTCCGCCGCCAGGGTGCGCAGGCGTTGCTCGTCACCGTCCGGATGCTCACCGCCGACCACCAGGTAGACGAGCCTTGGATAGTGCTCGAGCAGCGCCGGCAGTTGACCGATCACGCGGTGGAAGCCTTTGCGCTCGCTCAAGGTGCCGACGGTGATCAGCACCGGCGTATCGGGCGCAATCCCGAGCTGCTCGCGGCAGGCGGCGCGGTCCTCGGGCTGGAACAGCGCCAGGTTGATCCCGTTGGCGACGACTCGCATCTGATCAGCGGGGATGCCCATCGCGATCGCGGTCTGGCGCAGCGAGTCCGAGACTGAGAAGACGCGCGCGGCGCAGCGCATCGCCCAAGCGGCAAGGCGTTTGCGCACCCGAGTGCGCGAGATGCGCAGGATGGTCCCACGCAGTGTGATGCAATGCGGAACACGCAGCCAGCGCGCGAGCAGGCCCGCAGCGACCCCATCAGGGAAGACGAAATGGGCATCGAGGATGTCCAGCCGGCCGGCGCGGTGCAGACGGCGCAGCAGCGGCAGACAGAACAGGGCCTCGGACAGGGCATCGGTGAACTTGAAGAAGTGCGGGATCGACAGGAAGCGCGGGTGATAGACCTCAATGCCCTGTTGCACTTCGCGATCCGGCACCCGCGGGCGATAGTGCGGCCGCCAGCGCCGGATCAACCCCTCGCCCGGGAACCAAGGGACCGGCGCGACCACGGTGACGGGTAGGCTCGCGGCGACCCGGAACATCCGCTCGCGCACGAACACCCCATAGGTCGGCTGCGCCTGATTAGGGAAGACATGGGTCAGCACCACCAGCGCCGGGCGGTCGCTACGCTCGCTCACGCGCCCACCTCGCTGATGAACGCCAAGGTGTCCTGGGAACGGATCGCCTCGACCCTGTCGGCTCGCTTGCTCACGCGCGTGCCTCGCTGATGACCCAGCGGTATTTGCCCGATGGCTCGGGCGCGATATGCTCCTGCTCGATCAGCTTCACCGCGAGCGGCGCATCGATGATCCGCTGCAGGCCGGTGCGGATCTGGTCTTGCTCGCTGCCGGTCAGCGGTCGTCTCAGGACCATGAACAGATCCAGGTGCCGGTCAGCGCGCTGGCGCAGTTGGTATTGACGCAACGCCGGGATCTCGCGCAGGACATAGTTGGCGGTCGAGCTGTGGATCATGCGCCCGTCGCCGCCGATCAGGAAATCATTGGCCCGCCCCTGCAGCTCGCGCAGCAGCGGCAGCGGCAGACCGCAGGGACAGGGCGCATCGGTCAGCGCGCCGCGGTCGCCGATGCGATAGCGGAGGAAGGGCATGCCGTAGCCGTCGAGGTTGGTGACGAGCAGGTCGCCGATCCCGCTCGCATCGGGGTGATCGACCTCGACGATCACATGCTCGGCGAAGAGGTGCAGACTGCCCTGCGGGCACTGGTGCGCGATCATGCCGCCGTCCCGCGAGCCGTATTCATTGGCCACCGGGCAGCCGAAGACCTGCTCGATACGCTCGCGCATCTGCGGCAGCAGCATCTCCGAGGTGCAGGCGATCAGCTTGAGGGCCTGATTGGGAGCGGGCTCGCCGGTCTCCAACAGCCGGCCGGCGATGCGGTCGATCACGGTCGGGTACCCGTAGATCAGCCGCGGCTGGAACCGGCGTAACGAGGCGATATAGCCATCGATACGCTCGACGGTCAGATTCGATGCCGACAGCACCACCTGATTCAGCAGCCAGCGGTCCTTGAGCCGACGCAGCCGGCCCTGCCGAGACAGCTCGATCGGCGAGCCCCAGAAGTCGACCTGGCGATCTCCCGGCAAGACGCCGAACCAGGCCCGTGCGCGCAGCTTCTGCGCATTCAGGCAGGCCTCGCGCGGCTTATCGGTATAGAACACCAGCGGCTCGCCGGTGGAGCCGCCGGTGCTGTAGCGGATCAGGCGATCCTCCCAGCCCTCGGCCTTGAGCTGATCAGCCTGCTCGCGCAAGGTCGCGCGCTCCAAGATCGGCAGATGCGCCAGATCGGCCAAGTCGAAGGCGGCGGGATCGATGCCGCCTGACTGGGCGAAGCGCTGCCGATAATAAGGCACATGCTGTTGGCAATGGGCGACGAGCCGGCGCAGCTTGGCCAGCCGCAGGGCGGCGATCGCCTGCCCGCTCAGCCGGTCATCGGCGCGGAAGGCGCGCCATTGCGAAACTGTATCGCGCCCGCGCAGCCGCTCGTGCAGGGGGAACAGCAGGTGCCGGGCGGCAAGCTCGCTCTGGCGCATCGCATCAAGCCGCGGGCGCCGGGCTGGTCTCGAGCCGCTGCAGGAAGCCGTCGAACATCAGCAGCGACCAGAGCGCCGGGCTGTGGTCGCGCGCGCCGCTGACATGCTGATCGATCAATTGCTCGAGAGAGTCGCGATCGAACAGGTCCGCGTCCGCGATGCGCTGACCCAGCACCTGCTCACGCAGCCGTGCCTGCAGCGGCCCACGAAACCACTCGGCGACCGGCACCGAGAAGCCTTTCTTGCGCCGATACAGCAGCTCATGGGACAGATAAGGCTCCATCGCCTTCTTGAGCAGGTATTTGCCCTCGCCGCCGCGGCGCTTCAGATCCGGAGGCAGGCCCGAGATCCATTCGACCAATGGATGGTCCAGGATCGGCACCCGCACCTCGAGGGCATGGGCCATGCTGGCGCGGTCGACCTTGGTCAGGATGTCGCCGGGCAGATAGGTCTTGATGTCGAGGTATTGCACCAGCGACAGCGGATCGGTGGTCGGCGCCCGCGCGGCGTGCTCGCGCAGCAGGTCCACGGCCTGATAGCCCTGCAGCTCGCGCCGGAACGCCGGCGAGAACAGCTTCGCGCGCAAGTCATCGCGCAGGATCGCGACCCCTTGAAAGTAGCCTTCGACCGAATCGCGCGCCAGGGCCTGGAACGTTGCCTTGGCGCGGAACACGCGCGGCGCCCAGTCGGCCTTGGGATAGAGCTTGGCGAGGGTGCCGAACACCGGCCGGCGCAGCCCGAGCGGGATCGGCCGCCGCAGCCGTTCTTCCGCCAAATGATGACGATAGCGCCGGTAGCCGGCGAGATGCTCGTCGCCGCCATCGCCCGAGAGGGCGACGACGACCTTGCGCCGAGCCAGCTCGCAGACGCGGTAGGTCGGCAGCGCGGAGCTGTCAGCGAAGGGCTCGTCGTAGAGCTCACCGAGCCGATCCAAGAGCGCGAAGTCGTCGATATCGACCTGCTGGCGATCGTGATCGGTGTGGTAGCGCTCGGCGACCTGCTGCGCATAACGCGACTCGTCATAGGCCGAGTCGGCGAAGCCGATGGAACAGGTGCGCACCGGATCAGGCGACAGGCCGGCCATCATCGCCACCACCGCGCTCGAATCGACGCCGCCGGAGAGGAAGGCGCCCAAGGGCACCTCGGCGATCTGGCGCACCCGCACCGCCTCGCGAAGGCGAGTGACCAGCTCCTCGGCCGCGGTCGCCTCGTCGAGCGTGGGCAGCGCGGCGAACGGCACATCCCAATAGGCGCGCGGCGCCGGCAGGCTGCGCTGGCCATGGCGCAGGGTCAACACATGCGCCGGCGGCAATTTGTGCACGGCGCGGAAGATGCTGCGCGGCTCGGGCACATAGCCATAGGCGAAATAGTCCTCGATCGCCCGCGGGTCGAGATCACGCGGCAGCCCGGGATGCGCCATCAGCGCCTTGAGCTCGGAGGCGAACAGCAGCTGCCCATCCGGCAATAGGCCGTAGTAGAGCGGTTTGATGCCGAGCCGATCGCGGGCCAGGAACAGGGTCTGGCGGTTGCGATCCCAGAGCCCGAACGCGAACATGCCGCGGAAGCGCTCGACACAGGCCTCGCCCCACTCCTCCCAGGCATGGACGATGACCTCGGTATCGCAGTGGGTGCGGAAGCGGTGGCCGGCGGCCTGGAGCTCCTGGGTCAGCTCGGGGAAGTTGTAGATCTCGCCGTTGTAGGTGACGACGACGCTCTCGTCCTCGTTGAACAGCGGCTGCTGACCGCTGGAGAGGTCGATGATCGACAGGCGGCGATGGGCAAGACCGACCCCGGGCTCGATGTGGACCCCGCCCTCATCCGGGCCGCGATGGAACTGGGTCTGGTTCATCGCCTCGAGCAGGGCGCGGTTGATCGGGCGCCGCTCGCGCAGCTCGAAGAGACCGGTGATGCCGCACATTCAGCTCGCTCCCGCGGCGCTACCGAGCGCCTTGTAATACACCTGCAGATAGCCCTGCACCATGGCCTCCAGACTGAATTCGCGCTCGGCCCGCGCGCGGGCGGCTCGGCCCATGCGCTGGCGCTGGGCGTCGTCGCTCAGCACGCCGGCCATGGCTTCGGTCAAGGCCTCGGGTTTGCCGGCGGGCACCAGGTTGCCGGTGGCCCCGGGCTGGACCAGATCCGGATTGCCGCCGACATCGGTCGCGATCACCGGCAGGCCGGTGGCCATGGCCTCGAGGATCGTATTGCAGATGCCCTCGGCCAGCGAGGGCACCACGAACAGGTCCACCGCCCGCATCAGCTCGGGCACGTCATCGCGGGCGCCGGGGAGCCAGACCTGCTCGGCGACGCCGGCCGCAGTCAAGATCTCGGTCGCAGTCTGCCGCAAAGGTCCATCCCCGACCAAGACGAGACGCAGACGCGGAAACATCGCCGGCACGCTGTCTCGCAGCAAGAGGAAGGCCCGCGCCAGCTCCAAGGGCGCCTTGACCGGCTGCATCCGCATCACGGCACCGATGGTCAAGGTATCCGCTGCTGCAAAGCCGGCTGGTAGCGGTGCGCGCCGGTCAGCGCCCGCCGGCGACGGGCGAAAACGCGCCGTATCGACGCCGTTGCAGACCTGATTGAGCCGCGCGTGCGCCACGCCGATCTGCTCCTCGAGATAGCCCATCTGATGCCGCGACAAGGCGATGTACTGGCTGACCAACGGCCGCACCCAGCGTCGCAGTCGCCGATTGCGGGGGTTCGAGCCATCGGTATCGCCGACATCCCAACCGTGTTCGCCATGCACGCGCACTTGAATCCCCGCGGCGGCTGCCGTCACCTGGGCCTCCAAGGTCGCCAGATTGCGGGTATGCACGATGGCCGGCCGCAACTGCCGCAGCAACCGCCAGAGCCCCAGGTGCACACCCAGATCCTTGCCTTCGCGCTTGTGCAGGCTATAGAGGTGGACATCATCGCGCTGGAGGCGTTGGCTGAAGTCGGTGTAATCGGTCATGCAAATGATCGCATGCCGATAGGCCTCTGTCGGCATCCGATTAAGGAGATTGACCAGACCGTTCTCCATGCCGCCGACGTCGAGCCGATGGATGACATGGACGATGAGGGGTGGCGGGGCGGAGCGCGGCGCTTCAGCCACTCGTATACCCCAACGGATGGGGCAAGGCCCGCAAGAAGCGCTCAAGACGGGCGCGCGCTGCATCCACCGTTAGCTCATCGCCGGTGGTGCTGAGCGCGACCAGGAAGGCGCCCCGGCCATCTCCTGCGAGGACTGTTTGCAACTCGCGCAGCTTGACCTCGATGGGTGAGAGGGTGCGGTGCGCGCCGACCTGATACCAATGCCAAACCAGACGCAGCTGATCCCCTCGTCGACCACGCAACAGCATCTCCTGGAGCCTGAAGTCCCGGCCATCGGCGGTGGTCAGGCGTCTGACCGCCGTGGCCGAGCGTCGCCATCCGCCATGGCCGCCATGCCCGTGGATCTGGTTGCGCCAATAGATCAGCTCGGTGCCGCGGCCGCGATTCCGATATTGGATGAGATGCAGCTCCACCGTTGCCTCGCCGTCTCGATAGAGGCCGACGAGCTCGGCATCGGCCTCGTGGTAATCGGGCTGCCAGCTCGGCGTGACGGCTGCGGGACCCGTCCAGCCGGCAACCGCGCTTGGCAACCCGATCGGCGCCTCGACCATGATCTGCCGCGCGCGGTGCTCGATCAGGGTCTCCGCCCCCCGCACCCCGCCGAGCATCGCCACCAGCCCGAGCAAGAGCAGGCCGAGGCGCGATGGGCTGACCGAGCACCGCAGCGCTGCCGGTGCTGGCGCCGGCGCCGCGCTCGCCTCGGCCTCGGGGCGGTCCCGCGCGGGGTGCGGGCGGTCCGCCCACAACGAGCCCAGCCAGAACAGCAGCAGCATCACCAGGCCGAACAACACCCAGCCGACGAGGATATGACCGTGGCCGTCGAGGGTGATGCGGCCATCCGTGAGGTGCGCGGTCATGATGATCACAAAGACCCGCAACACATTGGCCAGGATCGGCAGCGCCACGGCCAATGCCATGAAGGCAAGGCGGCGCCACAGCCTGCGATAGCTGAGATAGCTGTAGACCAGCCCGAGCGCGACCGCTGCGATCAAATAACGGATGCCGCTACAGGCCTCGACGACGACGAAATCGGCGGCAGGGATACTGATGTAATAGCCGTCCATGAACACCGGGACCCCGGTCAGCTTCAGCAGCACCACGGAGAAGCGCGCCGTCAGATCCATCATCGGCGGAATCAGAAAATCCCCGAACGGCACAGCGAAGAAGAGGTAGGCCAACGGGAATACGATAGTCCAGGCGATCCGGGGGCCGAGCCACAGCAGCACCAGCCCGGGCAGCATCGCGACCAAAGCAAAGTGCTGGACCGTTTCCACATCGACGCTGCGCGCCAGCATCCAGGCGAGCGCGGCGGCCCCGACCCCGAGCAGACCCCAAGCCCAGGGGCGCGGCGTCTGCTGCGCCAGCTCCCGGCGCCGCGTCCAGGCCAGGAACAGCGCCAACGCCGGGATGAACATGCCGTGCGCATAGGTCTGGGAATTGAGCCAGACATGGGTGATGCTGAGCACCGAGGGCCACAGCAGCCACAGGGTCAGTAGGATGCTCAGCCCCAAGAGGGCCAGCGCCAGGGTCCAGCCGTACCTCAGCTCGCCTGCTCGCGGGTGCTTGGGCGGCAGGCATTGATCGACCGCTCCGTTCAATGCGCGCCTCCAGTCGCCCCTGGCATAGCATGCAGCAGCGGCAGTAGCTGGTCGAGGTGCTCGCTCCAGCCGTAATGCCGCAAGACATAATCCCGCCCCTGCGCGCCGCGCGTGGTGCGCTCCGTTCCATGCAGCAACCTCAGGGACAGCTGCGCGATCTCTTCGTCCGCCTCGGCCACTAGCCAGTCGCTGCCCGCGTCCGGGCGCAGGCCATCCAGGGCCTGCGGGGTGACCACCACCGGACAGCCCATTGCCAGCGCCTCGAGCACCTTGTTCTGCACACCGCGGGCGATGCGCAACGGCGCGACCGCGCCCATCGCGTGCGCGAGATAGGGCCGGATATCCGCCACCGCGCCGGTCACCGTGATGCCAGGGCGTTCACCCAGGGCGCAGACCTCGGGCAGCGGACGCGCGCCGACGATGTAGAACCGGGCCTTCGGCATCGCCGCACGGATGCGAGGAAAGACCTGCCCGGCGAAGAAGACCACCGCATCGACATTGGCCCAGTAGTCCATCGCCCCGGTGAAGACCAGCGCGCGGGTCTCGGCGGGATAGGGATTCGGAAGATCGGCCTCGGGTGAGAAATAGGCGGTGTCCACGCCGTTGTCGATCGCGTGAACGCGCTCGGGCGAAATCCGGGTCAACCGGCAGAACAGCTCGGCCTCTTGCCGACTCACCAGCACCGAGGCGCTCGCCTGGGCGGCAACGGCACGCTCGAACTGGAGCAAGGTGCGCGACTCGCGCCGATAGACCGCGCTCATCGGGAAGCGACGGCGCTGTGCGTACTGCCGCCACTTGTCCGAATCGACATCGACGAAATCGATCACCTGGGGCAGCGTCGCGGTGCGCGCGGTCCGCTGAGTGGGCAGGTACTGCGCCATCGCCGACGAGAACACCAGGGTGCGCATCGGGCCGGCGCTCCAGGTACTGCGCACCCAAGCGCGCATGCGCCGATCGCGATAATAGGGCACCGTCAACGGCTGGCCGCTGAGCAGGCCGCGCAGGCTGCGCAGGCGCGCGCGCGCAGGCTGCAGCGGCAGCAGGCAGAGGCTCGCGCAATAGGCGGCCACCGCGTCTTGGTAGCGCCAGTCGTGCGGATCATCGACGAAGGCGCCGAGATGGATGCGAAAGTGTCCGGCCAGATGACGCAGCAGATGGAACGAGCGGATCTTGTCGCCCTTGTTCGGCGGGTACGGGATGCGATGCGCCAGGAACAGCAGCTCGGGCTTGCCGCTCACCCGATCCTCCGCGCGAGCCAGGGGCCCAGCCGGTTGGCGACCACCAGCGGCAGTCGCTTCCAGCCGGCGATGAACAGCCGGTATTTGGGATTCAGCGGGTTGATCTCGGGGACCTGCTTGGCGCGCACCAAATGGTACTCGTAGTAGAGCGGTTGCGGCTCGAAGCCCCAGTTCTTCTTGAAGCTGAACGAGCCGGTGCCGCGCTTGCTGCGCCCGTAATCGAACCAGCGATAGCCCTGCTCGCAGGCGCGGCGCATGACCTCCCAGTACAGGAAATCGAAGCCGGCCAGCGCGCGCGCCGCGGTCGTGCCGCCGCCGTAGTAAGGCAAGACCTCTTCGCGGAAGTAGAAGCTGAGCACGCTGGAGACGGGCTCGCCATCCTTGGTCACGGTGGTCACATCGCAGTCGGTCCCGAACTCGTCGCGCAATGCCTGCAGGTAGCCTTTGGGGAAGACCGGTGTCCCGAGGCGGTGGACGCTATCGGCGTAGATGCGGAAGAAGCGCTCGACATCGGGGTCGCGCGCGCTCTGCAGACCATTCTTGATGCCCTTGCGCACCATCGCCCGCTGCTTGCGCGGGATGGCCTGAAGATTCTTCTCCGAATCGGGGTCGATCGGCTTGCGGAAGGTGACATAAAGCTCGTCCTTGCAGGGCCAGTCCGGATTCCGCCGTTCACGATGGCGCAGCTCCAGATAATCCACCTGCAGGTCTTCCGCCAAAGCGCGGGCGGCGGCGGTCAGGCTGTCGGCCGCCTGCTGATCCTGGGCTGCGACCCCACCGTAGACGCAGAACGGGACCGAGATCAGCGCATTGCCGAACAGCAGGCTCTTGACCTGGCCGAGCGGCAGCACGCCGGTGATCGTGCCCGCGCGCTCGCTGTAGAGGTAGTAGCTGCGATGGCCGAGGCGCTGTTCCAGGATGCGCCGCCAGCCGGCGCGATGGAAGAAGGTCGCCTCCGGGCAGTGCTGAACGAAGGCGTCCCAGGCATCCTCGTCTGTGCGTTCCAGTATACCGACCTGATCCTGGTCCGATCCGACCTCAGTGCCTTGAGCCGTGGACACGCTCACCCCGCCTTGCCCGTTTCGGCCGCCGCTGTGGACGCCGACTCTACCGGTGGCTGGAGGAAGATCCGGTCCATTCGATCCCAAGAAAAGTCTTGCAACAACCGCGTCAACCGCGCTTCGGTTCGCGACAGATTGAGGTAGTGCCGCACGCGGGTCTTCAGGCCGACCCCCGTCTGGCGCGGTTGGGCCGGATCGATCTCCCAGGGATGGAAATAGAAGACCGCCGCCTCACGGTCGCGCTCATTGACTCGCCGCACCGCCCAGCGCGATACGGAATACGGAAGCAGGCGAAAATAACCGCCCCCGCCGCAAGGGAACTTGCGTCGCCCCATCATGACCGTCGTCACTGGAACCTCCAGGATTCCGCCTTCCCCCGGATGCCGAAAGGCGAACCGCGGCGCCTCCGGCATGCCATAGAGATCGTGGTGGATCGGATAGATGCTGGAACTGTAGTCATGCCCCGCGGCCTGGAGCTCATCCAGCGCCCAGAGGTTATCGCGCCCAATCGAATAACTGGCCGCACGGTAGCCACGCACCGCCCGGCCCGTAATGTCCTCGAGCAGCGCCTTGGTGCGGCGAATATCCTGACGAAAGGCATCGGGGGTCTGATTGACGACCCGCACGTGCTCATAACCGTGACTTGCGACCTCGTGACCCGTCTCACTCATCCGGCGCACCATCTGCGGGTAGCGCTCGGCGATCCAGCCCAGCACGAAGAAGGTTGCTGATACCTGTTGAGCCTCGAACAGTGCCAGGATGCGATCGACATTGCGCTCGACGCGACAGGGTAAGCGTTCCCAGCGATCACGGGGTATATGCGTCTCGAACGCGGAGACTTGGAAATAGTCCTCGACATCGACGGTCATCGCGTTGACAAGAGGTTGCATCCTAGTTCCGCCAAACTAACGTCGGTTTCAGAAGGACTTCTGTAGCGTTGCCGTCACACGGTTTTCCTGATAACCGTCCTGATTGGCGCTCGAGTCGAGGTCGCGATAGCTGTAATCCAACGATGCACTGAGGCGCGGACCCAGCTGCCGTTGCAATCCCAGCCGAGTCGAATAGAGCGTCTGCTCCCCTTCCTGGTCGGCAAAACTGTTTTCCTGGATACTGCCACTCGCGATCAATGATGTACGCGGCGCCATTCGCCAAGAGACGTTGCCGACGATCGACTGTGCCTGCTCACTGCGATCGCTGACCTCGAATTCACGTTCCTCATGAAATACGCGCAAGCCCCACCCCGTCTTCCGCCGTTGTCCACTATAACCGGCACTGAGCCGCCGACTGACGAATGCACCGCTGCGCAGTTCCGGCGACTCGAGATCGAGGAATACCGGCTCGCCGTCGACGATCACAGCCTCTTCGACTGTCGAGCTGACACCGCGCGGGATGGTCTGATCGATCTCGAACTCGTTAACCGTCGTAATGTCTTCACTATAATCCAGGAATACTCGACTGTTCCTCAATCGATGCCGGAGCGAGGCACCATAACTCCTGCCAAACACGCGATCGCCAACGAATGCCTCCATGAATGTCCGCTCTCCAGCAGCGAAAGTCGCACCTATCTGCCAGGTGATATCGTCTTGCTGAGGATTGCCCTCCTCCTGATCGAAGTCGTCCTGTTCGTAGCCTATCGTCCCAAAAACACTGAATCGATCCGTCGCATTCCAGCGCGCGAGCGCTTCGATCGAGGCCAAGCTCGTTGACGCGCCGTCATCGAAATCGGTTTCCGACCAATCGGCCGAAAGCCCCCAGCCCAATCGCGAGAATAAGGCACCGCTAGTAAGGTTTAGCGACACTTCATTGCGTTGGCTATTGCTACCGCTAACCTCACTACTTTGCACATCGACACGATTATAACTGTAGCGTAATTGGAAGTCTGCGAAGTCATCAAACTGCTCGGTGTAAATAGGGCTAATTCGAAACGTGAGCACATCGCCACGGTTACCGTCTAAATTGAGATTATCACCACCGGCGCGCTCGCGAACCAATTGCCGCTGGCTGAAGCCCGCGGCTGCATCGATCGCCAGGCGATCTTCCACGACTTCGATGCCGCTATCAGCAAAGAATTGATGAAAAAAACTGGTTTCTCCAGTTTCCCGCCAATAGAAGAGACTTTGCAGGTTGTAACCAACCGAAGCGCGGGCCTGAGCGCCTTCCCGGTTGAAGTTAAAGCCCGTATTCAATTGTGTGATCAGATCTGACTCCTCATCACCGCGCGGCTCAAGGCGGATGTTGTCCGAAAAGACCTGACTCAACGAAAGCCTCGGGGTAAAATCCCAAGATGTATCGACCGCGAATGCAAAAGAACCCGCGGCCGTCAACACGACGCCCAAACCATAGAACAAGGATCGTGACCGCAAGCGGGCTCGATTCATTGACCCGCCCCATCTGGACCGTAGTTATAGCCGTATCCATAACCACCGTAGCCAAAATAACTTGCCCCTGGAAACGATCGGGCCTTGTTGAGGACTAGGCCGATGGGCTTGGACGTATCCAGCAGACCCAATGCATCCTTGACAGTATGCTGTAAGCTCTTGTGCGCCTCCACCACGAATACGATCTGGCCCACGAGCCCGGACAGCACGACTGCTTCGCTGGTGACCAACAATGGTGGTGCGTCAAAGATGATGATCCGATCCTCGTATCGATTCGCAAACTCTCGCACGAGCCGTTGCATATCGCCACTCGCTAGCAGCTCGTTGGCGCGCGGATGATACTCGCCCCGGGTAATGATGCGCAGCTTGGGCACGTTCGTCCGCAGCATGACATCGCCGGCATCCAACGAAGGCTTCAGGAGCAAATCGATGAGCCCAGGGCCTGACGGGATCTCGAGCGCGCGATGTAAGCGTGCGCGACCGACGTCGGCATCGACCAATAGCACCGTCTTATCCATCTCCATTGCGATGCTCATCGCCAGATTGATGGCGCTATAGGTCTTTCCCTCGCCCGGCAACGAGCTGGTGACCATGATCAGGTTGCCCTGCTCGACCAACGAGGCAGTACGGCCGAACGCATTCTCGAGCAGCGGACGCTTGATGATTCGGAATTCTTCCGCGACTCGAGTACGATCGGCATCAGGGGTCACATAGCCTTGAGTCTTCAAACTGACGAGATCGATATTGACTTGATCCCCATGATCAAGGTCATGATCATCTATCTCTGGCGCTGCCGATGCTGATGCTACCGCTGGCTCCGAGTAAGATCCTGATGCCTGTTCACTCAGCCGTCGCGCTGCCTGCTCGATCAGACTGGTACTGTCGTCATTCTCTTTGGTCATGCCAACAACTGCCCAATCGGTTTTAGATAGCTGCCCTCAGTGATCAATGTTAGACCATAGGCTGCCAACAGCAGGCCGGCGACAACAAAGAATGAGGCGAGCTCAAGACGACTCTTATTGCGCTGCTGCTCAGTGCCGTGCAGGATGACATTGCCCAAAACCGGGAAGCCGGTTACCTGATTCAGCGTGCGACGATCATCAAAGACGGGCCGCAGCAGCGATAACAAGAAGGCGAAACCACCGCCTGCGCCCAGTCCAAGCACCAATACACCGGAAAACAGGGCTGGTCGGTTAGGGGCTACCGGTGAGCCCGGCACCCGGGCCGGCTCAATGATACGGAACTGGACCTGCTCGCCTTGGTCCTCGACGTCTTGCGACATCTCTGCCTGTTCCCGTCGTTCCAGCAAGGCCATATAGTTCTGCTGATTGACCGAGTAGTCGCGATTCAAGCGCTTCAGCTCAGCCTCGATCTTGGGAATGGTATCAACGAGCCTCTGCAGCTCCTCGACCCGCCGCCGTTGTTCATCAACCCGAACCTGTAGCGAAGACACCTCAATATCCGCATTGGCTTTGGCCATTCTCAACTGCTGAAAGACCGGATTCGTTTCAAGTCCACCGCCCTGCTGCAGGCCCGATGTCTCGGGCTGTTGAGCGATTAAGGTTTCCCTCTGCGCTTTGAATTCTTCTAGCTTCCTTTCGATGGTGCGGATATCGGGGTGACGGTCGGTGAAGCTGAGTCTAAGCTCATCGAGCCGCTCCTGCAGCTGCTGAATGCGCGACTCGAGTGCAGGGTCAACGGATGCGCCCGAGGGTCCACTTGGCCCCATGATGCCGAACGTTGGCTCTTCGCCAGTAAGCTGACGCTCGATCTCGTCCCGGCGGCGCTTAGCCTCGCGAAGCCTGAGCTCGGTTTCGTTGAGAGCGTTCTGAGCTTGTTGAAGCCGAGAATAGTAATCGCCGCTCTCGCCGGGCAGCATCCCAACGTTCTCCCTCTTGAAGTTCGCAAGCCTCTCCTCAGCCTCGCTCAGACGTTGCTCATACGCCTCGATCTGCTGATCAATGAAGCGCCGCGCGACGTCAGAATCCGCACGCGTTTCTGATAACGAACCCTCGACGAAGATGTCGAGTACGGCCTGAACAACGGCATAGGCGTCCTGAGGACTACGCGAGCGATACGAAATCGTGTAGATGTTTGCGTCCCGCGCGCCCGAGATCCCGATGCCCCCCCGGAGCTTGCCGACCAACGCATCCATCTGCGAGTCGGTCTCGGCAGCGAGATGCATATCCGTCGCGCGCGCCACCTTTTCGAGCGTCGGACGCGTCAGCAGCATCCTCGTCATCATCTGAATCCGCTGATTGATGTCCGGATCGATCGCGAGACCCCGCAACAGCGGTGCCAGCATGGTCCGCGTGTCCACATAGACCCGTGCAGAAGCACGGTACTCGTCCGGTATGGTAGCCGTATAGCCCCAGCCGACGAGAGAGACCAACCAGGCGACAACCAGCACCAGCCACCGAAAGCGCCAGATGCCGCGCAGATACCCCAGCACCTGACTTAAAATTTCATGCATGCGATCCGGTACCTACGACGCAAATTGCGATTCTACTCGAGCGTGGCAACTCCGAGTCTAGGCGCTCAAAACCAGGTCTCAGGAATAATCAAGATGTCTCCCGGAAGCATGAAGACGTTTTCCTCGATCCTTCCGCGCTTGATGAGGTCATCCAGCCGCACGCTGAACTGCTTCGGCTTTCCGTCAACCTCGCGGATAATACTGGCGCGATTACCGGCCGCGAACTCGGTTAGCCCACCGACCTCGATCATCAGGTCTAGCGCTGTCATGTTCTCTCGGTATGGGACACCTTGAGGATTCGTTGCCTCACCCACGACGCGCACCTGCTGACTGTAAGGGCCGACGAATCCGGTGACGATCACAGTCACAACAGGATCGAGCACATAGGTCGCCAGGACCTCCTCCATCTCGCGCGCCAGCTCGGTCGGGGTGAGGCCAGAGGCGGGCACATCCTCGATCAGCGGTGTGGTGATCTTGCCGTCAGGACGGACCGGAACCGAAGATGACAGTTCCGGCAGGCCCCACACGAAGATGTTCACGTTATCGCCCGGCCCGATCAGATAGTCGGGAGCCTCGTCGAGCGCCATCGATGGTAGCGGGGGATATTTTGGAGCCGTCGAGCAAGCAGGCAGTACCAAGGCGACGAGGAACAGTACCGCCCATTGAGGTACAGTGCGTTTATGGCCTGACAAGCATATCTTCACTACCAATCCTCCAGCCACACTGGGTGCTTGACGTGACGTAGTTTAGGTGCCCCGCCTCGAGCTGACGCAGCGATACGATGAGGGCGGAGCATGCGACTCACTGTTGCAAAATAGCACATTTTCACGCGGCTAGTAAGCACAGATACCACGATTTGCAGCAATACAACAAGTGCTGTTGGCCGAGGCGTCAGAAGTGCGTCCGCAGACCAAGGGCCACAAAATCATTCTCTTGGTAGTAACCACCCAGTGTTTGGTCGGTACCCTCAAAATAATGGTAGGCCAAATAGATCTCATGCGGCTCCCAGCCGAGGAACCTGATCTGCGGATTGAGATAGAGATCACGTTTAGCGAGCCCAGCGAAGAAGCGCAGCCGGGCGCGCCAACGATCTCGGGCAAATCCACCCTCCAGATCACCGAATAGGTTCAAGGTCTTCTGACGGTCGAGCAATCCTGATGGCGCATCGAGCAGCTGAGTCCCACCAAGTTGGAGATTCACACGCAGTTCCTGGTCGCCCGGATAGAACTCGACCCCCGCGACCCAGTCAATCGCTTCGCGGGTGATATAACGGAGATCGGCCGTCGTGGCAGGCTGATCGCTGAGCCAGGCGGCCTCGAGCCTCCAGGTCGCTTGCTCGGTCACCAGCCCGAGGTCGCCACCGACCACCCAGGTGCGCGGATACTGAGCCACGAAGGTGTCTGGAGCCGCGCTCAGCGCGCCGGAGAGATCGCGCGGGTTTGCCAAGAGCTGCGCACGCACCCGTGGGTCGAGCGCGAAGTAAGGGAGTGATTGCCGCGTCTCCTGCACCGTCAGCGCATAATCGAAGCCGCGGCCAGGCCGGCTCAGTCGCACTCCCCATCCGCCGTCCCCGGCGGCATCCTCTTCGAAACGTCCACGCTGAACGAGCGGCGCGATCAACGGACTGAACGGCATTCCGATGAGCTCGCCCCTGCGCTTGTTCACCGGCGACCAGATGCTGTCGAGACGCGGCGTCTCGGCGGGACGAAAGCGCGGAATATACTGGAAGTCGAGCTTGAAGTCCCCAATGAACTCCTCCCATCGCGCCATCAGCACTGCGCGCCGACGATACTCGAGATCATCCAGCAGAGCGCGGCTGATGTCCTGGACGCTAAGCCGGTCCGTCGGCGGTATTTCGTCGACGCGTCTCCAGGTGACGATCTGCGGTCCGAGCGTGATGCGGCGATTCTGATCCTGATAGCGCAGATAGCTGGGGCCGTAGTCCAGCTCAAGGGTGTCAAAATTGTCGACGCCCGTCTGCAACGCCCCGTCGAGACGACCGGCCAGGCGGACTGACCACTGGCTGCTCAGGACCCATTCGGCGGCGAGATCCCCGCGCAAATAGTTGCTGGTGTCGGCTTGGCCTTGGTCTTGGGTAAGGACCCCGGCCTCGAGCCAAAGCCTTTCCAGCTCGATGGTTGGCTGAGCGGCCGAGCGAAAGGCCGAACCTGTCGTTGACCTCGTTGGATCAAGCTTCGGCTCGGCCGTTAGATCGTCTCCCAGGGCAGCGTTTGGCCTCGCTGTCGCGGCCGCAGGACGATCGGTCCTTTTAGGCATTCTTGGCTTGACTTCATCCTCGAGCTCCTCCTCGGGCTCAGGCTCAGGCTCAGCACCGCCGGCCGCCTCCGGAAGCGGCGGCGCCGGCCTGCCGAGCTCGATCACCTGCGCAGTCGTCGCGATTGGCTGCAGAAGCACCGCAGCCAGCGCAAACCGGGCCAGCGCAAACCGGGCCAGCGCAAATCGGGCCAAGGGAGAAACGCCAATCATTCCGTCTGACCACCCGTAGGCGACGATGCCGGCGCCGTCGAACGTCTAAACCAGGCGCCCGCAGTCACCATCACCAAGGCGGGCAGCACCAGCAGGTCAAACAACAGCGCGGTCACCAGCCCGAGCGCCGTCAGCAGTCCGAACTCCATCGTCGGCAAGAACTGAGAAGTGCCCAGGATCAAGAACTGCGCGCTGAGGATCAAGGTTGTTGCCACCACCGCCCGCCCGGCATGTTGAAAGGTTCGCGCCAGCGCCCAGACCGGTGAACG
Source organism: Halochromatium glycolicum (assembly GCF_016584085.1). Classification (GTDB taxonomy): domain Bacteria; phylum Pseudomonadota; class Gammaproteobacteria; order Chromatiales; family Chromatiaceae; genus Lamprobacter; species Lamprobacter glycolicus. The sequence continues at coordinate 9,418 of NZ_NRSJ01000047.1, read as the reverse complement.
GCCTGCTCGGCGGCGCCGACGGTAACCGTAATAGACGTGAATCGTGTCATCGACGGCGATGCCGACCGCAACGCCGGCGATCATGGCGGTCGCCAAATCTAGCCAGATCCCGAACAGGCCCATCACGATGAAGATCACCAGGATCGGCGAGAGATTCGGCACCATGCAGAGCAGCGCGGCCGACAGCGAGCGCCAGATGACGAGCATGAGCACGAAGATCAGGCCGGCGGCCAGCAGCAGCCCGCGAATCTGTCCCTCGATCAGCAGCTGCTCCTGATCGCCGAATAGTCGGCCGAAGCCGGCGGTCTGAAAGTCCAGCTCCCCGAGCGGTTGCTGCTGCAGGTAGTCCTCGATGGCAGCGATGGTCGCATTGATCTGACGTGCGCCGTTGATATTAAGATTGAGCAAGACCCGCGTCGTTTGGAAATCACGGTCTACCAGTTCCCAGAGATCGTTGCCATCGTAGATAAAAAGGTACTGCGCGATCAGATCGCCCCGCTCCGGCAGGCGCCGATTCGTCGGGTCTTCGGCGTGAAAGCCCCAGTGCATCTCCTCGATCACATCGACCATGGTCGTGACGCGATCGACCTCGTCGCGGCCCGCAACCCATTCGCGAAAACCCTGGATCTGCCGCAGCTGCTCCAGCTCCTTGAACGCACCGCGGGACGGCGCCTCGAACACCACCTCCAGCGCGGTGACACCGGAGAGCTTCTCGGTCAGGAGCTGGTTGGACTGGGTGATCGGATGATCGGCCTTGAAGAAGCGGAACAGATCGCTCTCGACCTCGACATCGGCGATGCGCGGCGCCCCCGCGGCCAACAGCCCCACCGTAACCAGCAGGACCCAAAGCGGGCGGCGCATCCCGAGCCGGCGCAGCCAGGCCACCGGCGCATCCAAGACGTTGATGCCTCGTCCGGGTCGCGCCCAGCCGCCCCGGTCCCAGCGCGCGAAGATCGCAGGCAGGACCCAGGCGACCAGCAGGTAGAGCATCAGCACGCCCACCGCGGCCGCCTGGCCGAGCGCATGCACCGGCGGGATCTCGCTCATGCTCAACGAGATCAACCCCGCTGCGGTGGTCAAGGCCGTGAACAGGGCCGGTCGGTGGATCGCCTCCCAGGCCCGCTCCACTCGTCGGGATCGAGCGACGGTGGCGGCGACGTCCGCCACCGCTGCTTCAGCGCCGGCCCCTTCTACAGCACCGACCCCCGCATGCCGCCCGCTGCCCCGCTCGACGAGGGCGAGCGCGTTGTAGAGATGCAGCAACAGCGCCACCGAGAGCGAGACCATCAACGGCGGCAGGATGGCCGTGACCAGCGTAAAGGGCTGCCCCAGCAGCACCAAAGTCAGCAACGCCGTGCCAACGGCTGCATGCATGACCGCGAGCGCCGCAATCAAGGCCAGCCAGCGCCGGAACAGCCAGGCGATCAGCGCCAGACCGATCAGCAGCGTTGCCGGTACGAAGATCAGGCTGTCCCGGAGCGTTGCGCGCAATTGCGCGGCGTCGAGCGGCGTCTGCCCCGACAGCGCCACCAGCGCATCGTTGATCCCAACCTGCCCCAGCGCATCCAGAAAGGCGCCTTCCACCTCCAAGCGCTGCAAACTATTCTCAAGCTCATGAGGCCGCACCGCAAGCGCAATCAGCTCACCATCGTCCGAGACCAGCAGGCCGGGCGCGAAGCGATCCGCTTGCAGCCGCGCGCGCCGTTCCGCGGGCGTGAGGCGCGTGCGGATCGCCGAATCCAGCAGCGGCTCGACCTGGAAGCCGTCGACACTGCCGCTGATGTGATCGAGCGTCTCCGGCGCCAGCACCCGCTCCACCAGCGGATGCTGCTGCATCACCGCGACGACCTGCTCGAGCCGCTCGAGGAACGCGTCACCGTAGAGTTGCTCGCCGGCGAAGGCCGCGACCAACACTTCGTCACCGGGGAAGCGCTCGCGCAGCTCACGCTCGAAGACCGCCGCCGGGCTCTGAGGCGGGACGTAGGCCTCAGCGGAATTGTTGATCGTCAGCGACAGCGCAGCGGCCACCAACGGCGCGATCGCCATCACCACAAGGATCAGCAGTGCCGCAACAGGCGGGAGGCGCAGAGGATTCAGCATCGGCAAACCCTACCAGCCACGGCACAAGACGGCTGACGGCTGACGCCAAATAGAAGCGAGCGCGCCATATCGCGGGTCAGCACAGGATTCAGCAACAGGCTCAAGCCGTCAGCCAGTGCAGGCCAGACCTTCCGTTCGAGTCGACGGCGAGGCAAAGGGACCGGATCGACCACAGCAGATGGCGTTCAAGGGCGGAACCGCTGTTCGAGCGACGGGTCCTGCAACGCACGATTGGTGAAGAGACGCTCCGGCAGATTGCGATCATAGACGGTTTGCTCGTTCACTACTCGCGTCTGGTGCTGAGACTCCAGATCCTTCATCACACTGTCGGTCACCGTCCAGTAGCCCTGAATCCGCTCGACCTTGTAGACCCGAAGGCGCTTGAACGGTCTCGGCTCTCCGGGCCGGTAGAAATCGACCCGCATCGGGATCAGCGTCTCGGGATGGATCCAGCTGAGGCGTCGACCATAGACCGAGCTGTCCGGGTCGATCGGGACACTCTCCAATACCTCGGTCTTGACGCCTTCAAGGGTCTCTTCGCGGAGCCACCGATGCCGGTCCTCGTCGACGTCGCGGTCCTGCAGGTCCTCGTAGAACAGATCAGAGCCGACGAAACGTCCGCCACGACGCGACGACGGGATGCGACGGTCCCGCTTGAGGGCCGGCAGATAGATCCACTGGTCCGTGCTGCCATCGGCGTGGTCGATGGTCAACAAGCCGGTGTCGGCGATATCTGCCGGGGCCGTAAAACGGATCAGGTTAGCGACCTCACCCCCGGCACCCTCCCGTCGAAAGCTGTAAAGCTTCCGGACACGAGGCTCGCGGCCGGCCTCCGAGAGCACCATCGTACCCTGGCTGGCCGCATCGTCGCCATCCGGCCGATTATCAACCCGCTGCGCCAGCGCCCGCCCGCGCTCGAGCGCGTCGGCAGCAGATGCAGGCAGCATCGGCACAAACAGCCCGCTCACCAACAATCCAAGCAATAGAAAGCGGAGCGGCAAGAAACCGGGCTCCAGATCGCGCTGAGCACTGGTCGCACGAGACGTCCATAACGGTGAGAAATTTGGCATGGTCTGGATCAGCCCTTGGTAAGAAAACGTTACGATGGCGGCGAAGAACCTTCCATGGAGACATCCGGCGAGCGAAGTAGCCGCAAGAGATCAGAGGCGCGCCATTCGAGCAGGTCGCGAGGCAACAGGATCAACACGACAAAGACAACGATACCCAGGACGATGGGACCGCGTCTCCTCATCACTCGGACGCGTCTCGCTCGCGGCCCAACAGGCATCAAGGCCGGCGGGGATCGTTCTGGAGAAGGAGTCGGGGGAAGATCGCCAGCGTCTTCCACCGCGAGACCGGGCGGCGGACTCCCGAGATCGAGATCGGCAGTGCGTTGATCAACGTCTTCCACCGCGAGCCCAGGCGGGGGACCCAACTTGGCATCAGTCCGCTGCGCGGAAGCCCCCTCGATAGGCTTCTGCTGAGCCTGCGCCGCCCCAGTAGCAGAGCCAACCCCGGCTTGCTCGCGATCCGCAGATGAATCGGACCGGGCCACAGGGCTAACTTGGCCATCCGGGGCTGCCGATTCAGCTGAAGCCGAAGACGCCGGGGGGGTCGAGCCAGAGCCAGAGCCGGCACCAAAACCAGTGCCGGCGCCAGAACTTGATCCAGAGTTGCAACTCGCGTTGGATGCGCTCAGCGACTGTTCAGGGCCGCCGGTCTCTGGCCCAGCCGTTGGGTCGAGCGCCAGCTTCCCGGTTGCGGTTGCCTCAGGCGCGGGCTCGTCTGTTGCGGCGTCCTTCTCGCCTGACTGAATGCCCTCTTCCTGAAGCCCCTCTTCCTGGAGATCCTCTTCCGCCTGATTGGCAACGGTCGCAGAAGGATCTGGCGACGGATGGGCCAACGGCTCAGGCTCCGGCGGCGTCCAGATCAGTCCCTGGTCGATCGCTGCCCAGTCGACCTCGGCATCCGAGCCAGCGGACCGACCGTCAGCCGCTGGCGCGAGCTCCTCCTCGCCGAGTTCGGCAACGAGATCAACGGCGTCTTCGCGGCTGAGGCTGTGCAGCTCACCGATGCAGCCATGCAGAAGCAAACGGCTGCAGATCAGGTTGATCCGTCGCGGCACGCCCTGACTGAACGCGAACACCGTCTCCATGACCCCTGGCTCGAACACCGGATCACCCTGCCAGCCGGCGATTTCGAGTCGGTGGCGCACGTAAGCGATGGCCTCTTCCGGGCCAAGCGGCTGAAGATGCCAGGCTGCGATCAGCCGTTGATGCAATTGCTCCATCTCAGGACGGCGGACCAGCTGCCGCAATGGCTCCTGGCCGACCAGTACGATCTGCAACAGGGGTCGGTTCCCCTCGTGCAGGTTCGTCAGCAGACGCAGTTCTTCGAGCGCTGGGGCGTTCAGATCCTGCGCCTCATCGATGATCAGCAGGGTGCGAATGCCCCGGAGGTAATCATCCTTGACCCGTTCCATCAGCTGCTGCAGCAGCATCGCCTTCGGCTGCTCCCTGGACTTCAGCCCGAGCGAGTACGCCGTCATGCGCAGCAGATCCTCGGCCTCCAAGCGCGTGCTCAGCAGTGTCGCCGCCCGTGTTGTCTGTTTTGGCAGGTTGCTCAGCAGCTCGTTGATCAGCGTGGTCTTACCGGTGCCCGGGCTGCCGGTCACCATCACGAACCCTTCAGCCCGATGCAGCGCATAGTCTACGTAGGCCCGCGCACGCGCGTAGTTTCGGTGCGGGAAACAGAACCGGTGATCAGCGCTGAGACGGAACGGGTCCTCCCTCAGTCCATAGAACGCCTCAAACATCACACCGCCAACAGATCATCGTCAGCCATGAGGGGTCTTTGAAAGCCACGTTAGCCCATTCGAACAGTCGATGCCGACTCGAACGATCGCGAAAGACCGGATGGCGAAGATGGGCTCAGATCTCAATTTACTACCACTACGCATGAGCGAGGCGCACAGCCGTCACGGGGCATCCAGAAGCTCGACACCGGCCCAGATACGCTTGAGCAGGCAGTATGTTATAAGGCTGACCCAGATACCAGCCGGTGTTGTGCGCTCTGTGAGCCTCACATCACATCAGTCTGTCAGACTGCTTGTAAACTGGTGCCTTGAAGCTGGTGTCAGTAAACTCTCCGTTTACATCATGGCAGCATTCTGGGGCAACAGTCGACGCGATAATGAGCGAGCCCCAGTGAAGTAAGGGCCCTGGCTGAAGCTGCCGCCAACGAGAGTTCCTCTTCACATGAGTAACACATCCACCTCCCTTGCCAGCGCCTTCGACCAATTCTTCGAGATCATCCCCGCGGAGACCGACGCGTTGCGCGATCGCGTCTACCGGATCAGGTACCAAGTGTATTGCGAGGAGATGCAGTTCGAGTCCAAAGAAGACCATCCAAACGGACGCGAGATCGATGACTTCGATGCCCACTCGGTGCACGGCCTACTGCGACACCGTCCGTCAGGCGAATTCGCTGGCTGCGTACGCCTCGTGCTGAACCACTCCCAGGGCCGAGAGCCTCAGCTGCCGCTCGAGCGCTACTGCAGCCATAGTCTAGACCGCAGTGTGCTCGACCTCAGCCAGCTTGACCGTCGGACCTTCGGCGAGATCTCAAGACTCGCGATCGTCTCGCGCTTCCGCCGCCGCCCCGGAGAGGCGCAGACGCCACATGGCGTGGCAGACGAGGCTGCGGGGCTGGAGCCGACGGAACGCCGGGTGTTTCCGCACATCGCACTCGGCCTTTATCTCGCCGCCGCGGCCATGAGCCTGCAGCGCGGCATGAACATGGCGGTGGTGATGATGGAGCCGCGACTCGCCAGACACATGCGCTACTTCGGAATCAACTTCGTCAAGGCCGGCGATATCATTGATCATCACGGCATGCGCGGGCCATTCTATATCACGAAGGAGAGCCTACATCGGGATATCAAGCCCGAAATCGGCGAGCTCCTATCGATGGTCGGGCGCCAGCTCATCGATGCCGGACCACCCTCGCAGACCGCTTGACGGACTTCGACCGCCGGCCGGCGGCTCAACGTAAGCCCTTTGACCACAGCACGGACACGAATCGGACCATGCACACCCTCAACACGCGGTCAACAATGCGTCGCCTCATTCCACTGCTGACGGTGTGGCTCGCGGCCCTGGTGCTCGTCAGCGGCTGCGGCAAAGTCACCTATTCGGCCGAGGAGCATGTCGCACGGGCCGAGCAGGCCTATGCCGAGGGAAACCTCCGGCAGGCCGTGATCGAGATCAAGAACGCGCTGCAGCAGGAGCCCGACCGCGCCGAGGCACGGCGCCTGCTTGGCGAATTCAACCTGCTGCTCGGCAAGGCCGTCGAAGCCGAGGCCGAACTCGTACGCGCCGAGGACCTCGGTGGCGACCCGAGCGCATTGCGCCTACCGCTGCTTCGCGCCTGGCTGATGCAGGGCAAGAACGAGGCGGTCATCGATGCGACCGCATCGATGCAGACATTCGGCGAGGCGCAACAACCGACGGCACTGACGCTGCGTGCACAGGCGTTACTGGCAGAAGGACAGCTCGACGAGGCCCGCAGCGCATTGGACCAAGCGCTGGAGCTCGAGCCCCAGGCCGCGGAGGCGCTGCTCGGACTCGCCTGGGTCGAATGGCTGAATGAGGACCCCGAGGCTACTCGCACCCAGTTGCGCGCGGCACTCGACGCTGAGCCAACCTTGGATCGCGCCTGGGAGCTTCTCGGCGACGTCGAGCGCGAGGCCGGCCAGCTCGAGGCGGCCGAGGCGGCCTACACCAAGGCGCTAGAAACCACTCGCCAACCCTTCTCTCCCCGGTTCAAGCGCGCGCTGACCCAGCTCTTCCAGCAAGACTACGAAGGCGCCGACCAGGACGTACAGGCACTGCAAGCGCAGTTTGAAGAGCACGCGGCCGTGAGCTACATGCGCGGACTCATTGCCTTCTATCAGCAGCGCTACGAGGACGCACGCACCGAGCTGGAAGAAACCTTGTCGCGTGACCCCAACTACCTCCCCGCGGCTTTCTACTTAGGTGCGAGCCATTACGCGCTCGAAAACTGGCAACAGGCGGAAAACCATCTCAGTCGCTACGCCAGGCGTGTCCCGGAATCAGCGGAGGCCTCGCGGCTACTCGCGCTAACCCGCCTGCGAGAAGGTGATAGCGAGCGTGCCGAGCAAGCCTTGCACTCAGTACTCGAGCACAACCCGGAAGACCAAGCAACGCTCGCGCTGATGAGCAACCTGTACCTTGCGCAAGGTCGCGCCGACGAGGCATTGCACCATCTCCGCAGGGTCATTGCCGTGGAGCCGGAATCGGCTGGCACTCGCGCGCAGCTCGGTCTCGCGCTGCTTCAGGAAGGTCAGCGCGAGAAAGGCTTTAGTGAGCTCGAGCGGGCCATTCAGCTCGCTCCAGAACAGGAAAGCCTCCGCCTGGAGGTCGCGATGATCCTCGAGCGGCTGCGGGCGAAAGAACATCAACAGGCCCTCGAACTGATCGAGCGGCTCCGCGACCGCGATGACGTCAAGCTTGCGCTCTACTACAATCTCAAGGGGCTCGCCTATCTCGGTGCGGGCGACACGGCCGCAGCCGAAGCGATCTTCCGCGACGGCCTGGACTCGGTCCCTGACGCTAAGGCCGATCTCGCCAGCAACCTTGCGGGGCTGATGGCGCGCGATGGACGCGTCGATGAGGCAAAGGCGCTAACCACAACCTATCTCGAAGACTATCCCGAGCATCTTGGATTGCTGTCGAACGCGGCACGACTGGATGCGGCCAGAGGCGATCTGGTCGAGGCCGAAGCCCTGCTCGAGCGCGCTGTTGCAGCGCACCCAAACGCCCTTGCACCGCGGCGCGGACTGGCCGAGATCTACCTGCAAACCGATCGGCCTGAGGAAGCCGTCGTCCTGCTGCGCGAAGGCGAGGAAGCGTATGGCAGCTCCGTGGATTGGCTGCGTCTCATGACATTGGCCCTGCTGCGAAGCGAGGATCGCGAGTCTGCCGTCAATATCTTGAGACGGCTTCAGGAGCAGCAGCCCGAAGCAGCCGACGTGCCGATGCTGCTCGGCCGACTGCTGGTTGATCTAGGACGCGAAGACGAAGGGCTTGCCGCCCTTGAGCGCGGGCTCGAGCTTCACCCCGACCACCTTGAGGCACGGCTGATCGTCGTCGAGCTGCTCACGCGGCAAGGGCGCATCGACGAGGCTGCGGAGGTGCTTGCCCCGGCGCAAGCTCAGCATCCGGATCATCCGCAGGTTCTGGGGCTCGCCGGCGCCATCGCCAATAACCAGGGCCGCTTGGACGATTCCTTGACGGCGTTCGAGAAAGCCTTGGAACAGGACCCCGACGACCGCTACCTGGTCGGCGCGCTGGCCCAAGCTCAGGCCGAGGCTGGCGATCGAAACGGGTCTGTGCAAACGCTGTCCAACTGGATGCAAAGGCACCCGGAGGATCAGGAACTGCGCCTGCGCCTTGCCAATCAGCTACTTGCGCTTCAACGTAATGAAGAGGCAATCACGGTATATCGCCGTTTCCTAGAGCGTTCCCCAGATAACCTGATCGCTCTGAATAATCTTGCCTGGCTTCTGCGTACTAAGGAACCCGAAGAAGCCACTCAACTTGTAGAAAGGGCCATCGAGCAAGCTCCGGCGGGGGGCGCGATTCTTGATACCAAGGGCATTATCGAGATGGAGCAAGGCAACCTCGGAGCCGCCGTCTCTACGCTTATCAAGGCTATACAGCTGAGCCCGGAAAGCCCAGCGATTCGACTCAACCTCGCAAAGGCACTGATCAAATCGAACCGCAAGACGGAAGCTCGTGAGCAATTGAAAAGGATCATCTCTGATCATCCGGGAAGCAGCGAGCACAAAGAGGCACATGAGCTTCTAGCAACGTTGCCCCAGGCAAACTGACCCGCAAAATGCGGCCTCACATTATAGTCATCCGCAGATTTCTTCATAGTCTAAGACATGCGGCACGAAACGCTCGATCCAGGACCGCACATAGGAGCAATACTGACTGGCTTCGTTGAAGGTCAAGCGGATGTGGTGTTTCAGTTCGTCGAGCGAGCCGATAAAGTTGACCGAGATGACCCGTTTGATTGTTTTCCAGATGAATTCGATCGGGTTGAGGTCCGGTGCGTAGGGTGGCAGGAAGACCAGCTCGAGGGCGTGTTCCTTGGCCGCCTGCCTGACTTCGGCGGCGTGATGGCTGCTGAAGTGGTCGAGGATCACGATGATGGCCCGGTAGTCGGCGTTAGCGGCCCGGATGGCGTCGAAGAACGCGGCGATCGCCGTCTGGTTAGACCGGGGCAAGAA
>NZ_NRSJ01000046.1 GCF_016584085.1 Halochromatium glycolicum | reverse complement strand
TGACTTCGGCGGCGTGATGGCTGCTGAAGTGGTCGAGGATCACGATGATGGCCCGGTAGTCGGCGTTAGCGGCCCGGATGGCGTCGAAGAACGCGGCGATCGCCGTCTGGTTAGACCGGGGCAAGAAGTCCTGCACGGACGTGCCGATAAGGGCGTAGAAGCCGATGGCGTTGGCTTTCAGGCGCGCGGTGTTCTTGGTGATTTCACCGTGACCGAAGTGCCAGACCCGGGCGGTGTTGGCCGTCAGTTGGGGGCTGGCCTCGTCGAGGAAGCCGAGGGCGACCTCGTTATCGCTGAGCCCCTGCGCCCGCAGGCGCTCATAGGCGTCGATCAAGCGCTGCTCGAGCTGCGCCTCGGCGTCGCTGGGGCGTTTGGCATCGTAGGGATACGGCTTGCCGAAGTGCATCCCGAGCTTGTCACGCAAGATGCGGCTGACCTGGCTCTCGGAGAGGGTCACACCAAAGTGCTCGCGGATCAGGGTGCGCACCTCGCGGGTCTGCCAGAACGGGCGGTCTTCGAGCAGGGCCTTCAGGGCGGCCAAGTCGCCCTCATCGAGCGCGGGCGGTCGGCCTGGCTCGCCACCGCTCTCGGTGGGATGGCAGACGCCCCGATACCCGCGCTCGCGCCACGCCCGCACCCACACATAAGCGGTCGGCTCGGGCACATCGACCATCGCGCAGATCTGCGCCAATGAGAGCGAGCGTGGCAATTCGGCGAGCAGGTTCAGCAAGGTCAGGCGCAGGCGCACGGTAAGGTCTTTACTCTTCCTGCAAATACCGGCGCAACTGCGTTTTGTTCGGAATCTCGATGCGACGACTGCGAGTCATCTTCATCACCTCCGAGTCAGGTCTGCAATACCTACTTAACTATAGAACAAACTGCTGTTAACTATATCCATCATAGAAGAAATTGCGGCTTTGGATATCTCCGAAGAGGCCAAGAACATCGCCAAGGACTTGGTCAGATTCCAAGCTGTCCCGACAAATAGTGAAGAAGATGCCTTGCACATCGGTATTGCTGCAGCGAACGGGATTGACTACTTGCTTACTTGGAACTTTAAACACATCAATAACGCCGAGATGAAGGGAGCCATCGTAAAGGTCGTAGAAAACCATGGTTTTGTCTGCCCGGTGCTATGCTCTCCAGAAGAGTTAGGAGCGTAAATCATGACTGAAGATCCTATCGTTGAAGAAATAAGGCGCTACAGAGCACAGCATGCTGCAAAGTACGGGCATGATCTTGATCGTATTTGTGAAGCATTGCGGGAACGCCAAGCGAAGTCATCCAGGAGGGTCGTTAAGCTTAATCCGCGTTTACTTCTTTCGAAAACCGGCAGCTAATCGGGTAAGGGCGGGTGTTTAACCCGCCCTCCCCACACCACCTAGCATGCGGGTCCGCTACCAGCCCTTTAAAGGTGGGTCGCCAGCCGTGTTAACGCCCAGCCAAGAGTTTAGCCGTGGAGACATGCGGCTTGCCCTTGTGCTTGGTCCTCGGGGTGGGAGGTTTCTTCGGCCCGCGCGGACTCTTACGCAGCTTCTTGAGGTTGACGCGCTGAGCGAGCGCGAGCAGCAAGTCAGCACAGTGCGCGCGATCGGCCTGCGCAAAGACCTGCCAGTGTTGCTCCTCGACCGCGATGGTGAGCCCCTCGCTGGTGCGGGCGATCTCGCCGGCCAAGTCATACTCCGAGACCGTCTCGTTGACATTCACCTCGGGATGGGCGGCGCGCAGCGCGGCCATCACCACCGCATCGAGGTTGAAGGCCACCAGGGCCAGGCAGAAGCCGAACAGGGCGGCTTGTGGATAGCCCAGGGTATTGAGCTCGGAGTGGAGATGCCCCTCAAGCTTTTGAAACGCCGTCTCGATGGTCCAGCGGCTGCGGTCGAGCTCGGCCACCGTGGCCGCATCGGCCTGTTCCGCTGGCAGGTTGGTCAAGACGATCAGTTGCTGATCGCCGTTGCGAGTGGGACGCTCGAGTTCGAGCACGATGCGCCGCCAGGTCCAGGTGTGCCCCTCGGCATCGGTGACCTGCACGGCCTGCTCGAACACCGGCCCATCCGCCCCGGTGCCGGCCGGTTGCAGGGCACTGAGCGGCTTGATATGGAGCCCCGTGTGATGGCGGATGAGGAAGGCGGCCTGACGGCGCGCGATGGCGGCCAAGAAGGCGGTCACACAGAAGTTGCGATCGGCGATCCACAGGTCGTTGGCCTGCACCGTCTCGGCGACGTCATCGAGCAGGCTGCGCTCCTGGGCATGGCCATCGGCGCATGGGAAGACATCGCTGAGCAGGCCCCGGGCGTCATCGAAGACCACCAGCGACTTGCCCGGCAAGGGCGCCGCGGCACTGTCGCGCAACGGCTTGAGCCGCCGTTCGCTGGCGGCCAAACAGTTGCCGTCAAGGTACAGGATGCGATAGCCCGGCAGGCGCTCGGCCCGGGCACCGCCGAGCGCATCGATCAGCTCAGCGGCATCCTGGGCGCTCAAGCGCACCAGCACTTGCGCGGTCGACACCTCCACCCCCTTGAGCTTGTCCCCCTTGAGCTGTTACAGACGGCCGCGATCGAGGCGGCGATCGACGCCTCCCGATAGGCGGCATTGACGTTGGCCTGCACCCGGCAGATGACCTGCAGCATCAGCCCGACCAGCGAGGAGAACAGGATCGGGCGGGTGGACTGCGCCCCGGACGCCGACTCGAACCAGCGCTCGAGCCGCTCGGCGTTGAGCAGCCGCTCCAGCAGGCCGCGCACCATCACGCTCGCCGGCGCGCGCTCGGCAAAACGCTCCAGAACACCGTCAAACATTCGCGCATCAACTCCAGGGCTGCCAGAAGATGCCTAGAATTTACAACGTGTTAGGGCGACCTTTAAAGGGCTGGTTATCACAGCCTATAAGCTCAAAGGCAAGCCGTTTACGGCATTCGCCTCGACGCGGTTGTGCAGGCCGAGCTTCTGCAGCAGGTGCTTGACATGCGCCTTCACGGTCCCGATCGCGCGCTCGAGCTCGCGGGCGATGAGCTTGTTGTTCAGGCCCTCGGCGATCAGCTCCAGGGGCTCGCGCCCGCGGGCGGTGAGGCCGGGTCGGGACTGGTCGGGTCGGGCTGCTCACGCAGCGCAGGCCAGCAGTTCGGTGAGCCGGGGACTGATCACCAGACGTCCCTGCATCGCCTCCTGCGGCCGCACGAGGATGTCCTCGGGCTACATGTCCTTGAGCAGGTGGCCGTCGGCACCGGCGCATCGCTCGCCGCGCCGGCTCACTACCCATCGTTCTCGGAAGACCATCCGTCGGCACCGGCGGCTGATGATGCGCCCCGCTGCGCCGGCTCGAGCCGGGATTGCGGCAGCGGCGCTGACCGCCCGAGCACCTGCCCGAGTGCGGCCTGAGCGCGCTCAGCGATGAAGCGCGGTGAGAGGCGTCGATCGGCGAACAGCAGCGTCTGATCGGCCGGGCGGTCGAGGTAGAGCACCTCGTCAGCGGCGGGTTGGAAGGGGCGCCGGCTGATGCGGGCGATACGCCCGAGGTTCACTCCCCGTCCATCGTCGAGCAGGATCAGATGCGGCGCCAGCCCGCGTGCCGGGTCCGGGCGCGGGAAATCGATCACCCCGAGCAGTTCATAGGCGCGATCCGTCACCTGCACCCCAAGCTGGATGTCGGTCTCGCGCAGCTCGGCGAGGTAGATGCGCTCACCGATCGCCGCGCGCAGGCGCTCGACCTGAACAGGATAATCGGCCGAGGGCCAAAGCCCGCCTTCGTCGGTCCAGCCGGATTCGCGATCGTCCGCAGACGCCATCATCAACACTCCCATAGACCGGATCGGACGCCCAGTCGTTCAGAGGCGACCAGTCTAGAGCAGCGGCACCTTCTCAGCCGCCGGCACGCACTGAGCCCGCCGACCGGTGACGCTGAGGCCGCGACCCGCTACAGCAAGAAACAGGTGCGCCGTTGGCTAGGATCATTCTTGCCGATCCCGGCCATGATCGGCTCAATAATCTGGTCGGTGGACGCCGGCATCCAGTGTTCTGGCATTGAGGACGGAGCACGACCGGCAGCGAATGGTTTCAGCCGCCACGCCGCCCGGACCGGTCGGGCGGGGTCGGGCGGGGTCGGGCCGAGCAGCCTGGGCCGAGCGGATCAGGCCGCGGCCATCATCGCCGCGACGTCTTGCTGGACATCGCCGATCGGCTTGATGTCGAACTGCTCGATCAGGACCTTGGCCACGTTCGGCGACAGGAAGGCCGGCAATGTCGGACCGAGCCGGATGTGCTTCACACCCAGATGCAGCAGCGCCAGCAGCACGATGATCGCCTTCTGCTCGTACCAAGCGATGTCGTAGGAGATCGGCAGCTCGTTGATGTCGTCGAGCCCGAACACCTCCTTCAGCTTCAGCGCGATATAGGCCAGCGAATAGGAGTCGTTGCACTGGCCGGCGTCGAGCAGCCGCGGAATGCCGCCGATCTCGCCCAGCTCCAGCTTGTTGTAGCGGTACTTGGCGCAGCCGGCGGTCAGGATCACCGCGTCCTGCGGCAGCGCCTGGGCGACCTCGGTGAAGTAACTGCGCTCCTTGTGCCGACCATCGCAGCCGCCCATCACGACAAAGCGCTTGATGGCGCCGGTCTTGACCGCGTCGACTACCTGATCGGCCAGGGCCATGACCTGGGCATGGGCGAAGCCGGTCGTGAGCTCGCCCTGCTCCAGCTCGGTCGGCGGGTCGCAGCGCTTGGCCTGTTCGATGAGCGCCGAGAAGTCCTTGGCGCCGCCCTCGGGTCGATCCGGAATGTGCTGGATGCCGGGCCAGCCGGTCATGCCGGTGGTATAGATCCGATCCCGATAGGCGCTCTTGACCGGCGTGATGCAGTTAGTGGTCATCAGGATCGGGCCGTTGAAGGCGGCGAACTCCTTGTCCTGCTGCCACCAGGCGTTGCCGTAGTTGCCGACGAAGTGCGGGTAGCGCTTGAACGCCGGGTAGGCATGCGCCGGCAGCATCTCGCTGTGGGTGTAGACATCGACGCCGGTGCCGGCAGTCTGCTCGAGCAGGTCCTCGAGGTCCTTGAGGTCGTGGCCGGAGATCAGGATGCCGGGATTCTGGCCGACGCCGAGCTTGACCTGGGTGATCTCGGGGTGGCCGTAGGCGGCGGTGTTCGCCTGATCGAGGAGGGCCATCGCGGTCACGCCCTTCTCGCCGCATTCCATCACCAGCGCCGTCATCGCGTCGAGGTTCAGCTCGCGAGTCGTCGCGGCCAGGGCCTTGATCATGAAGGCATAGATCTCGGGCTTCTCGAGGCCGAGAATGGCGGCGTGGTCGGTGTAGGCCGCCATGCCCTTGACGCCGTAGATCAGCAGTTCGCGCAATGAGCGCAGGTCTTCATCGGGCTGCGAGAGCACGCCGACCTCGGCGCCCTTGGCGGCATAGGTGCTCACCGGGCCGTGCCAGGTGACGGCATCCTGATCGCTGCTGTAGCCAATCGCGACCTTGAGTGCATCGCGCTTGGCGAGCGCGGACTGGATCAGCGCCTCGATCCTCGCCGCGTCGAAGTTGGAGTTGGTGATGGTCGCGAATAGCGCCTGCGAGATGAAGGGACCGACGGTATCATCCGCCCTGCCCTGGCGTTCGGCCTCCTCGGCGACCACCGCTAGCCCCTTGAGCACATGGACCAACAGGTCGTGCAGCACGGCGACACTCTCGGTCTTGCCGCAGATGCCCTTGGTGGTGCAGCCGGTGCCCTTGGTGGCCTCTTCGCATTGGAAACAGAACATACTCATTGTTGGAAGACTCGCTACGCTGACGATGATTCAGGGTGGAATGCCGGTGTCGGCAGGGACAGTCTTCCAACTCAGCGGGGATCGCGACTTGACCGCGGTCAAGACCCGTTTTAGCTCATATAAACAGTTACTTACAAAAAATAAGGATTTTGGGGCGCCCGACTCCCGAGATCGGCTGCAATGCAGTGTTTAGAAGCCCTAACAGAATGCCTCCCTTAGCCCGATAGATCAGGAGGTTGCGCGAGTCGAGCGGCTGTTTCGATAGGACCTCTTAGCCAGCGACTTCATCCCGCACCTCCCGCAATGCCCGATTGACGAGGCGAATACCGGTTTCGATGCTGTCGAGACGGCCCAGGATCGGCACCGGACGCTGGACACGCGCGGTCTTCCAGCCAGCGACGGATTCGATATGTGCGGGGATTGTAATGGGCGTCGAAGTGACTCCCCGCGGCGGTTAACCGCCGCGGGGGCACCAGACCGATAGGCTGGACGGATCAGCCGAGCAGGCTGTTGCCAAGCAGCGGCGCGATGACCAGGCTGACGATCGCCATCACGTTGATCAGGATGTTCATCGACGGCCCTGAGGTGTCCTTGAAGGGGTCGCCGACGGTATCGCCGACCACCGTCGCCTTGTGGGTATCCGAGCCCTTGCCGCCATGCTCGCCCTTCTCGACCAGCTTCTTGGCGTTGTCCCAGGCGCCACCGGCATTGGCCATCGTCAGCGCCAGCAGCACGCAGCCGAGCAGCGCGCCGCCGAGCATGCCGCCGAGCGCGGCCGGCCCCAGCACAAAGCCGACCACCCAGGGCGCGGCGATCGCGATAACGCCGGGCAGCACCATCTTCTTCAGCGCCGCGGTGGTGGCGATGTCGACGCAGCGCGCGGTATCCGGCTCGGCATTGCCCTCGAGCAGTCCGGTGATCTCGCGGAACTGGCGGCGGATCTCGTTGATCATCTCGAAGGCGGCATCGCCAACCGCGGTCATCGTGATGGCCGCGATCGCAAACGGCAGAATACCGCCCAGGAACAGCCCGACGATCACCAGCGGGTCGCTCAGCAGCAGCTCGAAATCGGGCACATGCAGGGCCACGCTCTCGATGTAGGCGGTGATGATCGCCAAGGCCGCCAGCGCCGCGGCACCGATCGCGAAGCCCTTGCCGATCGCTGCGGTGGTGTTGCCGAGCTCATCGAGCGAGTCGGTGATGCGGCGCGTCTCGACCCCGAGGCCGGCCATCTCGGCGATGCCGCCGGCGTTGTCGGCTACTGGCCCGTAGGCGTCGATGGCCATGGTGATGCCGACGGTCGCGAGCATGCCCACCGCCGCGATGCCGACGCCATAGAGGCCCGCCAGCCAGTTCGAGACCAGGATGATGACGCTGATCGTGAGCAGTGGCACGATCACCGAACGCATGCCGACGGCGAAGCCGGTGATGATGACCGTCGCCGGGCCGGTCTCACCGGCCATCGCGATGTGCTCCACCGGCTTGGACGAGGTGTAGTACTCGGTCACCAGCCCGATGATGATGCCGCCGAGGGCGCCGACCAGCACTGCCCCCCAGACCGCGCTCGCGACGCCGGTGCCAACGATGACGAAGTAGGCCGCCGCGATGAAAATGACGCTCGCACTGATGGTGCCGATACGCAACGCCCGCTCGGGCGACTGGTTGGAGAAGATCCGCACCAGCCCGATACCGATGATCGAGCACAGCAGGCCGGCCGAGGCCAGTCCGAGCGGCAGGAACATCAGCGCTTGACGTTCACCGAGCGGGTCCATGATGTCCACGGCCAGCGTCGAAGCGATCGCAATCGTGGCGATCATCGAGCCGCAGTAGGACTCGAAGATGTCCGAGCCCATGCCGGCGACATCGCCGACGTTGTCGCCGACGTTGTCGGCGATCACGCCCGGATTACGCGGATCGTCCTCTGGGATGCCGGCCTCGACCTTGCCGACCAGGTCGGCGCCGACATCGGCGCTCTTGGTGTAGATGCCGCCGCCGACACGCGAGAACAGCGCCACGCTCGAGGCCCCCATGCCGAAGCCGTGGATCGCATGCGCGGTCTCCGGGTCGCCGCCGAACAGCAAGTAGAGGCTGCCAAGGCCGAGCAGCCCGAGCGAGGCGACCGCTAGACCCATGATGGAGCCGCCAAAGAAGGCGACCGAGAGCGCCTGGGCTGGCCCCTTGGTATGGGCCGCAACCGTCGTGCGCACATTTGCCCGGGTGGCGGTGCTCATGCCGATGAAGCCGGCAAGTGCCGAAGCGACGGCGCCGACCAGGAAGGCCAGCGCAGTCTTCCAGCCGAGGAAGATGTACAGCACCACCAGCAGCACGGCGGCGAAGATGCCGAGCATCGAGTATTCCCGCCGCATGAAGACCATCGCGCCGAGGTGGATGGCGTCGCCGATGGCGGCGACCTTGCCTTCGCCGCCGGGGTACGCGTTGACCGCACGATAGACGACATAGGCTGTCGCCAAGCCGAGGACCCCGAAAATCAGTGGTATATAGGGCAATAGAGCATTCAGGCTCATGGGTTGATGACTCCCCGTGTCGCTCGAATCAGTGTTTGTTGTATTGGGAAACGTCGAACCGACCCGGTGTCTCGACGTCTCGCCAAGGCTTGGGAATGAACAATCAAACGCCGGCTGCAGGGACAGCCGACAGCTCGGGATGCCCTCGAGCAAACAGCCAAATCGGCGGGCGGTATTGCTCTGAGTGGCAGGTCCCGATCGGGTGCCATCGGGTCACATGGCGCGCCAGAAGCGATAGTTCGTCGACTCGATCTCCGAACGCGAGGGCATCGGGAAGAAGCGGGTCTTGTCCTGCGAGGCGAACATGAACCCATGGCGGATGCTCTTGTAAGGGATCGTCTCGAAGGCGCTGTCGAGCTTCAGCCCCTTGGTGAGCTTATTCGGATCGGCGCGCAGCTCCATGATGGCCGCGCGCAGATTCGACGGATGCAGCCCAGGGATCGGCGGATGCATCGCCGGACGCGCCTCGAATTCCTCGAGGAAGTGCTCGATGTCGAGCTCGATCTGGGTATAGAACTGTTTCGGCGCGCCTTTCGGGAATTCCGGGTCGGTGATGTACTTGCCGAACGCAGGAAAATCCATGCGCGACATCACCAGCATACGCAGCGGCGCGATCTCGGCATAGATACGCAAGAACCCCTCTTCATGGGTCTTGTCATAGGGCGTGGCCTGGAGCTCCAGGGTGTAACCTTCCGGCGTACTCAGGATGACGCGCTGGATGGCGTCGAGTTCGATGTGCTCCAGCACCCGATAGGTGGAGATGAATCGCGTCGCCTTCGGTCGACCGTCATCGTGCGGCTTCAGCGTCGCGAGCGCCTCATCGATCTTGAAGTACGGATGGCGGTAGTCGACGTCGATCTCGGCGAAGACCACCTTGCCGGCGTAGTAGCGAAGCGACCCGGCCGTGTAGTGCTTGGCGAAGGCGTCCGGTTCCAGCTGTGAGGCTACCAGCGCTGGGTTCGGGGCCAAGATCTGATAGAGGTGACTGTCGTATTGCATTGCTCTTAATCCCCTAGTTGACCGTTTAGAGTCGGGCGGATGGTGAGGATCGGCGGCGCTACCGCTAACCAGCTCCGTTGGTCCAGCTCGGCCAGGATATCAGGCGAGAGGAGGCCGACCGCCTGCCGCGTCGCGGTCGATGCCCGTGACAAAGCGCCGGATTATGCACCCTTTTCGGATGCAGTGAATCGGTATAGCTTGACCCGCGTCATGGCGATGCACGTCCCTAGGCTCAGGCGCCGAGCGCGGGACGCTTCGCGAGCCCACAATCGTAGACGCGACGTCGTTACATCGCCGATCAGCGCCGTCCGCGCCCCAGTGCTGCTCTCAGTCGCTGAAGCAGCGTCTCGCCGAGACAGCGGCTCGCGACCGAGGCGGGAGACGGCGCACCGAGGTGGGTGCCAAACCCGACAGACCGCAGTATCGCCCGCGGCTGGGCCAAGACAACCCTACTGGTGTTGTCTAAACTGTCCACCGATGCGACCCCCTCCGACCCAAGACTGGCCTACCCGACAGATCCCATCATGCGTCTAGCCACCGCAGCCTCCCTTGCTGCGGTCGCCGCTGTCGCGCTACCGCTGCTGTCCCTCGCAGCGCTTCCGCTCAACGACGTCTCCCAACTCGTTCTCTCCGGGACACTGATCTTTCTGCTGCTGGCGCTGCGCCAAACAGCGATCCGGCATCTCTTTTTCGATAATCTCGGCCGTTTTCTTCGCCTCCTGCTATTGCTGATTGGCGTCTTCATAACGACGCGTTACCTGTTATGGCGCGCCTTTTATACCTTGCCGGACACCAGCCTATTAGAATTCGGCCTTGGTGTGACCCTGTTCGCCGGCGAGGTCTTCACCTTCCTGATCTTCATCCTCGGCGCCTTCGTCTCGTTACAGCCACTGGTGCGGCCAGTCGCCCCGTTACCTGAGGATCGCAGCGCCTGGCCAAGCGTCGACGTATTGATCCCAAGTTATAATGAGAGTCCCGAGCTGCTCGAGACGACCTTACTCGGCGCGATCAATATCGACTACCCTGCCGATAAGATTAACGTCTATCTGCTTGACGACGGGGCAACGACCGCAAAGCGCTCACAGCCGAGCCCTCAAGGCCGAGAAGAGGCCTGGTCTCGGCGCCGCACCTTGAAGGCACTGTGCAAACGGATCGGCGTCCATTATCTCACCCGGCGACTGAACCATTCCGCCAAGGCCGGCAACATCAACGATGCACTACCAAAGGTTCATGGCGACCTGGTGTTGATCCTGGATGCGGATCATGTTCCGACCTGCGATATCTTGGCCAACACGGCCGGCTGGTTTCTCCGCAATCCGAAGCTGTTCCTGGTACAGACGCCCCATTTCTTCGTCAGCCCGGACCCGATCGAAAAGAATCTCGGCACCTTCCAAAAGATGCCGAGCGAGCAGGAGATGTTCTATACAAACATCCAGCGCGGCCTCGATTTCTGGAATGCATCCTTCTTCTGTGGCTCCGCGGCCATACTGCGCCGTCACTACCTTGACGAGGTCGGCGGAATTCAGGGCTGCACCATCACCGAGGACGCCGAGACTGCGCTCGAGCTACATGCTAGAGGATACGATAGCGCCTACATTTGGCAGCCAATGATCGCTGGACTCCAGCCTGAGACCTTCTCCAGCTTCGTCGTGCAGCGCAGCCGCTGGGCGCAGGGGATGATGCAGTTATTCTTGCTGAAGAACCCGCTTTTCCTGAAGCATGAGCGGGGTCTGCACTGGTGGCAAAAGCTTTGCTATCTCAATAGCATGATGTTCTGGTTCTTCCCTTTGGTCAGGGTCATCTTTCTCTTCGCGCCGCTTGCCTATCTACTGTTCGGGCTCGGTATCTTCAACGCTGACCTGGCCGAGCTACTGACCTATATCGTTCCCCATCTCACGGCGCTGGTCCTGATCGTCGACTACCTCTACGGCAATGTGCGCTGGGCCTTCGTCTCCGAATTCTACGAGCTCGCTTTGACCCTCTTTCTCGCGCCGCCGTTGCTCAGTGTGATACGTCACCCGAATGCGCCGAGCTTTGTCGTCACGGCAAAAGGAGAGGTCACCGATCAGGATGCGGTCTCACCATTGGTGAAGCCAGTCTATTGGATGTCAGCGCTGACCTTGATCGCCATTACAATCGGGTTCTGGCGGCTCTTTTTTGTGCCGGGCAGCTTGACCACCGACCTTGTCACCCTGTTCTGGTCGTCGGTCAACCTATTCCTATTGTTCGGTGCGTTGGGTGCGCTCTTCGAGCGTCAGCAGCGCCGATTCTCACCGCGCTTTCCATGCTCTGAGAGGGCAGCGATCTTGACCTCCGACAGCCGCATCCCCGGCAGGATTGTCGACCTCTCCGCAACCGGAATGAGACTGGCAATCGAGCCTTTCTACCGGAGCGCAATCGAAGCCTCAGCGCCGACAGCGGTTGAGATCTTTCCCGAAGGCGGGTCATCGATCCGAATCGATATCGACGTCGCGACACTGATCCCGAAGAAAGGACACCTGGAGGCGGGTTGCCGTGTCCGCGCCGAATCGGTTCAGAAGAAGGCCGAATTCATCCGCTTTGCCTATGGTGATAGCAACCGTTGGAAGACCATGCTGCGCTCGAGAGACCGCCGCGTCGGCGTCTCCAAGGCGGCGTTAGTCTTGACGCGCTTGATGCTCAAGTACGGGATCGCGCATTTCGTCTTCATCTCGAGACGCTGGTTCAAGCGCCGCACCGCTTCGAGGCGGGTCGGCGAATCGGTTCACAGTGAGCAAGCCTTATCATCGTGAAAACTCTTATGCCCGCCTGCCGCTCTCGGCGCAGCCCATCCGGACTGCAGGCCCTTTGGGTGGCCTTGTTACTGACGGTCGCAACGGTTGGACTCGCTCAGCCCCCGCTTGGCCTAGGGTCGCCGGCTGACACCCCGACATCCTCTGCCGATCGGAAGGCCCCACCGGTCCCTTCGGAGCCGGAACACCGAGCGGATAGGGCAACGCCAGAGCACCCCGCGGGCCTTGCGGTCCGGTCCCAGTCCCATGATGGAACAGGAACCGGACAGGATGCCTCTGCGGACGCGCCCATCACAGAGATTACCCGCCCGCTCGCCCACTTCATCTCCGGTCGCGCCGAGATCGATCTGCGTCACGCCTGGGCAACGGCCGACGTCAACGTCCCGTTGCCGTCCGCATGGAAGCCGCAACAGCTTCTGCTGCGGCTCAAGTACCGCAATTCGGCGAACCTCCTCGAAGCACATTCCCAGTTGCGCATCGAGCTCAATGGTCTAATCGTCGCGCAGTTCAGGCTTGATCCCGACCGCCCCGAGGGCGAGGCGCGTATCCGGCTGCCAGTCGACCTGCTCGAGGCGGGATACAATCAACTTCGTTTTCGGGCCGCCCAGCATACCGTCATCGGTGAGTGCGAGGACCCGCTCGCCCCCGAGCTCTGGACCCAGATCGATGCGGTTCAATCCTCGCTGACCTTGGACTATCGCAGGCAGCCGGTCGCCCGAACCCTTGCCGAGGTCGAGGACCTATTCGGCAAGTACGCCTGGAACCAGGCGCGCCTGGCGGTCGCGATGGATGTCGACACCGACGCACCGAGCCGCGAGCAGCTCGAATGGGGCGCCTTGGTCGCTCAAGCAGCAGCGGTGCGTCTGGAGTACCGCCCCCTCGATGTCGCGCTGCGGTCGCTTGCAGAGCTGGGTGATCTTGCTGCAGAGCGGGAGCTGCTCGAGATGGCGCCGGACGGGGTCGTGCTGGTGGGCACCGCGGAGCAGCTCGAACCGACGCTGGGCGAGGACTGGGCCGCCGGCGTGACCAGTAGCTACCTTGGCTTGATCCAGAGCGAGCAGGGAAGCCCCTTGTCCGCGGAGCGGCTTGTCGTCTCAGGGCGGACGTCCGACGAGGTCAGGCGCGCCGCGATCGTGCTCGGCCTGATCGATTTCCCTCTCCCTGATACCGAAGAGGCACTGATCGGCGAGCTCGCGCTCCCGAGACTCCCTCTCAATACCGGCCAACGGGCACTTCTGGGCGGTGCGTTGGCGACATTCAAGGAGCTCGGGATACGGACGACGACCCTGACGAGCCCGATGGCGCCAGCCGATGTGTCCCATGGTGCCGCCGAGGGCTCGACCGAACGGCTCAAGACCTCGACTGTTCTGGACTTCTGGGTCCCGGCTGGTTTCTTCGCCGGTCGCCACCAGCGGGGGGTTGTTTCGCTCGATTTCAGCTACGGTGCCAAACTGCGCGGCGATTCCGTGCTCAACCTCTCGCTCAACGACACCTTCGTGCGCGGAATACCGCTCGATAACCCGGTTGGAGCGACGCAGATCGGTTATCGGGTGCAATTCCCGTTCGATCTGCTGATGGCCGGGAGAAACCGTCTTGAGATCACGCCCATGATGGTGCCGTCATTCTCTGACCTCTGTCAGTTCCGCCAGGGCGCGAATCTCCTGTTCACCCTATTCGACAGCTCGAGTCTGCTGATGCCGGACGTCGAGCGCCTGGTGAGATTGCCCGACCTGCGGTTGCTTGCCCATGCCGGGTTCCCCTTACTGAAGGACCCGACCGGCAGCCAGTTCGGCGTTCAGCTCGCGGGTCATCACCCCGGTACGATCTCGGCCGCATGGACGCTACTCGCCCGACTCGCACAGCTGATCCAGATGCCGCTCTATGAGGCGGCGATCGGATATGAGCCGTTCCTCGATCGGTTTGCCACGCTCGTGGTGGGGCCGGTTCCAGAGCTGGACCCGGCCCTTCGCGCCGACTCACCGATCGCCATCCGGGATGGTCTCCTTTGGGTCGACTATCCGGTCATGGACCTGATCGAACCGGAGGCGCTCCCGGGCGGTTGGGCCGAACGGGGCCTGGCTCGATTGCAGCGCTGGATCGAACCCCCTTCGGGTCGCTCGCGACCACGCGAGGCCCAGGTCGGTTTCGAGGATGATGAACCTTCAGGCCTCCAGGCAGGCTCGCTGCTCGGCCGACAGGGCGGGCTGTTCGAGTTTCAGCGTCGCCCGGCTTCGGGCAAACCGATCCTGATGTTGACCGCAAGTACACCGGAGCTGCTGCAAGCCCGCGCGGCACGCTTGGTTCAACCCGATTTCTGGTACAACCTCGCAGGTGGTTTCGCGCTCTGGGACAGCCGCGAAGACAGCCTCAGAACACAACCGGCCGCGGACCGCTTCACGATCGGGGAATCCAGCCCGCTCAATCGCGTCAACTATTTCCTCAACAGCTATCCCCAAGCGCTATTGGCGGTCACTATCGCACTGACCCTGCTGTTGGTTTCATTGCTTTTCGTCCTGATGCGACGATTCCGCCGACGGTCGGAAGCACAGGTCTTTACTGAAGAATAGGTGCCAAGATGCGTTGTCCTCGCAACCTCTACTTGTGCCTTGCAGTCGCGACGGCCCTGATCCTGGTCGCAACCGATGTGGTGGCGGCTCAAGCAATACCTGGCTGCTCGGGGTCGACGGACAAAGCGGAGTGGAGTCGCTATAAGCAGCGGTTCATGAGCAAGCAAGGCCGGATCATCGATACTGGCAACGGCGGGGTCTCTCATTCCGAGGGACAGGGGTTCGGGATGCGTCTTGCCGTGTATTACGGCGAGCGCGACGATTTTGAGCGCATCTGGCAATGGACTCGGCACCACCTCTATGTTCGGGATGATGAGCTTGCCGCTTGGCGCTGGCGGCCCGACAGCGACCCGCATATCGATGACAAGAACAATGCCACCGATGGCGACCTGTTCATCGCCTGGTCCCTTGCACTCGCCGGCCGGTGTTGGGATAACCAAGACTATCTCCAAGCGGCGCGCCGCATCGCCCAAGCTATCCGAAGCAAGCTGATCAAGGATACCGCAGCGGGCCACCTGCTCTTGCCCGGAGCGGCCGGATTCGTCCACGGTGATGTCCTGACACTGAATCCATCTTATTGGGTGTTCCCTGCCTTTGCCGAGCTCGAACGCCTGGAGCCGGACGCACCGCAATGGGCGGCGCTGATCACCGAAGGCCAGGCATTGATGGACCAGATGCGTTTCGGGCGCTGGCAGCTCGTACCCGATTGGGTGCAGTGGTCACCAGAAGCCGGGTTTTCACTCCCCGAGCAGTTTGCGCCGCGGTTTGGATACGATGCGATCCGGGTACCGTTGTATCTGATTTGGCAAGCCGACAACGCCGAAATACTCTCACGGCTCAGCCGCTACTGGGAGGAGCAGCGCGACTGGGCATGGCAACCCGACTGGATCGACCTCAAGACCGACGCCATTAGCAGCTATGGCGCGCCTGCCGGAATTCGCGCGGTCTCGGAGCTGACAGGATTCGCCGTCGCCTCTACCACCAATGGAACGGCGGCGTTTCTGTCGCTGCCAGCACTCACGGCCGAGCAGCAGGAGGGTATCGACTACTACTCCTCCAGTCTGAGCCTATTCGCCCGAATCGCAGCACAGAGCTGGTGTCGCCGGCACGGTTGCCTTGCTGCTCAGGAACCGGCTCCGGGCCGATGACCAGCATCCAACAAGCGGCGATCGCCCCAGAGACCCGCACCCCATGCCGGCACTACTGGCTCGTCTTATGGGCCGCGATCCCGTCACTGGGCTTTGCTCAACCATCGGCGCTCGAGTCCTCCGCTCACGAGCCAGCTCTTAAGGCGGTTCAGGAAGCGGCGCTGGCAGCAGCGGCTCAGGGGCCGATTCAGGAACCGGCCCAGCCGGATGCCCAGCCGGATGCCCAACCGGGTGTGGTCGAGCTGCAGCGGACGGCACCGCCAACGGTTGTCGAGCGCAAGCGCGAGCAGGTGCAAGCAGGCGTTGCAGACGAAGACGTCGCCACCGAGACCGAGTCATCGCCGGTTCAGATCGAGACCCGGGCAGAGGAGTCATCTCGCATCCGCGCCACACCCGATGAGGCCGCAGCACAGTCAGCGGCAACGGGCGCCGAGCCAGCACCTGGACGTTTCTATTCCGCGGGCCGGCGCGCCGAGCCGCAACTCTGGATGCTGCTGAATGCCGATCGCTATCAGGAGCTCCAGCGCGAGATCACGCGCCTGCAGCAACTTGACCCCCGCTGGCAGCCACCGCCGGAACTGGTCTACTGGTTACGGCACCATCTCGCCGAGCAGGCTAATGTCGACGCACGGAATGGCGAGACCCGAGACCGTGCAACAACAACGGCAAGCCCCTACTCGGCCGCACTCAGGCGCGCCGGTCGCCTGCAAGCTCAAGACCGGCCGGGCGAGGCGTTGCGGGCGCTTGATCCTTGGCTGGCGCAGATCACCTCGCGCCATGACGCAAATGCAATGGCGCTCATTGGCTGGCTTCGGCTCGACACGCAAGACGCACAGGCGGCATTACGCGCCTTTGAGCGGTCCTATCAGTGGCGAGCCAGTGCCGATGCGGCCAAGGGGGAATTGCTTGCGCTCGCTCGGCTCGACGATAACGATCGTCTGCTCAAGCAAGCCAAGTTGCAGGCAGAGCGTTGGCCAATACTGCACCCGACAGCGGCGGCTTCGCTGCGCTCCGCGGCGACCAGGCTGCACCAAGCCAGCCGGTATCAACAGGCTCAACACCTGCTGGATGCAGCCTTAGAGCTTGCCCCGGCCGGGCGCGACATCGAGATCCTGACCGGCTGGAATCTGCTTCGGCTTGGCGAAGGCCAGGCAGCCGCGGAGACCTTCGAGAAGCTCTACCGGCGGAATCCGGATTCCGCAAGCGCCGAAGGCTTGCTGAGAAGCCTTCGGCAACAAGGTGCCCATAGCAAGCTCGAGCGTCTCGCTCAAGCCCCAGGCCCGCTTCGCCAGCTCTGGCTGGCGGACCAGGTCGAGCGCTTCGTCGAACGCGGTGAGCCTTTGCGTGCCTATCGCACCGATCCGGAGGGCTTGCCCGCCCTTGCCAATCTCGACAGCCCTGCCGCAGGTCTCGGCCTCAGCTGGCGCGAGCGCAGTGGCGACCCCGGACTCGGTCAGCTGACCGAGACGCGGATTCCGGTCGTCCAGTACACCCACTGGACTGGTTTGCTCGGGGTGGGATTGAGCATCGACCGCGTCATGCTGGATGCCGGCACCGCACGCGCAGACGCGTTGATCGGCTCTGCACCGGGGCCCATGACGCCCTCCAAGCGGCGAGCGACCAGTGATGCGAGCCATGTCGACAACGGGCTCACTTGGACACTCGGGCTCAGCTATCAGGGTGATTGGCGGCTCGCCGCAGAGGTCGGCCAGACACCAACCGACGGTGCCCTTGACGCCACACTCCACGGCAGGCTTAGGGTCGGTCGACGTGGTTCGGACTTCGCCTGGAACGCGACCCTTGCCCATGAGCCCGTACGCGAATCCCTACTGTCTTATACCGGCATGACCGATCCGGGGAATGGCGGCGCCTGGGGGCGCGTCTTTCGCAGCGGGCTGACGCTGGATGCCTGGTACCAGATCGATCCGAAATGGACCCTGAGCAGTCGACTCCAGGTGCACGAGTACCGGGGCCGCGATGTCGCGGACAACACCGGCATTGCGGCCGCGTTCGCCATCGGCCGCAACCTTCCGCTACCTGGGCTCGCGTACCTGACCCTCGGCCCGGCCGTCGAGTATCAGCACTTCCGACGCAACCTGAACCATTTCACGCTCGGTCATGGTGGATACTACAGCCCAGAGCAGGATCTGGGGCTGATGCTCGCGCTCGACTTCCAGACCCGAGAGGCCGCCCCTTGGCTCGTGCAAGGCTCGGCCCGGGCAGGCTGGCGCTCACAAGAGGAGGCCGAGAGCCCCTGGTTTCCGCTCGGCACAACGCACCAGCAAGACAGGCCCCAACGCTATGCGGCCAGTTCCGAATCCGGACTTGCGGCCTCGTTACGCCTTGAGGGCGCCGCGCAGCTCAGCCGCCAGTGGCAGATTGGCGCGGCCCTGTCCGGCAACTACAGCCTTCGTTTTGAGGAATACAAAGGGATGTTGTTCCTGCGCTGGTTGTTCGAGCCAAGAAACGCTGTCTTCAGCTCCGACCTCCCGGGCGCAGCTATCGCGAATTCGCACCGATAAGGGCGGGTCAGTACGATTCAGCGCGGTTCGCCACGATCCAGTTCTACCGCATTAGAGGCCCGATCAGAATGATCATCCAGCCTGCACCGACCCCTGACCTCGATGGCCATAAGGGCCATTCTGTTAGCCGCGTGTTAGATGCCTTCACAGAATGCCCTCTACGGCCTAGCAGATCAGCAGCCTGTGCAGGCTAGCCGAGCATCACGATAGGGCCTCTTAACGGTCGCCCGAGCCAGATCACCGTTTTGCGCCCGCAGTCGTAGGCGACCCGGACGCGTGCGATGCGAACCGCTGTTGCTCACCGATCTTTGAGCCGCCGTCCTTGGTCACGACGTGCACTGCCCGAAGGGCAACGTAGCTATCGCCGTTGTCGCTGCGCTCAATGGTGTACCGACCGCCTTCGCCTAAGTCGATATCGAGCTGGTGGACCGCCACCCTCGCACCTGCCCGCGTGGACACCTGAAACTGGACATTCCGGATATTCGACCAGTCCAGTACGCCAATCTCGTTATAGGGAAAGAGCTTAAAATCATCCTTAGCGAGCTGATAGGTCCGCGCATGCTTGTCCAGACGCAGCCCGCGCTTGTAATAACTGACCCGGTTGCGATCGATCAGGTGCAGGTCGACCCTCCCTTTTCCCTGCAGCCTGGCCTGCACCGCCTTGAGATCCGACAGATCGATGGGCTTATCAAAAGCGAAGCCGAAATAGCAGAAATGGCCATGCCAGGCCGCCGTTGCTCCGGTTTCAAGCCGGGTGATCCGGCCCTGTTCCTGATCGCGATAGGTGCCGTAATAGGGAAAAAAATCTTCTGATCTCGTACCGACCTGAACCTGAATAGTCTTGACCCGAGACCAGTCGAACTGACCCTGCTGCTCGCCAAAATGGGCAAACCGACTGAAGTCAGCGGCCGTCAGCACATGGGTTTGCAGTTCATCGGTCAGGTCCAGGCAATCGCTCCGATAGACATGCCCTGTCTCCTTGCCCGGGACAATATCCTCGATGCGCAGATCAACGCACGCGCGGCTGCCCAACTTGCCCTTCAGCTCAAGCTCGATTCGCACCAACTTAGAGAGATCGAGCGGCGGCTGATGCCAGAATCCCACGTAGTTCCTGGCCCCCTCCCAGGCAAGCACGTCAGGCTCATCCCGAAAATCGATCGACCCTTCGGCGTCGGTATCGTAGACGCCAGAGAAGAGATTGGGTGCATTGCTCTTATGGGCCGAAAAGACCACAAGCCGACGCCGCGCTCTGTTCGCTAATGCCGTGCCCCGAGCATTCGATTTCGCATCCGCCCTTGTGTCCGCCCTTGCGTCCGCCCTCTGATCATCCTGGGCATCCGCCAGCGGGTTTCGAACGGCATCCACAACGGGCGGAGCCGCGCCAGGGCCTTCTGCGACGGCGCTCTGATCGTCGGCGCTCGTTTGCCCAGCCGCCGCAGCCCCCTCTATCGCGTATCCGGGAGCGCCCAGACCGATTAGCAGCGAGGCGCTGCAGTGCAGAATGGGCAGGCGCCGTTGTTTTACCCTGGACTGTTTCACGTTGTCTTGCCTCAAGTTACTAGACCTCATCGGCAAGCAGGTTCAAGGTAGCTCGATCGCGAATGGCGATCCGGTCCCCTTCCACCTCGATGAGGCCCTGCTCGCTCAGACGACGGGTGACCCGCGACCAGGTTTCGGGTTGGATCGAGAGGCGCGATGCCAGCACGGACTTGGACACACTGAGCCGCAACGAGGGCTCATCCGGCCGGCTGTTGTGCAGCAGCCAGCGGGCAACACGGCCTTGGGCCGAGAGCAGCGTCAGACTGTCGATCTCGGCGATCATCGAATGCAGGCGCCGGCTCAAGTCCCCGAGCAGCGCGAAGCAGGTGTCCGGGGAATCGCGCAGCATGGCCGCGAAATCGGCCGCATCGATACCAACCACCTCCGCTTCGGTCAGCGCTGCCGCACAAACCGGATAGCGACCGGTGCCCATGAAGAGCAGCCCCTCCGCGAAGGTCTGACCAGCGCGGATCAGTTCGATGATCTTCTCGTCGCCGTCACTGGATAGGCGGAAGAGGCGCATCTGACCGAAGCGAACGAAGTAGAAGCGCTCGGCAGACTCGTCCTGCCGAAACAGCAGTTGTCCCGGAGCGAGCCGCGCCCGGTTCGCCCGCTGCAATAGCCTGTCGAGCTGCGCCGGGCTCAGCGCTGTAAACAGGGGCGCCTGACGCAGCTCCGCTGCTTGGAGCGAGCGCGGCAGGGTGTTGAATGACGTCCCGGTCTTCACCCGCACCAGGTCGTGATCATCGATTCGCACCTCGTTACGAGACTCAGAGATCGGGTCCGACATAGCCCCTCCACAGCAAGACACCGTACCGATCAGACTGGCTGACCAGGGGGTCAGCCGGACACCGACGCAACACCCGAACCGGCCTCAGCATTCTGGCCAGTCAAGCGCAATTCAGGCCCCAGATGCAAGCGTTCGCTGTAACCGGCCGTCAGAATCGCAAGCGAGCGAGACAGGCTCGCTTGTCAGTGCGCGGGTTGCCCAGTGCGCGGGCTGGCCAGTGCTGGGCTGGCCAGTGCTGGGCTGATGGGAGCACGGCATGGTCAGTGCGCGGCTGCCCAAAGCGGGGCTGGCCAGAGCACGGTTGGCCAGAGCACGGCTGGTCGGAGCGGGGCTGGTGGAGCACGGCATGGCCAGAGCGAATTGGGCCCCGCCTCATGACGACCGCCCTGGCGCACCGCGTTGCTCGCGCAGCACCTGCCAGAGGCTCGTGATGTTCGAGCGCTCTTCGCGCAGGATCATCGTGATAATGAGCTCTTCGAGCCCCGCCAGCACCGCCAGCGCCGCAGCAATCCGAAAGGGCCAGACTGAGACATCGAGCAGCATTGCGAACAGCCCGATCACCGTCGCGACGACCGCGATCTTGACCAGAATCGTGTGATAACTGGTGAAGCGGCCAAAGCGCAGCAACCCCATCACCGCCGGTGTCATAAAGCTCACGACCACTGCGACCACGGGGACCCACTCCTCGCGCACCCGTTCCGGCCACAGGATCAGCAGCGACGCGGTGGTGGCGACGTAGACGGCCACATCGGCCCATGAGTCCAAGCGCGCGCCGAGCGGCGTGGTTTGGCCGATGGTGCGCGCGATCATCCCATCCACTGCGTCGGTGAAGAAGGCCAGCGCCAACAACCAAAGAAACGCCTCGCGCTCGCCCGAGACCGCCAGCACGAGCAGCAAGGGAGCCGACAGCAGACGGAAACCGGACAGCAGATTCGGCAGATTCCAGGGCTTGATCATCACCCACCTCAATGCTCAGTGTCGCGCCCAAGACCGACGCAACAGGATGCAGCTCGGGATGAGCCGGCCCGACGGGACCAACCTGAGCCACTGAGAGATTGAACCCATCCCGTTCGCCCAAATCCTTTGCCTCGCCAAGACGCGGTCTTCGCGGCGAGACGCGCTGCACGAGCGCGTGCAACAACACCTCTCCATCGCTATCATCGCATCCGCCAATTCCCACATAAGAGAGAAGACAATATGCAGACCAGACTACGCAGCGCCCTCATTGGCGCCACCGCGATCGCAGTCGCTGGGGCTGTCCAGGCCGCCGATCTGACCCCGAAGGAGCAGATCCAGACCCGCCAGGCCGGATACAGCTTCATGTCCTGGAACATGGGCAAGATCAAGTCGAATCTCGAGGGTAACTTCAGCCAACCTCAGGTTCAGGCGGCCGCCGAGGCCATCGCCGGCATCGCCAATTCCGGGATGGGCGCCCTGTACGGGCCGGGCACCGATCAGGACATTGACGACGTCAAGACGCGCGTGAAGCCTGAGCTCTTCACCAATCAGGAAGAGGTTGGGGAGGTCGCCCGCAACTTCATCGAGGCCGCGGACAACATGGCAGAGGTTGCTGCCTTCGGCGACGAGGCCGAGGTCAAGAAGGCCTTCGGTCAGCTCGGCGAGTCTTGCAAGGCCTGCCACGACAAGTTCCGCAAGGACTGAACGGCTCAATCCCCCTGGGGGCCACTCTCGGTCCCCGGGGACCTCTACCAGGCCGGTACCGAACCCGGAGGGGGTGGAGGCGGCGGAGGGGGCAGCAAGCCGCCGGCAGCAATCCAGACGGCAACGCCACTGATCACCAACGCCAGCAGCAGCGCCCACAGGGGGCCGCCGCGGGCCGAGGGCGCGCCAGACCCATCAGGTGGTGCCGGCTTCCAGCCCGTGATCATTGGGCTGATCAGGTTGTTGCGCCGCACGAACGTGTAGAACAACGCCGCCAGGATGTGCAGCGAGACCAGCACCAAGATCACCCAGAGCCCTTGACGGTGCAGCCCGGTCAAGGTCCGGCTCAGGTCCCCGCTCACCAGATCGCGCAGTGGTCCATCGAAGGCGATATCGTCGTTGGCAAACAGACCGCTCATCGCCTGGAACAGCAAGACCAGCAGCAGCGCGAAGATCGATAAGGCGCCGAGCGGATTGTGTCCCTCCCCTCGCCAGTAGCCGCGCAGATAGGCCGATACCTTGCCGGGCGTTGGAAAGAACTCGGCGAAACGGGCATAGGTGGACCCAAGCACGCCCCAGATCAGCCGAAAGACCAGCAGCCCCAGTATCAGCAGCCCGATCCGCTCGTGCCAGACCATCCAGTTGCCGCCCTGCAGACCGGTCAGAATGGCTGCCACAACGGCCAAGAAGAGCGTCCAGTGGAAGACCCTGGTCGGCAGATCCCAAACCTTGATGCGCATGATTGAGGCGTTCGCTGATGCTGTCCGCAATCGGACGGTGTTAAAAGGGCATTGATTATGCCATGCCGTCGCAAGGCCCGAGCCGGCCTCCCTGTTCGTTTGCGCAGCCCGCGATCGAGCGAGCAAGATTGCGTAGAATCAGTGGCTCCGACCCAGACAGATTCAGGATTTGCGACCTATGCCCTTTCAGCTCTGCTACGCCAGCACGGCGACGCGTGACTTCACCCGCAACGACCTGCTCAAGCTCCTGAGCGCAGCGCGTGCGTACAATGCCGAGCAAGGAATCACCGGGCTGCTGCTGTATCAGGACGGGCACTTCCTTCAGGTGCTCGAAGGCGAGATGGACAAGGTTCGCGCGCTGTTCAAGCGAATCTGCGAAGACGACCGCCATACGAAGGTCGCCCTGCTGTTCGAGGAGCTCGTTTCGCAGCCACAGTATCCAGACTGGAGCATGGGCTTCCAGGCACTCGACGGCAGCGAGCTGATGGAGTTCCCGCAGGAGGACGGCGAGGAGAAGGACCTGCGCTCTGTCGCCCAGACCATGGGCCGGGCCAAGGAGCTGCTGATCTACGTTCGCACCCAAGGGCTTGACCCGGCCAAGGACGTCATCTGAATGGCCGCGCCCGCCGTACAGGCTGCGGCGCGGCCTGCCGCTACCAGACCCAGTCCGCGATGAAGACGTTGGTCTCGCCGCGCACCGCGTTGTTGCGGTTCGACGCGAACACCAGCTTGCTGCCGTCGTACGAGAACATCGGGAAGCCGTCGAAGCCCGGGAAATGGGTCACGCGCTCGAGCTCGCGCGTCTCGACGTCGATCAGATAGAGGTCGAAGTCGCGCCCCTTCGGGTCGTCCATGTTCGAGACGAAGATCACGTGCTCGCCGTCCGGGTGCCAGTACGGGCCGAAGTTGGCCGCGCCGTTGTCGGTGAGCTGGATCGGCTCGCGGTCCTCGAGGTTCATGATGAAGATCTCGAGCTTGCTCGGACGCACCAGACCTTCGGCGAGCAGCGCCTTGTAGTCGGCCAGCGCCTCGCCCTCGGGGCGCGACGCGCGCCAGACGATCCATTCGCCGTCGCGCGAGAAGAAGGCGCCGCCGTCATAGCCGGGCACATCGGTCAACTGCTCGACGCCGGTGCCGTCCGGGTTCATCAGGTAGAGCTCGAGGTCGCCGCTGCGCACCGAGGTGAAGACGATCTTGTCGCCCTGCGGCGAATAGACGCCTTCGGCGTCGTAGCCGGGCGTGTCGGTGAGACGCACCCGATTGCTGCCGTCCGGGTCGGCACGGAAGATGTCGTAGCTCGCGTACAGCGGCCAGACGTAGCCCTGCGACATATCCGGCTTCGGCGGACACTCCGGACCGCCGAGATGGGTCGACGCATAGATGATCGCCTTGTCATCGGGCGCGATGAACGAGCAGGTGGTCGCGCCCTCGCCCGACGACACCTGACGGACATTGGAGCCGTCGGCGTCCATCCGGTAGATCGCATCGCATTGGCGATCGCCACGGGTGGATTGGAAGATCAGCTCGTCACCATCGCTGGAGAAATAGGCCTCGGCGTTCTCGCCGCCGAAGGTCAGCTGGCGCACGTTCGCCAGGCGGTCCTCACCGGGGTACAGGACCCGGCTGGCTCCTCCCTCGTTGGGTTCGCCCTCGCCTGCCGCCAACACGGCGCCGGTCGCCAACGGCAGCAGGGCCGCGGCTAGGATTCTCTGGATCATATTGGTCTCTCTCTTTGGCTTAGGCGATTTCTGTCAAAGCTCATACCGCCTTGCTGGTCTTTTCGCTCGCCTTCTTCGTCGCGCCGCCGGTCACATAGCCCGGCGATGCTCCCGGCGACGCTCCTTGAAGGCAAACGAAAATCCTGCGCAATTCGGTACGAGCTTTTCCGGCAATCGCCTTAGACGTCCTATCAGAATGCCTGCGTAGCCCACATAACCTGCTGATCTATTTAGAGGGCATTCTGTTAGGGGTTCTCAGATGGACGCCGAGCGCTGGCCGCGACCGACCAACGCGGTCATGTGGTCTATCCGCGATCGCAGCGGCAAGCACAAGACAGCGAGAATCCCGAGCCCGATGGCCGCTCCCCGCACTGGTCTTGAGGTAGGAGCCCGCTTGCAGGCGATCTTCGCAGCTGGTCTTGAGGTAGGAGCCCGCTTGCGGGCGATCTTCGCAGCCGCGAGCGCGGTGTGGTCCCCCGCTACAGCGCTGCGAGGTGAGGTCGCCCGCAAGCGGGCTCCTACAGCGCTGCGAGCCAGGTGGCCGGGAACGGGTCTCGGTCGTTCTGTCACAATGCACTAGCGCTCGACGACCTGGGTCTCGACCCGGTACGACGCGCCATCGCGCCGGTATTGGATCGCAACCGCATCGCCCGGCGCGAGTTCACTCAGCACCTCGGCATAGCCGCGCAGGTCGACAATCCCTTGGCTATTGACGGCGACGAGGATATCGCCCTCGCGCAGCCCGGCACCGGCCGCGGGCGACGCCGGCATCACGCCGGTCAGACGCACGCCTTCGCCTTCGAAGGCGAAATCGGGGACGGTGCCGAGCGCCGCCCGCCGCGGAGCGGGACGCGCGGGGGCGTCAAGGCCGGCGCCTGAGGTCGCCCCGGAGCCTACCCTGGCTAGCGCCCCCGAAACCGGACCCGCGACCGAGCCATCTGACGCACGAGCGACCAAACCGGCGCTCGTGCCAGCAGCCGCCTTGGCCGCACCGCTCGGGGCCAGCCGGGCCTCCGGACCGGTCAGATAATCGATCGCCTCCTGGGCCACGCTCGCGACCTGAACCAAGCCGGCCGCGTCGATCTTGTCGGCGGTGTCGGTCGGACGATGGTAATCGGGATGGGCGCCGCTGAAGAGCTGCACCGCCGGGATGCCGGCCGCGATGAAGCTGGTCTGATCGCTGGCGTCCAGCGGCTCGGCGACCGGCTTGACCTCGACCCCGGTCACATAGCCGGCGCCGCGCAGGATATGACCCCATTGCTCGCCTGAGCTGGCCCCGAGCGCATACAGTGGGCCGCCCTCGAGCCGGCCGACTGTGTCGAGGTTCAGCATCGCGAACGGCCGCGTCCCGGCGTCGTCGAGCCGCTCGACGAAATGGCGGGAGCCCAGACGGCCCGCCTCCTCGCCGGAGAAGGCGACGAACAGGATCGGCCGCGCCGGCGGCGAGCCAGCGGCCAATGCGCGCGCCAGCTCCAGCATCACCGCGACACCGCTCGCGTTGTCATCGGCGCCCTGGTGGATCTTGCCGGCGTTGTCGGCGCGCACGTCCGGCCATCCGGTGCCAAGATGATCGTAATGGGCGCCGATGATCAGCGGTTGCTCGGCGAGGGCCGGATCGCGGCCCGGCAGCCGGCCGACGATGTTGCGCAGCGTCACCGGCCCTTCCGGCGCGCCGCTGCCGGTCTGTCGGCCCTGGTCCCGAGCCCTCTCCGCAACTTTCTTCTCACCGTTTTCCTCGGCGTTCTCCCCAACCTTGTCCCCAGCGTTTTCCCCGACCTTGTCCTCAGCCTTCTCGCCAGCCTTGTCCCCAGCGTTCTCCCCAGCGTTCTCCCCAGCGTTCTCCCCAGCGTTCTCCCAGGCCTCGTCCCAAAGCTCCTCGACGATCTGTTGATAGCCGTGCCCCGGATCACCCGCCGGTTCCAAGCCGAGTGCCTCGAAGCGCTCGGCGATCAAGTCGGCAGCCCGATCGAGCCCGGCGCTGCCGAGACCACGACCCTCGAGCTTCGGGTCCGAGAGCCGACGCACATCGCCCAGCATGCGCTCGGCCGAGAACGCCGGCGGCAGCTCGGCGAGCGGCGCGCGTGGCGGCAGATTCAGCGGCGGCGCATCGGCGACCAGCGTCACCGCCAACGGCGATGCCTGCGGTGGCCACTGCCCCTTCAGCACGTTATCGGGCGCATCGCCGCGGAAGCCGAGATAACTGTACTTGCCGTAGTGCGGCAGCTTACGCGCCAAGCCGGGGATCGCAGCCGGGTTGTCGGTCGCAACCCAGCCGAGCGCCTGCTCCGGATTGGCCGGATCGCGGGCGAGCACGACGACGCTGTTGTCGGCCCGGCTCAGGGTGCGCTCGCCGATCCGGACCTCGTCGGCCTCGGCAGCAAATGCATAGCCGTCGAGGGCCTGTTCGAACATTGGCCGGAACCGGTTGCGCCACCCGAGAACCCAGACCGCGCGATCATCGGGCAGCGAATCGAGCTCATCGTCACGCCGGATCGCGAGCTGCACCGAGCGCCCGCGCTGCCAGGACCGGGCGAGCTGCCGATAGGCGTTCTGGAGCGATGTCGGCGCCGACGCCGGCAGCACCACCAGCACCCGCTCGGCGCCGAGGGCCTGACTGATCGCCGGCGGGATCTCCTCGCGATAGAGCCGGCGGAACAGATCGAAGGCCGGGTCGACCGCGACCCGCAGCGGACGCGCCGGCAGATCCAGCT
This sequence comes from Halochromatium glycolicum, assembly GCF_016584085.1. Lineage (GTDB taxonomy): Bacteria > Pseudomonadota > Gammaproteobacteria > Chromatiales > Chromatiaceae > Lamprobacter > Lamprobacter glycolicus. The sequence continues at coordinate 16,826 of NZ_NRSJ01000046.1, read as the reverse complement.
CGAACGAGTGCTGACGCCCGTCCATCGCGACCATGCGCGTCACGGCCTCGTCCTGGCCCTCGAGCATGATCGCGACCGGCACCTCGAGCCGATAGGCCGGGCCGTCCTGCGTCTGCTCGAGCACCGCCTTCAACGCATAGCCGGTCCCGACCGGCTCGACCGACGCGTCGCCCAGCCGCAACGATGGCGCACCGGCCCGATTCACCCACTGCGCGAAGAAGCCGTCGAGCGCATCGCCGCCGATCGCCTCGAAGGTCGCCGCGACATCGGACCAGCTCGCGACCTGAAACCGATGCGCCTCGTAGAAGCGGCGCAGCGCGGCGCGGAACGCGGCGTCACCGAGTGTCTGACGCAGCATATGGAAGACCATCAGCGTCTTGCCGTAGCCGACCGCCTCGGTGACCGCATTGTGCCGGCCGCGGAACTCGGTCAGCGCGAAATCCTCGTGATCGCCGACATAGTCGGCGTACTTCTGTAGCGCCTCGCGCCGGTAGTCGGCCCCCTTGCCGCGCTGCTCCTTGAGCAGATGGTCGGCCAGATAGCTGGTCAGCCCCTCGGACCAGTTGCCGGAGGCGAAGTCGACATAGACCCCATTGCCCCACCAGTTGTGCAGGATCTCGTGCGGATAGGAGGTGTACGGGATGAACGGCAGCCGGATCACGCGCGGGCCGAGCAGCGTGAACGACGGCATGCCGTAGCCGGTCTCCCAGAAGTTCTCGACCAGCGCGAACTTGGCGTAGGGATAGTCACCGATCAGCGCCTCGTACATCGCCAGATAGCGCCCGGTCAGCGCCAGATAGCGATCCGCGAGCGCCTCGTCCGGCTTTCGCAAGAACACCACCGCATCAGCAACGGTGCCCGGCTGCCGGTACTCGGTGAACGGCGCCGCGATCAGATAGACCTCCTCCTGGCGATGCCCCTCGGCCCAGGTCTCACGGACCATGCCGTCCATCGCTTGCCGATCCTCGCGCTCACCCTGGCTGACCGCCCGCCAGCCTTTGGGGAGGTCGACCGTCATCCTGAAGGTCAGATACGGGTGCTCGGCGAAGGCCGGAAGCCAGTGGCTCGCGCCGCCGAGGAAGACGCCATCGGCGTCGATCAACCCGGGCGAGACGCTGAAGCTGCGCGAATAGGCGGCCCCGAGCTCGGCGATCGGGTGATGGATCGCGCCGCCGTAGCGCAGGGTCACCTGCTGCACATCGGGCTCGAGCCGCAGCCGCCAGGTCTCGACCGGCACGCCGCGGCGCGTCGCGTCGAGCCGCTTCAGGGTCGCGCCGTCGCTGACGACCTCGGGCTCGAGACCGCCGTGGAGCTGGAATCGCAGCGAGCGCGGCGTCCCGGCAGGCAGCCGGATGCGGTCCTCGACGACGAGACGCTGCGCGTCGACGTCGAGCGCGACGGCGAGGACGTGATGGATCGGCTCGGGCTCATCGGCCGCGGCGCTGTCCGCTCCGGCGGCACTCCGTTCGGCGGCCAAGGCTTCAACCCCGGCCGCCAACAACGACATCAACACCCATAGCAGCGAAGTGCGCAGTGCAGTAGGCATCGGTACGGGTTTCTCCTCGATTCTTGGGTATCGGATGGATCGACGCCGCGTCGATCTCGCGCCACCATTGCGCCCGCCGCTTCGCAGATACGGGCCGCGGCCGCCAATTGCGACCGCATACGCGCGAACTGGTTCTGCGTCGCGCGCACCAGTCTATACCGGGCAAGCGGTGACGCAGCGGCAGCCCAAGGACGATTGCCGCGTCCAGCCATCAAGCACTATGGTTATCTGACCGACATCCTCGCCGGCTCTTCGCCCGAGCGCCACCAACGCTTTCCTGAGCCGATTTCCGGCACAGACGCGGGACAGACGCGGGACAGACGCGGAGCCGTCGCTCAGCCGGCCCGCGATTTGGACCCACGGTTTTGGGCCCACGGTTTGATCTGGCCAAGACAATCACAGACCAACGAGACCGCATGACCCTGCAAGACGCCCTGAGCTCGCTCACCGTACCGGAGCTGAAACAACGCTGCAGCCTGATTCCAGACCTGCGCGCCGCGAACCGCAAGGACCAGCTGATCGCCGACATCAAGGGCTATCTGCTCTCCGAGTCGCTCGACAAGCTCGTCGCCCGCCTGACCGAGCTCGAGCGCAACGCGGTCGCCGAGGCCGTCCACAACTGGGACGGCCATTTCCACGCGGTTGGCTTCGAGGCCAAATACGGCTCGCTGCCCGCACCGTTCAGCGACGACCCCCTCAGCTGGCTCAGTCGTCGGCGTAAGGACAGCCAAGACAGCATGCTCAAGCTGTTCTTCTACCAGCAAACCATCCCGGCCGACCTCGCCGCCCGCCTGGCGCAGCGGGTGCCGGCACCGCCACCGCTGCGCGTCGAGACGCTGGACGATGAGCAGTTGCCGGAAACGGTCAGGATCCAGCGCCCCACCAGCGAAGACCCCGAACCGTTACGGCGCGCGAGCACCGAGATGCTGGTCCATCAGGATCTGCCCGCGGTACTGCGCCTGGTCGCGCAAGGCGGCCTCGGCGTGGGCGCCAAGACCGGCCTGGCCAGCGCCGCCGCCATCCGACGCATCGAGTCGGTGCTGCTCGGCGGCGATTGGTACGACCCCGAGGACGATGCAGACCTCCCGCGCTGGGCCGGCGGGCCGATCCGCCCGATCCGCCCCTTCGCCTGGCCGCTGTTGCTGCAGACCGGCGGGCTTGCCAAGATCGACGGCAACAAGCTCGGCTTGACGGCCAAGGGCAAGAAGGCGCTGTCACAGCCCGTCCACGAGGTCGTCAAGCAGCTGTTCGAGCGCTGGCAGCGCAAGGGCAAGCCGGATGAGCTGCGCCGCGTGGACCTGATCAAGGGACAGACCAGCAAGGGCGTCAGACTCACGGCGCCGGTGGACCGGCGATTTGTCATCGAGGACGCCCTGCGCGACTGCTGCCCGGTCGGCGAATGGCTCTCCATCGATGATCTGTTCCGGCAGATGAAGGCCGCGGGTTACCGGTTCGTTATCAGCGGGAATCCCTGGAAGCTCTACCTGACAGAGGCCAACTATGGCTCGCTCGGCTATGAGGGCAACGCCAGCTTCGAGGTCCTGGAGGCGCGCTACACCCTGGCCTATCTGTTCGAATACCTCGCCACGCTCGGCCTGATCGATGTCGCCTACGTCCGACCTTACCGCGCCCGGCCCGACTATTATGATCTTTGGGGAGCCGACAGCTTCTCCTTTCTGAGCCGCTATGACGGACTGCAATACCTGCGCCTCAATGCGCTCGGTGCCTACTGCCTGGACCTGTCCGAGCACTATGCCGCACAGGCCGCGGAACGGCCGCCATTGTTCCGTATCGGCCCCGACCTGCAACTGGAACTGCTCCGAGCGCCGGAGCCGGCGGAACAGCTCCAGCTCGAGCAGATCGCAACACCCGCGGAAGCCGGTCGCTGGCAACTGGACCCGGCGCAGCTCCTCGCGCGCGGCACCGATGCCGACGAGCGCGAGCGCAGTCGGCAGTTCCTGGAGTCGTCAGTGGAAGGCGAAGCGCCGGCCGAGCTGAGCGATCTCCTGGCGCGCATCGAGGAGCGCGCCAGCGCGCTGACCGATGCCGGGCCGGCGCGGCTGATCCAATGCCGCGATGCTGCGCTGGCAGCGATGCTGAGCACCGACCCGGCGACCGCGGCGCACTGCAGCCGCGCCGGTGAGCGGCATCTGTGTGTCCCCGAGAAGAAGCTCAATGCCTTCCGCAAGGGGCTGGCTAGGCTCGACTTCGTGCTGCCGGAGCTCGCACCTTGATCCAGACCGTGACCCAGACCGAGGCCCAGACCGAGGCCCAGACCGCCCTCATCGAAAAGGCCTTGGCAGGCGATGCCGATGCCGCGCTGGACCTGCTGCCGCTGCCCGCCGACGCGCTCGAGACCCTGCTCACCAAGCGCACGGCCACCGAGGCGCTGATGCTGCGCGGCTGGCTGGCCGTCCTGCGCGGCGATTACGCTGGCGCGCTCGGCCACTTCGACCAGGCCCACCAGGCCGAGCGCAAACGCACCCGCAAGCGCAACCTCTACCTGCCTGGGCTACCCGGCGCGCTCTATCTGATCACGCTGCTGCATCGCGGCGAGCCCGACGACCTCGCCAAGGTGCATCAGCAGGTGCGCACCTGCCTGCGCGCGAGCGTGACCGACAAGCTCGAAGCCGCCTTTCGCGTCATCGGCGAGCTGGCCCAGGTGCTCGCCGGGCAGAGCAAGCCCGAGGAATGCTACGCGCTGCAGCACGGCTACGGCTTCGGCTCGCGGCGACCGCTGGGCCTGCTGTTCCGGGCCTTGGCACTGTATTGGCTTGGAGAGCCGATCGGTTCAGAGATCAAGCAAGCGCTTGCCCGGTACGCCGAGCAGTCCGCTCAACCGGGCACCGGACAGGGCATGGAACAAGGTTCCCGGCAGGCCGCCGGGCCGCGCAGCCAGCAGGCCGCTGGGCACGGCTTCGCGCAAGGCACTGGCCAGAGCACTGGCCAGAGCACTGGTCAGAGCACTGGTCAGAGCACTGGCCAGAGCATCGGGCGGGAGAGCGAACAGGACGCCGAACAGGCTGGACGTTGGTTCCGGCACGAGGCACTGTCACTGCTCGCCGCCGTTGGCTATCAGGGCGCACTGCCGGCCGCGCCCTCGATGCCGCCCGAGCTGGTCGCACTGACCGGTATGCTTGAGCCCAAACCGCCCTGGGCACTGGCGCTCGAGGCGTTGGAACGGCTCGCGTCGGACTCGGCCAACGCCGAGGACGAGCAGCCGTCGCAGGATCGGCGTCTGGTTTGGCTGCTGGTGATCCAAGGCAGCTACGCGACCTTGGAGCCGCGCGAGCAGAAGCGCGCGAAGAGCGGCAGCTGGACGCGAGGGCGTGCCGTGGCCTTGCAGCGTCTGGCGAGCGAGTCCGAGATGATGCCCCACCTCAGCGCCCGCGACCGGGCCCTCTGCGCCTGCATCGTGCGCGAGCGGCAGCAGACCTATGTCGGCGGCCCGGCGCAACAGAGCTACACCCTGGACCCGGACTGCGCCTTGCTGGCCGCTGTCGGCCATCCGCTGGTGCTCGCCGACCCCGGCGATGAGACACCGCTGGAGCTGGTGCCGGCCGGCCCTACCCTACGCGTGATCGATCGCAGTAAGGACATCCTGGTCCAGATCGAGCCATTCCCCCAGGAAGGACGCAGCGTACAGCCGGTGCTCGAGAGCGGCCAGCGCATCCGGCTGGTCCAGTTCGACGACTCCCACCGGCAGATCGGGGCCATCCTCGGTCCCGACGGGCTCGCCGTGCCCAAGGCATCGCAGCAGGCGCTGCTGAAGACACTGTCCTCGGTAGCACCCCTGTTGACGGTCCATTCGGATATCGGCGGCGGCGACAGCAGCGCCGCCACCGAGGTGCCTGCCGATGCGCGCCCGCACCTGCACCTCACGCCGAGCGGCCAGGGCCTGGAGCTGGGGCTGCAGCTGGAGCTGTTCGTGCACCCGTTCGGCGACGCCGGCCCGCAGCTGCGCCCGGGCGAGGGCAGCGCGACCCTGTTGACCGAGATCGATGGCCGCGCCCTGCGCTGCACCCGTGATCTGCGCGCCGAACGCCACGCGGTGCAGCAGCTGCTGACGGCCTGCCCAGCGCTCGCCGGCGAGACCGCGTCGACCTGGCAGCTGGACGACCCGGAAGCGGCCCTGACCGCGCTGGAGCAACTGCAAGCCCTGGGCGATGCGGTGGTATTGGACTGGCCCAAGGGCAAGCGTGTCGCGTTGACGGAGCAGGCCCAAGTCGGTCAGCTGCGCGCCAGCGTGACGCAGAAACAGGACTGGCTCGAGCTCGGTGGCGGCCTGCAGCTCGACGATGGCCGCGTTCTGGAACTGCGCGAGCTGCTGGCCCGCGCCACCGAGGCCAAGGGCCGCTTCGTGCGCCTGGGCGAGCAGGAGATCCTGAGCCTGAGCGCCGCGCTGCGGCGTCGCCTCGACGGCCTGCGCGGTCTCACCGACCGCGGCCGCTTCCATCCGCTGGCGGCACCCGCCATCGCGGAGCTGATGGATGGCATGGAGGTCGCCTCGTCACCGGCCTGGGAGCAGCTGCTGGCGCGCCTCGCCGAGGTTCGCGAGCTGAACCCGCAGCTGCCCTCCACCCTGCAGGCCGAGCTGCGCGACTATCAGGCGGAAGGCTACCGCTGGCTCGCCCGCCTCGCGCACTGGGGCGCCGGCGCCTGTCTCGCCGACGACATGGGCCTCGGCAAGACCGTCCAGGCGCTGGCGCTGATCCTGTCGCGCGCCCCCGAGGGGCCGACGCTGGTACTGGCGCCGACCTCGGTCTGCGGCAACTGGCTGGACGAGGCCACGCGCTTCGCCCCGACCCTGCGCCCGCTGCGCTTCGGCCCCGGTGACCGCACCGCGATGCTGGCGCAGGCCGGCCCGTTCGATCTCGTCGTCGCCAGCTACGGGCTGTTGCAGACCGAAGGCGAGCGCCTGGCCGGCGTGCATTGGCAGACCATCGTCGCCGACGAGGCCCAGGCGTTCAAGAACGCGCTCACCAAGCGCTCCAAGGCCATCATGCAGCTCGCGGGCGCGTTCCGGATCATCACCACCGGCACGCCGATCGAGAACCACCTGAGCGAGCTGTGGAACCTGTTCCGCTTCATCAATCCCGGCCTGCTCGGCTCGCTGGAGTCCTTCAACGCCCGCTTCGCCACGCCGATCGAGCAGCACCAGGACCAGGACGCCCGCGCACGACTGCGCCAGCTGCTGCGCCCATTCATCCTGCGCCGCCTCAAGAGCGAGGTCTTGAGCGAGCTGCCACCGCGCACCGAGATCACGCTGAGCATCGAGCTCAGCGACAGTGAGCGGGCCCTGTACGAGGCCGTGCGCCGCGAGGCCCTGGCCCGCCTCGAAGACGGTGAGCCCAACGCCAACCCGGGGCAGCAGCGCATGCAGCTGCTCGCCGAGATCATGCACCTGCGCCGCGCCTGCTGCCATCCGCGCCTGGCGCTACCCGACAGCACCCTGCCGAGCAGCAAGCTCGACGCCTTCGCCGACATCGTCGACGAGCTGATCGAGAACCGTCACAAGGCGCTGGTGTTCAGCCAGTTCGTCGATCACCTCAAGCTCATCCGCGCGCACCTCGACGCCCGCGGCATCCGCTACCAATACCTCGACGGCAGCACCCCGGAGCCGCAGCGCCGCGCCGCGGTGACTGCGTTCCAGTCCGGCGCCGGCGAGCTATTCCTGATCAGCCTGCGCGCCGGCGGCGCCGGGCTCAACCTGACCGCGGCCGACTACGTCATCCACATGGACCCCTGGTGGAACCCGGCGGTCGAGGACCAGGCCTCCGACCGCGCCCACCGCATCGGCCAGCAGCGCCCGGTGACCATCTATCGGCTCGTGGCCAAAGGCACCATCGAGGAGCGCATCCTGCAGCTGCACGCCAACAAGCGCGACCTCGCCGATGCGCTGCTCGAGGGCACCGACGACAGCAGCCGCCTGAGCTATGCCGACATGCTGGCGCTGGTGCAGGAGCGCGACCCGGCTCGCGAGGCGGTCTGACCCGATCACCGGCCCAGCCCCATCAGTGGCGCGCGGCTAGCGCCTCGAGGATCGCGGGCAAGAACTGCGGCAGATCGCCCGGATTGCGGCTCGAGATCAGGTTGCCGTCGACGACGACCGGCGCATCGAGCCATTCGGCACCGGCGTTGACCATGTCGTCGCGGATGGAGAAGAACGAGGTGCAGCGCCGCCCGCTCAGGACGCCGGCCGAGGCCATCACCCAGCCGGCATGGCAGATGAAGCCGATCACAGCACCACGTTCGTGCAGTGCCTTGACGAAGGCGACGATCTCGGTGTGTCGCCGCAGCCGGTCGGGTGCGTAGCCGCCGGGGATGATCAGGCCGTCGAAGTCGGCCGGGCTCACCGCATCGACGCCGACAGGGGGATCGGCGCTGAGGCCGTGCTTGCCGCGATAGGTCCGGGCGCTCGGACCGACCAGGGTCACGTCGGCGCCGGCCTCGCGCAGGCGCAGCACCGGATACCAGAGCTCGAGGTCTTCGAATTGGTCTTCGACCAGTACCGCAATGCGGGCATCGATCTGAGAGATATCGGACATGGATGTTCTCGTGCTGCAGTGGATCAGGACCCAGCCTTCACTGGCTCGAACGAGCTCAGGAGCCGCAACTGGATCACTGCCAAGTATTGCACTTCACTTGCACCGGGTCAGAGTCCGGTGTTTCCCTGATGGAGTTGATCCAGCCCATGCGCGGCAGGTCGGCGCATCCACGAAACCGCACATGGTTGCGGGTAGATGCCCGATAATCATGCCGATGACCGCGGCGTCAACCCGGCCCAACCATCGCTGCGGCCTCGCTGCGCGAACGCGGCCACCTCGACCAGACCACGCACGGAGACAGACACCCGCATGAGCACGAACCAGCTTCCCACCGCGATTCAGCAGCTTGTGGAGGCGACCCATGCTGACCCCTTCGCCGTTCTCGGCCCTCATCGTGACGGCGAAGAGCTGTGCGTGCGGGCCATCTTACCGCAGGCCGAGACCGTCTCCATCGCCGAAGCCCAGCAGGAGATGACGCGCCTGCACGGGACCGATGTCTTCGAGTGGCGCGGCGCCGTCACGAGCCTTCCGGAGCGCTACCGATTGATTTGGCGCGACCAGGACCACCGCGAGCACATCGCCCACGACCCCTACTGCTTCCCGCCCCAACTACCGGACTTCGACATGCACCTGTTCGGCGAGGGCCGCCACTGGCACGCCCATCGGCTGCTCGGGGCCCACGTCCACGAGACCCAGGGCATCGCTGGTGTGCTGTTCGCGGTCTGGGCGCCCAACGCCGCCCGTGTCAGCGTGGTCGGCGACTTCAACCAGTGGGATGGCCGCTGCCACCCGATGCGCCTGCACGGCAACGGCGTCTGGGAGCTGTTCATTCCAGACCTGGCACCCGGCCAGCTCTACAAGTTCGAGCTGCGTAGCCGCGAGGGGGCGATCCTCCTCAAGTCCGACCCCTACGGGCGGCATTTCGAGGTGCGTCCAAGCACCGCGAGCATCATCGAGCCGCCCAGTCACTACCGCTGGCGGGATGAGGAATGGCGCAGCGCGCGAGCGGCTCACGACTGGCTGCACAGCCCGATGGCGATCTACGAGGTCCATCCGGGCTCCTGGCAGCGCGGTCCCGAGGGCGAGATGCTCAACTACCGCGACCTCGGCGAGCGGCTGGTCGCCTATGTCAAGGAGCTCGGCTTCACCCACATCGAGCTGATGCCGATCACCGAGCACCCGTTCGACCTCTCCTGGGGCTACCAGACCACCGGCTACTATGCCCCGACCAGTCGTTTCGGGACTCCCGACGACTTCCGCTGGCTCGTCGACCACTGCCACATCAACGGTATCGGCGTGATCCTGGACTGGGTCCCGGCCCACTTCCCGAAGGATGCCCACGGCCTCGGCCGCTTCGACGGCACCGCGCTCTTCGAGCATGCCGACCCGCGCCTCGGCGAGCATCTCGACTGGGAGACCCTGATCTTCAACTTCGGCCGCAACGAGGTGAAAAACTTCCTGATCTCGAGCGCACTGTTCTGGCTCGAGGAATACCACATCGACGGGCTGCGCGTCGACGCGGTCGCCTCGATGCTCTACCTCGACTATTCCCGCACCGATTGGCTGCCGAACCAGTACGGCGGCCGCGAGAATCTGGAGGCCATCGCCTTCCTACGCGAGCTCAACGAGATCGTCCACGACCAGGTGCCCGGCGCGCTGGTGATGGCCGAGGAGTCGACCTCCTGGCCGCAGGTGACGCGCCCGACCTATCTCGGCGGGCTCGGCTTCGACCTGAAATGGAACATGGGCTGGATGAACGACACCCTGGAGTACTTCAAGGAGGACCCGATCCATCGCCAGTACCACCAGGACGCGCTGACCTTCAGCATGCTCTATGCGTTCACCGAGAACTTTCTGCTGCCGTTCTCGCACGACGAGGTCACGCACGGCAAGCGCTCGCTGCTGTACCGGATGCCCGGTGACGAATGGCAGCGCTTCGCCAATCTGCGCCTGCTCTACACCTACATGTATACCCACCCGGGCAAGAAGCTCCTGTTCATGGGCAGCGAGTTCGGCCAGGGCGAGGAATGGAACAGCCAACGCGTCCTGGATTGGTACGTGCTCGAGTACCCGTTACACCAGGGTATCCAGCAGCTGGTGCGCTCGCTGAACCAGCTCTATCAGGCCGAGACGCCGCTCTATGAGCTGGACTTCAACTGGGAAGGCTTCGAATGGATCGACTGCCACGACGCCCAGAACTCGGTGCTGATCTACCAACGCAAAGGCCAACCCAGCGACGCGGCGACCGATGACCTGGTCCCCTCGCACCTGGTCATTGCGCTCAATTTCACACCGGTGCCGCGCCACGATTATCGCGTCGGGGTGCCCGCAGCCGGGGCCTATCGAGAGGTCTTCAATTCGGACGACACAGCCTTCGGCGGCAGCGGCGTCCGCAACGGCCCCGAACCGCTGCAGACCGAGCCCGTTGATTGGATGAATCGCCCCAACTCGCTGGTACTGACCCTACCGCCGTTGGGCGGAATCGTGCTGAAACAGGACCCGGGGGCAGAACCGGGAGAGGCCCAAGCAGCCCCAGCCCCACTCCCAAGCGCCAGCGGAGCAGACTGAGTGCGGCCGTGTGCCCGGCGGCATTGGGCCAACACCTGGCGAACCCCTGGTGCAACCAAGCATCAGCCCGTTTCCAGAGGTACGTAGCCAGTTAGAGCATCCGATCCCATCCCGATCGCGCAGGTGAGCAGCGATGGCAAAAAAGCCAACCACGACCAAAAAGACCAAGGCATCGGCAGGCGCAAAGCGTCATAACACCACGGCTTCGAGTCCGGCCAGCAAGAAGACCTCAGCGAAGCCCACCGCCAAGACAACCAAGAAGGTGGGCGTCGAGCAAGCCGAGCAGCCGACGGCGACCAGGGCGTCGACCTCTGATTCGGCTTCGGCTTCGGCTTCGGCTTCGGCTTCGGCTTCGGCTTCGAACAGCGCGACCGGCGCGACCGGGTCATCGCCCGACAGGCCAAGGGCACAGAGCGGAACCGCCGCCGCGCAGCCCTCTTCTGCACCAGGAGCTGCGCCGGATACCAAAACGGCTGCCACGCAAGCGGCGAGCAACGCCGACAGCCCCGATCAGGGCGCTGAAGACCAACCCTCGACCGGGCGTCCTGACCAAGAGGACAAGCAGTCGACCGCCACGGTATCGACTACCAGTGCAGGCGAACGATCCGCGACCGGCAAGGCGCCTCAGGCACCGCGCACGCCAGGGCACACCGAGGCGCGCGCCGACGAGGCCCTAGTGCAGCCGACGCCGCCACCGGCATCCGAGCCGCAACCCGGCGAGTCGAGTCCAACCGACGAGGCGCCCGAGCCGCTTCCCCCAGAGGCGCGCTCACCAGAGGCGCGCTCACCAGAGGCACGCTCACCAGAGGCACGCTCACCAGAGGCACGTTCAACAGAGGCACGTTCACCAGACGAACGTTCACTAGAGGCGCGCTTACCAGAGGCGCCAACCATCGAGCCAATCTCGGCCGAGCCCGAGTCTCAGCGGGAGCCTGAACCGGAACCACCGGCGGTCCATCACCCGCCGCGACCGAGCCTGTTCATCGTCCATATCACCCCGGAGATGGCGCCGATCGCCAAGATCGGCGGGCTTGCCGATGTGGTCTTCGGGCTCAGCCGCGAGCTCGCGATCCGCGGCAATCACGTCGAGATCATCCTGCCGAAGTACGACAACCTGCGCTACGACCACATCTTCGAGCTGCATCCGGTCTACAACGACCTCTGGGTGCCCTGGTACGACGGCGCGATCCATTGCACCGTCTATTTCGGCTTTGTCCATGACCGCAAGTGCTTCTTCATCGAGCCGCATTCGCATGACAACTTCTTCAATCGCGGCAGCGTCTACGGCTTCAATGACGACATCCTGCGCTTCGCGTTCTTCTCGCGCGCCGCGATCGAGTTCCTGTGGCAGGCCGGCAAGCACCCGGACATCATCCACTGCCACGACTGGCAGACCGCGCTGGTCCCGGTATTCCTGTACGAGTTCTACCAGCGCCTCGGGATGACCCACCCGCGCGCCTGCCTGACCATCCACAACTTCAAGCATCAAGGCGTCACCGGCGGCGAGCTATTGCGCGCCACCGGCCTGCACCAGCCCGAGCGCTTCTTCGACTGGCACCGGATGGGCGACAACCGGCACAAGAACGCGCTGAATCTGCTCAAGGGCGGGGTCGTCTACTCGAACTTCGTCACGACGGTCTCGCCGCGCTACGCCTTCGAGACGAAGGACCAGGGCCAGGGGTTCGGCCTCGAGCCGACCCTCCATACCCATCACATGAAGTATGGCGGCGTCGTCAACGGGATCGACTACGACGTCTGGAACCCAGAGGTCGACCGCTACATCCCAGTGCGCTACGGCCTCGACAGCATCGATGCCAAGTACGACAACAAGCGCGCGCTGCGCCAGCGGCTGATGCTGGCCGACAACGAGAAGCCGATCGTCGCCTTCATCGGCCGGCTCGACCCGCAGAAGGGACTCGAGCTGGTGCGCCATGCGATCTTCTCGACACTCGAGCACGGCGCCCAGTTCGTGCTGCTCGGCTCGAGCCCCGACCCCAGCATCAACAACGACTTCTGGGGCCTCAAGCACATGCTCAACGAGAGCCCCGACTGCCACCTCGAGATCGGCTTCGACGAGGACCTCTCGCACCTGATCTACGCCGGCGCCGACATCATGCTGGTGCCGAGCCAGTTCGAGCCCTGCGGCCTGACCCAGCTGATCGCGCTGCGCTATGGCACCATCCCGGTCGTTCGCACCGTCGGCGGCCTCGCCGACACCGTCTTCGACAAGGACTACTCGGACCGCCCGCTGCACCAGCGCAACGGCTACCGCTTCGACAACTACGACGTGCCCGGTCTGGAATCGGCGCTCATCCGCGCGATCGACTGCTACTACCAGTATCCGGATCACTTCCGTGAGCTGATCAAGAACGCGATGCGCGCCGACTACTCCTGGAACTACCCGGGGCAGGACTACCTGAACATCTACGACTTCATTCGCGACCGCTGAGCCGCGACTCGAGGCCAAGCAAGCGCCCGATGACCGCCGAAACGAACGGAGGACATCGGGCGATCCCAACAGCCGATTCACCCCGTCATGACCGACGCCACCAGCCAGGTGTTGTAGGCGACGAACGCGAGCACCAGCAGCGCGCCCTCGAGGCGGTTGATGCGCCCTTGCCCGCGGAAGCCATAGGCCATCACGAACAACGCCGCGATCAGCCCCATCATCACCGGCCAGTCGCGGGTCAGGATCGCGGGCGCCAGGGTCGGCATCGGCATGATGACGCCGGCGATACCGACGACCGCCAGCAGGTTGAACATGTTGGAGCCGACCAGATTGCCGAGCGCGATGTCATGCTCGCCCTTGCGCGCGGCCATCACCGATGCGGCCAGCTCCGGTAACGAGGTTCCGAGCGCGACGATCGTGAGGCCGATGACGAGATCGCTGACCCCGAGGGTCTGAGCGACGTTGACCGCCCCCCAGACCAGGCCCCGGGAGCTGACGATCAGCAGCACCAGCCCGGCGGCGAGCCAGAAGAGGGCCCGACCGAGCGTCATCGCGTGCGACTCGAGCTCTTGAACGGTTTCGGCTTCCAGCGCGTCACCATGGCCGCGCAGCGCCGCGACCAGGCTCCAACCGATCAGCGCGAAGAAGCCCAACAGCAAGAGCAGCGACTCGGGACGTGTCAACGCGCCATCCCAGAACAGGATGCCGGCAGCGAGGCCGATGCCGAACAACAGCGGCAGCTCACGCCGGATGATCTTCGAGTGCACGACGATCGGCGCGACCAGAGCCGTTACACCGAGCACCAGCCCGGTATTGACGATGTTGGAGCCGAGCGCATTGCCGAGGGCCAGGTCGGGATTCCCGTCCAGCGCCGCCATCGCCGAGACCACCATCTCCGGCGCCGAGGTGCCGAAGCCGACGATCACCATCCCGATCACCAACGACGGCATGCCCGCATGTCCGGCGGTCGCCGCCGCCCCGTCGACGAAGCGATCGGCGCTCCAGACCAGCAGCGCAAAGCCGCCGACGATGGCCAATAAGGCCGGAATCAGATCCACGAACCGATTACCCCTGAATCACGGCCTGACCGGCGATCGCCTGACAGACCAGCATGCGATCAAATATGACCCCAAGGGTAATCGCGCTCTCGCCGGAATGTCCAGGACCGCTCTGCCTCGGGGCGCCGCCACGAGGACAGGGCGCTAGAGGCTGCGGCGCACGTCGAGCCGGCCGGCGCTCATCATCCCAGACGCCGGTCGCGCAGCTCGTGGCGCTGAAAGCCGTCGTCGCCGAGCGCGTCCTGCGCCAGCTCACCGAGATGGCGATGATGGGTGAAGAGCAACACCTGGGTCTTGCCGGCCAGCTCGCGCAGGATCGGCAGGATCGCGCGGCAGCGGCGGTCGTCGAAGGTCATCAGGAGGTCGTCGAGGACCAGCGGCATCGGCGCATGCTGCTCCAGATGGCGCTCGATCGCGGCGATGCGCAGCGCCAGATAGAGCTGGTCGCGCGTGCCGTCGCTCATGCCCTCGACGCCGACCTCGGCCTCACCGCGTCGCCCGACCAGCACCGGCGTGTCGTCCCCGGCGAACGCGGTACCGAGTCCATCGAAGCTGCCGTCGGTCGCCTGCCTGAACAACGCGCCGGCACGGCTCAGCAGCGGCCCTTGACTCTCGCGCCGGAAGCGCTCGATCTGATCGCGCAGCAGCTGCACCGCGAGCTGCAGGCGCAGATAACGGTGGGCGTCGCGGCGGATGCGCGCGGCGGTGTTCTTGGCGTCCTGCAGGTGCGCAGCGGCGTCGAGACCGGCCTGTTCCAGCCGGGCCTTCTCGATATTGGCCTCGTGCAGCGCATGCAGCGCCTGATCCCGTTCCTGTTGCAGGCTCGCGATCGCCTGATCGAGCCCATCGCGCTCGGCGGCCAGCGCATCGGCATCCTCGGCGCGCACCCGCTCGATGAAGGCATCCAAGGGCTCGCCGCGCGCCCAGGGATGCAGCGCCTGGCGCCGGCGCTCGATCTCGCTGTCGATCGCGTGCCGGCGCTTCAGCCCGTCCAAGAGCCCCGTCAGCGCCGCCTCGTCGCCGCCCTCGGCGCGGGCGAGCTGCGCGGCCAGTTCCTGCTCGGCCTGATCCAGCTCGGCACGTGCCGTGGGTCGCCGTTCCTGCGCCTCGTTCAGATCGCGCCGGGCCTCGTCCTGGCGCACCTTGTGGGCTCGGGCCTCATACAGCGCCTGCCACAACGCCGCCTCCCGCGCCTCGACGGCGCCACCCGGCAGCGCCAGCGCGTCGGCGAGCCCATGCACCCGGGTCGCGTAATCGGCGATGTCCTGTTGTCTGCGCGCCAGGGTCTCGCCCAGCGCGTGCCAGCGGTCATAGCGTCCGACCAGCGCCTGGCGACGCTCCAAGAGCGCGAGCACAGTCGCGATGGTCGCCTCGACCGGCAGCCCGAGCCGCCGGCAGCGTTCCTGCCAGCGCGCATGCGCATCGGCCTCGGCCTGCTCCAGCGCCGGCGCTTCCGACTCCAATGCAGCAAGCTCCTCATGCAGCCCGCGCTGGCGCTCCAGGAGCTGTTCGCGGGCACCGCGCGCCTCATCAGCGGCCCGCACCGCGCGCTCGGCTAGGGCGCGCAGGCTCGGGAGATGCCCGTCGACCTGCCGTTCCTGCCCGGCCTGCCCGGCCTGCCCGGTCTGCCCGGTCTGCCCGGCCTGCCCGGCGTGCCCGGCCTGCCCGGTCTGATCGGCCTGCCCGGCCTGATCGGTCCGACCGGCGCGCCCGGCATGCTCTGCCGGCCTGGCCTGCCCTGTCTGCCCTTCAGGCCCGGACGGCACCGGCAGCAGCGGGCGCAACAGCCCGATCGCCTCGTCCAGCGCGGCGCGCGCGCGCGCCAGCTCGGCGTCGGCCGTCTGCCAGCTCGCGAAGGCGGCGCGCAGCTCCAGCCAGCGATCGCGCCACTCCAGCATCTCCTGGGGCGTGGCGGGCGTCAGTCCGCAGGATGCCCAGGCGGCGTGCCAACGGTGTTGCCAGTCGGCGCGCGCGGTCTCGGCCTCGGCGCGGACCCGCCGTGCATCAGCGGCATCGTCGGCAGCGCTGCGTTGCTGCTCGCGCAGGGTCTGCGCCTGGGCGACCGCATCCGCCTCGGCGCGCAGCCGGTCGGCGATCTCGTCAGCGGCGCGGACGCTGGCCGGATAGGTCTCAGCCAAGCCTTCGCCACCGGTATCACCTCCGGCACCAGCACCAGCACCAGCACCAGCATCGGCATCGGCATCGGCATCGGCATCGGCATCGGACGCACCATCCCGCCAGACGGCGACGACCCGGGCCCAGGTGCGGTCGCGGTGCGCTCGCGCCTGTTCCAGGTCGTGCTCGGTCGGTAGCGCGCCGCGCCGCTCCAGCCGGGCCAACTCGGCTGCGGCTTGACGCTCGCGTGCCTGCGCGGCCGCAGCGCCGTCCTCGGCCGCCGCCAAGTCCTTGGCGATGGCCGCCTCCTCGTCAGCGAACTGCCGCAGCGCCGCCGCCGATGGCACGGACAGGGCACAGGCGCCGGCAGGGTCCGCCGGCGCCCCAGGCAGCAGCTGATGGCGGAGCGCACAGTCGCGGCCGGCCGCGGCGAGGTCGGCCTCGAGCTCCGGCAGCCGGGCCGCGAACTGCGCCGCGGCCTGGGTGCGCGTCAGGGCATCGCGCAGCCCGGTCGGGTCCGGCAGCGGCTCGCCGCCGCGGCC
>NZ_NRSJ01000045.1 GCF_016584085.1 Halochromatium glycolicum | reverse complement strand
TGACATTGATCCAGAGCACGGCATCCTGCGACAGCTCCTTGCCCTTGTGCTCCTTGTCCGGTCCGGAGCCGAGGCAGGCGAAGCCCCAGATGCCGGGGCGCGGGATACCGAAGGTGAACACGCCGTTGGCGTCGGTGATGGTGACCAACCCGGTCTTGGGCACAGGGCCCAGGGTCTCCTGGCTGGTGCGATTGGCCTGCAGGTCGAGCGTGCTGTTGATGTACTCGATCTCGCATTCGATGCCGGCGGTCGGCTCGCCCTCGGCGAGCAACTGACCGGTGAAGGTGCTGCCGGCGAAGACCTGATAGGGCTTGTTCAGCGGCACGATCTCGGTGGGCAGGCCCATCGGCGCCCCGATCGGCTCATTCCAGCCGGTGGGCATGGCGCCCTTGTTGACGATGGTCTTGGTGAGCTGCTGGATATAGATGTCCTCAGAGGCCTCCATGTAGGGCTCCGGCACCAAGCCGAAGAGGTAGTCGCCGTTGCGGCGGATCTTGTAGGTCGCCTTATAGGCCTCTGCGGAGCCCTCGCCTGGCCCTTGCCAGTCGACCGCCTCGAGGGTGTCGGTGAGGTCGGTCTTCTCGCCGCGGAAGAGGACGAAGAACGCCTCTGGCGGGCCCATATCCATGGTGTGGGTGTTCTCCATCGGGTGGCCGAAGATCAGGGCGAGATCGATCTCGGCGGGCGTCTCCAGCAGCATCTCTGGGGTGTAGAGCAGCTGGAAGTGCGCCTGGGCAGCGCCGCTGAAGGTCAGGGCAGCGGTCAGGGCGGCGGCGGCGCGGGGCAGGGCGGTGCGGTTCATCGGCTTGGGGCTCCTGTTAGGTCGGGGGTGGTGGTTGTGGCGTCCTCGTCAGGCTCCGGAGGCAGCCGCTCTTGCCGGATCCTGTCCCGGCTTGGGTTCCGAGTTCGATCCTGGGGCGGGTTCCGGAGCGCTCCCAAAGGAGAGGGGGTAGGGCTGCCGGCGGCTACTCGACGATATCGCTGCCAGCGATCTCGACATCGTGGCCCGGCCCGGCGTCGAAGACGACCTTGTAGTCGCCGTCGGGCTTGTCGAACTCGAACTCGCTGTACTCGCTCATCTCGCCTTCGAGCACGACATTGTCTTGCGCGTCCATCACGACAATGGCGACACCAGCAGCGGACGAGCCATCGGAGAATCCGCCTTCGCAGAGCACGGTGCCGTCACCGTTGTCGTAGCACGCGATCAATGGGGTATGGGCAAGGGCCGAGGTCGCGCCGAGGCTGAGTGCGAGTGTCGATGCGGTAAGGAGCAGGGGGTTAGGCATCATCGAATGATCTCCCGAGGTGAGCCAGTAGGCAGTTGAACGAGTAGGCATGAGCCTAGCGCGGAAATGCGCGCATGTAAATAACAAACACTCGCATTTGCGTTCGTTGGGGTGATGGGGCTATGATTCCAATCACTGCATGCGGGGCTTGGAGCTCGTTCAGCCCCCGCTAAACCGGCCAACTCGATCGTTCCCTTGCGGACGACCCCGTGAGATCGCCAGCCATGCCCAAGATGCCCGCGCGCGGCGGTGCGCGAACCCTCAACGACATTCGCCCCGGCGGTCGGGTCCGCATCCGGCGCCACCATTCCGAGGGTGCGGTCCGTCAGCGCTTGCTGGACCTGGGTCTGATGCCGAACGTGGTCGTGACCGTGGTGCGCAGCGCGCCGTTGAACGACCCGATCGAGCTCAAGCTCGACGCCTCGAGCATTACGCTGCGGCGCCGGGAAGCCATCACCATCGAGGTGACCAGCGAGGAGCCTGAATCATGAGCAAACGAGATGGCGTCCTGGTGGCGCTCGCCGGCCAGCAGAACGCGGGCAAGTCGACCCTGTTCAACGTGCTGACCGGCGCCCGGCAGCACGTTGCCAACTATCCGGGCGTGACCGTGGACAAGAAGCACGGTCAATACGGCGATGAGGTCGGCACTGTCTACACGGTCGATCTGCCCGGCACCTACAGTCTGACCTCGTTCTCGCTCGAGGAACGGGTCGCGCGCGAGTTCCTGCTCGGCGATCGGCCCGACATCACGGTCAACGTGGTCGATGCCTCCAATCTGCACCGCTCGCTGCATCTGACGTTGCAGATCCTGGAGATGGAGCTGCCTTCGGTGCTGGCGCTGAACATGATGGATGTGGCCGAGGGCCGTGGCATCCAGATCGATCAGGCGCAGCTCGCGCAGCGGCTGCAGGTGCCGGTCGTCGCCACAGTCGGCCGCAAAGGGCAGGGCCGCGATCCGCTGCGCCAGACCATCCGCGCCGAGTCGGCCCGCCAGGCCGCGACCCCGACGCCGCCGCCGGCCCCGGTCGACTATGGCGCGCTCGAGCCCGTGATCGCACAGGTGCAGCAGCGGCTCGCGCCGTTCAAGGCGATCGCCGATCTGCCGCAGCGCTGGCTGGCGCTGGAGCTGCTCGAGGGCGATACCCAGGCCGTGAGCATGCTGGTCGAGCGGCTCGGGGAAGTGGCGGCCCGACCGCTGCGCGAGGAGATCGGCGCGCTGATCGATGCGTTCGAGCAGCAGCACGGGATCGAGATCAGCGATTATGTCGTCGGCTGCCGGGATCGCGCCATCGAGCGGCTGCTCGAGGGCGTCGTCAGCGGTGCCGAGGGCGGCCGCACGACGCTCACCGAGCGGGTCGACCGCATCGTGCTCAACCGCTGGCTGGCGCCGGCCTTCCTGCTGCTGACGGTGTTCGCGATCTATCAGGTCTCGATCGTCTGGGGCTATGAGCTGACCAACGTCACCTGGCCGTTCCTGGCCAAGGGCCGCGAGCTGATCGCGGGTGTGCTGCCGAGCGCCGATTTCCTGGTCGATCCCTATCTGCGCTCGCTCGGGCTCTGGCTGGTCGATTCAGCCAATACCCTGCTCAACTATGTGCCGATCTTCCTGATCCTGTTCGCCTGCATCGCGATCGTCGAGGATTCGGGCTACATGGCCCGGATCGCCTTCATCCTCGACAAGGTCTTGCACCGCTTCGGTCTGCACGGGCAGAGCACCTTGCCGTTGATCCTCGGCGGGGTGTTCGCCGGCGGCTGCGCGGTGCCCGGGGTGATGGCGACCAAGGGCATCCCGGACACCCGGGCGCGGATGGCGACCATCTTCACCGTGCCGTTCATGAACTGCCTGGCCAAGGTGCCGCTCTACACGCTGCTGCTCGGGATCTTCTTCGTCGAGCACAAATCGCTGATGATGTTCTACATCTCGACGATGACCATCATCTTCGCGCTGCTCGTGGCGAAGCTGCTGACCAAGACCGTGCTCAGCGGCCAGGAAACCTCGCCGTTCGTGATGGAGCTGCCGCATTACCATCTGCCGACGGTCAACGGCGTGGCGCGCCGCTCGCTCGAGCGCACCTGGCAGTACATCAAGAAGGTTGGCACCGTGGTGCTGGCCGTCGCCGTGGTGGTGTTCGTGCTGCTGCATCTGCCCGGCCTGCCAGCCGAGCGCAAGGCCCATTTCGCGCAGGAGGCGGAGGCCGCGATCGAGCGCTTCGAGCAGGCGCTGGCGGAGAACCCCTATCGCGACCTGGCCACCGGCGACAACCTGGTGCCGCTGGTCAACTACTACACCGATTACAAGCGCGCCAAGCTCACCGCCACCGGCGCGGCTGGCTCGCAGCGGGTGACCGAGCGCTTTCAGGCGCGCAATGCCGCGTTCTACCCCCTCGTCAAGCGCGGCGGTGATCGTGATGCCCGGCAGGCCGCGCGCGCGTTGCGCAAGCTCGCCCATGAGCGGCGCGCGCTGCGCAAGCAGATGCACGAGGAGCGGATCAGGCACTCGGTCCTCGGCACCATCGGCCGCGGCATGGAGCCGGTGACCCAGTTCGCCGGCTTCGATTGGAAGATCAATATCGCGCTGCTGTCCTCGTTCGCCGCGCGCGAGAGCAGTGTCGCGACCCTCGGCGTGCTGTTCCAGCCGGACGAGGACGAGAGCGCCTCGCTCGAGGAGCGCATGGGTGATGCGACCCGTGAGGGTGGGGCCACGGCGCTGCTGGCGGTGTCGATGATCCTGTTCTTCGCGCTCTATCCGCCGTGCCTGGCGACCACGATGATGGTCAAGGTGCAGACCGGCTCCTACAAATGGATGCTGTTCTCGATCGTCTTTCCGACCATCCTGGGCCTGGGCGTGGCGAGCGCCGTCTACAGCATCGGCCAGGCGGTCGGTGCCACCGGCATCGAGGCGATGTCTGCCGTCTACTGGGGCGCCTTCGTGCTCTTGCTGATCATCGGACTATTGAGCGATCGCAAGGCGAGCCGGCTGTTGCGGCAACGGTTCTCGGAAGGGTGAGCGGGTTTTTCTGCAGCGGAGAGACAGGATGATGGAATCTGAGCACGCCACGCAACAGGTGGCCGTGGCCGCCACCGAGGGCGCGTCCCCGACGGTTCGGGTCGAGCCGCCGATGACGCTGGTCGACGCCGGGATCATCGCGCTGATCCTGGGCCTGGCACTCTGGTATCTGTACCGGCAGTTCTGGCGCAAGCGCGGTGCCTGCGGCGGCTGCGCCAAGGGTCGGGACGGCGGCTGTGCGGTGAGCCAGTCCATCGCCAAGCCCGCGCAGCAGGCACCCTCGGAGGCGCGGGTCTCGGTCGAGGCCATCGGCAAGCGCTCCTGCGGTTCATGACGGCAGCGATCCAGGTCGAGCAGCTCGCGCATCGTTACGGCCAGCGCTTCATCTACCAGGACCTCAGCTTCAGCGTCCCGGAAGGCAAGGTGGTCGCCTTGCTCGGCAAGAACGGGGTCGGCAAGACCACCCTGATCCGGCTGCTGATGGGCTTCCTGCGCCCGAGCGCCGGGCAGTGTCAGGTTCTCGGTGAGCCGTCGCATGCGCTCTCACCGAGGACGCGGGCGCGCATCGGGCTGCTGTTCGAGGGCCATCTGGCCTACGATTTCATGACCATCGCGCAGATCGAGCGGTTCTATCGGCCGTTCTATCGGCGCTGGCGGCGCGAGCTGTATTACGACCTGGTCGATCGTCTCGGGCTCTCCCCTGATCACAAGATCGGCGACATGTCCTGCGGACAGCGCTCGCAGGTGGTGCTCGGGCTGATCTTCGCCCAGGACCCGGACCTGATGATCCTCGACGACTATTCGATGGGGCTGGATGCGGGCTATCGGCGGCTGTTCCTGGATTATCTGCGGCGCTTCCTGGACGAAGGCGGCAAGACCGTGTTCGTCACCTCGCATGTCGTCCAGGACATGGAGTCGCTGGTCGATGAGGTGATCTTCCTGCAGCGGGGCGGGGCGGTGAAGCAATTGCCGCTGGCCGACTTCCGCCGTCAGTTCCGTTGCTTCGGTTTCCAGGTCGAGGGTGACGCACCGCCGCAGGCGGACGGTCTGATCGAGAACGTCGACCTGCACGGCCGCGAGCCCGTCCTCTACAGCTTCGCCGCTCCCGAGCGGCTCGCGGCCCATCTCGCG
Source organism: Halochromatium glycolicum (assembly GCF_016584085.1). Classification (GTDB taxonomy): domain Bacteria; phylum Pseudomonadota; class Gammaproteobacteria; order Chromatiales; family Chromatiaceae; genus Lamprobacter; species Lamprobacter glycolicus. The sequence continues at coordinate 57,038 of NZ_NRSJ01000045.1, read as the reverse complement.
ACCCATTGGCCACAGGTGCGCCTCGGCGACGAGCAAGCGCTGACGCTGGAGGATGCGTTCATCGGCCTGACCGGGAAATACTGAGAGGAGGTAGCGGTCATGCTGGCGGCGGTCTGTCTGAAGGAGTGGCTCAAGGTCCGTTGGGTCTGGCTCGGTCTGCTTGCGCTGCATCTCGGCATGCTGTTGTACCTGTTCATCGCCATCCGGCACCAGTTTCGGGTCGAGCACTCCGAGATGATCTGGTACTGGGCGTTCGAGCTGCGCCGGTTGTTGTATGAGCCGATCCAATACCTGCCGCTGGTCACCGGCGTGCTGATCGCCGCCGCGCAGTTCGGCCCGGAGATGCTCGGCGGGCGCTTCCGCTTGTCCCTGCACCTGCCCCTGCGCGGTGATCTGCTGGTCTGGAGCTGGGTCGCGTTCGGCGCCCTGATGGGCGCGGTGCTGGCGCTGCTGGACGCGCTGGCGCTGTATTGGATCATCGGCCGCTGGTTCCCGCATGAGGCCGCCGTCAGCGCCGTGCGCACGGCCTTGCCCTGGCTGCTGGGCGGTTGGGTCGGCTACTTCGGCGCAACCCTGGCGCTGCTGGAGCCGGCGGCGCCGCGCCGATTGGTCTATCTTGGCCTCAGCGCGGCCTTGCTCGCGTTGCTGTTCCAGCACCGCGGTTATCAGGAGTACGACCAGGTGCTGCCCGTCCTGGTGGGCATCGCGCTGCTGTTCATCCCGGCGGTGATCCTGCCGGCGCACCGCTATCGCCACCGGAGCTGAATCGCCGTGACCGCTCGTCTCGCCCGCTGGTCGCTGTTGCTGCTGACCGTCTTCCTGCTCGCCGTCTGGTGGCCGCTGCTCAAGGACCTGCTGTTCGAGTACCGCTACGGCAAGACCGATCTGTTCTACAGCCCGGTGCTCGAGCGCTTCGTCTACAAGGAGTTGCTCGGCGAGGGGCATCAGTTCATCTATCGTGATCAGGATGGCACCGATTACGACCGCGAGACCTTCGAGACCCTGATCCCGTTCATCTACTACAAGAACATGGAGCTGTGGGGACGATTGCCGCTCAGCCTCGCGGGCCGCAGCTTCGACAAGGCGCAGATCCAGGCCGAGCGTCAGGTGCTGGAGCTCGATCCGGTCGAGCTGCCAGGTCATGCCCCGCGCATCCCGTTGTTCCCGTTGTTCGAGGCCAACCCCGGCCGCGCCCGGCTGCGCTTCCCGGAGGACATCATGCGTCCCGGCGAGCGGCTCGCCTTCATCAACAGCGACGCAAACCGCCTCGACCCCGAGCTGACAAGGCGCTTCACCGCGGCGCTGACCGAGGCCGGGTTCGCTTGGCCGGTGCAGGACACCTTCGGTCGGGTCTCGATCCTCAAGGCGTTCGATGCCGGGTATTTCCTCCTTGATCACGCCGGCGACCTGTTCCAGCTGCGCCGCGTCGATGGGGTGCCGGAGGTTACGCCGGTGCCGCTGCCCGAGGGGCTCGCGGTGCGCCATGTGAAGGTGGCCGAGAACAAGCGCGGCGAATATCTCGGCCTGGTGCTGAGCCGGGATGATCGGCTGTTCCTGCTCGCACAGGATGAGGCGCGGCGGAGCGCAGCCGGGCTGATTCCGCTCGCCCTGCCTGGCTATGAGCCGGATAGGATGGCGCTGAAGATCCTGTTCAATCCGCTCTATCGCACCGCGATCTACTCCGACCAGCGCGAGATCAAGGCCGTTGCGATGGACAAAGGATTCGAGCCCATCGCCAGCTATGACCGCACCATGGCCATGGCCGAGCCGCGCCTCGTCGATCGGGTCTGGGAGGCGCTGGTGCCGTTCAGCCTCGATCTGCGCGACCCGAACGGGCGCTATCTCCGGCTCAGTCTGGATGTCCACGGCCCCTTGGCATTGCCAGGCATCGGGCTCGCGCTGGTCCTTGCTTGGTTGTTGCTGCGCCAGCGTGGCCTGCACCTACCGAGCATGCTGCCGACCTTGCTGCTGGTCGGGCTCACCGGCCTCTATGGGCTGATCGCTGTCGCGTTGATTCCGCCCGAAGCGCCGCACGGCGCGGCCGGCGCTGATCGGCGTCTTGGACGGGCGCCGGTGCCGGGTGCGGCCAACGCCTGATCCAGCGCTCCCGAGGGTTGCTCATGGCCGCGCTGTTCCGTCGCCCCCGCCTGTTCGGGCAGCCCGAGGCGCGGGATGCGCAGGGGCGGCCACCGGTCTTGCTCGTGATCGGCGCGCACCGGGAAGAGTTGGCGTTCGGTGAGGCCGTCGCCGAACAGCTCGATCGCCGGCGCATCGATCTGCTGCGCATCCCGGCCGGGATCTCGGGCCAGCGTCCCGGCCCGGACCAGCTCGCCAGCTATCGCCGGCGCCATGCCGAGCTCTATCGTCAGATCCTTGAGCACCTGCAGCCCGAGCAGCGGGTCCTGATCGATCTGCACACCGGCTTCGATGAGCGCCTGTGCTCGGCCGATGTCCTCTGTGCTGAGCCAATGCTGCTGCAGTGCGTCGAGCAGGCCGGGGCCCGGCTCGACACGCCCGTTCCGGGGCAGGTGCGAGGCGTCCGCTTGGTCGGGGGCCAGGACGAGGAAGGGTTAGTGGGCCTGGAGGGTGCCACCTGGCCCGCGGTGCGACCCGAGCTGCCGGAGGCGGTCTGGTGCGGGACCAGTCCGCTCTATGTCGGTGTCGAGGTCTATCTGCGTCAGCTTCATGCCGGCTCCCCGGCCGAGGTCCGTTTTGCCGCGGCCGTGATCGAGGCGATTAGCGCCTGTGCGTTGGCGATCATCGAGACCGCACGCTCGTCGAGTCCGCGCCGGTGCGATTGAACCTCTCTATCGCCTTCCGTGCGCATGGCATCGTCAGGACGGATGAGCTCGATCCGCTGCGCGCGGTCTAGCTCAATCCTGCTCGAGCTCTCGTCTCAGCTCGCGTAGCAGCGCCCAGCGCTGGCCTCGCCGTGATGGTGCGCCGCCGAGCACTTCGCGGCAGAGCCAGCGGCTGAACCGCGCACGCCGAGAGGGCTGTCGAGATGGATCGCCGGCCCCTGCATCGGCCATTCCTGCATCGGCCCTAGCTGGGCCTGCCTCGTTGTTACCGATTTGTTGCTGGAGGTCGTTTCGGTTTGGCATCGGGTCGTTCTCGGGCAAATCGGGGTAGCCCGGACGCTAGCATAGTTGAGGACAAATGCAAATTACTCGCAGAGCGCTTACGACCCAAAGTACGACGCACGATCGCGATCGGGGGTTGACGGACTGCAGAAGCCTGTTAATCTAATTGAGAATGGTTCTCAATTTAGAGCCAACCGCCAGCCAGCCCTTCGGTCGAGACCGATGGCCAGCCGGATGTTTCCAACCCAAGCCGGGCCCCGTGCCCCAACCTCGGAGACACAGGCATGTCCACTCCCTGCGTGAACGCGACGACCGACCCGAGCCCTGCTCTCGAGATCCTGCCCCTCGACCTGCCGCCCGACCTGCCGCCCGATCTGCTTAGGGCGCGGTTGGCGGACCTGATCCGCGCTGCGGTCAACCAAGGGACTGCGGCAGTGGCCGAGACCATCGTGCGCTATTTCCAGGCGCTCTCGCTGCATCCAGAGCTTGCGGCCAACCTCGATGAGCGTGCGGCCTATTGCCGGGGTGCGCACCATTGGCGCGGACTCGCTGCACTCGCTAGCGGCCGTCTCGACGACAACGCTGGGCAGGTTCCAGCCGGAGTCCTCTGATGGCGAACCCCTATCTGAACGACTTCAGCGCAGGCATGGCGAACGGCCGCCCATCCGTCTCCCCGGCTCAGCCCTCACCGAGGCCGATGTCGGCGCATTCGGCGCACGGGGATGCCGGACAGGTGCGCTACCTCGGTCACTGGCCTGAGCTGTTGGGCGACCTTGGGCTCTTGGGCAGCGTCTGGATCGAGACCGAGTCGCCTGGTCTACGGGTCGTCCAGCGCCAGCGGCTCACCGGCCTGCGTGTGCGGGGGCTCGTCGGTTATCTGGATACCCCCGAGTATCAGGTGCGGCTCCTGCTCGATGCCTGCCATGCGCTGCGGGCCCTCGACGACGCGCAGGGATTGCTGGTCGAAGAGCTCGGTGGCCAGCCGCTCGTGAGCCTGCGCTTGGATGCCCGCAGTCATCCGCTGCCATTGCGCGTGCTCCTGTCCAGTCTCGGCGCCCAGGACCGATCGGTGGTGCCGGCCCCGCATCCCCGCCAGGAGGCGCCGATCGCTGCGCTGGAGCAGCATGCCGTCGGCCGTTTGCAGCGCGATTGCCAGACGCTCGGGCCGGATTTGGGATTCCGCGAGGTCGCCGAGCTGAGCGGGCGCCTGAGCCTGCAGCCCGAGCAGCTGCGCCAGATGACAGCGGAGGCGGGTGCCGAGGCGGTCGCGGTCGATCCATCCCTGGTGCCCTGCGCGCTCGAGACGCTGGCCGATCAGGTGTATCCGCTGGCGCTGAGCAGCGGGAGCCGGGGCTGGGTCAGCCGTGCGGTCCAATCGGTCTATGGTCACGCCTATGTCGACGGCCAGCTCGCCTTACGCGGCGATGCCGCGCGGCTCGAGCTCGATGTGCGCGCGATCGATAGCGCCTGGGTCGTCGGTCGGCGCTCTGGCGAGCGCGATGAGCGCTCGCTGCGGCTCTACGACGCCGATGGCCGGGCCATCGCGGTGATCGCCTCCGGCGCTGATCCATGGAGCTGCGGTCGGCGGGATGACGGTGGCGCGAGGGTTTCGGCTGGTCGGCCGCACGGCCAGTGGCGTCCCGATGCCGTTCGGCTCTGGACAACGCTGATGAACGCCTTGACCAGCTGAGGGCCGCCGCGATGTGTCAATCATTCAATCGAGTATCGAATACAGGGCTGCGCGAGTCGGTGCCAACGCCTGCACTCCCAGTCGGCGAGGCTGGGCCGGCTGCCGAGCGCGCAAGCCCGACCGATAGGGAGGCGACCGGTGCGCAGCACGGCGTCAACCGCCGGCGCCGGTTGTGGGAGCTCTGGCACAAGTATCACTGCCCCATCATCGGGACCTGCCTCGAGGTCGACGATCTGCGCCGCTTGGCGCGCAAGATCGGCAGCCCGGCCCTCAGGGATGCGAAGAGCGACTTCGAGGTTCATGTCAGCTTCGTGGCCGCGGCCGATGAGAAGAACCTGCTCTCGATCGCGGTGCAGAAGGAGCTCGAGCGGCGCTATGCACGCACCGTGAAGCGCTTCGCGAGCGCGAAGTCGCCTGATGCGCTCCGGACGCTCTGGCAACGCGCGCTGGCCGATGGTGAGGTGCAAGGGGCGTTCTGGGCGCTGATGACGCATGCGTGCGCGGACGTCGAGCTGCGCTCTCAGGCGTTCGAGGATGTGCACATGCTTTCGCACCAGATCGGCGCCGGACTGCGTGCAGACCTGGCCGCCTTGGCCGAGGCGCGCAAAGCGCTCGCGCACCTGCGCAAGGAGGCCGAGTCCGAGCGCAAACGCCAGGCCAGCCGTCTCCAGAAGAAGCACACTGAGGTCGAGCAGCTGCGCGAGCGGGTCATGGGCCTGGAAGGCATCGAGCAGGCCTATGAGGCGACGCGCGAGCGGCTGCGCGCGCTCGAGGACGGCCGCGAGCTGCGGACATTGCGTGCCCGGGTCGCGCAGCTCGAGCAGGAGAACGATCGCCAGGGCCGGCGCCTGGCCGATGCCGAGCTGCGCGCTGAGGCCTTGGAGCAAGGGCTGGAGGCCGCCGAAGCCGAGGTGATGGGTCTGGCCGCCCGGCTCCAGGAGCAGACCAATGCCTGCGAGGCGCTCGAGCGACTGATCGGGATGGGCGATGCCACTGATGCCTGCGCCGGCGATGACTGCGACGGCTGCAGCGGGCATCACGACCGCGCCTTCGACCTGGATCTCGCTGGGCAGCGCATCCTCTGTGTCGGTGGGCGCAGTGACCTCGCGCCGCGCTATCGCGATCTGGTGCAGCGCTGCAACGGTGAGCTGATTCGTCACGATGGCGGGCTCGAGGACAGCCGCCAGCGGCTCGAGGCGGTGCTGGCGAGCGCCGATGCGGTGATCTGTCCGGCCGATGCGGTCAGCCATAACGCCTATGCGCTGACCAAGCGCTTCTGTAAGCGGATGGCAAAACCCTGTGTGCTGGTCTCGCGCTCGAGCGTCGGCGCCTTCGCGGAAGCGCTGTCGGCATTGGCCGATGCGCCGGACTCACAGGCCGCCCCCGGGCCGATCAGCCTGGGCATCGAACGCGCGCCGCGAGCGACCCGGGCTGCCTGAGGTGACATTGCAGGGCGTGGTGGATCGCACTTGAAAACCTTGATGAGACGGTGGAGACTCGCGATGCGATATGTGAAGAAAGGTCCGCAATCCGAATCGTCTGGCAGGAACCGGCACCGCCGGCGGCTTGCCAGGGTGCTGCTGCGCGGGACGGCTCTGCGCGCCGGTTCGGTCGGGTTGATGCCGGCGGTGCTCATCGTCGCATTGGCACTGGCGACGATGCTCTGGGTTGTACCGCCACAGGATGCGGGCGCCCAGTCGGCTTTGCAGGCGGTTGAACCGCCATCGTGGCTGACCTCGGTGATGGATCGCTGAGCGAGTCGAGCGCGCGGCCTGGTTGGCGTGAGCGAATGGGAGCAGTTATCATAACGATTCAAGTCAGTCAGGCCGTGAGCCGATCAGGAGAAGCGAGATGAGCGAAGCCGAGCGTGACCCGAAAGGGTCGGGTGAAGCGCCGCAGGCGGGTGGTGGACCAGCGTCCGGCGGCGTCAGGGCGCAGCAAGCAGGGTACGGACCGGCCGACCAGGCGTCGGCACGCTCGAACGTGCAACATGATCCTTCGCATGGGTCCTCGCCCGGGGGAGCGAGCGCTCAGTCAGCTTGGGCGGAGCAGGCGCACGCGGCCCAGTCTCAGCAGGCCCAGTCGCAGCAGCCGACGCACGGGACGGCATCGCCGCACCCTTCGCAGCGCGGCGATGATCACGCGCATCCCGCCTTTGGGCCCTCTCCCTATGGCGCGCCCTCGAGCATGGGCGGTGCGCCGCCGGCTGGCGTCGCGGCCCCTGGCGGGGTGCCCGGTCAGTACCAAGGGCAGCCGCCGGTCTATCCGCCGCCGCCCCCGGCCGGTTATCCGCTGCATGCTCAGCCTCCGTTTCAGCAGCCGTATCAGCCCCATTACCAGCAGCCCGACTACCCGCCGCATTATCCATCACCGCACCCGGGGGCGGGCGCTGGCGGCTACGGCCAGCCGACCGCGCCGGCATACCCAGGCGCGGCTGGTTTCGAGGCCGGCTACGGGGGCTATCCGGGCGGGCATCCCGGTGCCTATGCTGGTCCTTATCCGGGCGCCTATGCCGGCGCTGCCGGCCAGCCGCCGCACGCGTTCCAAGCGCAGCCGCCTGGGATGATGGCGAATGGCGCGGCTATCCCTGGTCATGGCGGCGGACCTGTCGGCGGCCATGCCGCGGCGGGCCTCGGGGCGGCGCCGGGCGCTCCGGGCGCAGGTGCCGCGGCCGGAGCGGGAGCTGGTGCCGCTGCGATGGGTGCCGCTGCGATGGGCGCTGGTGCCGGGGCTGGCGCTGGTGCCGGGGCTGGCCCCGGACCTGGGCCCCAGGCGGGGATGCAGCAGCTGTTCGAGGAGATCGCCGAGGGCGGTAATGGGCTCAGTGCCTTGTCACAGATGCTCAGTCTCGACGATACCGAGTTCTGGAAAGGCGCCCTCGTCGGTGCGGCCGCCGTGCTGTTGCTGACCAACGATCAGGTCCAGGATGCGCTGTTCAAGTCCGGCGCCAAGGCCAAGGGCGCAGTCAAGAGCGGCGCCGACAAGCTCAAGGAGCGCGTCTCGGGCACCGCGGATAGCGAGAACGGCTCCTGAGGGGCGCGATGATGTCGATGCTGCCCCCTTATGATCCAGCGGCCCCTTATCATCCGGCTGTCCCTGATGATTCGGCCCTTGCGGCTTGGCCAGGCGCCCCCTATGAGCCGGTCCTTGTTGGCTCGCCCGTTGCGGCGTATGCGCCGGCCTTTCCCTATCCGCCGCCTCCGCCGCCGGCGACCCAACCCGCGCCCCAGGCTGCGGATGGCTGCGCGTCCCTTGCGCAGCTCGCGCTCCTCGGGGCCGTGATCGGTGGCTCGGCCGCCGCTGGCGCCAATCTCCGCCGGCTGCAGCGCCAGGAGGTCGAGACCCTTGGTGCCTTTGCCGACACCGGCCGGGCGGCGCTGGCGACCGCGACCGCGACCGCGGTGGCCGGCGCGGCCGCAAGCGCCGTCAGCGGGCAGGGGCTGGTGCGGCTCGGCGTGCTCTTCGCGAGCGGGACCGCGGTGATGTACGGGATTCAGCGTTACCTCGAGCGAGGTCTTGAGCCATGAGCCGCACCGAGCACGGGATGCAGCGCCAGCGCCACGGTGTTGCCAAGAACCTGGCCGAGGGGGTCGGCGGCGTGATCGTCGGCGCGGCCCTGGTGGTCGTCGTCGGCCAATGGCTCAAACGCCGTCAGCAGCGGACCTTGGCGACCGATCGTTCGCAGGCCGAGGCCTTGCTCCTTGATCGGTCCACGTCCGCATCCGAGTCCGCACCCTCCAGTCCGTCGGGACGCTGATCCCTCCGAATCCAATACCCGGAAGCCCATCCCTGGAAGCCAATCCCATGAGCCAATACGAGCATCCATACTGGTATCCGCCTGCCGCCAACGCTGATCTCTCCCCCAGTGGCAGCCCCAGTGGCAGCCCCGCTGTCCGCACGGTCGCGCCCAGTCATCCCAACGCCTTGTTCGAGATGGCCAAGCTCGGCACCGTCATCGGCCTCACCGGCGCCGGCGCCGCCAATCTGCATCGGCTGCAGCAGGGTGAGGTCGAGGCCGGCGATGCCGCGCTCAGCACGGTGCGCACCGGGGTCGCCTCCGGGCTCGCGACCGCTGCCGCGACGCTGGTCGCGAGTCAGTTCCGCAGCCCGACCCTGGCGTTGGCCGCGACCCTGGTCACAGGCACTGCGGCGATGTATGCATTGAATCCGGCCGCCAAGTCCAAGCAATCTATCCTCCGAGCACGCGATCATGAGTGATGACATCTATCCCCGTGCGGCCATGCAGCCTGGCCAGCCCTATGCGTCCCCTGGCTATCCCGCTCATCCCTATGCGCCGGAGCCATACCAGACCGCATCCCCGCTGCAGGGCGGTGCTCAGATGGCGCACCCACAGGCGGGGATGATGCAGGCGGCCGGTTATCAGCCTGGCTATCAGGCCGGTTACAATCCGGCCGGTTACCATCCGGCCTATCCGCAGGCGCCGATGGCCGCGCCAGCGCCTGCTGCGGCGATGCAAGGCGGCGGCTATCCGACGCCGGCCGCGCAATCGTCGTTCTTCAATCTCGGCAATGATCGCTTCCTCAAGGGGCTCCTGATCGGCGCCGCGGCCGCCTATCTGCTCACCAACGAGAGCGTGCAGCGGACCGCGATCAAGGGCGCGGTCAAGCTCTGGGGCGGCCTTCAGGGCGGTGTCGAGGAGATCAAGGAGCGCTTTCACGACGCGGAGGCCGAGCTGCAAGCCTCAGAGTCGCACAAGGACGCGTGACCGCTTGCCGTGGCGCTGAGCAACTATCGCATCGTCCATGAGGTGCCGGGGCGCCTGCGCCTGCGGATTCCGGCCCTCGGTGAGCCGGGCTGCGAGGCCGGGGCGCTCGAGGATTGGATGGATGCGGCAGCGCCGGTGCAGGAGGTGCGCGCCAATCGCTCGGCGCGGACCCTGATCATCCGCTATCGCGGCGGCGACGACGCCCGCGCGGCGCTGCTGCGGCGGCTCGAGCGCTTCTCGAGCGAGCCGATCCCCGGCTACAGCGAGGACGGGGTGCGCGAGGCCGAGGTGGCGCCGATGATCACCACCCTGTTCACGCTCGCGATGCTGCCGTTGTTAACCCCGCCGCTGCGGGTGGTGCTGACCTTCGCCAACGTCGGCTCGACCTTGGCCAAGGGTGCCGATACCCTGGTCCACGAAGGGATCAAGGTCGAGGTGCTGGATGCGCTCGCGGTCGGTCTCGCGGCGGCGAATGGCAAGCTGTTCACGGCCAATGTGACCGATCTGCTGCTCGACTTCGGTGAGTTCCTGGAGCGGCGCACCCAGCGCCAGTCGGACCGGTTGCTGCGCCGGCTGCTGCGGCCCGATCCGGCGATGGCCTGGGTCGAGCGCGACGGCGAGCTGGTGCAGATCTCCGGCGATGAGGTGCGCCTCGGCGAGACCGTGGTGGTCGGTGTCGGCGAGACCGTGCCGGTCGATGGCCATGTGCTCGACGGCCTGGCGCTGGTCAATCAGGCGAGCGTCACCGGCGAGGATGTGCCGGTGCGCAAGGAGGCGCCGGCGCGGGTGATCGCCGGCTCGGTGCTGGTCGAGGGGCGGCTGCGGCTGGAGGCGACGCGCGTCGGTGAGGACACCACCACGGCGCGGGTCTCGCGCTTCATCCAGGCCTCGCTGGCCGAGCAGGCGGCGACCCAGCGCGTCGCCGATGAGCTCGCCGACAAGCGCGTCTACCTCACGCTCGGCACCGGCGCCGTGGTCTATGCGCTCACGCGCGATCTGGCGCGGCTGCAGTCGGTGTTCCTGGTCGATTACTCCTGCGCGCTGAAGCTGGGCACACCGGTGGCGTTCAAGTCGGGGATGGCGCGCGCGGCCGAGCACGGCGTGCTGATGAAGGGCGGGGAGGCGATCGAGGCGCTGGCCGAGGTCGATACCCTGGTGTTCGACAAGACCGGCACGCTGACGCACAGCGATCTGCTGGTCACCGATGTGGTCGTGCTGCCGGCCGGCTGTGAGTGCTCCGAGACCGAATTACTGGCGATGGTGGCCTCGGTCGAGGAGCATGCCAGCCATCCGGTCGCCCAGGCCGTGGTCGAGGCCGCCCGCGAGCGCGATCTGGCGCATATCTCTCACGGTGAGGTGGACTACATGGTCGCGCACGGCCTGCAGGCCGAGGTCGATGGCGGGCGCATCGTGGTCGGCAGCCGGCACTACCTCGAAGAGCACATGGCGATCGGCTTCGAGGCGCATCAGGCGCGCATCGATGCGCTCGAGGCCGAGGGCAAGACGCTGCTGTTCGTCGGTAACGCCGAGGGCGCGGTCGGGCTAATCGCGTTGCGCGACACCCTGCGTGAGGAGGCGCCGGCAGCGCTGGCGCGCTTGCGCGCGCTCGGCATCGAGCGGCTGATCATGATCACTGGCGACCGACGCGAGAAGGCCGAGGCCCTCGCCGCCGAGCTCGGGCTCGATGCGGTCCATGCCGAGATGGCCCCGGAGGACAAGGCCGGCGTGATCGAGTCGTTGCAGCAGGCCGGTCGCAAGGTCGCGTTCGTCGGCGATGGCGTCAATGATGGGCCGGCGTTGAGCGTCGCCAATCTCGGCATCGCGATGCCGCGGGGTGCCGATATCGCCCGTGCGACGGCCGATGTGGTGCTGATGGATGATCGGCTGCTCGCGGTCGCCGACGCCCGCGAGCTCGCCGCCAAGACCATGCGCCTGATCCAGCACAATTTCCATGCCGCGGTCGGGGTCAACACCGGCGTGCTCGCCGGCGCCGTGCTCGGCTGGCTATCGCCGGTGGCCAGCGCGGTGCTGCACAACGGCTCGACCATCGGCATCCTGGTCAACGCGCTCAAGGGCGTGTCACTGGATGCCGAACCCGATGCGCCGGTGCGCGCCCAGATGCGCGCCCAGGTGCGCGCGCTCGAGCAGGTGATCGAGGCCGATTGAGACCGGCCCAGCGCCCGCTCAATCGCCGAGCCCGGCGAGCTGACGGACTGGGGTGCCGAAGAACGCGAGCACGGTCAGGTCTTCCTCGATATCGAAGAAGGCGTGATCGCAGGCGGTATGAACGTACATCATCGTGCCTTTCTCGACCCGATGGTCCTCCTCCTCGACGCGCAGCCGGGCGCGGCCTTCGAGCACCAGATAGAGCTCGTCCTCCTCGTGCGCGCTCTGCATCTCCTTCGAGCCGGCCGGGATGTGATAGATCGAGCAGCTCAACGAGGGCGTGCGCAGGATCTCCTGGAACCGGGTGGCACCGGGGTCGAGCTTGGCCATGATCTCGGGGAGCTGGAAGACCAGCCAGTTGGGTTCGCTCATCGGGGGGTCCTCGGGTCGGGTGGCTAGAACCAGGATGACTCAATACTGCTACAGTTTATAGGGGCAAAATGCGATGCGAATGATTTGCATCAGCTAGATTTGCCTGTATAATGCAAACCGTTCACATTGACAATCTTCATTGCTGTCCTGCTGTTCGGAGCTTCCACCAAGATGAGCCAGTACATTCATCACATCCCGGGTCGAATCCGCGTGCGGTCGAAGGCATTCCGTTGTCATGGCGAGCGTGCGCTCAACGCGCAAGCCCAGCTGATGGCGATGGACGGTGTTCGTGACGTACAGGTCAACCCGCGTGCCTCGAGTATCGTGGTCCAGTACGACCCAGAGCGCCTGTCTCGGGTGGAACTGTTCGCAACCCTTGAAGAATTGGGCTGCATGGCCCCGGTGCGCCGCGATTCCGAGCATGCGAGCCGTCTCGGCGAGACCTTCGGCAAGGCGCTCGTGGGTGCGGCGGTGCAGAAGGCGGTCGAGCAGTCGGCGCGCACCCTGGTCGGCGCCTTGGTCTAATCTGGACGGTCGATCGCCATTCGCCCTAACCGCGGGACAGGGCGAGCACGCAAGCTCTGAAAGTCTTGGCGCGTCTTGCCTGGCAACCGGTTGCCTGGCCACCGGCTTGACCGGCTTGACCGGCTCACCGTTCGAGCCGGCTACTGTCTTCAAGGCCCTCTGCACTTGAGGGTTGATGGTCGTTAAGGCCCCGCTATGCCTTGCTCGGAGATGATGCGTCGATTCGGCGGCGTGCCGGTTCGCCCGAAAGGGCCCTGCGCGTCTTGCTCTAATCTGCGTTCAACGAGCGAGAACGGCATTGATGAAGGCCCCGCGACTGACCATCTGCTTCGATAACGTCCCTGGTCCAAGCGTTGTTCAGGGTTCCGATCTTGCTGGACTCACGACCCTCTGGGGCTTCTCGGCCGTCATCGAGCTCGCCGGCGAGGTTCTGCTCTTCGACACCGGCAGCAATGGCCGGGTTCTGCTGCGCAACCTGAAAGCGCTCGGTTGGCATCCCGGTCGGCTCGACCGGGTCTTCCTCTCGCATCCGCACTGGGACCATATTGGCGGTCTGGACTCGATCCTGGAGCTGAATCCCCGGCTCGAGGTGGTACTCCATGCCGGGTTCTCCAAGCATCTGATCGCCGACCTCGAGCGGTTGTGCGCCAAGGTGACCATCGTCGAGTCGGCACCGACGGCCATCGGGCAGGGGCTCTGGTCGACCGGCCAGCTCGACAGCGAGCCGCCCGAGCACGCGTTACTGATCGACCAGGGCGCGGTGACCGCGGCGGTGAGCGGCTGCGACCATCCGGGCATGGAGCAGATCGTCGCGCGCGGGACGGAGATCCTCGGCAAGCGTATCGATTGGGCCGTCGGCGGCTTCCATCTGATGTATGCGGACCAGCCCGCGATCGAGCGCGCGATCGTTGCGTTGCACGCGCTCGAGGTCCGGAAGGTCGTACCGACCCATTGCACTGGTGAGCAGGCGCGCACGGCGTTCGCCAAGGCCTGGGGCGAGCACTGCGTCGACGGTGGTGTTGGGCGCGTCATCGAGCTTGTGTAGCGGCATTGGCGGCGGCCTTGGCTGATCGTTAAACTGCGGTTTCGCCCGATGCCTCCCGATCCCAATGAATCCGATGAGGAGATGCCGATGAGCGCGATCCCACTGCAGTACAAGACCGCCTACCGTTGGACCGGTGAGGGCGAGGCCGGTGAGACGACCATCGAGGGTGCGCCGTTGCTTGCGGTGGGGTCGCCGCACAGCACCGAGCGCTATAGCCCGGAGCATCTATTGGTGGTCGCGGCCGAGACCTGTCTTGCGAACTATGTGCTGGTGATCGCACAGATGTCGCAGCTCGAGCTCAAGGGCTACCGCTCGAGCGCCGAGGGCGAGCTGGTGCAAGAGGGCGAGGTCGAATACCGCTTCGAACGGGTGATGATTCGGCCCGAGGTCAGGGTCGAGGCCGGCAAGGAGGAGCAGGCGCGGCGCATCCTGGAGAAGGCGCATCAGCTCTGTCTGGTCGCACGCTCGCTGAGCTGCCCGGTCGAGATGGAGCCGACCGTGTTGGCCGGGTAACCCCGGCGAAAAGCGGCGTCGACGGCCCGCTCGCGGAGAAGCCGAACAGATGCGGGCTCCGTAGAGAGGCGCCCCGCCTGTGGTCCTGAGCGCTTCAGGTTCCGCAGAAGGTGCGCTCGACGACCTCGTGCGGCTGCGGCGGGCGGCGGTACTCGAGGTGGTCAGGGTGCTCGTCGAACGGTGTCGAGACCACCTCTAGCAGCCGGTCGAGCGCGGCCAGATCGCCTTGCTCGGCCGCCGCATCGATCGCCTCCTGTACCCGATGGTTGCGCGGGATGTAGGCTGGGTTGACCGCCCGCATTGCCGCCTGGCGCTCGGCTTCGGGTTGGGTCTGCGCCGCGAGCCGCTCGCGCCACTGCTGGGCCCAGTCGTCGAATGCGCTCGGATTGTCGAACAGCTCGCGCACTGGCTGGTCGGCCGATGGATCATCAGCGCTGAGCGCGCAGAGCCCGCGGAAGGTGTTGGTGAAGTCGGCCTGCTGCTGCGCCATGCGCCCGAGCAGGTCGAGCGCGAGGTCGTCGTCGCCGGCGCGGGCATCGGCGAGCCCGATCTTCGCCCGCAGGCCGCCGTAGTAGGCCTGCTCGAAGGCGCCACCATAGGTATCGAGCGCGGCGCGGGCTGATTTCTGGGCCGCTTCTTCGGTGTCGCCGAGCAGTGGCAGCAGGCAGTTGGCGAGCTGTGTTAGGTTCCAGAGCCCGATGTTGGGCTGCTGATCCCAGGCATAGCGGCCGAAGCGATCGATCGAGCTGTAGACCGCCTTCGGATCGAAGGCATCGATGAAGGCGCAGGGGCCATAGTCGATGGTCTCGCCGGAGATGGCCGTGTTGTCGGTGTTCATCACCCCATGGATGAAGCCGACCAGCATCCAACGCGCGATCAGGTCGGCCTGGCGTTGGACGACCTGCTCGAGCAGTGCACGATAGGGCCGATCGGCGTCACGGCAGGCCGGATAGTGGCGGTCGATCACGTAATCGGCGAGGTGGCGGACCGCCTCGCGATCGCCACGGCGCGCGAAGTACTCGAAGGTGCCGACCCGCGTATGGCCGGCCGCGACGCGCACCAGGATCGCGCCGGGCTCGATGCGCTCGCGATAGACCTCCTCGCCGGTCGCAACCATCGCCAAGGCCCGAGTGGTCGGGATGCCGAGTCCCTGCATCGCCTCGCCGAGCACGTATTCGCGCAGCACCGGCCCGAGCACCGCGCGGCCGTCGCCCATCCGCGAGAACGGCGTTCGCCCGGACCCCTTGAGGTGGAGATCGCGACGGACGCCGTCGCGGTCGATCAGCTCGCCGAGCAGGATGGCGCGGCCATCGCCGAGACTCGGCACGAATTGGCCGTACTGATGGCCGGCATAGGCCATCGCCAGCGGCTCGGCGCCGGGGGGGATCAGGTTGCCGGCTAGGATCTGGGCGCCGGTCTCGGTCGCGAGCAGCTCGACATCGAGGCCGAGCTGCGAGGCGAGCGAGTGATTCAGCCGCAGTAGAGTCGGCTGCGCGACGGGCGTTGGCTCCACACGCGCATAGAAGACCTCGGGGAGCCGAGCGTAGCTGTTATCGAATGCGAAGCGAGGCGTGACGGGCTGGGAGAGGGCTTGATTCATCGCGTGATGCTGTCCTGAGGCTGCCGGGCCGTCGCTACGATCGGGCCTACGCCGCAGCGCAGAATCCCGAGTGCAGGACTAGGTTATTACGCGGAGCATGCGGGCGGCGCCAACCGGTCTCAACACCGACCTCGGTGCAAGCACCCTTCAAGTGCATTGGAACTTGGCTGGGTCAAGCGCGAGCACAGGTGCGTGCCCGCGCTCCCGTTCCACGCAGGCGCGTTCCTGTCGGGAACTGCGGACCGACAGGCCCCAAAGCAGGAACGTCGGAAAGCAGGAACGCCGGATGAGTCCAGGTTGCGTCTAGAACTCTTCGTCGCCCCCGAAGAAGTCGCCGAAGAAACCGCTGTCTTCCTCCGGCGGTGCCTCCATCGGCTCATCAACCATCGGTTCATCGGCGGGCGGCTCCAGGCCCTCGTCGGCGGGCGCTGCGGTCTCGGCGGCCTCGCTGTCGTCGGCGAACATCCCGGTGACGGCATTGGCGAGCAGCACACCACCGGCGACCCCCATCGCGGTCTGCATCGCGCCAGCCATGAAGCCGCCGCCGCGGCCAGCCGATGCGGCCTGGCCAGATGTCCCTGGTGCCATCCCTGAGCGGGCGACGGCCGGATCGGTGGGGTTGGTCCAGCCTGAGCGCTTGGATTGGGCTGCGGCCGTCGCGGATGGTTTCGCACCGGGCGGAGGCGGGGGCGCCGTCGGCTTCGCCTGCGGGGCACCGCCGAACAGCCCGCCGAGGAAACCGCCCGCTGAGGTCTGTGGCCGCTCGGCCCGCTCCTTCTCGAGCTGCTCGACCCGGTCTTGCAGGTTGCGCAGGCCTTGCTCCTGTACCAGCACGACCTGGGCGAGCAGATAGGAGGCCGAAGGTTGCTTGGCGATGTGCTCCTGGATCAATGCCTCGGCCTCCGGATCGCGCGCTTCGCCTTGCTGCTCGGCTTGGCGCAAGCGGTCGAACAGGCCATCGATCATCTCACGTTCTTGTTGGTTCAACGCTTCGTTACCTCAGTCTGGTGACAACGCTGTTTTGCTCTGCCCCGAAAGCGTTAGGGCACTGGCGCTCGCATGCAAGTGGCGCCAGGTGCCTGCTCGCTGTTTCCGGCTTCGGGTGCGATAGCTTGTCTTGCGCGCCGGCGGTGCCGGGCTCGACCTCGAGACCGCGGTGGATCAGAGCGGATCGATCAGCAGTCGCTCGCAAGCGCGTCTGTTGGCCGCGGGTGATCGGCTCTCGGGGTTCGGGGTTCTGGGTTCGGGGTTCTGGGTTCGGTGCAGGTTCAGCCGAGTGCCATCTCGTCGTAATAGCGCGCGCGGTAGAGTAGCCTCGGCGTGGCGCCATCGGTGAAGCCACTTCGGGTATGCAGGACGTTGGTGGAGATCAGACCCCAGCCGGATTCCAGCCGACCGCTCAGGTGCCAGGGCGTGTCGCGATGGAGCACATCCTTGAGATAGGCCACGGCCTCGGTGGTGAGTGGATCGTTGCGCCAGACGACGTTGCGCGGGCGATTGGTGTAGCGCATGTGCAACCTTCCGCTCGGGCTGACCGAGAAGACCGGGCCGGTCCGATCCGGGCGTACTTGCTCACCGTCGCGGTAGCTGGCTGGAATGGTCATGCAGTCGGGGTGCATCAGCGCACGGATGTAATCTGGGGACTGATCTCGGACCAGGATGTAGGCGATCTCGTGGTCCAGCAGATCGTTGGCGCCGCCGTCCGCGGCTGGGTGCACGCAGTGCAATAACAGACCGCGGATCTGCTGCTCCGGCGCATTGTAGTAGCCATCGGTATGCCAGGCGATGGGCCGGTTGGAGTAGGGGATGAAGTCGCGGTGATCGGTATCGGTCTGTACCGTCAACGAGGTAATCGCATCCTCGTCGGCGCCGCGATTATGGTCGAGCCGATGCAGGCCGAAGGCCGAGCCGAGGGCGGTCGGGATCGCCTTGTCGGGATCATCGCCGGTCTTGCCGACGTAGATGGCCATGTTTGCGCGTTGGCAACGCTCCAGGATTGCATCGTGCTGG
Organism: Halochromatium glycolicum; assembly: GCF_016584085.1. Lineage (GTDB taxonomy): Bacteria > Pseudomonadota > Gammaproteobacteria > Chromatiales > Chromatiaceae > Lamprobacter > Lamprobacter glycolicus. The sequence goes on along the minus strand of NZ_NRSJ01000045.1, from coordinate 39,308 downwards.
GCAGGTGTGAGTCGGCGCGGATCTTCGACCTCGACGACGAGCGCGCTCAGCTCAGTGGGTGCTGCGGCCAGCTTGGCATCGCGCCAGCGCCGGTAGGCGGTATCGGCCGCCAGATCGAACGGGGAATCGGACACGGAATGCGCTCGTCAAAGACTGCTTTCGGTGAAAACGAGGCGCGATTCTCGCACAATCGTTACGGCTTTTCCCGTTCATCAGCGCGTCTGAAGCCCCGCAGCGAGCCCGGGGTTGCGCGCGATGAAGGTGCGTAGCGCGGCCAGAGCCCGCCGGCGTGACGGACGCATGCGTAGCGGATCGCTTGCGCAGGGCTGGCAGCGGACATGCTCGAGGTAGGCGGCATCTGCGCCATGCTCGAGCAGGCCGGCTAAGATCAGTTCGTGGTACCAGTCGTAGGGCTTGAGCATCGCGTCGATCGCGTCTTCGATGGCGCGATAGGTCAGGCACCGGGTCGCTGTGCCGTCGAGGTCGACCTCGATCTCGGTGCGGCGATAGCCCGGGCCTTCGAACCGGTCCAGGGTCGGCAATTGTGCCTCGGCGAGGCGATAGACGACGCCGAACACCCGATCGGATGCCGTCGCCGGTACGATATCGCCCTTGCCGGATGCGTCCGCGCCGCGCTTATGGAACGCGAGTCGCCAGCCCCGCAGCTCCGTCGTGCCGAGCACCTGCGCCGAATCGGTGCGCGCCTGCAGGCGGGTGCTCAACATATTGGAGCCGAAGGCGAGGTAATGAACTGTCGCTTCTCGGTTCAACGCTCGGCGGTAATCTGCTGGCCGGTGTTGGCTTCAAGGGCGAGCCGCCCACCCGCATCGATCCCACCCGCATCGATCTCGAAGCGGGCGACCTGCTGCAGCAGCTCGAGGAACTGCTGCTCGACCTCCATCTGCGGCTCCGGGCAGGCCATCATGGTGCCGGCGAGGGTGCCGAAGGCTATCCCTTCACCGGTCAGCTCATAGCCTCCCATGAAGCGATTACAGCCGCTGCTGCCGGCCACGCGGTCGTTCTCGAGGAACTGCAGCGTTACAGTGACCTCATCTGGAACCGCTTCGCCACCGATGGTCTTCACCGTCCATTCGGCCCCTTCGATTAGGTCGCGAGGGTCTCCTCCGCACCCCTGCAGGCGTCGCTCATCGGTCTCGACGACGACGCTGGCCGGATGCGGCATGCCGGTCATATCGTCGCGACAGAGCTGTTCGCGCACCGTGACGGTTATGCCTGCGTCAGGCAAGACATAGCGGGTCGCGCCGTTGTCCTGCTGCGGGGGCGGCAGTGCGGTCTCGATCTCGCGCGTCCCATAGTCGAGGCTGAGCCGGATCTGTCCGCCGTTGAGCTGCAGCGTCCAGCCGGGCTCGTTGCCGCTGGCCGAGAAGGGGTCAGGCTCCGCGGGTACTGCCGGGACGCATTCGGGCAGCAGCTCGCCTTGCAGGCCGACCAGGGCCGTATTGCCCTTCGACCAGAAGAAGGTACCCGGGTCACCCTTCGCTTCAAAGCGGGCGCCGGAGGCCGCTACCGCCGGGTGCAGATCGATGGTCTCACCGTCGACGCGCAGGCGCGCGTGGTCGTCGATGAATCCGATCTCGACCTCGGTCTCGCCGCAGACCATGCGGGAGCCAAAGCCAATGGGCTTGAACTGATGCAAGCGCATCTCGCCGACATCCCTCGGCTCGGTGCCGGCAGCGACGGCCAGCGGATCGCTCAGCCAGGTTGGGCGGCCATGGCTCCAGATTGCGCCGCGTAGCTGACCGCTGGTATCGATTGGCACCCGCAGAGCGAAGGGCAGTGGGATCTGGCGCCCCTCGGTCGGGAAGCGGGAATCGGCGCGGACGCGGCCCTGCTCGTCGCGAAATTCCACCACGGCGACACTGTCTGGCGTCAGTGCGATCCGCTGCAGATAGAAGAGCTCACCGGTCAGGGTCCGCATCCCATCATCGCCTTGAGCCATGCCACTGGCGGCGAGCAGGATGAGGCTGAGCAGGAAGACAGGCAGGTACATCAGGGTCGGCTCCGAGGTTTGGCTAGCTCGAGCCGATGCTAATCGCTCGCATCACGGCTGAACAGTGCCGGCGTGCAGTCAGAACTGAGCTTTGGCTCTGCGTCCGAGTCCGGGTCTTGATGCCAGTGCAGGCCCGCCTCGGCACTGCGCTCGAGCTCGGCGATCACCTGCGCGCCGAGTAGCAAGATGGCCGCGGCGGCCTCTAGATAGAGCAGCAGGATGACCACGGTGCCGAGCGAGCCGTAGACGAGGTTGACCATCGAGACCTTGGCGAACCACCAGACCAACGCAAGCCGGATGAGCTCCGAGAGCGCTGCCGCGACCAATCCGCCGACCAAGGCGCGACCGGTATGGATCGGCACCACCGGCAGGATCTTGTAGACCGAGGCGCAGAGCACCGCGACGCCCAAGAAGCTCGACGCCCAGAGCCCGAATACGGCCGCGGCCGAGAGCGGCAAATGCACGCCCAGCAGACTGAGATCGAGCCTGTCCATCGCATTGAAGAGTGCGACCAAGCCGGTCAGCCCGAACAGCGCGACGCCGAGCGCGGCAACGTAGAGGTAGGGCAGGAGCACAGCGACCCAGAAACGCCGCGACCTGGAGCGCCGATGGCGATGGAAGATGATCGCGAAGGCATCATCGAGCATCCGGAATGCAAGGGAGCTGAAGAACAGCATGACGCCGAAGCCGACCCAGCCGATCATCTGGCGTTGGGCGAGGAGCGAGCGCAGGGATTCCATGAGCAGCTCTGAGCGCCCCGGCGTCAACAAGCGCGCCTGCAGGGCGATCACCTCGAGCAGCCGCTCTTCGCTGACCACGTGCGAGAGGGTGACCGCCAGCACTGCGAACAGCGGGATGATCGACAACAGGATGTTGTAGCCGACACCGCCCGCGAGCAGCAGGCCCCGATTACGGCTGAAGTGCTGCAGGACACGCCGGACGAAGCACAGCAGGCAATTGATCAGCGCGATGGTCGAGCGTGCATCAGTCTGCGGCATCATGAGGTTCGCTTTCCCATCGCTGGTCGGCTGCGGGCGCCGCTGCCATCTGAACCGGCTTGGAGCTTTGCATCGGTGTGTCGTCCTCTCCGCAGTGGGGGTCCGGGCTTGTGCGAGTGTGCAACGGCTTGTGTTGGCAAAGGAAGCATGATGATCGGATCGCTGGGCGGGAGGGCCCACAGCCAACGGCTTTCGACGCGAATGGCGAACAGTATTCGCAACTCGGGCGCGTCTGGCCTGTCGGATGCCTGAACGACGGCAACTGTGAGGGTCGATCATTGGCGAAGATGAAGCTCACCCGCCGACGCTTTCTGCAACTTGCCACCGCCGCGTTGGCGGCGAACGGCTATCCAGTCTCGGCCTCGTCCGCTGCACTTGCGCTGACCAAGCCGATCCCGAGCAGCGGCGAGCGGGTGCCGGTCGTCGGCATGGGCACCTGGATCACCTTCAATGTCGGCGATGATCCGGATGCCTTGGCAGTCCGAACCGAGATCCTCCGCGCCTTCTTCGCAGCCGGCGGCGGCATGATCGATTCCTCGCCGATGTACGGCTCGGCGGAGGCGGTGCTCGGCCATGTGCTGCCGCGGCTCGACCAGACCCAGGGCCTGTTCTCGGCGACCAAGGTGTGGACCAGTTCCGGTCGGGCCGGACCGAGCGAGATCGCCGAATCACAAGACCTCTGGGGCGTGGATCGGTTTGATCTGCTCCAGGTCCATAATCTGCTCGCTTGGTCCGCGCATCTGGAGACGCTGAAGCAGATGAAGGCCGAGGGACGGGTACGCTACATCGGGGTGACGACCTCGCACGGGCGGCGGCATGCCGAGCTCGAGCAGGTGATGCGCGATGAGCCAGTCGATTTCGTTCAGCTGACCTACAATATCGTCGACCGTGAGGCCGAGCAAAGGTTGCTTCCGCTGGCCCAGGAGCGCGGGATTGCCGTCATCGCCAACCGGCCGTTCCGGCGCAAGGCGCTCATCCATCGAGCCGAAGGCCATCCTCTACCGAGCTGGGCCGCCGCGATCGGCTGCAAGACCTGGGCACAGGCCCTGCTGAAGTTCATCGTTTCTCATCCGGCCGTGACCTGCGCGATCCCGGCGACCAGCCAGGTCGCGCACATGCGGGAGAATATGGCCGCTGCCACGGAGCCTCTGCCCGATGCGGCGCTGCGCCGCCGGATGGCCGCCGACTTCGCAGCGCTCTGAAAGACGGCCGAAATCTGGCTTGCCGAGTCACCAAGCGGGCGTTGAGCAATGGCTGACTGGCTGAGCTACTCGATCACCGACTTTCTGCCGTTCACGCAGGAGACCTTCCTGCGCCTGGCCGAGCGCTACAACCTGCGCTTTGGTCTCGCCGTGATCGTTGGCGGTTTCAGTGGCATCCTGTCGCTGTGGCTGCTGTGGCAGCCTAGACGCTGGCGCCAGCGGGTCGTGCTCGCCGCCTTCGGAGCGAGCTGGCTCTGGATCAGTTGGGCCTACCAGATCGAGATGCTGGCGCCACTGCTCTGGGCGGCCGAGCTCTTCGCGCTCGCCTTCGCGTTACAGAGCGGGTTGCTGCTGGCCGCTGCAGCCTTGATGTATCCGGAGCCAGCGCCGCGCTTGGTGACGGATCGGCTCGGTCCGGGCCGATGGCTTGGCTACGGCATGCTGACATTCGCGGTGCTGGTGCTGCCGCTCGTCGAACTGGCAGCTGGCCGAGCGTGGTCCATGGTTGCGCTGTTTGGCACCGCCCCGGATACGACGGCGATCGGGACGCTCGGCCTCGCCGCGCTGATGGCCCCAAGGCTGCGGCTGCTGTTGATGCCGGTGCCGATCCTCTGGTGCCTGATATCGGCCGTCTTGCGGCTGGGACTGATTGATCCGCTGTGGTTGGTGCCAGGGCTGGCCGCGGTGGTCGGCATCATCGTGATTGGTCTTGACGCTTGGACCAGACGAACTCATCGGCAATGACAGCGTTGGCTGAGCCTGTCCAGCTTGCGGCGGGATGGGCGCGCGAGCGACAGACTGCCGTTCATGCCATTCAGTGGGGATCCTTCGAGATCCTCACCGCAGCGCGAATGCCACCGGCAAGCTGATGGTCAGGCTGTCACGGCCTAGGCTCGCCGGAATCCTCGGCAGCGGGGAAGCGCGATCCAACATCGCTTGGGCTTCAGAATCCAGCAACGGATGACCAGAGCTCTGAGTGATGTGCTTGGCCAGCACCCGCCCGCTGCGTGAGACGGTGAAGGTCACCTTAACAGTCCCTTCCTGGCCGAGACGGCGTGCCTGCAACGGGTAGCGTTTGTGCCGTGCGAGCCAGGTCGCGAGCCGACCGTAGTAGTTGCGGGCGTCGGCTTTGCTGCTGCCGCCTCCGCTGGGACGGTTTCCACTTCCACCTTTGCCTCGGCCGCCGTCGCTGCCATCCGCTCGGCCGCGGCTCCCTTCATGCTGACCGTCTGCGCCGCCGTGCCCGGCTTCTGGCAGGGTCGAAGCAGGGGTGGAGCTGGTGGTCCTGCCTGACTGCGGCGCAGTGTTGGCTGACGTGCTGCGCAAGGTGCTCCGGCGACCGGCGACCTCGGTGCGGGCCGTCGCTATGGCCTCCTCGCGATGGTCATCGCTTGTCGTGCTGCGCCGCAGCGGCTCGGTACTCAGCTCGCGTTGGTGCGGCCTCTGCTGATGTGCAGATGCCGCTGGCGGTTCGCCCACCTGTCGGGTCGGCGCTGGCTTCTCAGATAGCTCGGGTCTTGGCGCTCGCATCGGCTTGGATGCTGGCCTGGGAACAGGCCTGTTGGGGGCCGCCTTAGCAACGAGCTGCTCGTTCGGGGGTCGGGTCTCGACTCGGTCCTCAGTAAGGCGCTCAACGGGGTGGTCCGAATCCAGCTCGGCGCTCAGCGCCTCAGCGCCCAGCGGCTCAAGGGCCTGAGTAATCTCGTTGCCGTGCTCGGCCGGCACCGGCCGCAGCGCACCGCCGCCCTGCTCAGCATCCGACCCGCGCGGCGCTGGGTGGTCGCCCGTACCGAGCTCGAGCCGGATGCCGTTCGGCGCCGCAGCGATCGGCATCGTTGCCTGCACCAGCGCATAGGCGAGCGCTGCATGCGCAAGGCCAGCAATCAATAGAGCGACCAGCCATTGTCGGGGGGTGATCTCCATGCTGATACCCCGTTCAGCGCGCAGCGGGCTGTGACAGCAGCTGCACCTGCTCGACCCCGGCCGCGCGCAGCTGATCGAGCAGCTGGCGCAGCTGCCGATGGCGTACCTGGGCATCCGCTTTCAGGGTGACGGTTGGCGCGGTGGAAGCCGCGTCAGTGGAGACTGTTTCCGGCGCGCTGGAGCCGCCTGCCTGTTGCTGGGTTGCGCGCCAGGCGGCGAGGCGCTGACTGATCCGTTCAGCGAGCACCTCATCGGCGAGCACCTCGCCGTCTAAAGCCACTCGGCCGGACGCGTCGAGCAGGACCAGGATTGCGCCGGTACTGTCCGACTGGCCTTGGTCCGAGCGGGGTGGCTCGATACGGAGGGCGTCCGGCGCGCGCACCTGTCCGGCAAGCATGAAGAAGATCAGCATCAGGAACACGACATTGATCAACGGGATCAAGGTGTCTTCGAGGTCGCGTGGCTGATGAGGTTCGTTGAATCGCATAACGCTGGTATCAATCGACGATTGAGTGTAGCGGCTACTGCAGCCGCAGGATCGTCACGCCGGCGGCAGCGACCCTGTCGAACACACCTAGGGTCGTCTGCAATGGCACCTGATCGGCTGGTTGCAACAGCACGCGCAATGTTGGTGCGCGCTCCAGCCAGCCGCTGAGCGCTGGCTCGAGCTCGCCTGCGGGGATCGGCTCGCCGTTCAGATCGAGCTGCCCATCGGCATGGATGCGCAGGAGCAACGCTGGGGTCGGGGTCGCCGCCTGGGCACGCGCGGGCGCATCGACCGGAATGGCGTCGAGCTGAGTCAGGCGTGAGGCGAGCATGAAGAACAGCAGTAGGATGAAGACCACGTCGATCAGTGGGGTGAGGGTGATCAGGCGCCGGCGCGGTGGCCGCGGCAGTTCAAAGTGCATGACGGATGCCGGCGGTGGTGGGCTCCTTCGGGATGGCCTCTTTCGGGGCGAGGCCTGGGCTCCTGATGGAGTTGGCAGAATCCGGCCTGCGAGGCTCGACAATGCCGCGGGTAAAGACCCGCGTCAGCGCATCCTCCATCTGATGACCGCAGCGCTCGACCCGCCGTTCGAGCCAGCTATGCAGCAGGACGACCGGGATCGCGACGCCGAGACCGGCCGCGGTCGTTAGCAGGGCCTGCCAGATCCCCCCCGACAAAAGGGCAGGATTCACCTGGCTGCCGGCCAGCTCCAACTGGCGGAACGCCTCGATCATCCCGAGCACGGTGCCGAGCAGCCCGAGCAGCGGACTCAGGGCCGCAATCACCTCGAGCGCCCTGAGCCAGGCACGCAATTGCTCGAGCTGAGCGGTGGCGAAGCGGGTCAGCTCCTCGCGCAGCAATTGGATATCGACGCTGGGCAAGGCCAGTCCGCGGAAGGCCTGTTCCAGTAACCGTGCGGTCGGCTGCGTGCTGCCCTCGACTGCGGCGAGCGCCTTGCTCGGGGCGTACTGGTACCAAAACCGCAGCGCGCGATCGGCTGGCTCGCTGGCATTCAGGCGCAGGCGCGCGAACTGCCACAGCTTGACCAGCAGGATCGACAGGGCGGCGACCGACAGCAACGCGAGCACGAGCAGCACGGGCCCGCCATTCCCCAAGGTTTCACCGAGCATGCCTGCTTCCGGTGAGCCTGTAGAGGCTCCGATTCCGTCGGCGAGCTCGGTGGCGACGGTTCCGGACCCGGCCGGCGAAGGCGACGCCTCGGGGGAGGAGGCCGGGATGCTTGCACCACTATCGATCGCCTGTGCAGAAGGATTCAGCGCATCTGCTGGCGCCGAATCTGCTGCGCGCTGGGCGGTGGGTATCGCCGGATCGGTGTTGATCTCGGGCTCCGTTCCGGGTGGGGCCGGACTGCTCGTTGCCGTCGCCTGGCTCGCTGATGGTGTCCCAGCGCTGTCTGTCATTTGAACAGCTCGACCTCGAGCTTCGTCGATAGCTCGAGCTGAGAGACCTCATTGGGTAATTCACCCTCGGGGCCGGCGAGCTCGAGCAGGTCATTGACGAGGATGCGACCCATCTCGTCGCACTGGGTGTCAGCCAGATCGAACAGCTTGACGCTGGTCTTGTCGGCGGCGATTGGCGCCGCATCCAGCGTCAACCGGCGTTGGATAAAGCCCTGGTCATCGAATAGCACCAGCTCGAGCTGCAACGCCTCCAGGGGGGTGCCGAGACCGTTCTGAAAGACCAGGTAGACGCGGCAGGAGCCGTCGAGTTGTTCGAGCCGATTCAGCTCGACGCCGAGGCGGCCGGGCTCGTCAGACGCGCTCGCCTCCTGGGCTGGGCCGGCTTCGTCCGGCTCAGCCGACTGTTCGGGTGCGGCGTCTTGCTTGGACGTGGCGCTCTCTTCTGATGGGCTGCTCTGTTCGGCCCCGCCGCCATTGTCGTTGGGGGCATCTTCAGCGAGGCTGACGAGCGGGAACATGAGGATCAGACCGGCGATCAGACCGGCGATGAGACCGGCCGGGCCGCTAAAGGGACTGCGGTGATGTTCGGCCGGACGCGGATTCGGTTCTAGAGGATTCGGAGTCGACATGATTGGATTCCGTCATCTTGAGGTTGAGGTCAAACCGAGCCGGAGCGGCCCGGCCCGGGCGGGTTCAATGGCCGTCCTATCGCTGCCATTATCGCGCGGGCGTTCGTTTGCGGTACAACCGGTGCGGGGATTTGAGCGCGCGCCCCCACACAAGGGGCATGAAGATGTTTAGCACCGCGACGCGGCTCTGGTTCCAACGCCACTTCGACGCCCCGACCGAGGCGCAGTCGCTCGGCTGGCCGATCATCGCCGCCGGGCAGCATGTCCTGATCACGGCGCCGACCGGCAGCGGCAAGACACTGGCGGCCTTCCTGTGGGCCATCGACCGGCTGATGGCGGCGCCAGACCGCAGCGCTGAGGGATCAGGCCGTGCTGCCACGGCCTCGTGCGGCAATGCCCCCGACGCTCCGGACCGGTCCCGCTGTGATCCGGCCGACGCCACCTCGCAAGACGGCGCCCCTGGTACCCGCGTGCTCTACCTGTCGCCGCTGAAGGCGCTGGTCGTCGATATCGAGCGCAACCTGCGCGCACCGCTGGCCGGGATCGCGCGGACCGCAGCGGCGGAAGGGCTCGCGGCGCCCGAGCACTCAGCCGGCCCCTCGGTCGCGATCCGCACCGGGGATACGCCTGCGCTAGAGCGACAACGCCAGCTGCGCGAGCCGGCCGAGATCCTGGTCACGACGCCTGAGAGCCTGTATCTGCTGCTCGGCTCGCGGGCCGCCGAGACCCTGAAGACGGTCGAGACCGTCATCGTCGACGAGGTCCACGCGCTGGCGGCGACCAAGCGCGGCGCCCATCTGGCCTTGTCGCTGGAGCGGCTCAGCGCGCTGGTGGCCGCCTCTGGCCGCCGCGATCCGCAGCGGATCGGGCTGTCGGCGACGGTGCAGCCGCTGGCCGAGGCGGCACGCTGGCTTGGCGGCGATCGACCGGTCGCGATCGTCGATGCTGCGAGCACACCCAGGCTCGACCTACGCGTTAGCGTACCGGTGCCGGACATGGAGCGTCCAGTCCCGTTAGCCCCAGTTCAACTCGCCTCCGAGTCCTTCGAGGAGCCTTCGCGCGAGCTTCAGCTGGAGCCCGACCCCGATCCCGAGGGCGGGCCGATCCTCGGCGAGCTCTACCGGCGAGAGCAGCAGCACCCGAGTGAGAACCGGCTCGCCGAGAAGGGGCTCTGGTCGGCGCTCTATCCGGCATTGCTTGCCGAGATCCTGGCGCATCGCTCGACGATCATCTTCGTCAACAGTCGCGGGCTCTGCGAGCGTCTGGCGCAGCGTCTTAACGAGCTGGCGGCCGAGATGGACGCGCTCGGCGACCGCCCCCCTGGGCTCGAGGATGCGGCAGCGCTGCGCGACCCGACCGAGCGAGCGGCCAATGATCAGGGCGGCGCCCCACCCCGGAGAATCCCACCCGCGCAGCCGGTGCTTCAAGGTAACAGCGCGGCGGATGAGCGCCCTGTCCCGGAGCTGGTGCGTGCCCATCACGGCAGCGTCAGCCATCAGCAACGTGCTGAGATCGAGGATGCACTGAAGCAAGGGCGTCTGCGGGCGATCGTCGCGACCAGCTCGCTCGAGATGGGTATCGACATGGGCGCCGTCGATCAGGTGCTGCTGGTCGAGTCGCCGGGCTCGGTTGCGCGCGGATTGCAGCGGGTTGGGCGCGCCGGCCATGGCGTCGGCGAGGTCAGCACTGGGCGCCTCTTTCCGAAGTATCGCGGCGATCTGCTTGAGTGCGCGGTGATCGCCGGCCGGATGCGCGAGGGCGTGCTCGAGCCGCTGCAGATTCCGTGCAATGCGCTCGATGTCCTGGCGCAGCAGCTCGTCGCCCATTGCGTCAGTGCCCCACGGCAGGTCGACGAGCTGCAGGGCCTGGTCAATCGCGCCGGTCCCTATCGGGCGCTGAGCAGGGAGGCGTTGGTGGCGGTGCTCGAGATGCTCGCCGGCAGCTATCCGGCGAGCGACTTCGCCGATCTGCGTCCGTTGCTGAGCTGGGATCGCGCTGCCGATGTCCTCAGCCCCCGCAAAGGGGCGCCGATGGTCTCGCGGCTGAACGCCGGCACCATCCCGGATCGCGGTCTCTACGGGGTGCATCTGGGGCTGGAAGGGCCGCGCATCGGCGAGCTCGACGAGGAGATGGTGTTCGAGACCCGCGCCGGCGAGTGCATCCTGCTCGGCGCGAGCAGCTGGCGAGTCGAGGAGATCAGCCGCGATCGGGTCATCGTCTCGCCGGCCCCGGGCGAGCCGGGCAAGTTACCATTCTGGCGCGGCGACGGACCCGGCCGACCGGTCGCGCTCGGGCGGGCGGTTGGGGCCTTCTGCCGCGAGCTCAGCGCGTTGGCGAGCAGCGCCGGAGCGACAGCGCAGAGGACAGCTCAGGCGACGGCGCAGGCGACAGGTTACGCAACGGCCCAAACGACAACTCAGACGGCGGTGCAGGCGACAGGTCGGGCAACGGCCCAAACGACGGCGCAGACGCCAGTTCAGACGCAGGCAGCAGAATGGATTCGCCAACGGACGCCGCTGGACCCGATGGCCGCCGATAATCTGGCCGCCTACATCCAAGACCAGCGCGAGGCGACCGGCGAGGTGCCGAGCGATCGCACCATCGTGGTCGAGCGTTTCCGCGACGAGCTCGGCGATTGGCGCGTCTGCATCCTGACGCCGTTCGGTGCGCCGGTGCATGGCCCCTGGGCGATGGCATTGCAGTGGCAGCTCGAGCGCCGGGAGGGCTTCGAGGTCCAGGTCATGTACACCGATGATGGGATCGTGCTGCGTCTGGCCGATGGCGATGCGCTGCCAGAGCTCGCCGAGCTGCTGCCGGACCCGGATGAGATCGAGGATCGGGTCACCGAGCAGCTCGCCGACACCGCGCTGTTCGCGAGCCTGTTCCGGGAGAACGCCGGCCGCGCCTTGCTCCTGCCGCGGCGCTCGGCCAAGGGTCGGCAGCCGCTTTGGGCGCAGCGACTCAAGGCGCAGAACCTGCTCGCGGTGGTGCGGCGCTATCCGGCGTTTCCGATCCTGCTCGAGACCTACCGCCAGGCCCTGAGCGACCGGTTCGATCTGCCCGGCCTGAGGGAGGTCCTGAGCGCTGTGCGCTCGCGCACGATCCGTGTGCACGAGGTCGAGACCCGCAATGCCTCGCCGTTCGCGCGCTCGTTGGTCTTCGCCTATGTCGCCGCCTACATCTATGAGCAGGATGCGCCGCTGGCCGAGCGCCGTGCGCAGGCGTTGACGCTCGATCGCGGCCTGCTCGCCGAGCTGCTCGGCGAGGCCGAGCTGCGCGCGCTGATCGATCCGGAGGTGTTGGAGGCGCTCGAGCGCGAACTGCAGCACTTAGGGCCTCTAGAGCCTGATACTGAGGCGTGGACCGATCGAACCAGTGGCAAGGCCGGGGAGGGGGCTTGCGGGCAGGAACCGGATGCGGCTGACGAGGCAGCAGCGGACAGCGAATCAACGATTGCGGCTCGGCCGGATTGGCCCGCGAGCACGGCGGGCACGCGCCGCAAGCGAGCGGCCGGCCGGATCGAGGTGCCGGATCGCCGCGCGCGCGATGCAGATGAACTGCACGATCTACTGCGGCGACTCGGCGATCTCACCGCAATGGAAGTGATTGACCGGTGCAACTCTGGACGCTTGGCTGGGCGACGGAGCGGTCGGCTTGCTGATGGTCCCGGCCGAGCCGAATCGTATCCGGATGAGGCGCGCCGTCCAGGGCAGAGCGCGGTCCTCGCGTCGCTCGCAATAGAGGACAACGGCTGCTGCGCAGCGAAGATTGCAGGGACGGTGGACGATGCTTCGGTTGCCAATGCCAATGCCAATGCCAATGCCAATGCCAGTGCTGATGTACTTCCAAGTGCCGATGTAGCTGCCGAGGCTTTGGCTTGGCTCGAGTCGTTGCAACGGCAGCGCCGCTCGGTTCAGGTGCGCATCGCCGGCGAGGCGCGCTGGATCGCGGCCGAGGATGCCGGACTCTACCGCGATGCGCTCGGCTGCGTGCCGCCGCCGGGTCTCCCGGATGCGTTCATCATGCCGGCCGAGGCGCCGCTCGAGCAGCTCCTACGCCGATACGCGCGCACCCGCGGTCCGTTCACCAGTGCCGAGGCCGCGCGTCGCTTCGGGCTGAGGCCCGCTCAGCTCGAGCCGGTGCTGCGGCTGCTGGAAGGGCAGGGCACGCTGGCGCAGGGCGAGATCCGGCCGAGCGGCTCGGGTCCGGAATGGTGCGACGCCGAGGTCCTGCGTCAGCTGCGCCGCCGCACCTTGGCCCGTGCGCGCGACCAGGTGGCGCCGGTCGACGGCGCGACGCTGGGGCGCTTCCTGCCCGCCTGGCAAGGGATCGGAGACCAGCGGCGCGGGCCGGATCGACTGCTCGAGGCGTTGATCCAGCTCGAAGGGCTGACGGTGACCTGGAGCCAGCTCGACCGGGTCCTGCTGCCGGCACGGGTGCCCGGTTATCGCAGTGAAGACCTCGATCTGCTCGCCGCGAGCGGGCAGATCCTCTGGGTCGGGCGCGGCGCGGCCGGCCCAAAGGACGGCCGGATCGCGCTCTACCGGCCGGAGACCGCGGCGGTGATGCTCGGTGGACCGGGGGTCGAGGCAGCGATCCCCGGCCCCACGGACGCAGACGCCCCAGAAGCAGGCGTCTCGGAAGCAGGCGTCTCGGAAGCAGGCGTCTCGGAAGCAGGCCAGCAGGCAGCAGGTATCCGGTCATCGGACGCTGACCGAGGCACGAGCGCAATAGGGGCTGATGTTGCGTCGAGCGGTTCGGCGTCCGACCCAAACCACGAATCCGAGCACGCGGGGGCGATGAGCGCGCGGATCGTCGCGCATCTGCGCCGGCGCGGGGCCTGCTTCCTGTTCGAGCTGCAGCAGGTCGTCGAACGCAGCCTGGGCCTCTCGGGCCAGGGCCGGGAGCGCGCGACCTTCGAAGAGGCGCTCTGGGACCTGGTCTGGGCCGGGCGCATCACGAATGATACCTTCGCGCCGCTGCGCAGCCTGGGCGCTGGTGCTCGGGGACAGCGCGCGCCAGGTCGCACCAGTCGGCGGCGTCCAAGCTTCGGCTCGGGCAGGCGCGGCGCTGGTGGCAGCGCTGGTGGCAGTGCTGGTGGCAGTACTGGGGGCAGCGCTTGGGGCAGCGGCCGGGCGGGAACCGGCGCGGGCGTGGGCGCGGCCGGTCTGGCCGGCGGGCGTTGGTCGCTGGTCGCCGACTTGGCCGGCATTGGCATCGCACCGTTGCCAGGTTTCGAGCCCGAGGCTGAGGTGCCCGATGTGGACTCGGGCGTCCAATTCGGGCTCGGCGCTAGCGCCGGAGCCGACGCCGAGATCATGGGGCCGGGCACCAGCCGGGGCCGGATGGCGCCCGGCGGGGGCGTCGATCGCCAGGACGGCGATCGCCGAGCCTACAAGGACCGTATTCACGGCGTCCCCCGCCGGGCGCCATCCGGCCCCGGCTCGACTTCCAGAGCAGAGGCCTCAACCGAAACCGACAATCGAGGCTTCGGCGCCTCAGTGGTCTCGACCGGTTCGAGCCTCGGCTTAGGGGTGGACGACGGCACCGATGCCGATCCTGACGCCAGCCCAAGGGCGTTGGCTGAAGGCGCAGTGCGATCGCGGGCGAGCACGGAGCGCGAGCAGGCCGAGACGCGCGCGCTGACCACCGAGCGGTTGCTGCTGCAGGTGCAGATGCTGCTCGAGCGCTACGGCCTGGTCAGTCGCGAGGTGGTCGCCGCCGAAGGGCTCAGCGGCGGCTTTGGCCCTTACTACAAGGTATTGAAGCAACTCGAAGAGGCGGGCCGGGTCCGGCGCGGCTATTTCGTCGAAGGGCTCGCCGGGGCGCAATTCGCGCTCCCCGCCGCGGTCGAGCGCTTGCGCGCAGCGCGGCTCGATGAGACGCCCGTCGAGGGCTTCGGCGATGCCGATGTGCTTATCCTGAGTGCGGTCGATCCGGCCAACCCTTACGGGACACTGCTGAGCTGGCCAGAGTCGGGCGGTCGGATGCCGGAGCCGTCGGCCAGACGCAGCCGAGATGGCGGAGCTCGGCAGCTTGGCGCTGCAACCCAGCAGCGCACCGCTGGACTCGATCGGCCGCGGAGCACCGAAAAGGAGGACACCGGCGCTGATGCGGGGACGGTGGCAACCGGCGTGGCGATGGGCACGGTGCCCAAGCGGATCGCGGGCGCCTGGGTGATCCTGGTCGCCGGCAAGCCGGTGCTCTATCTGACCGCTAGCGGCAGGCAGCTGCTGACCTTTCCAGACAGCATCACCGATGGCGGCCACGAGCTGGTTCCGGCCCTCGCGGCGCTGCCGCGCGTCCCCTCGTCGGGGCGCAAGCGGCGCCTGATTCAGCATATCGACGGCATCCCGGCGCTGGAATCGCCGCTGCGTGAGGCGTTGCTCGCAGCGGGATTCGAGGTCGATCACGATGCGCTGGTGCCGGCCCATTTTGCGCCCGATGCAGCGAGCGCACGACGCACCCAAGGCCGCGATAGGCGGCATTGAGAAGGCATAAGCGACGTCCTGTACCAGAGCGGGTACCCAGTTTGTGATCAACCGCGCGTCAGCGCAGCCGCGCGACGATCATACTAGCGCCAGATGCCAATCACTATGCCCGACATCTCGGTGGCCGATACCCGGTACCCTGCCCGGTCCTCGTTGCATTTCAGGGAAAACCTGATGGCCTCATCAGGGCCATCACAAGCATCTTCCTCGCGCGGGCTTGTAGCTGATACTCAGCCGCGCTTGCCAGCGCGCAGTATCGGCCAGGAGTCGTGACGGTGGGTGACGATTGATGAAGTCAGCGATGGATCAGCCAGTTAGAATTTTGGTTGTCGACGACCATCCGGTCGTGCGGGAAGGGCTCAAGGTTCTGATCAACGGTGAGCCCGAACTCATGGTCTGCTGCGAAACGGGGAGTTTTCGCGAGGCCCAACTGCTGGCGCGTGAACATCAACCGGATGTGGTCATCGTCGACCTGTATCTGGACGACGGCAATGGACTGGATCTGATCCGACGGCTCAAGCACCAGTACCCGGCGATGCAGTTCCTGGTCTGCTCGGTTGGCGAAGAATCGCTGTTCGCCGAGCGCGCGATCAAGACCGGCGCCAAGGGTTTCATCAACAAGAAGGAGATCAGCGAGCACATCGTCCAGGCGATTCGGCAGGTTCTCGACGGCAAGATCTATGTCAGCTCGACGATGGTGCAGTCTCTGCTGAGCGACTCTGCCGAGCGCGCTTCATCGGATGGCGTTGCAATCGAAGACCTGACCCCGCGCGAATTGGATGTCTTCTTGCTGATCGGCAAAGGGGCCTCCACGGCACAAATTGCGAACCAACTGAGCGTCAGCGTCAAGACGGTCGAAACGCACCGAGAGAAGATCAAGCGCAAGCTCGGCCTGACCTCCGGGAGCGAGCTGGTGCGCTGCGCTCTGTTGTGGAACCTCGAGCAGCACTGACCAGACGTTCCGGATGACGGGGCTCGCCAGTCACCGCCGGACGCCCGACAGTCTGCTAAGAGGCCCTATCAAAACGGATGCCTGACTCGCGCAAGCCCCTGATTTGAGCGCCACAGGGGCCACTCTGCTAGGGCTTTTGAGCACCCAGATCCGCGAGGGCCTTGCCGAGCCTGGCGATCCCCTCGGCGAGGTCGGTCTCACCGAGCGCGATCGCGGTCTCCAGGTTCCCGCTCAGCTCGATCAGCTCCTGCGCACCGATCATGCACGCTGCGCCTCTGAGCTTATGCAAGCGCTGGACGGCCCCCTTCCGATCGCCGGCAGCGAGCTCCTGTCGCAAGGATTCCTGCACCCCTTCGCTTTCGGCGCGAAACAGCTTCAGCAGTCGTTCGCGCATCGCCTGCCGATTCGACGTCTCCTCGCTCGGGTGGTGGACCGAGCCGCCTCCCGTTGGTCCTTGTTCGCCGGTCGGATCGGCCTCCTCGTCGCCGGCTTCCGACCTCGGGTGCCGCACCTGCGCGATCGCCGGACCCACGCGGTCAGTGTCCACTTGCCGATCGCCGTTTGGGACCTTTTTGGTCCGGGTATAGCGCAGGATAGTGACGACGAGCTCATCGAAGAGAACGGGCTTGGCGAGCACCGCATTCATACCTGCAGACAACGCAGCCTCTTCTTCATCCGCGAGAGCGCCCGCACTGATGCCGATCACTGGGAGCTGATGCCGGCCGAAGGTCCTCCGTATCTCGCGTGTCGCCGACAAGCCGTCCAACCCCGGCATCCGCACATCCATCAGCACCGCCTGAAACGCGTCGGGTGATTGCTGGAGTGCGTGGAGCGCCTGATGGCCATCGCCGACCAACGTCGCGCGCGCGCCGTATTGCTGCAACCCCTGCATCATCACCTGCCGGCTGAGTGCGCTGTCGTCCACCACGAGCAGGTGCCAATCCTTCAAGTCCTGGCGGTCCGCGAGGCGGACCGAAATGGGCTCGGTCGGCCGGCCGCGAACGGCTTCGAGCCCGTCTGCCAAGGGCAGCTCGAACCAAAAGCGGCTGCCCTGGCCAGGCTGGCTCCAGACCCCGATCTGGCCGTCCATCAGCTCGACCAGGCGCTTGCTGATCACAAGGCCGAGCCCGGCGCCGTCAGAGCAGCGGTCGTTGCGCGGCCCGCATTGATTAAAGGGCTGAAACAGTCGCTCGATCGCATGCGGCTCGATGCCGATCCCGCTGTCCTGTACGACGAAACGCAAGCTTCCGTCTTGTGCGCCCGTCTTGCGGCTCTCGACATCGATAACAATTCCGCCCGACTCGGTGAACTTGATCGCGTTACCGATCAGGTTCGTGAGCACCTGCTGAATGCGCAACGGGTCGCCGAGGACGCCCAAGCCGGGGTTATCCGGATAGTGGATATGGAATGATAGACCCTTGTCGTGCGCCGCCGACAGCGACTGGCTCTCGATGCGCTTGAGCAGTTCGATGACGTTCACGGGCTGCGTGGTGATCGACACCTTCCCGGCCTCGATCTTGGAAAAGTCCAGAATGTCCGTGAGCAGCCCGAGCAGGGTCTCGCCGGCGTCCTCGATCTGTCCGAGCTGTTGCCGTTGCGGGGCGTTCAGTTGCCGGTCCTTGGCCAGGATCTGCGCCGAACCGAGGATGATGTGCAGCGGCGTGCGGATCTCGTGGCTCATCTGCGCCAGGAATTCGCTCTTCGCGTTGTTCGCTGCAACGGCCTCTGCGGTGCGGCGCGCGACCCGGCGCTCGAGATCCTGGTTGAGGGCGCGGATCTCGTCTTCTTTCAAACGCCGCTCGGTGATGTCGATCAGGATACTGTGGGTTCGCAAAGGGAGATTGGTGGCGTCCAGCTGACGGCGGAATGCCGCAAGGACCGTCAGCGGGCTGCCGTCTCGCTTCCTCAAGCACAGCTCGAAATCCACTTGGCCAGCCTGATGGAATCTCGCGAGATTGCGGTCGTAATGTTCCGCGTTGAAATCCCAGTAGTCGAGAAAGCTCAGCCCGAGCATCTCGACAGGACTGTCGAAGCCGAGCAGCTCCGCCATCTCCAGGTTGGCATCGATCCAACGTCCCTGGTTGTCGGTGGCGTGGTAAGCGATGGGTAGATTCTCGAACAGCTCCCGGAAGCGGCGCTCACTGACGCGCAAGCGATCCTCCGCCCGTTTCGATTCGGTGACATCCCGGGTGACACCCGCGTAGCTCAAGACGCGGCCGGCGGGGTCGAACCGTGGGAGCGCCAGCTCCTGGACCGTGCGCTCGGTGCCGTCCGGTTGCAGGATGCGGTGCTCCAGGTCGAGTGCGGTACCGGTCGCGACCGCCTGGTGCAGCGCCTTGATCATCCGCATCGCTTCTTCGAGCGGGAGGTAGCGTCGCATGACCTCGCGGTAGTTGGGCAGGGGCTGATCCTTGGCGATCCCGTAGATGCGTCGCAGCCCGTCCGACCAGGTTATTTCGCCGGTCGCGGTGGTGTATTCCCAGGACCCCAACTGTGCGATCCGCTCGCCCTCGCGCATCAGCAGGTTGAGCCGCTCGAGCTCCTGCTTGGCGATCTCCGCGGGCGTGACGTTGGTCGCAAGGCCGAGCCATTCGCTAATCTCTCCATGCTCATCGAGCAGCGGAACCACCCGCGTGCGCACATGGCCGCGACTGCCATCCTTGAGTACAACCTTGTGCTCCAACTCGAAGGCGCTCTTGTCGCGGATCGCCCTTCGAAGGGTCAGCGCGACGTGGTGCCGTTCGCTTGGAGGGATGAACCGCTCCAGCCAGCTTGCCGTCGGCTGGTGGACATCGCTGATGACATCGCGACCGATCAGGTGATACAGCCGCGAAAAATCGGGACTCATCCGAAACAGGACATCCGAGCTCGCATCCAACAAGGCGCGCAGCTGCTTTCGGCTGAAGAGCATCGCCTCTTCAGCAACCGAGCGTCGAGCGGTCTCGGTCTCCAGGGCTTCCGTCTTCTGAGCTAGCTCCCGCTCCAGCGATGCAGTCTGCACCTGCATGCTGACCAGGCGCCGTTCGAGCTGCGCACAGGTCGCTCGGAGACGCTCGTTCTCGGTCTTCAGATCACCGGTCTCGAGCGAGGCCTTCGATTCAGCCATGGTTAACTCGTCTTCGGCCGCTAGTGAACCATTCCGAGCTGAGACGCGCTGCGAGCGGGCTCGGTCCTCCGCGACTTCGCTGATCTGCAACGCTTTGCCCTGCGAGACAGATTCACTTTGCTTCTGCTGAGCTCGAGACTGTTGTTGGGCCATTGCCTCTCACCCGGTACCCGTTGGACGTGCAATAGCGGGTTGCGACCTGTCGCTGCCCCTTCTGCATGGTTCAAGTATAGGTTGGTGACGGGCTCGGCTCCGGGCAGCCGCTCACAGCGATGACGTCACCCTGGATCGGTCCTAGCGAAACCGAGTCCGAGGCCGCTGACCCAGATCCAGCTCACACCCCTTCCGGCGTTGTGCGGGATGCTGTTCGCCGCCTTTCGGTTGGGAACGGCATAGATGCTTGGGTGCCAGGACCGGATGCGGGTGGGGCGCCCCCCGCACCTGTTCGCGCTTAGATCACCTTGTTCGCGCTCAACAGGTACACGTCCTGTACGGCATGAAGCAGGCTCACGTCTTAGTGCATGGGCTTCTGTAAGGATAAACCATGTTTGCGCGCCGACAGGCATTGCCATGGATCGGAGCCCACAACGAAATCGTCATTCCGTCGTCACGCTCCACTAATAGTTGACCTATACCATCGGGTTTTGGATGCCGCAATGGGTCCGGAGCAGTCAGAGTTTTCTGTACGTTCAACACTCAAAAGGTGGAGTTGTGATGGATACCAAGACGAAGACGTTAACGGTCGACGAGGTGCTGTGGCCCGATGATGGTGAGGCGGACGCGCTGCCGGGCACGTCGGCCCGACCGAGTGCTGCAGAACCGTTTCATCGCGTTCTGAATCGCGCTGTCTCCCGCCGCGTGATGCTGAGAGGGATGGGGGCCACCGCCGCAACCATGGCGCTTGCGCCAACCTTGTTCCTGAAAGCGGAAAAGGCTCAAGCGAGGCCGGCGTTCGTTACCGCCGGTGGCCCCGGGTCGCGCTTGACCTTTGAGACCGTTCTACCCGGAAACGAATCTGACGTCGTCGTGCCGTCGAACTATGAGGTCGACATCCTCTTGCGCTGGGGCGACCCGTTAACGCCTGAGGCGCCGGAATTCGATGTGAGCAATCAGACCGGGGCCAGTCAGGCCCAGCAGTTCGGTTTCAACGCCGACTTGGTGCTTTGGTATCCGCTGCCGGAGTGGGTGGTGAGGCGAGTCATGATGCTGGGAGGCCAGCTCGACGACCGCGCGAGCCGCGTGCTTGGTTTGGTCTACCCGCGGGCAAAGGACAACTTCAGTCAGCGCGCCTTGGTGATTGTCAACCACGAGTACACGAGCGGCGACGACATGTTCCCTGGGTACGACGCGAGCAATCCGACCCAGGATCAGGTCGAGGCTGAGATCGAAGCCCATGGATTCTCGATCGTCGAACTCGAACTCGACAATGGCGGGAGGTGGCAGTTCAACCGCAACTCGCAGTTCAACCGCCGGTCGACCGGGTCTACAGCCATGGAGATCACCGGACCGCTGCGAGGCGATCTCTTAATGCAGACAGCAGCCGATCCGACGGGAATGGAGGTCTTCGGCTCGCTCAACAACTGTGCTGGCGGCAAGACCCCCTGGGGCACCATCCTGACCTGCGAGGAGAACTTCGACCAGTACTTCGCGAACTTCCCGCAGGCTGACCAGGCATACGAGCTCAGCAAGCGCATTGCCGCTCCGAGCGGTGAGAGCGGCCGGAAATGGGAGCGCTATGACTCGCGCTTCGATCTTTCACAGGACCCGCAGGAGTACCATCGCTTCGGCTACATCGTCGAGATCGATCCCTACAATCCGCGCGACAAGCCGAAAAAGCGCACGGCGCTCGGACGCTGTAAGCACGAGGGTGCCGCCGCCTCGATTGCGCCTGATGGTCGGGTCGCGATCTACTCCGGCGATGACGCCCGATTCGAGTACGTCTACAAATTCGTCACCAAGCACCCCTATGACCGCCGGAACCGTCAGGCCAATCTCAGCCTGCTCGACGAGGGGAAACTCTACGTCGCGCGCTTCGATGCTGGCGACGCGGAAGATGATGACATGGGCACCGGTGAGTGGCTGCTCGTGCATGACACCGATTTCCCTGACGCCGCGGCGCTGATCGATACCCGCGGCACCGCCGATGCCCTCGGCGCGACGCCGATGGACCGTCCCGAGGACATCGAGGTAAGCCCCAAGACCGGTCACGTGTTTATCGCACTGACGAACAATTCGCGGCGCGATGGTGATCCGGGCGATACCCGTGTCGTCAACGGCCGCGTGGTCAGCTCCGCGCCGGACGAGGCGAACCCGCGTAACGACACCTACAACGACGGCAACCCCGACAGCAACACCGGCAACCAGCACGGGCACATCGTCGAGCTGATCGAAGACGGCGACGATCCGAATTCACTGACATTCCGGTGGAACATCCTGGTCAAATGCGGCGACCCCGCTGTTCCAGCGCACCGTACCAGCTTCGGAGACATCGTCGACCCGGTCGCCGCCGGAGTGAGCCCGATCTCGGATCCCGACAACCTGGTCCACGACGATGACGGAAACCTCTGGATTGCCACCGATGGACAGTTCTTTAGTGGCGGCCCAGTTGGCTTCGGGCAAAACGACGGCATCTTCGCAGTGCCGGTTGAAGGGGAGGACCGCGGACTACTGCGTCAATTCTTGAGCGGTGTCCCCCGCGCGGAGGTTTGCGGCCCCGAGTTTTCGGGCGACAACAGGAGTTTCTTCTGCGCAATTCAGCATCCGTGGGACGGCCAGGCGTTTACGAACTTCTGGCCGCTTGACGAGGAATCTGGCAGCAGGGTCAGCAAACCGAGTCTAATCGCCGTGCGGGAGAAGGACGGGCAGAAGATCGGCAAGGGGCCAGCTTAAGACTGGAGATCCTAACGGCCGCATAGGTCGATGACGTAGCGACGGTGCATTGGGCAACTGCCCAATGCACCAGTCAAGATCGACTTCGGTTGAAGGATGGCGGATGGGACGCGGCGTTTGCGCTTTTGATTTCTCGTATGAGTGCGCTCTCGCAGCAGTTCCGCACGACACGGAACGGAGCTGTCGATTTGATACCGCTTAAGAAGAGTTTGCGTAACTACTCAGGCTGTCAGCGCCTGACGCAGAACCTCAAAGGGATTCTGCCCCTTGAGCTTGCTGGTCTCCCAGACTGAGCGCAGGACGCAGAACGCTTCCGCGCCACCGACCGCACGTAAGCCACCACTGACCTTGAGCTTCACCTTGACGGGGCGTACCAGACGCTCAGCGGCGTTGTTATCGAAGGGCACCTGCCAATCGGTGAGGAAACGCCAGACCTCGGTCTTGAAGTCACGCAAGCGCACCAGGAGGTTGGTGGCGGGGTGCTGCTTGCGCCGGCGTTTGTCATGAGGGTCGGGCGGCACGACGGGGAATGCCGCCAGCCCCCAGGCGAGGTGTTCGTCATAGCGCTTAAGCAGGGTCTCGACCTGCGTGGGGTCGACGGCATCACGCCCCTCGGCTTGGGCAGCGGCCACCGCCTCCTTGCCTTCGACCAGCAAGCGCCTGAGGGCGATCGGCCACCAATGCCCCGTGCGCTCCTCGAAGTAGCGCAGCTCACGCAGGTGATGGGCATTGCACAGGGCGTGGGAGACCCCCTCATAGGCCAAGTAGGGTTTCCAGTGATCATGCACGGCGCACCCTTTGAAGTTGGGCAGAATGCCGGCGGCCTCCATGGCCTCCTGGCCGCGCTTCTCATGGGTGCTGTAGTGAACGGCCGTCTCGCTGGCGGCCACATGCAACCAGCGCAGCTTGCCAGCGACGCGCATCCCGCTTTCATCGAAGTGACCGACCTCGGCCGCTTGGATGCTGTTCCCTGCCGCGGTGTAGGCCTCCATCAGACGCTCGCTGGCCTGCGCGATCCAACGCTGTAAGCTGCCCTCAGAGGGGCACACACCGTATTGATCCTGGAGGATCTCGGCGGTGCGCTGCAGCCCAACGAAGTGGCCGTCGATCAGGCCCACCGCATAGGCCTTGATGCGCGGACCAAAGCTGACGTTCGGTGTGATCCCAGCGGGAAACTCCCCACAGTGCACTTGACCGCAGGGGCACTCGACTTGGTGTTGGCGGTACTCGGTGATAAGGATCTGCGGCGGTGGAATATCCCACTGCTGGCGTCGCTCCTTGAGCGTGCCCGGCAAGTCCGCGAGCGCCTGTCCACAGGCACAGTGCCCGTGCGGCTTCAGGTCGACCACGGTATTCGCCTGCTCGGCCATACGGCGCGTCTGACCCTGGTGTCCCGGCTGGCCTCCGTTCGGTTTCTCACCGCGTTTGCGCGGCTGCGCCGGGCCTTTCTTCAGCCCGTCTGAGGACGGCGGTTTACTGGAGTTGCGGCTGGTCTTCTTGCGCTGGCCTTCGAGTTCTTCAACGCGTCGCTGCAGGTCGCCAAACCCGTCGAAGAGCGTCATGATCAACGCATCCTTCTCCGCATGGCTCATGCGGTCGAGTTCGGCTTGGGTGGGACGGTGCAGCGTCATGGCCTCAGCTTAGCGCGATTTGGGGGAGCCTGAGTAGTAACACCATTTTTTGCTAAACGCCGGGCCGAACGACTGGTAAGCACAGGCCAGATGCGGTGGCTCGCGCCATATTAGTGCGCAGGGCGGAAGCAGTCATCGACACCTGTCGCGAGCGCGGGTGCTCACCTTGGGACCTCTTCACTGAGGTCGTCACTGCACGCCGTCGCGGTCAGTCCGCGCCCTAGCTGCCGGCTCCCGCTTAACCGATCGGGACTGTCTCGCCTTCAAGCTGGCAGGAGCTGGGGAGGACCCATCAATGACTGTCACATTTCTTTACAACGCATCACGGCGTGTCATGCAAGTATCGAGCCTAACACTTCCGCGTCAAGGCGTTGCGAGAATGGAACACTTTTTGCGTAAACCGCAAGTGGCAGCTGATGCGCTGCCGAAGCGGGGCTCTGACCAAACAGGTCAGACGGGCCTGGAAACCTGGTTAAGATACTGCGCTCTCGTCGTGCAGCCGCATTCAGTTAGCGCAGCTTAGGGCTCGGCGCCCAGCACTTGCAAAGCGTCCATCCGCCGCGGCAGGGCAATGCCCATCTGCGCATACAGCGCTGTTGATGAGCTGGCGGTGAGCACAGGCGTCGCGCAGCCTTTGTCGGCCACGGCCGGCGAAAAAATGTCGGATAATCTTACGACTGGACTCAGTGACCGATCTTCTGATTTTTAAGCCGTTGTATTTTCTCTTTTTTACTTTTGGCACGGATTGTGCAAAGTTAAACGCATTAACGCCTACCGACAAGGAGCAGTACGTGACTCATCGATTCTGTTTGGCAGCAGCGCTAGCGGCGCTTGGCGCCTGGCCGCTGCACGCTTTCGCGAGCCCCATCGTTTTTGAAGACCTAATTGACTACTGGAGTGCGGATGGCTCGTACTACGGTGAGCATCAAGCGCCGAACCACCAGTGGGATTCCGTTTCCATTACCGGGGAAAGCGTCATCTTCCGGAATGCTCCTTTAGCCTATACGCACGATATCAATGATGATGTCGATTTGACATCAGGGTACAGGGTGACTGAAGCGTTTCTAGAACTCGATTTCACCAACGACACCAACGATGATTATATTTCCTTTTTTGGCATAATCTTATGGGACAATCGAGAGTTTACCAGAGTCGGCTTCGATGGAAGCAATTGGCGCGATGTCGGTGAGGTTGACACCGGAGACTATACGCTCGTGCTTGACATCGATTGGCTGAACGACGACGGTCTTCTTGATGTCGCAATCGAAGCTTACAACTACGGATGGCTTGGGAAGGCTACAGCCTGGCTGGACCACTCGCGACTATCCGGTACGGCTGTCCTCCGAGCTTCGCCGGGTTTGGCGACCACCAGCATTCCCGAGCCTGGGACGTTGGCATTGCTTGGTGCTGGTCTCCTTGGCATCGGCGCCTACTACCGGCGGCATCGAGTCTGACCTCAGCATCGATACTTTTTGCCAGCCCGTGGAAAGCTTACCGGTACGACGATGCGCGTTAACGGCGCATCCTTTTGACTTCTATGCGCTATCGATAACCGCGGAGCTCTTTCCCGAGATCGAAGCCCTCCAGCGCCTGCGCGCTATTGAAGAGCGGCTCCAAGACGAGCTGCGGCAGCTGCGCGAAGCAGATCCGCAGCCGCCGTCGACGCAAAGCTCACAGGCTGCCGTCTGCCTGCCGCCGCATGGCGCTTCGGCTCTGCGATGCTTCGCATCGGGTTGCTATGTCGCAGGCGACGTATCGGTCCGCCCTGGTGAATCCTCGGCACTCTAAAAGGCCACGAACCCTGGTTTAGGACGGGATTTAACAATGCCGGTTGCAGCGTGCTTGCAGCCCCCATTTCTTAGAGGCCATATCAAAATGCCCGCCTAGCCTACGCAACTTGCTGAGTTTTTGGCTTTAGAGGGCATTCTGTTAGTGCTTCTTTAGGCGATTGCCGGAAAAGCTCGTACCGAATTGCGCAGGATCTTCGTTTGCCTTCGAGGAGCGTCGCCGGGAGCATAGCCGGGCTATGTGACCGGCGGCGCGACGAAGAAGGCGAGCGAAAAGACCAGCAAGGCGGTATGAGCTTTGACAGAAATCGCCTTAGATGTTGCTTTCCGATGCTGCAGCTGCGCCCTGCTAGGACGGCTTAGGGCTCGGCGCGGGGCACCCTGCCGGTGCTGGCTCGCCGATCCCATCGAGCCAAGTGCAGAGCACCGCGACCCGCATCTGCCGGCCGCCGGCGGCGTTGGTCATCAGGACCAGCCCGAGGCGCCGCTCGGGGATCGCGGCGATGAGGTTATGCCAGTTGGGCAGGTTGTCGCCCGGATGATGGGCCAGGAGATGGCCGCTGGGCAGGGTCTTGAGCGCGATGCCGAGGCCGTAACGGGAGCTGGGCAATACTAGGGCGTTGGCACTGTTCGGTTGCGGGGTCAGCATGGCCTGCACCGATTCGGGGCTGATCACACCGCGGCCCGGAGGCTCGCCGCAGGGTCCGGGCATCAGTGCGGCGGTGAAGCGCGCGAGATCGCCCGCGGTCGTCTGCAGACCTGCCGCGGCGAGTGCCGTGAACCGGCGCGCCGGGGCGCGCTTGCCGTCGTCGTCGAAGGTCCAGGCCAGCGGCGGCGACGGTGCCGGCTGAGTCGGGAAGCTGCTGACGCGCATACCGAGCGGCTGCAGGACGCGCCGGCCGACCAGCTCGGCGAAGGGCTCACCGCTCTGCCTGCGCAGCATCAGCTGCGCGAGCGTGAAACCGCCGCCCGAGTAGACAAAGCCCTGGCCCGGCGGATGGACGATCGCGACCGGCGTTCCGCCGGCATCGGCCGCGCCGGCCAAGGATTCCAGCAGCGTCTGCGTCGGCTGCCCGGGCGGGAAGCCGCCATAGCCGGATACCGAGAGCCCGGCTGTGTGGCTCAGCACCCGGCGCACCGTGACCTGGTCCGGGCTCCAGCGCGACGGCGGCAGGCGCCAACCCTCGAGACCGATCTCGATCGGATCGTCCAGATCCACGCGTCCGCGCTCGGCCAGCTGGAGCACCGCGAAGGCGGTGACGGGCTTGGAGTCCGACGCCGCCTGGAATAAGGTGCTCGGCGTCACCGGCACATCCACGCCGGGTTGCGCCATGCCGAAGCCGCGCAGGTAGCGCACCCGCCCCTGCTCGATCAGCGCGAGCGCAGCGCCCGGCACCTCGAAGCGCTCCATCAGCCGCGACAGGGCGGCATCCATCCGCGCATGCAGTGCCGCCGATGACCCAGCGGTAAACTCAGGCCGCGCGCAGCGCCCATCGTCCGTCGCGGACAACCCCGCGACAGGCGACAAGAGCGCCAAGAACAGGAACAGCGACAGTGAACGCAGCAGGCGACAGCGCGGAGGCCGAAGAAGAACCATCACCAGCAAAGAGGCTGCGCCGATGCCGTCATCGCAAAGGTGGACGGGCATTCGGCAGCAGACCATTGCGCCCGTCGAGATGGAGGATGCACAACCAGAATGCCCTTTACAGGCTTAGAAGCCCTAACAGAATGACGCCTGCGGATTGCGGGATCAGGAACCTGCGCAAGTCAAGCGGCCGCTTTGACAGGGCCTCTTAAGAAACCAGCAGCTCGGTCAGGCCGGTCAGACGTTTTAATAGGAGCTCTCAACGTCGTCAGAATGATTGGCGGAGAGAGAGGGATTCGAACCCTCGATGGGCTATTAACCCATACTCCCTTAGCAGGGGAGCGCCTTCAGCCACTCGGCCATCTCTCCAACGGACCTTCATTGTAACAGACTCAGAACAGGGGACGTCTAGCCCGGGATGCCCATCCCGCCTGGTCGTATCGTCACCCGTCCCGGAGGTATCCCCACAATTTGGCCGACGCTGGGGCGCCGGCACGATGATAACGCGGGGGGAATGGTGGGGGGTTGCCGAAACCGGCCTGTCGCCCGCAAGCGGGCGACGCGGCGAGTGATTCCTGTGATGAGGCCCATACAAGCCAGCCGCCTCTGCAGCGGCTTCGGTCATCCTGTCGGGCCTCTTGAACGCCCTGACAAATGCCCTCTATGCCCTTCGAAATCAGTCGCCGAGCCCGCGATCATCGGCAACGGGCTGCTCTGGGTGCCCTTGCTCCGGCATCCCCTGCGCCTGCTCGCGCTTGATCCGCTCGTAGATCTCTTCGCGGTGCACAGCGACCTCGCGCGGTGCATTGACGCCGATGCGAACCTGGTTTCCTTTAACGCCGAGCACCGTGACGGTGACTTCATCGCCAATCATCAGTGTTTCGCCGACGCGACGGGTAAGTATAAGCATGATGAGTAATCCCTCGCTTTCCTTCTTGAACTGAACCGCGGTTCCTTCGGCACCTCAGATCCCGCAGCCCTTACGACGCAGTCTGAGGCCGATATTGCCGCAGACGCAAGCCCTTACCGGCGCTTTTCGCGTATCGCAGAAGTTTATCAGCAAGCATCACTGCAGTGCAGCAATGATTACGATTTGATTTCAGCCCTCTGCAGACGCCTCTTCCGCCAGGCCGAAGGCGTCGTGCAGGGCCCTGACGCCGAGCTCGAGGTATTTCTCGTCGATGACCACCGAGATCTTGATCTCCGAGGTCGAGATCATCCGGATATTGATCCCTTCCCGAGCTAGCGCCTCGAACATCCGGCTGGCGATGCCGGCATGCGAGCGCATGCCGACGCCGACCAGGCTGAGCTTGACGATCGCCGGATCACCGGCCACCTCACGCGCTGCGAGTTGTTGCGCGGTCTCCTGCAGCACGCGCAGCGCGGTCTGGTAATCGCTGCGGTTGACGGTGAAGGTGAAGTCGGTTGTGGCGCCATCGGCGCCGACGTTCTGCACGATCATGTCCACCTCGATGTTCGAGGCGGAGATGGGGCCGAGAATCTTGTGTGCAATCCCCGGCTGATCCGGAACGCCGAGGACAGTGAGCTTCGCTTCGTCCTTGGCGAAGGCGATGCCGGCGATCTTGGCGTCTTCCACGTTCTCCTCCTCGAAACTGATCAGGGTGCCCTCGCCGTCGCGAAAGCTCGAGAGCACACGCAATGGGACCCGGTACTTGCCGGCGAACTCGACGGCGCGAATCTGCAGGACCTTCGAGCCCAGACTGGCCATCTCCAGCATCTCCTCGAAGGTGATGCGCTCAAGCTTGCGCGCCCGCGGCTCGATGCGCGGATCGGTGGTGTAGACGCCATCGACATCGGTGTAGATCTGGCACTCGTCAGCCTTCAGCGCCGCGGCGATCGCGACCGCCGAGGTGTCCGAGCCGCCGCGCCCGAGGGTGGTGATATTGCCCGCCTCGTCGGTGCCTTGGAAGCCGGCGACCACGACGACGCGCCCGGCGTCGAGGTCCTCGCAGATCCGGGCGCCGTCGATATCGCGAATCCGCGCCTTATTGTGCGCGCTGTCGGTTCGGATCTGCACCTGCGAGCCGGTGTAGGAACGCGCCGGACAGCCGGCAGCCTCCAATGCCATCGACAGGAGCGCGATGGTGACCTGTTCGCCGGTCGCGATCAGGACGTCCAGCTCCCGCGGCACGGGCTGCGGCTGGATCGCCTTGGCCAGGCCGATCAGCCGATCGGTCTCGCCGGACATCGCCGAGACCACGACGACCACCTTGTGACCCTGGTCACGGGAGCGCTTGACCCGCTCCGCGACCGCCTGAATGCGCTCGACGGTGCCGACCGAGGTTCCGCCATACTTCTGCACGATGAGAGACATAAGGTGTTCAGGCCGCGGAGGCCCGCTCCTTGACCCAGTCGCCGGCCAGATCGAGCGCGGCCGGGATGCCGGCCGGATCACTGCCGCCGGCCTGCGCCATATCCGGCCGCCCGCCGCCGCGCCCGCCGACCTTCTCGGCGGCCGCCTTGACCAGATCGCCGGCCTTGAAGCGCCCGACCAGGTCCTTGGTGACGCCGGCGATCAGGTTGACCTTGCCGTCGCTCTCGGTCGCCAGCAGGACCACCCCCGAGCCGAGCTTGTTCTTGAGCTGATCCAGCGTCTCACGCAAGGACTTGGGATCGACCCCGTCGAGCCGCGCAGCCAGCACCTTGACGCCGTCGATCTCGACCGCGGAGTCGGTCAGCTCGCTGCCGGCGGCACTGGCCAGCTTGGCCTTGAGCTGTTCGAGCTCCTTCTCCAGCCGTCGCGAGCGCTCGACCAGGTTCGCGACCTTCTCGTCGGCGTCGTTCGCGGCGCCCTTGACCAATGCGGCGATCCGGGCAAGCCGGGCCTCCTCCTCCTCGACCCAGCTCAGCGCGACGTCCCCGGCGACGGCCTCGACCCGCCGCACCCCGGCGCTGATCCCGGCCTCGGCGACGATCTTGAACAGACCGATATCGCCGACCGCGCGCACATGGGTACCGCCGCAGAGCTCGACCGAGAAGTCACCCATACGCAGCACCCGAACCTGATCGGCATACTTCTCGCCGAACAGGGCCATCGCGCCGGACGCCTTAGCATCCTCGAGCCCCATGATCCGGGTCTCGACGGTGTGGTTCTCGCGGATCTCGCGGTTGACGAGCCGCTCGATCTCGCGCAGCTGCTCGCGCGAGACCGGCTCGAAATGGGTGAAGTCGAAGCGCAGCCGGTCCGGGCCCACCAGCGAGCCGCGCTGCTGGACATGATCCCCAAGCACCTGGCGCAAGGCCGCATGCAGCAGATGGGTCGCCGAGTGGTGCAAGGCGGTCGCGCGCCGGCGGTCGCAGTCGACGCGCGCATCGACGCGATCGCCGACCGAGAGCTCACCGTCGGTCAGCCGGCCGATGTGACAGATCACCCCACCCTGCTGCTGGGTGTCCTGGACCTCGAAGCGGGCGGTCTCGCTGGTCAGGGTGCCGCGGTCGCCGACCTGACCGCCGGCCTCGGCGTAGAACGGGGTCACGTCCAGCA
Source organism: Halochromatium glycolicum (assembly GCF_016584085.1). Taxonomy (GTDB): domain Bacteria; phylum Pseudomonadota; class Gammaproteobacteria; order Chromatiales; family Chromatiaceae; genus Lamprobacter; species Lamprobacter glycolicus. Next base: position 8,691 of record NZ_NRSJ01000045.1, on the reverse strand, counting down.
CCAGCAGGCCCTGCTCGCCGGCAGCCAGGCGATCCTGCGGCTCGCCGTCGCGGTAACAGGCGACGACGGTGGCCTGATCGACCAGCCCTTCGTAGCCGGTGAAGTCGGTCTCGCCGTCGACATCGAGTTCGATCACATCGGCGGCGCTGAAATGGCTCGCGGCCCGCGCCCGCTCCTTCTGTGCCGCCATCGCGTGCTCGAAGCCGGCCAGATCCAGCGTCAGGCCGCGTTCGCGGGCGATATCGGCGGTCAGATCGGCCGGGAAGCCGTAGGTATCGTAGAGACGAAACACCTCGTGGCCCGGGACCTCGGTGCCGCTGAGGTCGGCGACGATCTCGTCGAAGATGCGCAGGCCCTGCTCGAGGGTGTCGGCGAAGCGCTCCTCCTCGGTGCGCAGGACCCGCTCGACATGCTCACGCCGCTCGCGCAGCTCCGGATAGGCGTCGCCCATCTCGGCTGCGAGCGGCTCGACCAGCCGCCAGAAGAACGGCTCGGTCTGCCCGAGCTGGTAGCCGTGTCGGATCGCCCGCCGGATGATCCGGCGCTGCACATAGCCGCGGCCCTCGTTGCCGGGCGTGACCCCGTCGATGATCAGGAAGGCCGCCGAGCGGATGTGGTCGGCGATCACGCGCAGTGATTTGCTGGTGAGATCGGCGCAGCCGGTGACCTCGGCCGCGGCCCGGATCAGGGCCTGGAACAGGTCGATCTCGTAGTTGCTGTGCACGCCCTGCATCACCGCGGCGAGGCGCTCGAGCCCCATCCCGGTGTCGACCGATGGCCGCGGCAGCGGATGGAGCGCACCCTTGGCGTCGCGGTCGTACTGCATGAAGACCAGGTTCCAGATCTCGACGTAGCGGTCGCCATCCTCATCGGCCGAGCCGGGCGGCCCGCCCGGGATGGCGGGGCCATGGTCGTAGAAGATCTCGGAGCAGGGACCGCAGGGGCCGGTCTCGCCCATCGACCAGAAGTTGTCCTTCTCGCCGCAGCGCGAGAAGCGGCTCGGGTCGACGCCGAGCTCGTCGAGCCAGATGCGTGCGGCCTCATCGTCGTCCTGATAGACGGTGATCCAGAGTCTCTCGGCGGGCATCTGCAGCCGCTCGGTCAGGAACGCCCAGGCGAAGCCGATCGCCTCGCGCTTGAAGTAGTCACCGAAGCTGAAGTTGCCGAGCATCTCGAAGAAGGTGTGATGCCGGGCGGTGTAGCCGACGTTCTCGAGATCATTGTGCTTGCCGCCGGCGCGCACGCAGCGCTGCGAGGTGACCGCACGCGTGTACGGGCGCTGCTCGCGGCCAAGGAAGACGTCCTTGAACTGGACCATGCCGGCGTTGGTGAACAGCAGGGTCGGGTCGTTGCCAGGGACCAGCGGGCTGCTCTCGACGGCTGTATGACCCTGCTCAGCAAAGTAGTCGAGGAAGGCCTGGCGAAGCTCGGCGCTACTCTTTATCACAACGGGTCAACTCCGGGGACAGAACAGGGCAGGTTAAGGATTGGGACATAAGTGGCCGAGCCGAATGGGCGCTCATCGGCGGCCGATACCGCGCCCGCGCCGTCAGTCTTCACGACGTTCGGCACGCTCGGCATCGAGGAAACGGGCGATCAACCCTGGCGGAAAGCCGCGGTACTCGAGGAACCGGGAGCGTTTCAGATGCTCACGCTGATCGCCGATGGCCCGTTCCCCGTAGCGTTTGCGGTAGACCGCCTCGAGACACTGGGTCAGCGCCTCGTCCTCCAGAGTCAGGTAGGGCTCGATCTGCTCATCCGAAAGCCCCTTCTCGCGCAGCTCGAAGCGGATGCGCAGCGGGCCGAAGCCCTTGTCGAGGCGCTCGGCCACATAGGCGGCGATCAGACGCTCTTCGCTGAGCAGGTCATCGGCGATCAGGGCATCGAGCACGGTCTCGACATCTTCGGCCGCGTAGCCGCGCCGCCGCAGCTTGCGGGACAGCTCGAGCCGGCTGTGCTCACGCGTCGTCAGCAGCTTCAGCGCTCGGCTGCGGATCTCGTCCAGCGGGGGCTCGTCCAGTGGCGGCCCATCAGGGCTAGCGGTTTGCTCGGAGCTCACGTCCTCCCTCTTACGGTCGACCCGCTCGCGGTCGCGCTTCTCAACGAGGCCCTCACCCATCGGCGGCGAGCGGTGCCTCGGCCCCACCCTCCGGCTCGCCGGCCTCGCTTTCTGGCTTGGGCTTCGGCAGCAAGGCCTCACGCACCTTGGCATCGATCTCGGCGGCCAGGTCCGGGTTCTCCTTCAGGAAGTTGCGGACATTGTCCTTGCCCTGGCCGATCCGATTGCCATCGTAGCTGTACCAGGCCCCGGACTTCTCGATGATGCCGGCATTGACCCCGAGATCGACCATCTCGCCCTCGCGCGAGATGCCCTCGCCATAGAGGATGTCGAAGGTAACCTCGCGGAACGGCGGCGCCATCTTGTTCTTGACCACCTTGACGCGGGTCTCGTTCCCGACGACCTCGGCGCCGCGCTTGATCGAGCCGATCCGGCGGATGTCGAGCCGGACCGACGAGTAGAACTTGAGCGCATTGCCGCCGGTCGTGGTCTCCGGCGAGCCGAACATCACGCCGATCTTCATCCGGATCTGGTTGATGAAGATCACGATGGCATTGGAGCGCTTGATGTTGGCGGTGAGCTTGCGCAGCGCCTGCGACATCAGCCGCGCCTGCAGGCCGACATGCGAGTCGCCCATCTCGCCCTCGATCTCGGCCTTGGGGGTCAAGGCCGCGACTGAGTCGATGACCACCAGGTCGACCGCGCCGGAACGGACCAGCATATCGGTGATCTCGAGCGCCTGCTCGCCGGTATCGGGCTGCGAGACGAGCAGATCGTCCATATTGACGCCGAGCTTCTCGGCGTAGGTCGGGTCGAGCGCGTGCTCGGCATCGACGAAGGCCGCGGTGCCGCCGGCGCGCTGCGCCTCGGCGACCGCGTGCAGGGTCAGCGTGGTCTTACCGGACGACTCCGGGCCGTAGACCTCGACCACCCGCCCGCGCGGCAGACCGCCGATGCCGAGCGCCACATCGAGCCCCAGCGAGCCGGTCGAGACCGACTCGACATTCGGGATCGCGCCGGCATCGCCCATCCGCATCACGGAGCCCTTGCCGAACTGCTTCTCGATCTGGCTCAGTGCGGCCGCCAGCGCCTTCTTGCGATTCTCGTCCATTGCCAGCCCTCAAGCGCCGTCGGACAGGACAGCGCGATCGAAATCAGGTGAAAGATGGATTATCCCACAGCTGCCCCGCGCCGACACAAGGCCGAGCACAGGCTAACGCTGATGGCACGCCACAAGGCCGAGCACAGGCTAGCGCTGATCACACGCCGCCATCCCGGACGACAAATCCCAGGAGATTCACGGTAGCGCGTCGCGTCAGCAATACCGTGACCCTAGCGAGAACGATCCTGTCACGATCGCCATCCGCAGGCGCCAAATCGATCAATCGAATGGCCAGCGCCGGATGATCCGATAGGAAGGGCGGCGCCCAGAACCGCTTGCCGCAAGCACGAATTCGCTCACCGGCCAGCGCAGTTCAACGGGCTCGGGCTCGATCGGCGGCGCCCTCCGTGCCAGCGTGAGATGGGGACGGTAGCGACGCTTCTCAGGTTCGAGACCGCACACCAGCAGGTTCTGCTGTAGCTGACTGACCAGCGCGAAGAGCGCGTTCGGCACCTGCCGGGGCTGCGCCACCCAGAGCCGCTGCTTCGTCCAGCTGCCGACCTGCTCGAGCACCAGTTCGAACCCGCCGCAGGCGATATCATCTCCGGCCGCCTCGATGCAGGCGCGCAGGTGTGGCTCGACGGCCCCGACGAAGACCAGCGTCAGATGCAGATCGTCCGGATGGGTGAGCCGCGGCCGCGCCCTTTCTGGGGGATGCGCTGCCGCTGTCGCCGGCGGCCTGGGCGATGTCGGGGTCGGGGTCGGCGTTGGGTTCGTACTTCGGCTCGCGCTCGGACTCGGGCTCGTACTTGGGCTCAGGCGCGGGCTCATACTTGAACTCGGTGTCGCGCTCGGATCGAGCCGCTCACGCCGTTCGACCAGCGCATCGCGCAGCGCCGCTGTCGGCCAGAGCGCAAAGAACAGCCGCTCGACCATCGCGTTATACCCATCTCAAATCAGTTTTCGGTTTTACTCGACCGCTCCGCGTCGCGTAACGGCGCTCGGGGGACGCCGTGAATCCATCCGTGGAGGCTTGACGACGGCATCCATGCCGTCGACACCCCCGCTCGCCGTCACCCGACCCTCCGCTCTGCCGTGCCGAAAACTGACGTGCTTTGGGTATAAAAAACACGGGGGTCATTGCCTCATTCTCCGGGGTGGCCGGCCGCCATGATCGTCACCGAGAACCACCCGGAGTTCGTCGTCCGGGATGGCACCGTAGCCGTTACCGCGAATCACGCGGGATCCATCGTTCGGGTTGGCACCGTGCCGTGAACATTAGCAGGCATCAGCGGGGGTATCAGCGGTGGCATCACAGCGGGTGATCAGGCCACCGAGTGCATGGCGGACCGATGCGCGCCGGACCTCGTCGCGGTTGCCGTCCAGATAGCAGGTCTCGGTCTCGACGCGATCAGGGAACGCGAAGCCGAAGCAGACCATGCCGACTGGCTTGGCCGGCGTTCCACCTCCGGGCCCGGCAACCCCGCTCACGGCAACGGCGATCTCGGCGCGGCTTCGCGCGACGGCGCCGAGCGCCATCTCCCGGACCACTGCCTCGCTGACTGCACCCTCGGCGGCGAGGGTCTCGGCCGCGACCCCGAGCATCTCCTGCTTGGCCTCGTTGCTGTAGGTCACGAAGCCGCGCTCCAGCCAGCCGCTGCTGCCCGGGATGTCGGTGATGCACTTGGCGATCCAGCCGCCGGTACAGGATTCGGCCGCGGCCAGCCGCCATCCCCTGGCCTCGAGCACGGCCCCTAACTGCGCTGCCAACCGCTGAAGGTCGTTGCTCATCAAACAGGTCGTCCTATCGAGATGGCCGAGCGTGCAACGATTCGAGATGGTCGAGCGTGCAAGTAAAGGGTCGCCCCGGGTTCAACTGAAATGGTGATCTCCAGTTGGGGTGATCTTCCGTTGGGGTAACCTCCCGCTGGGGTGATCTCCCGCTGGCGGGCACAGCAACCTGTGCCGGCTTGACACATCATATTCAACCGATTGGCGGACCAGCGCTAAGAAACTGTCCATCAACGTCTTCCCGATTCGAGGGGCACTGTTGAACGATCACCGGGAAGTAGAAAATGGACAGCCACTAAGCGAGCGAATACGAGTCGGGCATTTGTCAGTGCCGAGATCGCCACCATGCTTTAGTCTGATCAACGCAACCCCAAACTGAAACCAAACCCTTAGAAACTGTTCATCAACTGCTTCCCGATTTGAGCACCACTGTAGGGCGATGATCGGGAAGTAGAATTTAGATAGCTACTTAGCACGTCGAACCATGTCCGATCAAGCCATCCTGTGCGAGCACAATCCGCCACCCGCCAAGCTCGAGGTCCTCGGCGTCGAGGGCTGGCCGATCTGGAAGAAGGAGCCGTCACGCTTCGACTGGACCTATCACCAGAGCGAGACCTGCTACATCGTGCGGGGCGAGTTCAGCGTCACCCCGAGCGACGGCGAGCCCCAGCACTTCAAGCGCGGCGACCTGATCACCTTTCCAGCGGGCATGGCCTGTGTGTGGGAGATCACCAAGCCGGTCGAGAAGCATTACCGACTCGACTAGTAGACCGTTCCCGCTCATCTTGCCACGCTGTGCCGAACGCGAGCTAAGGCGATTGCCGGAAAAGCTCGTACCGAATTGCGCAGGATTTTCGTTTGCCTTCGAGGAGCGTCGCCGGGAGCATAGCCGGGCTATGTGACCGGCGGCGCGACGAAGAAGGCGAGCGAAAAGACCAGCAAGGCGGTATGAGCTTTGACAGAAATCGCCTAACGCCTTTGGCACTGGGTTCCAGCATCCTGCCGGAACGACGGCAACATAAGGTGGAAAGCGGTACTCGCCGCAGGCCGCTTAGCTAGTGCATCACGTCAGAAATGTCGAGCCCCTTTTCCTGCCATCTGGCTCTCAGGGCTGTAGGAGCCCGCTTGCGGGCGACCAAGCCCCGGGCGACCAGTCAGCGCTCGCGGCGGCGAAGATCGCCCGCAAGCGGGCTCCTACCCTACGACCATTGGCGGCAGCGACAATCGGTCTCGGAATTTCCGCTGTCTTGCACTAGTGGCTACTGGCTAACGCTCATGGCACGGCGCCACCCCGGACGATGAATTCCGTGTGATCCACAGTGGTGGTTCCTCGCTGCTAGTCGGCCATGCTACCCGACTGGTAACCCGCCAAGTCCATCGCGACATGCCGGAAGCCAAAGCGCTGAATCCCCTCGATCACGGCCCCGGCATCGGCCAGTAGCCGCTCGCGCTGAACCGGGGCGACCTCGATGCGCGCCAGATTGCCATGGCAGCGCACCCGCACCCAGGTGTAGCCGAGCTCGGTGAGGAAGCGTTCGGCCTCCTCGATACGCTGCAGCTGCTCCATCGAGAACCGCACATTGAACGCCAACCGCGTCAGCAGGCAGGCGTTGGTCGGCTTATGCCAGGTTGGCAGGTCCATGTCGCGCGCGATCGCCCGCACCGCGGCCTTGTCGATCCCGGCCTCGATGAAGGGACTCCTGATCCCGAGCTCACGGAGCGCGCGCAGCCCTGGGCGCTGCTCATCGCCATCGTCGGCGTTACTGCCATCGAGCAAGGTCTCGAAACCGAGCTCGGCCGCACTGTTGAGCAGCCGCGTGTACATCGCGCGCTTACAGCGAAAACAGCGGTCCGGCGGATTGACCTCCATCCCCTCCGGCATCGGCATCTCGACCAGTTCGTGGCGGACACCGAGCTTCGACGTCAGCCCGACGGCGTCGCCGATCTCCTGCCGCACCATATAGGGTGTCACCGCTGTCAGTGCGATGACCCGGTCGCTGCCGAGCCGCTCACGCACCAACGCCAGCAGCAAGGTACTATCGGCGCCGCCTGAGAAGGCGACCGCTGCCGTCTCCAGCCCCTCGAGACGGTCAATGATTGCACCATGGTCTCGCTCCATCGTGCCCCTCCTCTTCTATCCTGGGCGATTGGCCCAGGTGGTTGGTCTCCCAGGTGGTTGGTCCCCCAGGTGGTTGGTCCCCCAGGTGGTTGTCCCCCAGGTGGTTGACCCCCAGGTGGTTCAGCCCCAGGTCGTTGCCCCCCAGGTCGTTGCCCCCCCAGGTGATTGTGCCCCAGGTGGCTGACCCAAGGTCACTCGCCCCCAGCTGGTTGGGCTATCGCCCGAGCTCGTCGGCTCAGGCTCGTTCGCATTCGACCGGCGCCGGACGACCGGGCGGAGCGGGCCGCGCCCGAACCGAATCGCCCGTCTGCACGGGGCGCCGAGTATACGCCTGCCGCCAGAATCGTTCACATCCGCGTCATCATTTGGCAGACGGCAAGAGACCGGTCACAATGCGGGCGCCGCACCGTCGCAACCCGACTGCCGGCCCCGAGACTGGCCAGCCGCTTAGGCTGAGCCAAAACACCAGAATCAAGCTCGAGGGGAGTTCTCGTAACGATGCGTTCCAAAGCTCTGTTGTTCCTTCCGTTCTTCGCCCTTTTCCTGGCCTTTGCACCGCTCCAGGCCAGCGCCCAGGACATGGCGATCTCGGATACCGTCTTGAAGATGCCGTTGGCCGATGACGTGTCGATGGACGATGCCGTCGACTCGATGAAGCTCCGCGCCAATAGCCTGAACTTCAAGCTCGTCGCCCACCTGCCGCTCTACAAGGAGCTGGAGGCCATGGATGTCGAGTCCGGGCGCATCGAGATCTTCCAGTTCTGCGATGCCCGCATCGCGAACCAGATGCTTCAGTTCAATATCGACTTCGCCGCCTACCTGCCCTGCCGTATCGCCTTGATCGAGGACGAGGACGGTAAGCCCTGGCTCGTCACGCTCGATCTCGGCAAGATCATCCCGGGCGCCAACCTGCCGCCGGATCTACTCGAGAAGGCCGAGCTCGTGCGCGACAACATCGAGTCAATCATGACCGCCGGCGCCAACGGCGAGCTCTGAGATGCCTACCGTGAATCACACGGTATTCATCGTCCGAGGTGGCAGCATGCCATGAGCGTTACCGTGAATCAGGTGGCTTCATCGTCCTGGGTGGCACGTGGTGCCATGAGCGTTATACCTAAAGCACGTCAATTTTCGGCACGGCAGAGCGGAGGGTCGGGTGACGGCGAGCGGGGGTGTCGACGGCATGGATGCCGTCGTCAAGCCTCCACGGATGGATTCACGGCGTCCCCCCAAGACTGCGCCGGGCGCCGTGACGCGACGCGGAGCGGTCGAGTAAAACCGAAAACTGATTTGAGATGGGTATAGTCTTAGGCTGATCGCACGCTGACAGCGATCGTGCATCAGCGTCAACAATACCGAGACCCTTTGCCTGCCACCTGGCTCTCAGTGCCGTAGGAGCCCGCTTGCGGGCGACCAGGCCCCGGGCGACTAGGCCGCGCTCGCGGCTGCGAAGATCGCCCGCAAGCGGGCTCCTACCTCACGACCATTGCGGGCAGTGATCATTGCGGGCAGCGACAATCGGTCTCGGGATCTCCGCTATCTTGCACTCGGGCTTCGTCAGCCCCCAGGGCACCCCTAGGGCGCACCCCCTCAGGGCGCAATCCCCCCAGGGCGCAATCC
>NZ_NRSJ01000044.1 GCF_016584085.1 Halochromatium glycolicum | reverse complement strand
ATGGCAGAACCCCCGAAATCTCTTACCCTTGGAAGTGGAAGCTCACCGAGGGTCAAGAGCGATGTCCGAAGGCTCTGCCACTGATGACTTTAGTCCAGTCCTGGCGGCTTCGCCAGAGGCGCGGCGATGAAGCCCGCGACCCGTCTGGAGCGGGCGCAGACGCTCACTGCGGCAGCCAGCGCGCGCGCTGCCGGTCGGAGCGAACGCCAAGCGGCCGCCGCGATTGGCTGCCCACGCAGCACCTTGCGCGACGGGTCGCGTTCGGCGCTGGCCCCCGACGACGCGCCGGCGGCGTTGGCCGCGTTCGTGGCCACCGAAGCCGGTGTGCACTGGCTGCATCGGTTGGTGCTCGCGATCCACTTCGTCATCACCCTGCGCGCCGGTGGCGGCGTGCGCTTGGTCACTGAGGTCTTAGAGCTGAGCGGCTTATCGGCCTTCGTCGGTGCCTCCTACGGCAGCCAGCAGGCGTTGAATGCCGCGCTCGAGCAGGCGGTGGTCGACGTCGCCGCCGAACAGCGCCAGGCGCTGGCCGCCGGCATGGCCCCTCGGCCGATAAGCGTCTGCGAAGACGAGACCTTCCACCCGGCGATCTGCTTGGTGGCGCTTGAGCCGGTGTCGAACGTCATCCTGTTGGAGCAGTACGCTGAGGATCGCACCGCCGCGACCTGGACGCAGGCGCTGGCCGCCGCCTGTGCGGGCTTGCCGGTCACCCTGGTGCAAGGGACCTCGGATGAGGCCACGGCGCTGCGCCGGCACATCGAGCACGATCATCAGGCCCACCAGTCCCCGGACCTGTTCCATCTCCAGCATGAGGTGGCTAAGGGCACCGGTCTGTCACTGGCGCGGGCGGTGCGCGCGGCCGACGCTGAGGTGGCCACGGCTGAGGTACAACTGCAGGCCGAGCGCGAGGCCGAACAGGCGTACCGCCAGCAGCGCCATGGCCCGGGGCGTCCGCCGGCCTTTGCGCAGCGCATCCAAGGTGCCCTGCAGCGGTGGGCCGCCGCGGCCGTCACGCGGGATCAGACGCAGGCGCGTCAGGAGGAGGCCACGACGTTGATCCGCGCCCTCGGCGAAGCCTACCATCCCTTTGAGCTGGAGCGCGGTGAGGCGCAACCACCTGAGCGCTTGGGAGAACGGCTCGGTACGATCTGGCAGCGGTTGGAGGCCCTCGCCGAGGCGGCCGACTTGCCGGCACGCGCTCGCGCCCACCTCGCGAAGGCCAAGCGCTTGAACACGGCCCTGCGGGCCACGATCGCCTTCTTCTTTGCCACCGTGCAGCAGCGTGTCGAGGCGCTCAACCTGACACCCGACCTTGAGCTCGCTGTGCTCGAGCAACTGATCCCGGCGATCTATCTTGAACGCGTCGCCACAAAGTGCTCGGGAGCCGAGGAGCGTCAACGCCTCGCGGCACTGAGCGCACAGCGGCTCGCACCGCTGCGCGCGGCAGATCACCCCATCCAAGCCCTGGAGGCGACTCAGCGTGCGGAGATTGAGCAGGTCGCCAGCGACTGCGCCGACCTGTTCCAGCGCTCAAGCTCTGCGGTGGAGGGGCGCAACGGTCAGCTCTCGCTCTTCCACCACGGCTGTCATCGCCTCAGTGCGCGTCAGCTCTCCGCCCTGACGGCGGTGCACAACTTCTCCATCCGCCGTGCGGACCAAACCACCGCCGCTGAGCGCTTCTTTGGCCGGGCGCCGCCGCCCTTGTTCGAGCAACTGCTCGAGCGCGTGCCTTTGCCGCCTCGGCCTCGCCGACGACGAGCGCGCGCGCCGAAGGTACCCTACCTCTCGCCGATGGCCGCGTGAGCAGGGTGGACGTGGTTATGATCAAGGCCCATAGTGTCGTTCGCTGCTCCAAAGCGAAAAGCTGCGATTCCTGTTACAGGTTCTGCGTTCATATTGAAATGATGGCGCAACAATTTGGCACCTATAAATCCAAAATGTAAACAAGCTTTGGTTGGTTCTACATTTTCTGCTTTTAATATTGCAAGTACTGTCTGGAAAATGCGCTGATAGTTCGGAAGCGTGATGGCAAGATTTTGTTGTTTCATGTCTTGGGTGCTAACGTTACGCCTAAGCCGGGCTGTACTGCGCCTATGATGACGCCGAATACAATACGCTGAGCTCGACGGCGCAGTACAGGCTCGGCTTTAGGCGCTTGTTATGTGCTTCTTGACTTAAGCGGAAAACGTTCTGGATGCTTAATAATTTCTCTAGTCAAGTCAACATCTAAATCAGGCCAGTAAAAATGATCTGGCGATTGTTCTTCTACATTTACAATTGACTTGACGGCCATTTCTCTAAACCATGGAAAATCATCATATGACATGAACAATTCTTCTCCATGGGCGAACAGCCATACCCCATGCGTAGAAATATTAGTTACTTCCACTTCTGAAATGCTGTTGCCATGCGCTAACGACCTCATTGTAATGAACCTCAACGAGTGACTCTATTTGCTTCAGTTGTTTTCTTGAATACTTATGGTTCTTGGCAAGCTCAATTTCAGGCTCAAGCCAAAATTTCGCTTCTCCATCGCCTGACACTACATGGACGTGCATCCTTTCCTCTTCTCTTGAGAAGAAGAAAAATCTATATCCACTTTCTTTGAATACTGTAGGGCTCATTTCACCTGCTGCACATAACGTAAAGCACAACCCGCCGCCTGTTGGCTAGCCGAAGCGAAGCGACGGCTAGCCAACAGGCGGTCGGAGTTTGTGCGATTGTTATGTTCGCAGTGCGTCAGTCAATTTCGATCTTCATAGAATACCGTAGCTCAAGGTGCGACACGAACTCAGCCATTGTTTTCTCGATCGCTTCGAGGATGTGTGTGAACTTCTCTTTAGTGAGCGATCTGTCAATCTCGAATCGATGCACGATACCGTGTCGGTACTGAATTATGTCGGATACCCGAGTCTCAAGAAAGGAAATGGTGTTGCCGATCTTGCGCTTTCGGTACAGGAGTGCACGCACGTCGATGCCAAGCCAATCCTTATAGGCCTTGTTTAACTGCGATATATTCTGGAAAGTGTAGTTGGACGCGATAACGTCTTCTATAGTCCGCTCGTTCCCAGCGATTTCGAGCAACACTGCAAAATCGAGTTTTTGCTTATGTTCGGCTCGCTTTTTTAGCGCGGTGTGATCGTAGGCGATAAGAACTTTGAATACCTGCGAAAAGAAATACTCGAACATAGCAACAGCAAAGGGAACAAGACCGTTATAGATAGTGCGACGGGGGTCCATGCTATTTGTGAATTCTATGAAATCAGCAATCTTCTTGTCGTCAGGAAGTGTTTGCTGATGTATCGGATCGGGCAACGCAAACTTTACCGCTCGAATTTCTTGCGAAACATGTTGGTAAACTTTCGTAATGCCTCTGCTGATTGGGGTGCTGTCGTCGTCCCAAAGCGGGGCATAGCGATTCGTCCCATAGTCCCCCTTTATCGTTCCTCCAAAGCGCTTTCGAGCGCCCCTAAGAACCTCATTTAGCATCTTCACATCGTGCCAGCTTGCGCTGTAAAGGTTACGGACATGAAGCGCCCACTCATTTCCTGTGATATCAAGTTCGTCGCCAGATACTGGGTAGATGTCTGCTGACACTCCATCTATCGACTTGAAGTCGGCGTCGTCGAACCAAGAATAATTCAATGTTCCTGCCGGCCAGTCCCAAAAGTGCTGACACTTACTAAAACCCAGCCCTTCGACATATTCCTTGAGCTGTTCGCGCGTGGCCTCCTTCGGATACAAGGTTAGATCACGGCCCATCTACTCTCCGGGACGTTTTCACACATGACAGTTAACTATGCAGCAGACTGTGTATGGGGTGCTACCCTATAGGCAAGCTAGCACAGTATCGGGTGCCTGCAAGGCATGCACGCTGCGCCCGTCTGGATACAAGCGAAGGTTTTGCCCGCAAGCCGTCGACGCAACGCAGGCCCGGACACCCCACAGGCGGGAGCGGTATCTCGAAGTGTGGAGACGGGAGCAAGTGTCGACCCACTCCCTAAGGAGGTACACGCAAAGGTCGGGGACTCTCGACTCGCCGACCGCGCAGAATCAGGCCCCGAGCTTTACTCCGGACTCTCGCCAAGCGTCTGGTAGTACTGCCGGATGTCCTCGCCGATCGTCGCCGTCACCTGATAGAAGATGTCATGCGAGATCCGGATCGGCTGGTCGTCATGCGCATCGGCGTGGGCGCAGGTCTCGGAGATCAGCCGATAGAGGTAGTTGAGCACGAATCGGGGCTGGCGCAGCTTGTCGAGCGCGCCGAGCACCTCGCGACGCTGGATGCTGTCGTCAAAGAGCTGATCGAGCGGATAGGGCTCGCTCGGATCAGCGCGGCAGATGCGCAGCCGATCGGACATCATGTCGAACAGCTGTTTGTCACCCCAACGGAACGGATAGATGATCTTCTGTTTGTCGAAACGCGCGACGTTGGCCTTCTCGGAACTGGCCTTGCGCACCGACTCATAGAGCTGACGTGGCAGCAGCATCTTGAAGCTCAGGTTGGGATGCAACTGCAGGATACGATTGTTCCAGAGCGGCCAGACGAAGGACTCCATCTTGTCGCGATCGCCATTGATCAACGATGGCTCGTCGACCTTGTCCATCACGACGACGATCTGCTGATAGCCCAGGCTGCGCACGCAATCGATGAACTTGGTCATGAACAGGCGCCGGACATCGTCATCGTCCCGCCAACCTTTGCGCTTGACGTCCTGATCCTTGAGGTAGCCGCGGGTGATGCTCTTCAATGCCCGCTCGACATCGCGCGCATTGCGGTCGCGAACCAGGATCTCGCGCTCGGCGGAACGGGCGACGCCGCGGTAGAACATCTGCGAGCTGATTGGCGCGATACCGAGCGTCAACAGCCCGGTCAGCACGCCTTTGATCCCGCGCCCCATGCCACCGAAGACCCCTCGCGGCAATAGCTGGCGACCCAGCCCAGACATGATTCGGTTGTACCGATCCGGCGGCCCGCTGACATAGAAGGCCATCAGCATCATCAGGTCGTGGCGCTGATAGCGCTCGAGGCTCTCCAACGGCAGATCAGCCGCCTTCAGCTCCGCCATAAGGGCCTCCATGCCGCAGACCAGGATCGCGTCGAGGTGCTGGGCGAGACGGAAGTCATCGAGCGTCACAGGCCCTTCGCGGTTGCGATCCTGCTCGCGCTTGCGCTTGAAGGCTTCCAGAAAGCCATTGAAGTCGTCGTAGCTGAGCAGCAGGATGCGCTCACGGTGGCCGCGATTGAAGTGCTCGATATTCTTCTCGAGCGCCAAGCGCAGCGCGGATTTGCCGCTGCCCTTGACACCGAAGATCATCGAGGTGCCGCGGCCGGGCGGGTCACCAAAGAATTTGTCCCAGGCTTGGTGGTTGAAGGTATAGCCTGCCTCGTTGACCAAGTCCTCGAAGACCTTATCGTTCTGCGCCTCCTCCTCGATGAAGGGGTTGCGTAGAAGTCCATGTGACTTCAGGAATTGCGACATCGCAATAGACATGAAGGGAAATACCTTGTCGAGGTCTCGGTCTCAGGGGCCCTGAAAAGCGAATTAGGCACGCAACATGGCTACAGGCCCGTCAGCATCCTAGCCAAAGCCTGGAGGTGTGCGGTCCGGAACGGATTCGCTTAGAGCTTCGGCGAATGCTCGATCACGATAAAGGCCAGTACTGCGAACGCGCCGACCATGACGGCCACTCTGGGCAGCAGCGATTTCTCTGCATAGCCAGCAAGCCTGTGCTTGAGGTCACAGATGAAGCCGCCTTCGGGCGCTTCCCGCATCTGGCAGAGACGCAGCGCCAACCGGGCTAGCAGTCGGCGCATCAGATCGAATACCGAATACAAGAAGATGGCGAGTGCCACGAATGTCCCCAACCCGAGCAACCAGTTTGTTAGATGCCCCATCATAATCTTCAACTCTTGTGGATTCCGAGCTGGCCGGGATGGCCGATCAGGCAGCCTATCGGTAGCCCACATCCTGCCACAGCTGCATAACGATGTCTGCTGAGATCAAGGCCTGACGACGGTTGGCTGTCCCGTGAAAAGCTTGGTGCCTGTCGAGACCGCCGGTCAACGCTGATCGTCAACGCGAATACAATGTGCGCGATGCGTCTCGGTGATCGGCACCGAGGCCGGATAGGCTTGACGACACTCCGGCAACGCCTCTGGGCAGCGCGGATGGAAGTGGCAGCCTACAGGCGGCGCGGACGGCGACGGCATGTCGCCTTCGAGGCGGATGATCTCGCGACGTCCGGCCTTGTCCATGCTCGGCACCGCTGAGAGCAGGGCCTTGGTGTAGGGGTGGCGCGGATCATCGAGGACCTCGGCAGCGGTGCCCTGCTCGACGACACGACCCAGGTACATCACCGCAACCTCCTGTGCTAGGTACGAGACCACCGAGATATCGTGGGTGATGAACAGGTAACTGAGTCCAAGCTCCTGCTGCAGGCGCTTCAGCAGATTCAGGATCTGCGCCTGCACCGAGACATCGAGCGCGCTGGTCGGCTCATCGCAGACGATCACTTTGGGCTCGACCGCGAGCGCCCTTGCAATGCAGATGCGCTGTCGCTGCCCGCCGGAGAATTCGTGTGGATAACGGTCCATCGCTTGGGCTCCGATACCCACCTGCTCCAACAGCTCGGCCACACGCCGACGCCGAGGCACTCGGCCCCTCTCGATGCCGAGTGACTGCATCCCCTCACCGACGATGTCGCCCACCAGCATGCGCGGGTTCATCGACGCGAAGGGGTCCTGGAAGATGATCTGCAGGTCCTTCCGGTAGGGCCGCATCTGCCGAGCGGCGATCCGCGTTAGATCGACCCCAGTATAACGGACTTGACCGCCGGTCGGTGGCTCGAGCTGCAGGATGCCCTTGCCGACGGTCGTCTTGCCGCAGCCGGATTCTCCGACCAGGGCCAGGGTTTGGCCGGGCTTGATGTGCAGATCGACCCCGTCGACCGCCTTGACATGACCCACCGTGCGCCGAAACAGTCCCTTCTGAATCGGGAAATGGACCTTGAGCCCCTCGATCACGAGGAGTGCGTCAGCGTCTGTGCGCGCATCCTCGCTGACCTGATCCGAGCCAACAGCAGCCGGGCTGGCCCCCGGCTCATCGGGCAGGAAGCGCGAGCGCGGATCGGCCCAGAGCAGGCAGCGCACCCATTGCTCGGTGTTCGGTTGATACCACTCGATCCGGCCACTGCGGCAGGTCTCCATCACGAACGGACAGCGGTCGGCGAAGCGGCAGCCCTCGAATGCTTGATCCAGCGGCGGCACCCGCCCCGGGATCACCGCCAGCTCGCCGCGGCGCTTGCCCGCGCTGGGCACGCTCTCGAGCAGTTTGCGGCTATAGGGGTGCGCCGGTTGGGCAAAGAAGGCGTCGACGCTGGCCTGTTCGACGATCTGGCCGGCATACATCACGGCCAACCGGTCCGCGGTCTCGGCGACGACGCCGAGGTCATGCGTGATCAGCAGCACCGCCATGCCGGTCTCGCGCTGCAAGCCCTTGAGCAGCTGCAGCACCTGAGCCTGAATCGTCACATCCAGCGCCGTCGTCGGCTCGTCGGCGATCAACAGCTGCGGGTCGCCGGCCAACGCCATCGCGATCATCACGCGCTGCTTCATCCCGCCCGAAAGCTGATGCGGGTATTCGCTCGCGCGCCGGGCAGGGTCCGGAATCCCGACCGCGCGCAGCAGTTCAACTACCCGCTCGGTCACGCGCCGACGCGGCAGCCGCCCGTGCAGCCGCACCGCCTCGGCGATCTGATCGCCCACTCGGAGCACCGGATTCAGCGAGGTCTGCGGCTCTTGGAAGATCATCCCCATGCCGCCGCCGCGCACAGTGCGCATCTCGCGCTCCGTCAACGTCAGCAGCTCGCGTCCGGCAAGCTGCACCGACCCCGAGACGATACGCCCGCCGAGCGGCAGCAGCCGCATCAATGCGAGCGCGGTCATCGACTTGCCGCAGCCGGACTCGCCGAGCAACGCCATGGTCTCCCCGCGCCGGATCGCGAAGCCCACGCCGTCGCAGACGCGCACCGGCCGCTCATCGCCGCCGAGCTCGGCGGTCAGGTTCGAGACCTGCAGCAGGGCGTCACGCATCGCAGCAGCCGCTCCACTCATTGGGAATGACGAGGACCATAGCCGTTCTCGCCTGCCCGAGGCGCACGGATCGGCGGCAGTCAGCCTGCCGCGAGGCCGGCTCACGAGGCACTCCGGAGCCGCGGATCGAAGGCATCCCGCACCACGTCCGCGAGCAGATTGGCAGCCAGCACCAAGGTAAACATGAACAGGAAGGCCGCGGCTAGCGACCACCAGACGATCGGGTCGCGGGCCAGCTCCAGTCGAGCGCTGTTGATCATGTTGCCCCAGCTGTTCATCGTTGGATCAACGCCAATGTTGACATAGGAGAGCACCGCCTCGGCCAGCACCAGGCCGCTGAAGTCCAGCACCACGGTGATCATCACGATATGGAGGACGTTCGGCAGGATATGGCGAGCGATCACGGTCGAATGGCGGACGCCGAGAGCGCGGGCCGCCTGCACATAGTCGACCTCGCGCAATTTCAGCGACTCGCCGCGCAATAGCCGGCAGAGTCCAGTCCAGCTGGTGACGCCAAGGATGATACAGAGGAACAGCAGGCGCAGATCGGCGCGTTCGACCAGGCTCTCAAACTGGTCGGCGTTGTTGGTCATGTAGACCTGCAGCATCAGGATCGCCGCTGCGATCAGCAGCACGCCCGGGATCGAGTTCAGGGTCGTGTACAGATACTGGATGACGTCATCGGTGCGCCCGCCGAGATAGCCGGCCATGATCCCGAGCAGGATCGCCGCTGGCAGCATCACCAGCGTGGTCAGGGTCCCGATCACGAGGCCGGTACGGATGCTCTTCAGGCTCTGATAGAAGACGTCCTCTCCCACCTTATCGGTGCCGAGGATATGGTACTTCGCCCCGAGCTCAGCGGCCGTGAAGCTCAGTACCAGCATGATCGCGAGCGTGATCAGGACCACGCGCCAAGGCACCGCGGTCTCGCCGCGCCAAAGCGCCGTCGCGGTGTCATTGAACGACTGGCGCCGCCGCCACCCGAGCAACGCAATCAGACCGGCCATGATCGCGGTCCAGACCATCAGCCCTTTGATCGCGCCGAACAGCCCGCGGAACAGCAGATCGAAGGATCGCTGGCTCGGGTCCTCGAGGTGAGCGCCACCGTGTTCCAGGCGCGGGTAGGCGCGCACCACGCTCCCGTCCGGCTGCTCGATCGCCTCCTTGACGAACAGGTGGGTCGCAAACGGTGCCGAGAAGGTCTTCTCCTGGCGCTCGCGCAGGCCACTGAGCAGCAGATCGAGCACCGAGATGATCTGTGTCGAATAGGTTGGCGCTGAGGCCCCGGGCTCCGCCGCGCTGATCGTGTCTTTCGCCTGGGTGATCTCTTGCGCTTGCTCCGCACTGCGTTGCGAGCCTGAGGCATCGGTCCCCTGTTCGTCCGGGGTTGTCTTGCCGTCAGGGCCAGTCACTGCGTCCGCTTCATTGACGGTCGCAGCTGGCGAGCCGACCTCGGCAAGCGGCTCGATGCGCGGATGGAAGTGCAGCGAATCGAGCACACCGATGCCGACATAGAACAGCATCACGACCAGCGCCGCGACGGCCACCGGCGAGCGCCCGACCTGCCGCCAGGGTCCGCGCAGATGCTCATGGCGGGCGGCATAAAGGCCGAACACGATGCCGACCGCGATCAGCAAGAAGATTAGGGCATCGGTGATCAGGATGACCGGCACGGGCAAGCCCTCAAGACAGCCGCACCCTGGGATCGACCAGGGTGTAGGAGATGTCGGTCAGGATCAGCCCCAGGATATAGAGGACCGAGCCCAGAAAGACCATCGCGCGCACGATCGAGAAGTCCTGGCGGTTGATCGCATCGATGGTATAGCTGCCGAGGCCGGGCACGCCGAAGAACGACTCGATGATCAGCGCGCCCATGAACAACAGCGGCAGCACCGCGACGACGCCGGTCAGGATCGGGATCAGCGCGTTGCGCAGCACGTGGCGGAACAGCACTACCCGCTCGCGCAACCCCTTGGCGCGGGCGGTGCGCACATAGTCGCGGTTGATCTCCTCGAGGAAGAAGGTGCGATACAGCCGGGTGCTGCTGCCGATGCCGGCCGCGACCCCGACCACGACCGGCAGGATCAGGAACTTCAGCGCCTCGAGCCCGGTGTCGTAACCCGAGATCGGTACCAGGTGGAACAGCTTCCCGATCAGGAACTGGCCGCCGATGATGTAGAAGAGTCCGGAGATCGACATCATCGCGACCAAGAGCACGACGCTGCCGAAGTCGATGTAGGTGGCGCGGAAGAACACGATCATCAATGCATAGCTGATCGCGATCGCGAGCCCAACCAGCAGGGTCGGCAACGCGATCGCGAGGCTCGGCCACATGCGCTGACGGATGTCATAGCCGATATCGCGGCCGCTGTCCGAGCGCCCGAAATCGAACGCGAACAGCTTCAGCGATTTCTCGAAGAAGATGGTGTCGGTCAGGCGTTGCAGGCGCGGCGCGTCGGCGTTGTAGAGCAGCGGGCGGTCGTAGCCGTGCTCGGCCTTCCAGGTGTCGATCGCCTCCTGGGTCACACGCTTGTCGCCGAGCTGCATCCGCGCCATGTCGTCCGGCGAGTTGACGACGAAGAACAGCGTGAAGGTGATCAGGTTGACGCCGATCAGGATCGGGATCGCATACAGCAGCCGGCGCAGGATATAGGCGGTCACAGCGCGCGCCCCCGCTCACGCCGGCGCGCGACCAGCACCGCCGGGATCGCGCCGACGACCAGGATCGCGATCAGCGCGCCGATCGGCCAGAGCACCGGTGGATTCCACTGCGCGCGCAACTGCTCGCGGATCGCGGGCTCGAGTCGGCGGTATTTGAGGGTGTTGTTGGCCATCAGGTTCGGCTTGACGTTCTCGAGCCACTGATGATGGAGACTGAAGGACTTGGGATAAAAGCCGAACGACCAGGGCGCGTCATGACGCAGGATCGCGTTCATCCGGTCGATCACCTGCTGCCGCTCGGAGCCGTCGTCCATGTTCTTCATCCGTTCGAATAGCGCATCGAACTCCTCGTTCTGATAGTTGGCCGCGTTCTCGCCGCCATCGACCTTGCGGTTCGGGCCGTAGAGCAGGAAGAAAAAATTCTCCGGGTCCGGGTAGTCGGCGTTCCAGCCCCACATGAAGACCTGCCCGGTGCCCTTGCGCATCTTCTCCTGGAAGCGGTTGTAGTCGGTCGCGCGCACGACCAGCTCGATGCCGAGCTTGGCGAACTGCTTGCGCATCCAGTTGAGCCGCGCCTTGCCATCGGGTCCTGCATCCATCGCCTCGTAGTAGATCGTTAGCGGCCGGCCGGTCTCCGGGTCGCGTCCATCCCGGTAGCCAGCCTTGGCCAGCAGGGCCCGGGCCTCGGCGATCGGCTTGCGCACCGCGCGGCCGTCCTCCCAGTCGAAGACATAGGGGTTGATCCCGGCCTCGCCCTCGCGGTGACCGAAGATCCCGGGCGGGAGCGGACCTTGGCCCTGAACGCCGCGGCCGTTGGCGAAGATCGAGATGAACTCGCCGAAGTCGACCGCGATGCTGATCGCCTGGCGCAACAGGCGCGCGCGCTCCGAGTCGCCGCCGAGCAGCGGATCGAGCATGTTGAAGCCCATGTACCAGATCGAGGTCTGGACCGCGATGACCAGCTCGATGCCCTGCTCGCGCATGTCGGCGGTCAGTCCCGCCTCACCGGCGGCGTCGAACTTGATCGCCTGATCGAAGGCATCGGAGCTGATCCCGGAGCTGTCGTAGTAGCCCTGCAGGAACTTGTTCCAGTACGGGATGCTCTCCTGCTCGAGGCTGTAGATCGCCTGATCGACGAACGGCATCGGCTCGCCGGCGTCGTCCAGCAGCCCGGCCTCCCGGTCGCCGGGCATGCCCGCGCTCGGATAGCGCTCGCCGTGGAAGTTCGGATTGCGCGCCAGCACCATGCGCAGGTTCGGGTTGTTCTCACTGAGCATGAAGGGGCCGGTGCCGACCGGATACCAATCCAGCGTCAGGTTGTTCTGCTTCATGCCGGGCTGGTTGTAGAGCGCCTCGGCCTCCCATGGCATCGGCGCGAAGAAGGGCATCGCGAGCCAGTAGACGAACTGCGGGTACGGCCCTTCGAGGCGAATCCGATAACGGTAGCGGTCGACCACCTCGGCGCCCGCGAATGGGACCTGGCGCAGGTCGAAGAACGGCCGCTCGCCGTCGACCGGCGCCGGCGCCTGCGCCGCGATCCGGTCGCCGAGCTCGGCGAAGCCACGGATATGCTCGCCCATCAGGCCCGCGATCGGCGAGTGCAGCCAGGGTGTCGCCAGACGCTTGATCTGGTAGACATAGTCCGCGGCGGTCAGCTCGCGGGTGCCGGTCTCCGGCAGGTCGTCAAGGGTATTGATGCGCGCGATGGTGCTGGCATCGAGGTCGTGATAGCGGTATGCGCCGTCGGCGTCCCGGGCGAAGGCCGGGTGCGGCTGATAGCGGATGCCCGGTTCGATCGCGACCAGGTACTCGCTCACGGCGATCTCATCGGGCGCGGCATCGCTCGGCAGCGCGTTGCCATCGGCATCGAAGAAGGTGACCTCGGGCAGCGCACGGGCGGTCAGCGGCACCAGCTCGTAGGGGCGCTTGAGGAAGTGGTACTGCAGCGGCGGCTCATAGACCTGGGCGATGAAGCTGTATTCGTTGGAGCTGTACGAACGTGCCGGGTCCAGGTGCTTGGGACGCTCGGTGAAGGCGCCGTAGAGGATGTTCTCGCCCGCTTGGTCTTCCGGGTAGGGATTATTCCAGGGCGGCTCACCGCAGGCGGTCAGCAGCGCGGCAGCGACAAGCAGCAGCAGGGGTAGTGAGCGGGACGCTCGCGACATAGACGCTTTCCGCGCAGGCTGGCTTTCTGTAAGGTTATCGGCCGATTCAGCGGCGGTTGGCGAATGGACGGCTCGCCGCCGGACCGCATCGCCGCGGCAACGCGCCGGCATGCAGCTCACCCAAAGCACGACAGGCGACGCGCGGCCATCCTACACCGAATCCTCATGAGGGCAACATATGGGCTTTCTATCGGAGAAACGTATCCTGATCACCGGCGTCGCCAGCAATCGCTCGATCGCTTGGGGGGTCGCTCAGGCCATGCACCGCGAAGGCGCCACGCTGGCGTTCATCTACCAGGGCGACAAGCTCAAGGGTCGGGTCGAGGACCTCGCCTCCCAATGCGACGCCGAGTTCGTGCTGCCGCTCGATGTCACCAATGACGACCAGATCACCGGCTGTTTCGCCGCGCTTGGCGAGCACTGGGATGGGCTGGACGGGATCGTGCACTCGATCGCTTTCGCGCCCAAGGAGGAACTCGAGGGCGATTACGTCGACTGCGTGACGCGCGAGGGCTTCGCGGCCGCGCACGATATCAGCTCCTACAGCCTCGCGGCACTGGCCAAGGCCGGTCGTGAGCTGATGCGGGGCCGCAACGGGGCGATCCTGACGATGAGCTACCTTGGGGCCGTGCGGGCGGTTCCGAACTACAACGTGATGGGGATCGCAAAGGCGAGTCTGGAGGCCAATGTGCGCTACCTGGCGGCGTCGCTCGGCCCCGAGGGGACCCGGGTCAATGCCGTCTCAGCAGGGCCGATCCGGACCTTGGCTGCGGCCGGGATCGCCGATTTCCGCTCGATGCTCAAGCAGGTCGAGGAACGCACGCCATTGCGGCGCAATGTGACGATCGAGGAGGTCGGTAACGCCGGTGCGTTCCTCTGTTCCGACCTCGCCTCCGGCATCACCGGCGACGTGCTCTACTGCGATACCGGATACCACATCCTCGGGCTCGGCTGAGCCCTGCTGAGCCCTACGGAGCGGACCGGGCAACGGCCCGGCCCGAACCGATCGGCCCGAACCGATCGAGCAATGCCTCCGGGCGCCCGTCCCGGAGAGGGCGTCCTCGCTAGGACGGTCGGCCGCTACCGGGTCGAGAACGCGACGCCCAGAAAGATCGACGCTGTTACCGACGAGCCGGCAGACCGTCCAGGCTGGGCGGCGGTTAGGTTGCGCGAGGAAAGCAGCCGTTTTGCCCGGGCCTGCTAGTAAGGCTCGTCCGAGACCACCGGCTCGCGCTCGATCTTCGCACGCGACGCCATGCTCTTGACGACCTCGTCGACATCGGCGCGAGCAAGGGCGCGGCGCAAGACCCGAGACTCGATCGCGAGCTCATCCTCGCTCAACGCGCCCGGATCACCGTCGATCACCTCCGATACCGAGACCACAAAGGCATCGCCCTCCGGACCCTCAGTGCTCGCGACCTGCACCGGGGCATCAGATGTCGGTCGCGGCATCGAGAAGGCCTGGCCGAGCACGACCGATGGAACGTCCGATGCTGTCCGCCCGACCTGACCGGCCTCGATGAGCTCGAGGCCATCGGCCGCAGCGGTGAGTGCTTCCCCCGAGCGCACCTGGGCGACGATCGCCTCGGCTCTGGCCCGGGCCGCCTCGGCGGCGCGCTGCGCCTCGACGCGGCTCACGATCTCATCACGGACCGCGTCGAGCGGTCGAACCGAGGGCTCTCTGTGCTCGACGACACGTAGCACCAGCGCTTGCATGCCATCCGGGTCCGGCTCGAGCAGCTCGCTGTTGTTGCCACGCTCAAGAACGTCCTCGCTAAAGGCCGCCTGGATCACGCGCGGGTTTGCGAACAGCCCCTCGCCACCACTGCGATCGATCCAGTCGGTCGTCTGGACCTCGAGATCAAGGGCCTCAGCGGCCGGGATCAGACTATCCGGGGACTCGTAGGTCAGGGTCGCGAGCTGCTCCGCCTGTTCGAAGAACACGGCCTCAGCGCCGCCGGTAGAGAGATCCGCGATCAGCTCATCGCGGACGTCCTCGAACGGACTGGGCTCCCCGCCGCGCACATCGAGCACCTCGACCAGGTGATAGCCGAAGCGGCTGCGCACCGGCTCGCTCAGGCTGTCGGGCTCGAGCGCGAAGACTGCCTGTTCGAAGGCCGGATCAAGCGCCCCACGGCCGATCCAGCCGAGCTCACCGCCGCTGTTGGCAGTACCCGGGTCCTGCGAGACCTCGGCCGCGACCGCATCGAACGGTTCCCCGGCGAGGATGCGCTCACGGACCGCCTGCAAGCGCTGGCGCGCCTCCTTCAGCTCAGCCTGTTCGGCGTCAGCTGGCACCGTGATCAGGATATGGCGCACCTGCCGCTCTTCAGGCGCGGTGAATTCATCGAGACGACTCTCATATTCCTGGCGAAGGGTTGCCTCGTCGATCTCCCCATCCGGCGCCGAGAGCTCCGCCGCATCCAGCAACAGATAGGCGACCTTGACCTGCTCGGGCGTCGCAAACTCCTCGGCATGGTCGTCGTAGTAGGCTTGGATAGCGGCTTCGTCAGGCGACTGCACGGCATCCTCAAACGCTGCGCGCGGGATCTGGACATAGGCGAGCTCGCGCTGCTGCCGTACCAGGCTCGCGCTGCGCTTGGTCAGCGCATCGGTCACAAAGGCCGTTTCACGGATGGCTCGCGGCAGCTGGGTGATCAGCAACTGTCGCCGCAGCGAATCCTCATAGGCCGCCGGGGTGAGACCCTGGAGGCGCAGCACCCGCTCGTACTGCTCCTTGGAATAGACACCGTCACGTTGGAATGCCGGCTCACTGAGTATCGCTGCCCGGATGGCCTGATCGGATGTCCGCAGCCCCATCGCGCTGGACGCCTCCAGCAGCAGGGTCTCCCGGATCATGCGGTCGAGCACCTCTTCACGCAGCCGCCCGTCACCGAACAGGGCGGGATCATAGGCGTCGCCTAGACGATCTCGAAGTTGGATACGGGCCCGATTAACGTTCTGGTTGAAGGCGCGCTCGGTGATCTCGGTGCCGTTGACACTGGCAACCACCGGCTCAGCGCCTCCACCGAAGTAGGAATCGATCCCCCAGAAGGCGAAGGGGATGGTAATCAGGATCACGATGGTCCAGGCCACCCAACCCTGTGCGCGTTCTCGGATCTCCTGCAACATAGCTCGTCAAGACTCGATACAGCAGGGGCTGAGCAGTTGGGCATCCAAGGGGCCGGACGCCCGCATCCCAGCCGGCAATAAGGGCGGAAACAAAAACGGGGTACCCGAACCGGGTACCCCGTAGCGATCAATAATGGCGGAGTGGACGGGACTCGAACCCGCGACCCCCGGCGTGACAGGCCGGTATTCTAACCAACTGAACTACCACTCCAACAAAACGGTGCGTCAGGCGCCCCAAGCGGCCGAATGGTGGGTGCTGCAGGGATCGAACCTGCGACCCTCGCCTTGTAAGGGCGATGCTCTCCCAGCTGAGCTAAGCACCCGCAACAGGCGCACCCAAACAATGAGCAACCGCACACTGGGTACTCGACGCCTCACAGCCGACACTCAACCCTGGAGCACACCATCGCTAAGACCTGATGGGCTTCACGATCTAACTCAAGTCGACCGAAGTAAGAGATCATTGTATCGCGTCTTTGAGCGCTTTACCAGCCTTGAAAGAGGGATTCTTCGAGGCCGCAATCTGGATGGTCTCACCCGTTTGCGGATTCCGGCCGGTCCGGGCGGCGCGCTCCTTTACGCTGAAGGTGCCGAAACCGATGATCGAGACGGATTCGCCGTTCTTCAGGGTAGCGGCGATCGAATCGGTGAGCGCGTCGAGTGCTCGAGAGGCTGACGACTTCGAGATATCGGCCGCGTCGGCCATGGCGTCCACCAGTTCTGACTTATTCATTTTCCCCCCTGAATGACCCGAAGCCATAGGTCGGTTGCTAAACACGGAGCCGCCGCAGATCGGACTTTCCGCGCCCGTCGCGGCGGCGCTTGATGATGACGGGACCGTCCCCTCGATTGCCCCCGGATTGTTAAGGAGCCCCCTGAAGGTGTCAACCCGCAAGCCGTCGGTCGGCGCAGGCTTCACACCATGCAACGGCATACCGCAACGGGACGCCACCTAGTAGCGGCGTCCCGTCAAGACCGGGGGATGAGCCGGCCCGAGACCCGGGCCGGCGTGGGCGACTCAATGGTGGGTCCGGACGCCGGTCTCGGGCTTCTTGGACTCGTCAACCGGCGGCGCTGCCTCCTGTGCCGCATCAACATCATCCGCACGCGGCTCCGGACGCGCCACCAGTGCCAGCTCCAGCACCTCATCGATCCAGCGCACCGGACGAATATCGAGACTCTGCTTGATATTCTTTGGGATCTCGACCAGGTCACGCTCGTTCTCATGCGGGATCAGCACCTGATCGATCCCGCCCCGATGCGCCGCCAGCAGCTTCTCCTTCAGCCCACCGATCGGCAGCACCTCACCGCGGAGCGTGATCTCCCCGGTCATCGCTACGCTCGAGCGCACCGGCACCTGGGTCAGCGCCGAGACCAACGCGGTGCACATCGCCACACCGGCGCTCGGGCCGTCCTTCGGCGTCGCGCCCTCGGGCACATGAATGTGCAGATCATGCTTCTGGTGGAAATCCTTATCGATCCCGAGCGCCTCGGCGCGCGAGCGCACCACCGTCATCGCCGCCTGGATCGACTCCTGCATCACGTCGCCGAGCGAGCCGGTGAAGGTGTACTTGCCCTTGCCCGGCACGAGCGCCGCCTCGATACGCAGCAGTTCACCGCCGACCTCGGTCCAAGCCAGGCCGGTGACCTGCCCGACCTGATCATGCTCATCGGCGAGGCCGAAGCGGAAGCGGCGCACACCGAGGTACTTGTCGAGCGCCTTCGGCGTGACCGTGATCGCCTTCTCGCGCTTCTTCAGCAGCACCTCCTTGACCACCTTACGGCAGATCTTGGAGAGCTCGCGCTCGAGGTTGCGCACCCCGGCCTCGCGCGTGTAGTAGCGGATCAGGTCGCGAATGGTCGCCTCACGAAGCACCAGCTCACCGCGCTTGAGCCCGTTGTTCTTCATCTGCTTCGGGATCAGGTATCGCTCGGCGATATTGACCTTCTCGTCCTCGGTGTAGCCCGAGAGCCGGATCACCTCCATCCGGTCGAGCAGCGCCGGCGGGATGTTCAGCGTATTGGCGGTGCCGACGAACATCACCTCGGACAGGTCGAAGTCGACCTCCAGGTAGTGATCGTTGAAGGTGTGGTTCTGCTCCGGGTCCAGCACCTCGAGCAGCGCCGAGGCCGGGTCGCCACGGAAGTCCATCGCCATCTTGTCGATCTCGTCGAGCAGGAAGAAGGCGTTGCGCGAGCCGGCCTTGGACAGGTTCTGGATGATCTTGCCCGGCAGCGCGCCGATGTAGGTGCGCCGATGGCCGCGGATCTCGGCCTCGTCGCGCACGCCGCCGAGCGACATCCGGACGAACTTGCGGTTGGTCGCGCGCGCGATCGATTGGCCGAGTGAGGTCTTGCCGACCCCGGGCGGACCGACCAGACACAGGATCGGGCCCTTGAGCTTGCGCACGCGCTGCTGCACGGCCAGGTACTCGGTGATGCGCTCCTTGACCTTCTCGAGTCCGTAATGATCGGTGTCGAGCACCTTCTGCGCGACGCGCACGTCGTTGCGGATGCGGGTGCGCTTCTTCCACGGCACCGAGACCAGGGTGTCGATGTAGTTGCGCACCACGGTCGCCTCGGCCGACATCGGCGACATCAGCTTGAGCTTGTTCAGCTCGGCGGTGGCCTTCTCCTTGACCTCCTTCGGCATCCCGGCCTCCTCGATGCGCTTGCCGAGGTCCTCGAGCTCGTTCGGCGCATCCTCGAGCTCGCCGAGCTCCTTCTGGATCGCCTTCATCTGCTCGTTGAGATAGTACTCGCGCTGGTTCTTCTCCATCTGGCGCTTGACGCGCCCGCGGATGCGCTTCTCCATCTGCAGGATGTCGTTCTCCGACTCCATCAGCCCCATCAGGTGCTCGAGGCGCTGCTGCACATCGACCATCTCGAGCACGCGCTGCTTCTCGTCGAGCTTCAGCGACATGTGCGCGGCCATGGTGTCGGCCAGCCGGCTCGCCTCGTCGATGCTCGACAGCGAGGTCAGCACCTCCGGTGGCACCTTCTTGTTGAGCTTGACATACTGATCGAACAGCGCGACCGCCGAGCGCATCAGCACCTCTTGCTCGCGCTCGTCGGCCTCGAGCACCTCATCGAGCGGGGCGACCGTCGCGCTGAAGGTGTCCTCGGTCGAGACGAAACGGCTCGCCTTCGCGCGCTGATGCCCCTCGACCAAGACCTTGACAGTGCCGTCGGGCAGCTTCAGCAGCTGCAGCACATTCGCGAGCGTGCCGACCTCGTGTAGATCCTTGATCGTCGGATCATCGACGTCGGCGTTCTGTTGGGCGACCAGCATGATCTGCTTGTCGCTGGTCATGGCCGCATCCAACGCCTTGATCGACTTGTCTCGCCCCACGAACAGCGGGATCACCATGTGTGGATACACGACGACGTCGCGCAATGGCAGCACCGGGACGGCTTGGCCCGATGTCATCATCTCAGCGCCGGATTGGCCCGTCTCACTATTACCCATATAACTGTGCCCGTAAGCTTGCGCCCGCCACGCTCGCATCGAAGGAGGAATCGCGCCTCCACAGCGAGGCGACAGCGGGTCTGTTTAAGCAGTAACGCCCTATTGAGAGAGCCCTATTGAAAGAGAGGTTAGGGCGGGGATTGAGCGCTTCAATCGGCGTCGGGGCGCCGTCAAGGGCGGCCTGACGACCCCAGGCGGGCCCAATGCGGCGCGCGTGTTCTACCGCCTCGCGATCCAGCGACAGAACCCAAGCCCGAGCGATGCCTCACCGCGCCGCAAACGACGCGCCCGCTCCCAAACTCGCGACGCAAGCGCATTCATCCAGTGATCAGCCTACAACGCCGAGATCATGCTCAGCCACAGGGGTGGCATCATCAGTGACCTGTGTCGCAGTTCAGATCAGTCCTGCGAGCAGCGAGCGCGGACTTGGGAACTGTTGCGGCCCCGAGCCCGGCACATGCCCCGGCTGGCACCCCAGCCGGGCAGGTCGGCGACACGCCCAGAGTGGGAGCAAACAGACTGGGAGCAAACAGACTGGGGGCAAACAACCGCCCGTTCGGTCAGTCCGACGATGCGAGACGCGGCTGCTCGCCCCCCTCGTAGATGATGAACGGCGGATTCTCGCCCTGCACGACCGAGGAGTCGACGACGACCTTGCTGACGTCGTCGATCGATGGCAGGTCGTACATGATATCGAGCAGGACCTGTTCCATGATCGTCCGCAAGCCGCGCGCACCGGTCTTGCGCTCCATCGCCTTGGTCGCGATCGCGCGCAGCCCGTCCTCGCGCAGATCGAGCTCACAGCCTTCCATCTCGAACAGCCGGGCGTACTGCTTGGTCAGCGCATACTTCGGCTCGGTCAAGATCCGCATCAATGCCTCTTCGTCGAGCTCCTCCAAGGTCGCCATCACCGGCAGCCGGCCGACAAACTCGGGGATCAGCCCGTAGCGGATCAGGTCTTCGGGCTCGACATGACTGAGCAGCTCGCCGATCGCCCGATCATCGCTCTGGCTATGGACCTCGGCCGAGAAGCCGATCCCGGTCTTCTTGGAGCGATCACGGATGACCTTGTCCAGCCCGGCGAAGGCACCGCCGACGATGAACAGGATGTTCGAGGTATCGACTTGCAGGAACTCCTGCTGCGGATGCTTGCGCCCGCCCTGGGGCGGGACCGAGGCGATGGTGCCCTCGATCAGCTTCAGCAATGCCTGCTGCACGCCTTCACCCGAGACGTCGCGGGTGATCGAGGGGTTGTCCGACTTACGCGAGATCTTGTCGATCTCGTCGATATAGACGATGCCGCTCTGCGCCTTCTCGACGTCGTAGTCGCATTTCTGCAACAGCTTCTGGATGATGTTCTCGACATCCTCACCGACATAACCCGCCTCGGTGAGGGTCGTCGCATCGGCGATCGTGAACGGGACATTGAGCAGGCGCGCGAGGGTCTCGGCGAGCAGGGTCTTGCCCGAGCCTGTGGGGCCGATCAGCAGGATATTGCTCTTCGAGATCTCGATGTCCTCTTTCGCATCGGCAACCTCGAGGCGCTTGTAATGGTTATAGACCGCGACCGACAGGACCTTCTTGGCCTTCTCCTGACCAATGACAAATTGATCCAGGGAGTCATTGATCTCCCGCGGTTTCGGCAGCCGGCTGGTCGCTTCCCCGATACCCTCCTGCATCTCCTCGCGGATGATGTCGTTGCACAGCTCGACACACTCGTCGCAGATAAAGACCGATGGACCCGCGATCAGCTTGCGAACCTCGTGCTGGCTCTTTCCGCAGAACGAGCAGTAGAGAAGCTTTCCTTCATCGCTCTTTCCATGGGTGTTTCCGCTCATAGGTCGACTCTCCGGGATAGGCGCTGCGGGCCAAGCGGGGTGGGGGAATTCATGAGACGCGCATGACGCAGAGCGACGCCGCGTTGCGTCGCCTGTCAAGCGCGTCAGATGCATGCAAACTTCCTTCTGATCATAACCTCTTAGGGCCGATTGTCACCATCGACAGCGCGGCCCAGGTCACGATATAGGTCATTGCAATGGCGTTACCAACACCGGGCGCCTATCCGTGCGCCCCGCCCGGTGACGCGCCGCACGCGATAGGCAGGATCGGCGCCGATTCAGGTGGACGGCTTGTCACGGGCATCGAGCACCTTGTCGATCAGCCCATACTCGACCGCATCCTCACCGCCCATGAAACGGTCGCGCTCGGTGTCATCGGCGATCCGCTCGATCGGCTGGCCCGTATGATGGGCAAGGATTCGGTTGAGCTGATCTCGGGCGTGCAGGATCTCGCGGGCGTGGATATCAATATCGCTCGCCTGACCCTGGAAGCCACCGAGCGGCTGGTGGATCATGATGCGCGAGTGCGGCAGGCAGGAGCGTTTGCCTGCCGCGCCGCCAGCGAGGAGCAGCGCACCCATGCTGGCCGCCTGGCCCACGCACATCGTGCTCACCTCGGGGCGGATGAAGCGCATGGTGTCATAGATCGCCAGCCCGGCGGTCACGGACCCGCCCGGTGAGTTGATATAGAGATGGATGTCCTTGTCCGGATTCTCGGATTCGAGGAACAACAGCTGCGCAACCACGAGGTTGGCGACATGGTCGTCCACCGGACCGACCAGGAAGACGACTCGCTCCTTGAGCAGCCGCGAAAAGATGTCGAACGAGCGCTCGCCGCGTGCGGTTTGCTCGACGACGACCGGAACCAGACCGAGCGCCTGCGGATCGACGCGCGTGCCAGTGTTTTCGATGTTCATAGTGATCAGGTCTTCGCCTCAGTCTCGGGAAATGACGCGTGCGCGCCGAAGCTAATCTTGCGACGTCAGCGCGCTGAAGCTCGTCGGCTCCTCGACAACCTGGAGCTGTTCGAGCAGGTGCTCAACCACCAGATCCTCCAGCACCATCGACTCGACCCCGGCCAGCCGTTGTCGATCGGCCTGATAGTAGTCGATCACCGCCTGCGGATCATCGTAACTGGCTGCCATCTCTTCGAGCGCGGCACGCAGCCGGTCGGAATCCGCCTCGAGCTCGTGCTGCTTGACGACCTCGGCGATGATCAGCCCGAGCGCGACCCGGCGACGGGCGTTGTCAGCGAACAGCTCATCCGGAAGGCTGATCTGCGCCCCGCCGAGGTTGAGGTTTTGGTTCGCCTGCTGCCGCAGGGACTCGATCTCTTCGGCGATCAGCGCGCTCGGCACGGTCAACGGATTGGCCTCGAGCAGCGCATCCATGACCTGATCCTTGACCCTCGTCCTGACCCGTTGCTTCAGCTCCCGTTCCAGATTGCTGCGCACATCGGCGCGGAAGCGCTCGAGGTCGCCATCCTCGACACCGAACTCCTTGACGAACTCGGCATCGACATCCGGCAGCACAGGTGCCTCAACGTCCTTCACCTTGACCGCAAAGACCGCCGGTTTCCCGGCCAAGGCCGATTCCTGATAGTCCTCAGGAAACTCGACCTCGACCGAGCGTTCGTCGCCGGCGACAGCGCCGATCAGCTGCTCCTCGAAGCCCGGAATGAAACGCCCGGCGCCGATCTCGACCCGGATGTCCTCGCCGCTGCCACCCTCGAAAGGCTCGTCATCGACGCGGCCCTCGAAGTCCATCAGCACCCGGTCACCCTCAGCCGCCGCACGTTCCACCGACTCCCAGCGCTTGCGCTGCTGCCGTACCCGCTCGATGGTCTCGTCGACATCGGCCTCGGTGACCTCGACCACCGGCCGGGTGACGGAGCGGCCGTCGAGCGACTGCAGCTCGAGATCGGGAAACACCTCAAACTCGGCGACATAGCCGTAGCGCCCGGCAGCCTGATCCAGATCCGGCTCGATCTCCGGACGGCCGGCAGGGCGCAGCTCGGACTCGGCGATCGCCTGCGGCCAGCTCGCCTCGACCCGCTCACCGAACACCTCCATCCGCACCGAGTCGCCGTAGCGCTGGCGCAACATGCGCAGCGGAACCTTTCCCGGCCTGAAACCGGGCAGACGCGCCGAGCGCGCATAGTTCTGCAGTCGCTTCTCGATCTCCTGCTCAATCTCCTCAGCAGGGAGATCAACCCTCAGCCGTCGCGTGAGACCGTCCCCGGTCTCGACCGATACTTGCATTGCTGTCCTCCAGGCATGGCGCTAGCAGCACCAGGGAAAACGGACGAAACTACCATCAAAGGGCCGGCGAGACCAAACAACACCGCCGCCGACAACCCGAATCAAGGACGGGTCGACGCGTCACTGGGTTGACGAGTTGACGGGAGGCCCGACCGGGGCGCCGACCACTTGGAGCACCGGCTTCTCGCGCAAACGCTTAGCGGCCTCGTACTCGTCGTCGCTCATTTGGCTGCCGACGATATTGCGCAACAGCTCGGCATCCTGATCGCCCTCCTTGACCGCAAGCGAAAGCCAATAGTGGGCCTGAGCACGATCCATCGGCACGCCACGGCCTTCGGCGTAGATCAGCCCTAGTGCATAGAACGCATCCACCTCGCCGCGCGCCGCCGCCTCCCGCACCTTGAGCACCGTGGTCGGGTCATTGCGAAGAAGCACGAGGTCCTTCAGATAGCTGTTGTCACTCATCAACGCACCCCGCTCAACTGGGCTGGCGATCATGGCGGCGCGCCATCCCGAGTGCGCCATCCCGGCTCAAAACGAACGGATCGCAGCAGCTGTTCGACAAAACACAGTGCCTGCGCGCAGATCCCATATAGGTTCCGCACGGATTCCGCGACCCGGTCGCAGAAGCTTCCGGGGGCAGGTGATGGACGCATCCGAAGGTGCCGCCCGCTTCGGGCCGCCACCTCCCATTCACGCTCATGGCCCGGTCAACGTGCAACCATGGCGTTTACCGAACAATCGAGGGGAGCCAGCACGTGCGCTGGCACCCCATCCAGTGCCCATAAAGAAAAAGGCGGGGAGAGCCCGCCTCGACGACCAGGCCGTCAGCCCCACCACCGGTGGCGCGCCGACATGATCTGCCGCGGCTCGCCGGGGTGAGCCTGCGGATTCAACCCTTGACCCACTTGGAGAAGTTATCGGTCGTCTTCTCCTCGCCGTCACTGTAGCCGGCCTCATAGGCCTCGGTGATCCGCTGTTCCTCGCGCTTGGGATTCTGAAGGAAGCCGCATTGCCAGCCCTGGATGTATTCGTCGTCGACACCGAGCTGTTCCATCTTCGTGACAGCGTCATAATAGAACTGGTTCATCATCCACTCTCCGGTTAGCTAGTGATTCGGTTGCAAATAATCGGGATGCGGAAGCCTCGTCGGGCGACCGCGAGATCGAAGCCCGTGCCGGGAGCGCAGCGGACCGGTTGCCGATGCGCCTCGCACGCAGGGGATCGCCACAGCGCGCATTCACCCGAATCTGGCTTAACGGATAAGAATACCGCTTCCTTCTAATACGCGCCAGCGCCGGCCGCTCGAGCGCGCGCCCAGGAGCTTGGGATTCGCGTCGACGAAACCCAACCTAGAGTAGGTGAAGGCCGGCGATGAACAGCCATCGCGCAGGCCGGCCGATGCCTGACGCCGGACTCATCGCGATCCGGCCCATTCAACCCGGACGATTCCGTCGAGGAGAGCCGCCCATCATGCGACCTGCCCAACTGCTATCTGTCCTCGAGCGCGAGCTCAGTAGTGCCGCCGATGGACATCACACACCGGTGATGCTCTGGGGACCACCCGGTGTGGGCAAGTCGCAGATGATCGCCCAGGTCGCCGAACGTCATCAGGTCCCGGCGATCGACATCCGCCTGTCGCAGATGGAGCCGAGCGATCTGCGCGGCATCCCGTTCCGGGTCGATCAGCATGTCGAGTGGGCAACGCCGGCCATCCTGCCGAACGCGGAGCGCCACGGCCCGGCCGGCATCCTGTTCCTCGATGAGATCACCTCGGCGCCGCCGGCGGTCTCAGCGGCCGCCTACCAGCTGATCCTCGACCGCCGGCTCGGTGAGTACCAGGTTCCCGAGCACTGGGCGATCTTCGCCGCCGGCAACCGCCAGGGCGATCGCGGCGTCACCTACAGTATGCCGGCGCCGCTGGCGAATCGCTTCTCGCACTTCGAGGTCGAGACCCACCTCGACGACTGGGTCGCCTGGGCCTACAGCAACCGGATCGACGAGCGCGTGATCGCGTTCCTGCGCTTCCGGCCCGAGCTGCTATTCGACTTCGACCCGGCCCACAATCCGGTTGCCTTCCCGTCGCCGCGCTCCTGGGAGTTCGCGCATCGCGCACTCAAGAAGTTCCAAGACCAGCCGCAGCTGCTGCAGGGCACGCTGCAGGCCTGTGTCGGCTCGGCCGCTGGCATCGAGCTGACCGCCTTCGTCAACAGCATCGACCAGATGCCGGATCTGGACGCGATCTGCCGCGGCGAGTCGGTGCCGGTGCCGAGTGAGATCGATCTCCAATACGCGGTCGCGGCGGCGCTGGTCGGCAAGGCGATCCGCGCGCGCGAGAGCGGCGAACAGCAGGAGGTCATCGGCAACATCCTGCACTACGCCGGCCGCTTCCCGCAGCGCGAGATGGGCGTGATGCTGGTCTCGGACCTGCACCGCGCGATCGGCAGCGATCTGTTCGAGGTCCCGGCCTTCGCCGATTGGGCCAACGCGATCGCCGACGTGATGCTCTACGAATGACCGCCGCGACGATAGAGACCTATGGCTGCTGACTTCATCGGAGACCTGCAGGACCATGCGCAGGGTGAATGCCCGAGCGAGACCGCCGCGCCGCCGCTGGATGCGCAGGACCTGGCCGCGATCGAGACCAAACTGTCATCGGCGCGCACCCGTCTGATCCTGGACAAACCCTTCCTCGGCGCGCTGGTGTTGCGCCTGCCGATGCGCCCGGCGAGCAGCGACTGGTGCCCGACCACGGCCACCGATGCGCGGGCGTTCTACTACAACCCGAGCTATATCGAGGCCCTGTCGCTCGACGAGACCCAGTTCATGCTCGCGCATGAGGCACTACACTGCGCGCTCTCGCACTTCGCGCGCCGCCAGCACCGGGTCAAGCACCGCTGGGACCTGGCCTGCGACTACGCGATCAACCCGCTCCTGATCGACGATGGCCTGAAGCCGCCGCCGAACGCGCTGGCGATGCCGATGTACAAGGGCATGACCGCCGAGGAGATCTACCCGCTGCTCGACGACAACGATCAGTCCGAGACCCTCGACACCCATGCCTACGACCGCGACAGCGAGGGCCAAGGCCAGCAGTCCGGCATGGACGAGCGCGACGTCCAGGATCAGCAGCAGCGCAGCAGCCAAGCGGCGGAGAGCGAGCAAGGCCAGGGTGGTGCCCAGGGCGCGACCCGGCGTGATAGCGAGCCCCAGGGCCCGGCGAGCAACGCGCCCCAGCCGGAGCCCCAGCCGGAGCCAGAGGCGGATGACGGCGCCGGCGCTCGACCGCAGCCGCTGACACCGGACGAGCAAGAGACGCTGCAGGTGCAGTGGCAGCAGCGCATGGCCGGCGCCGCCCAGCAGGCAATGCAGGCCGGCCGGCTCGGCGGTGAGCTCAAGCGCATGATCGACCACCTGCTGCAGCCCCAGCTGCCGTGGCGCATGCTGCTAGCGCGCTACATGAACGCATTGTCGCGCCACGACTACAGCTGGTCGCGGCCCTCCCGTCGCGAGGGCGCCCACATCCTGCCCAGCCTGCGCAGCCAGCGTATTGACCTGGTCGTCGCGCTCGACACCTCAGGCTCGATCAAGGACAGCGAGGTGCAGGAGTTCATCGACGAGATCGATGCCCTCAAGGCGCAGGTGCAGGCCCAGGTGACGCTCCTGCCCTGTGATGCGGCGCTCTGCCCTGGAGCCCCGTTCCGCTTCGAGCCTTGGGAACAATTCCAACGCCCCCGCGATCTCAAAGGGGGTGGTGGCACCAGTTTCAAACCCGTGTTCCAATGGGTCGAGCAGCAAGGGATCAGCCCCGATCTGCTGGTCTACTTCACCGACGCCAATGGCGCGTTTCCCGAGCACGAACCGCCCTACCCGGTCATCTGGCTGGTCAAGGGCCGCGCCGAGGTGCCCTGGGGACAACGCGTTCAGCTCAACTGATCTCCTATCTCCTAAGCGGGCCCCGACCCCAGGGCCCAGAACGAGGCCCGATTCGCCCGCATGGCGGCAGTCAACCCCATCGCACGATTCCTGACCCGCGCCGGTTGGCTGGCGCTGGCCATCACGCTCTCGGTGCTGCCTGCACCAGCGGCTACGGACCCATTCGATCTACCCGACTTCGGCAGCTCGGCCGATACGGTGATGACCCGCGCCGAAGAGCGCGATCTGGGACAGGAGTTCATGAAATGGGTACGCAAGGCGCTTCCGGTCTCCAGTGACCCGGTTCTGACGGACTATCTCCAGACGCTCGGACAACAGCTCGTTGCGGCCAGCGGCAATCCCGGCCACTACGAGTTCTTCCTGATCGACGAGCCGACAGTCAACGCCTTTGCGGGACCGGACGGGCACATCGGCATCTTCGCCGGGCTGATTCTCGCCGCCCAAACCGAGGGCGAGCTGGCCGCGGTGATCGCCCACGAGCTCGCCCACGTCAGTCAAGATCACCTGATGCGCAGCTTCGAGGCGCAACGACAGATGGCACTGCCGGCAACAGCACTGCTGCTCGCCGCCGCGGTGCTGGGGGCGACCGTCGACTCCAACCTGGGCGCGGCCGGACTGATGGGCGTTCAGGGCGCCGCCGCTCAAAAACAGATCAATTTCACCCGCGCCAACGAGGAAGAGGCCGACCGGATCGGCATCGACACCCTCTCCCGTGCCGGTCATAACCCCTACGCGATGCCGGGCTTCTTTCAACGTCTGGCCAGAACCAACCGGGTGTCCAAGAGCGAGGCCCCCGAGTTCCTGCGCACGCACCCGGTGACCAGCAGCCGCATCGCCGATGCACTGAACCGGGCCCGCCAGCATGGGCAGCGCCAGCGGCCCGATAGCCTCCGCTTCCACCTGGCCCGCGCCAACCTGCGTCAGCAACGAGAGTCGAACCCAACACGGGCGGTCGAGCACTTCGAGAAGACCCTCGAGCAAGGGCGCTACCGCGATGAGACCGCCCAGCGCTATGGCTACGCGCTCGCGCTGATGCGCGCCGGCCGCCTCGACGCTGCGCGGCAACAGCTCGCCCCCCTGCTCGACGCGCATCCGACTCAGACCGAATTCCTGGTGCTGCAGGCCGAGATCGACCGCCGCGCCGGCCAGCCCGAGCGTGCCGTGCGCAACCTCAAGGGACCGGTCGGGCTCGCCCCCGGCAACTGGCCTCTCAATCAGGCCTACGCGCAGGCATTGATGTCCGCGTCGCGCCCAGCTGAGGCCCTGAGCGCGCTCGAACGCTTCGCCGCCATCCGACCCGGCATCGCCTCGATCTACGAGTTGATGGCAGACGCCGCCGGGACGTCCGGTCAGCGCGCACTGAACTATCGCTATCGGGCCGAATATCTCTATCAGATCGGGGAGCTCGAGCCGGCCATCCGTCAGCTGCAGCTCGCGCTGCGTCTCAACGAGATCGATTTCCACCTCGCCTCGAAGATCCAGGTGCGGCTGAGCGAGCTACAGGCACAGGAAAAGGCCCGCGAAGCGCGTGATTGAGCGCGCCGGGCCCAACCGAAGCCAGGCTGCCGACACTTCGGGTTTTCACCAGCAAGCCCAGGCATAAACGCGGTTTTCAGTACCTGAGGAATCGGCTAAGCTACATCGATCGTCGAGTTGGGTTACTGTCGCGGCGCCAGCTTCCAGGCCGTCTCGCAACGAATCGGCGGGTCCACTGCCGAGAGCAGAGGGCCGTGACATCCGAACGCCTCGACTAGAGGGGCGAGCCCACCGACGCAGAAGAACGATCGACACCAGGAGGCTTGACGTGGCCGCGACAATCGGTCTCGACGTGCTTGGTTCTCTGCCGGCCTGGCGTGCTCAACACGCCCGGGCAGTCAGTAGGGGGCCGTCTACCGGCGCCTCCCGAGACCAGCGCGCCGATCGCACCTGATCGGCTCTCCGCTCGATCCGGCTGAACGGCTCGTGCAGCCTCCTCGGGTCCGTGTGTCTCTTCGCTCTCCCCCAAAGGTTAACAGCCCTGTTCGATAGAGGAGATTGTCCATGATCGACGCAAAACGTAGAACCCTGCTGAAGGGCTCCCTTGGTGTCAGCGCTGTCGGCGTTGCCGTCGGTGCCGGCCTGCTCACCCCCAGTGCGGTGCTCGCCAACTGGCCCAAGGCCGCCTTCGAGGCCAAGGACACCGAGGCCGCGTTGAACGACCTGCTCGGCAGCAATGCCACCGAAACCAGCGACGAGGTCAAGATCAAGGCACCCGACATCGCCGAGAACGGCGCTGTTGTGCCGGTCACCGTCGAGAGCGGCGTCTCGGGCGCCAAGTCCATCTCGATCATGGCTGCTGGCAACAGCACCCCGTTGATCGCCTCATTCGAGCTCGGTGAGAACGCAGTCCCGTTTGTCTCAACCCGGATCAAGATGGCCGAGACCGCCGATGTGATCGCGGTCGTGCAGACCGATTCTGGCCTGCTTAGCGCCGCAAAGCCGGTCAAGGTCACCATTGGTGGCTGCGGCGGCTGATGCCGACCTGACACTGGTTGCAGCTTTCACAGACAAACGAACCGAGGTAATACCATGGCAGGCAACATCAAGATCCGCGCCAAGAACAGCAACGGCGTCACGACCGTCAAGTCGCTGATGAGCCACGAGATGGAGACCGGTCTGCGCAAGGATAAGAAGACCGGTGAGCCGATCCCGGCTCACTTCATCCAGGAAGTCACCGCCAAGTGGAACGACCAGGTCGTGA
Organism: Halochromatium glycolicum; assembly: GCF_016584085.1. Taxonomy (GTDB): domain Bacteria; phylum Pseudomonadota; class Gammaproteobacteria; order Chromatiales; family Chromatiaceae; genus Lamprobacter; species Lamprobacter glycolicus. The sequence goes on along the minus strand of NZ_NRSJ01000044.1, from coordinate 15,759 downwards.
TGACCGCACTCTGGAGCGGCGGCGTCTCGAAGAACCCCTATCTCTCGTTCAAGTTCAACGGCGGCGCTGCCGGTGACAAGATCGAGATCACCTGGGTCGACAACAAAGGCGAGAGCGAGACCGGCACGGCCGAGATCAGCTGATCGCAAGCCGCGCGCGCCTGCGATCAGCAGGCACGCGCGCTGGCCAGCACGAATCTGGCCCAGCACGAATCTGGCCAGCATGAATCTGGCCCAGCGCTCATGGCACGAGCGCTCATGAGACGCAGCGCTCTTGAGACAATCGGCCCCGCATCGGCGGGGCCTTTTTGTGCCCGTCTGCGCAATGCCGGCGTCCTCCCTCAGCGATCCAGCCGACCCCTCAGTTGCCCGCGCGCAGCAGACGGGCCCTGTCGATCGCCGCCTGATCGCGCAGCGGGCCCGTATAGACCTTGTTTCCGCCGCTGGGCCGGCGTCGGAAGCGCCGATAGCTCCAGAGGTATTGATCCGGACAGATCGCGATGCACTGCTCGATCCCCCGGTTCAACGCCGCCGCCGCTTCGACGTCGTCGTCGCTGTCGATGCCGTCCGGGGCCTTCAAGCAATGGATGCGGAAGCCCTGTGCACGCGGCAACCGCTCCGCGATCATGAAGATCACCGGCGCAGCGCTGCGGCGCGCCAGGCGATTGACCAGCAGCATCGTGTAGGCGGGTATCCCGAACAGCGGCGCGTAGACCGCGCCTTTGTCCTCGCGCGGTTCCTGGTCCGGCAGGATGCCCGCGTATTCACCGCGCTCCAGGGCGTTGAGGAGCACCCGAATACCGCGCGCGGTGGTCGGTGCCAGGGTCGCGCCGGCGCGCCGGCGCGCATCGACGATCAGCTCATCGAGCAGCCGCTGCGGCTTGTAGAAGATCGTGGTCGGCCCTTGGGTCGAGAGGTAGAGTCCGGCCAGCTCCCAAGCGCCGAGATGGGGCGAGAGCACGATGAGCCCACGCCCGGGCTGTCGCTTCAGCAGCTCGCCGCCGCGCACCTCGCGGATCAGTCCGACCGCCGCCTCAGGCGGCCGCATCCAGAGCAGCGCCGTCTCGAACAGGGTCTTTCCCAGCTCGCGCAGGCTGCGATTGCGCGCGCGTATCAGCTCCGTTGCGGGCCGCTGCGGGGCATGCAGGGCAATATTGATCAGCGCATTGCGGCGCTGCCGGTTTGGGAGCAGCACGATCAGCTGGCCGATCGCAGCACCGAGCCGATGCAGCACCGCAAGCGGCAGCGGCGCCAGCAAGCGAACCAACCCCCGAGCGGCACGCTCTTGCCACCAGCGACGCGGAGAACGACCGGCTGCGGAGGTTGCAAACGCCTTGCCCGAGACCGGCACAGCTCCTTGGCGTGGCTTCACAGAGGTAACGAACCGATCGAGCTCAGGTGCTGATCAACGCCCCGCCTCAGGCATTCGCCTGATCGGTCGAGCGAAACGCATCGAGATGGACCTTGGTGCCGCCCCCTTGCTTCGCCTCGAGCGGACGCTTCGGTCTCCGCCCAGCCTGCTCCGCCGCCCCACGCTCGACCAGGTCATGGAGACTGATATTGTTCAGGTAGCCATAGATGCGATCGCTGAGGTCCATCCAGAGATCATGGGTTAGGCAGGGGCCATCCCCTTTGCAATTATGCGCGCCGCCGCAGCGGGTGGTATCGACGTTCTCGTCCACCGCAGTGATCACCTCGGCGATGTAGATCGACGCGGCCTCTCGTGCCAGATTGTAGCCGCCACCGGGACCGCGCACGCTGACCACGAGCCCCCGCTTGCGCAGCTTCGCGAACAACTGCTCCAGATACGAAAGGGAGATCCCCTGACGCTGCGCGATATCCGCGAGCGCAATCGGACCATTTCCCTGATGAATCGCAAGATCGAGCACCGCGGTGACCGCGTAGCGCCCCTTCGTCGTCAGTCTCACCTGGACCCCTCCTCGCTGATACCGTCTTCACCTGTCATCCTATGATAACCGACGAATACCATCAATTTTGTGTTTGCAAGACGCAAACCCGCATCGGCGCTGCGATCGAACGGCGCGAGGCCCGACTGCCGCGCTTCAACGCCCATGCTGGTCTTGCCGACCCGATGCGCCGTCATCGCCATCGACCGCCGGCGTCGCCGCCGCCGGATCGAGCACGCATCCCTCGAGGTCCCCGAGATGCTCGAAGTGCCGCGTGATGCCGTGCTCCTCGAGCGCCCGCGACATCGCCTCCATGCGTCGATCCATGATGTGGATATGATCGAGCATCCGATTGACCGCATTGGCGACCGGATCAGGGGCATCGCGGGTCGCCCCGTAGGCATCGAATCCGATCCGCTTGGCGGTGTCGGCACGACGGCGTGCCGCGGCGTCGCCCCCCTGCTCGATCATCCTCCCTGGCACGCCCACGATGGTCCCACCGGCCGGCACCGGCTTCAGCACCACCGCGTTCGAGCCGATCCGGGCGCCGTCGCCCACGGTGATCGGGCCCAGCACCTTGGCACCGGCGCCGACCACGACATCGCAGCCGAGGGTCGGATGGCGTTTGCCCTTCTGCCAGCTCGTCCCGCCCAGCGTCACACCATGGTAGAGGGTGCAGTCATCGCCGACGACAGCCGTCTCGCCGATCACCACACCCATCCCGTGATCGATGAAGAAACGCCGGCCGAGCTCGGCCCCCGGATGGATCTCGATGCCGGTGAGCAGCCGCGCCACGTTCGATAGCATGCGCGCGAGCCATTTGAAGCCGCGCCGCCAGAGCGCATGCGAGGCTCGATGCATCATCACCGCATGCAGCCCCGGATAGGTCGTCAAGACCTCAAAGGCATTCCGGGCCGCTGGGTCGCGCTCGAATACACATTCGATGTCCTCCCGCAACCGGCTGAGCATCAAACCGTCTCCTTGAGCAGTGATGGCTCGGCAGTGTTCATCGCCGAAACCGATTGGGGTCTTTGCGTCCTGCTGCCGCCGAAAGGATGCCGCGCAGGATGTTGAGCTCGGTACGATCCGGGCGTGCCCGATTGAAGAGCCGGCGTAGACGCCGACGCAAGGTCCTCGACTGGTCCGGATCGGCGAACCCGATCGCGACCAGCGTCTGCTCCAGATGGGCATAGAAGCCCGCCATCTCGTCGGCCGTCGCTAGCTCCTCCGGCGGCGAGCCATCGCCCCCCGAGTGGACCCCGGCCTGGGTCGATCCCAGCGCCGCCTGCTCCGGCGCCCCTGCCCCGCTCGCCGGCGCGCCGATCGTCAGCGCACGGCGCCGCAGCTCATAGGCGAAGACCTGCGCCGCCGCCGCGATGTTCAGCGAGCTGTAATCCGGGTTGGCCGGAATTCGCGCCAGATAATGACAGCTCGCCAGCTCGTCGTTGGTCAGACCGGAGCGCTCACGGCCGAGCAGCAGCGCCACCTCACCCTCGGCGGCCTCCTCGACGAGCCGCTCGGCACAGCCTGCCGGGTCGACCTCGGGCCAGGCTAAGGCGCGCGCGCGCGCACTCGAGCCGATCACCAGCCGGCAGCCGGCCAAGGCATCGGTCAGCGTATCGCAGATCCGGGCACGGGCGAGCAGATCATCCGCGCCGGCGGCACGCGCGAGCGCCTCCGCATCGAGCTGCTGTTGGGGCCGCACCAGCACCAGCTGCGAGAGCCCCATCGTCTTCATCGCGCGCGCAACGGCGCCCATGTTCGCGCTCAGGCTGGTCTCGACCAGCACGACGCGCACGCGCGCAAGCCGTCCCAGCGAAGGCGGAGAATCAACGGACGTAGCAGCAGGCATTGGCTCGATCACAGTCACCACATCAGTTCTTCAGAGTTTTACTACCTTGTCAATCTTCTCTCGATGATGCGAATGCATTATCGTTGACGCCATGGACGCCATGCTCAACATTGCAGTACGCGCCGCGCGCAAGGCCGGCCGGATCGCGGTGCGCTCATACGAGCGCGGCGGTGATCTGCGGATCACCGAGAAGAGCCGCAACGATTTCGTCAGCGAGGTCGACCGCGCCTGTGAGGCCGCCATCATCGAGGAGCTGCGCGGCAAATTCCCCGATCACGCGATCCTCGCCGAAGAGAGCGGCAGCAGCGCGGGGCGCAAGAGCGGTGGCGAGTACGAGTGGATCATCGACCCGCTTGATGGGACCACGAACTATCTTCACGGCTTCCCGCAATGGTCGATCTCGATCGGCCTGCGGCATCGCGGCCTGATGGTACAGGCCGTGGTCTATGACCCGCTGCGCGAAGAGCTCTTTACCGCGAGTCGCGGCAGCGGCGCAATGCTGAACGATCGGCGCATCCGCGTCAGCGATCGCCGCGGACTCGAGGGCGCATTGATCGGCACCGGCATCCCGTTCCGGGAGCAGGCGCACCTGACCACCTACCTCGGCATGCTCGCGGCGATGATCCGCGACACCGCCGGTATTCGCCGCCCCGGCTCTGCCGCGCTGGATTTCGCCTATGTCGCCGCCGGCCGGCTCGACGGCTTCTGGGAGCTGAACCTCTCGCCCTGGGACTTCGCGGCCGGTGCGCTCTTGGTCGCAGAAGCCGGCGGCACCGTGACCGACCTCGCCGGCGGCGATCGCTTCTTCGACACCTGCAATGTCGTCGCTGGCAGCCTCAAGGTCCACCGCGCGATGCTCGAGCGCCTCAAACCCTTCCGCAGCGCCGATCTGCCGGCCTGAGAAGACGGGCGCTCCTGACGAGACGGTCGCCCCGAAAGAAACGGTCGCCCCGAAAGAGACGGTCTCCAAAGTGCGGCCCAGGTCGCGGGCGCCTCGCGGCTCGACGCCTATGCTTCGGGCAAGGTCGCGCAAGGCGGCCACTCGTCCGGCCGAGGCGGCCGGAGCAGTCGAACGGCGGAGACAGGCATGACGCGGCGAACCAGTGACCACTCACAACCGATCACGGTCGCCATCAGCGGCTCGGGTGGCAGCGGCGCACTGACCGCCGGCTCGATCCTGCTCGCTGCTGCTCAGCGCTGCGACCGGTATGGGCTCATGATGCGCGCGGCCGGCCCCCAGGTTCGGGGCGGCGAATCGGTCGCTATCCTGCGCATCGGGCCAACCCCGGTCACCAATATCGGGGATCGCGTCGACCTCCTCGCCGCGCTCGACTGGCGCAACATCGAGCGCTTCGTCGACGAGCTGCCGCTCGATTCAGACAGCTTGATCTTGTTCGACCCAGACAGCGGTCCGATTCCCGACCTCATCGCTGCCAGCGGCGCCGAGCAGCGCGGGGTCCGCTTCGCCAATCAGGCCAAGGCACAGCCGGAAGGACGCGCGAACATGGTCGCAGTGGGCGTCGCCGGCAGCGCGATCGGGCTTTCACTGACCGCCCTCTCCGAGGCCGCCGGCGAGATCCTTGCGAACAAGCCCGTCGAGACCGTCCGCGCGACGCAGGCCTGCATCAGCGCCGGCTATCCCAAGCCTGCGCTGGCGGCGGAAACGGCTCCGACCCGACCGGCCAGGCGCCGCTGGCGCCTCAGCGGCAATGCCGCTGCCGGCCTCGGCGCCCTGCGGGCCGGCGTCGACTTCGTTGCCGCCTACCCGATCACCCCGGCGAGTGAGATGCTCGAATGGCTGGCGCCACAGCTCGAGCGCATTGGGGGCAACCTGGTGCAGGCCGAAGACGAGCTCGCTGCCGTCTCGATGCTGGTGGGCGCGAGCTTCGGCGGGGTCCCCGCGCTGACCGCTACCTCCGGACCAGGCTTGAGCTTGATGACAGAAGGGATTGGCCTCGCCGTCGCCAGTGAAACCCCGATCGTCGTCGTCGATGTCGCCCGTGGTGGTCCGAGCACCGGTCTACCGACCAAGTCCGAGCAGGCCGATCTCGACCAGGCCCTGTATGGGCTGCACGGGGAGGCGCCCCATCTCGTGCTCGCGCCACTCGATGTCGGTGACTGTGCCTTCACCACCGAATGGGCGAGCCGGTTGGCCGAGCGCCTACAGACAGCCGCAATCGTTCTCTCTGATCAGGCACTTGGGCAGACCCGAGCGGTGATCGACCCACCGGCCGCCGCCCCTCCTGTTCCCGGCCGCAAACGGATCGACCAGGACAGGGCCGAACAGGCACCCAGCACCGCTGGAACCGCTGGAACCGCTGGAACCGCTGGAACCGCTGGAACCGCTGGAACCGCTGAAGAGAGTCCAGCAAAGACGGCGTTCGCCCGCTATCGCCAGAGCGCCGACGGCATCTCACCAATGTCGATCCCAGGCGAAGCCGGCCTGACCTACACCGCAGACGGCCTCGCCCACGATGAGCGCGGAACGCCATCGAGCAACGCCGCTCACCACCGCGCCCAGCTCGCGAAGCTCGCCGACAAACTGAGCGGCCATGACTATGGAGACGCTTGGGCCCGCAGGGATCGCGGCGATGACTATACTCACCGTAACGGCTCAAGGCCCATCAGCCTGGTGACCTGGGGCTCGAGCTGGGGGGCGGTCCAGGAGGCCGCGATGCGCTTGCGCGAGCAGGGGGTCGCGGTCCAAACCATCGCACTGCGCTTGCTTGCACCGCTGCAGCATGAGGCGATGCGCCGAGCGCTGGCAGATAGCGAGGTGCTGGTCGTCGAGATCAACGCGAGCGGACAACTGTTTCGCTACCTCCATGCCGAACGGGTACTGCCGAGTGCAGCCCGCTCCTTCGCGAGACCCGGTCCGCTGCCGCTGCGACCGGCGGAGATCCTCAACAGTGTGCGCGAGCTGTTTGGACCACCAGAGCTGGAACGGACCGAAGCCGCCGCGATCAGTGGCGCGGGCAGCAGCCGACGGCTGGGAGGGCAAGCCTGAATGAGCGCAACCACGACCCCAACCCTGCGCGCGCGCGACTATCTGTCCGATATCAAACCGATCTGGTGTCCCGGCTGCGGCCATTTCGGCGTGCTCTCAGCGCTGACGAAGGCGCTGGCCTATCTCGAGCGCCCCAAAGAGGACACCGCCGTCATCTCCGGGATCGGCTGTTCGTCACGGCTCCCGGCCTACCTCGATTGCTACGGCTTCCACGGCCTGCATGGCCGCGCGCTGCCGTTGGCAACCGGGCTCAAGGTCGCGCGCCCCGATCTGACTGTGATCGTCGCCGGTGGTGACGGCGATGGCTTCTCGATCGGCGGCAATCACTTCCTGCACGCCTGCCGCCGCAATATCGACCTCTGCTACATCGTGATGGACAACGCGGTCTACGGCATGACCAAGGGCCAGGCCTCACCGACGACGCCACCGGACTGGACCCGGAGCCCGCTCACGCCGAACGGCCCCGGCATCCCGGTCTTTCGACCCGCCGCGATTGCGCTGGCAGCAGGCGCCGGCTTCATCGCGCGCGGCTTCAGCGGCGACCCGCACGGACTCAGCGAACTGATTGCACGGGCGATCCTGCATCCCGGCTTCGCTTTCGTTCATGTCCTCAGCCCCTGCCGGACCTTCCGTCCCGACGATCAATCCGATTGGAAACAGGGAGTGCACCCCTTCACCGACCGCGCCCGCTGCGATGCCGAGGCCGTTCCGGCCCTGCGGGTCGATGATGACGGCATGGGCATCGGTGTCCTGCACGAGGCCGACCCCAAGGCCCATTCTGGCCCCAAGGACACGCTCGCTGACGCCGACCGCGCCGCGGCCATCGATCGGATCGAGGCGGAGCTGGAGGTTTAACCGCAATGAGCCACATGCCGACCCAGCCGGGCGCACCCTCTGCGATGACCCCCGCTGAGGTCGTCGCTCAGGCACTCGAGCTGATCCAGGACTCGGTCAGCCGTTATGAGCAGCTCCAGTCCTGTTTCAACGCCCATAACAACGAGGCCGCCGCCGAGCTCTTCGGGCGCATCGCCGCAATCGGCCTCGCGACAGCCGCCGCAGTCGCCCGGTTGCAGCCCGCCGAGGCGCTGCCGCGGATCGCCCCTTGGGACTTCCTGTGGCGATGCCCGGACGTGCTCGCCCCCAGGCTCGATCAGTCCAGCCCAGAGGACTGTCATCATCCGTTCGCCATCGCTGAGCTCATCCGCTTGGCCCTGCAACGGGAGCACTGCGCCCTTACCCGGCTGCAGGATGCGCATCAACAGGCGCACATCGCCGCAAGCCGAGCCATCCTGGCACGGATTGTCGAGCAGCAACAGCAGCAGCTCACCGAGCTCGACGCATTGCTCGCTGCAGTGACGGCAAACGAGGCGACGCCGCCTGACGACCTCGACCCACCGAACCGCCCCGAGTAGCGCGCCTGGCTGGCAACGGGCGGGATAAACCACAACCTACCACCTTCACCGATTGGCAACAGAGACCTCGGATGAGCATCATTGCCGTCGTCGGAAACAAGGGCGGCACGGGCAAGACAACGCTCGCGCTGAACCTCGCTGCCGGCCTGTCACGCCGCGACAGCGTGGTCGTCATCGACGCTGATCCGCAGCAGTCCGCCTACCAGTGGCGGCTGGTCGGCGGTGACGGGGCAGACCTACCGGCCGTGGTCGCCGCCGCGCATGGGCTCGAGCAGACGGTCGCCGCCCTGCGCGAGACCCATCGCCATGTCGTCATCGACTGCCCACCGTCGATCAAGGCCCCGCAGACAGAGGTCGCGTTACGCTTGGCTGAGCAGGCGTTGATCCCGGTGCAGCCATCGCCGATGGATCTCTGGGCGACGACCCACATCGCCCGCATATTGGAGCGCCTGCGGCCGGACAATCCGAGGCTGCGCGCATTGATCGTGATGAGCCAGATCGAGCCGCGCACCACGCTCTCCCGGCTCATGCCGGAGGCGGCTGCCGAGCTCGACCTGCCCGTTGCCACCGCGGCACTGCGGCGCCGCGCCATCCATCGCCACTGCGTCCTTGAAGGGCGCACCGTCTTCCAGGCCGGTCGCCGCGGCTCAGCGGCGGCGGCTGAGATCGATTCGCTGATTACCGAGATCCTCGATCATGACTGACAAGACCCGAACCGAACGCCAATTGATCGATTCGATCCGTCGGGCCAAGTCAACCGACGATGTGCATCCGACAGCGGCCGACGCCGATGCGGCCGACGCTCAACCCGCCGAAGCCGCCGCCGACCCCGACCTCGGCTCAGGCTCAGGCTCAGGCTCAGGCACCGCCGCCCCCGATGCCAAAGACCATGCAACGGTGCAGACAACCGCAGCGAACCCTGCTCCGAGTGCAGGCCGCGGCACGCAAAACCCTCCCGGCAACTATCACAGCCGCGGTCGGGTCTGGCCCGACTGACCCGACTTCGGCAGCGGCTCGACCCCAGCCGCGTTTGCCCAAGAGCGCTGCTGCTTCTGAGCCCGTGGCGACCAGGGTTGCCCAACCGGCGCTGCAGACCTGCCAAATGAAGCGCACGTCGTTGCGCTTTGCCATCGCCCGGAACCCTGGGCTTCAGCGATAGTCTTTGTCTCTACTTTTCTGCAGCACGAGTCGGCATCCGGTGGCCGACCTCCTGCCGCTTCTCGACGCAATCCCTGATTTGGAGCTTCCCACCATGCCTAAGAGAATCCTGCTAGCGGCCACGTTAATGGTCGCGAGCCCCGCCTTCGTCATCGCTGAAACCACCGCCCACTTGAACGACGAGGCGAAGATCCTGATCAAGCAATTTGCAACGTCGCTCAAGGGCGAGCTCGTCAGCGCCATCAAGGCCGGCGGTCCCAGCAATGCGATCGCGGTCTGTGAGGACAGGGCACCGGCGATCGCCAATAGCCTCTCCGAGAGCTCGGATTGGACCATCGGCCGCACCAGCCTGAAGACACGCAACCCTGATAATGCCCCGGACGCGTGGGAGACCAAGATCCTCAAACAGTTCGAGGGGCTCAAGGCCGCGGGCAACCCGGTTGAACCGATGAGCTACGCCGCTGTGGTCGAAGAGGACGGCCAGAAGCAGTACCGCTACATGAAAGCGATCCCGACCCAGGAGGTCTGCCTCGCCTGCCACGGCAAGCAGCTCAACCCCGCGGTCGTCGAGGCGCTCGAGGCCGCTTATCCACAAGACCAGGCCACCGGCTACTCGGCCGGCGATATCCGCGGCGCCTTCACCCTGTCGAAGCCACTGTAAGCGAAGCCGCTACAAAGCAAGAGGGCCATCAGGCCTAAACGCTTGCGGAGCGTCTGAACCCATCCCAGACTACGGGCATGAGTGATGATCACTTCCAGCTCGTCTTTGCCGGCCGATTGGCATCGGGCGTTTCGCAGGCGCAAGCACGGCAGCGCCTCAAGTCGCAGTTCAAACTGACCGACAGTCAGCTCGAGCGGCTGTTCACGGGCTCAGCGGTCACCGTCAAACGCAATCTCGATCAGGCCGCTGCCGAGCGATACCATCAGGCATTCCTCGAGGCCGGCGCGATTGCCGAGATCCGACCGCTGCGCCCACCGACGCCCCCTGAACCGCAGTCCCCTCCCCCCGATACCGTCGCCGCGCAGGCAGAACCGGCCCGATCGCCTGCAGACCCAGACGATGACACGAGACTCCAGCTGCTACCGGCTGGAGCATTGGTCGGCGAGCAGGTCAGCACCGAGACGCCCCCACCGCCAGATACAAGCAATCTCAGCCTCGCCCCCAGCGAGGGGCTGAACCTGACCGACTGCGCACCGCCGGCGCCGGATACGCCGAAACTGGACCTGGATGGATACGAGCTCGCGCCGCTCGATGCCGACTCGACCGAGCGGAACGAGCCGGGCAGCCCGCCCCCGCGCACCCGCGAAGGCTGAGCACTAGCGTCTCGCTATAGCCATTCCGCCTGATCGCCGAACAGACAGCGCCGAACAGACAGCGCCGGAACAGTCAGCACCGATGGGTTCAGCCTGTCCGGAAACCAGGGAGGGTGACTGTAACGCCCATCGCACGGTGCCACCCCGGACGATGAATCCCGCGTGATTCACGGTCACGACCAGGAGGACGTGCCAGCCTGGAGAGTGACCAGATCGCTGTAGTCGTTCAGGATAACCTGAGCTCCGCCTCCCCACCTCCCCTCCTCCCCGCTTCCGCTGACCCGGAAGCGCGGCAAGATCGTTAGAATGACGCGCAGTATGCATTCGCCATTTGCCCCCTGCCCAGAGGTTCCGAACTCCATGGCCGACCATACCCACATCGTCATCGGCGGTGGTATCAGCGGACTCAGCGCCGCCCATTACTCCGTTCATGCGGGGATCGACACCCTCCTGCTCGAGGCTGCCGAGCGTCCCGGCGGCTGTATACAGAGCACGGCCTTCGATCAGCTCGATGGATTCTGGGTCGAGGCCGGCGGACACACCTGCTTCAACAGCTATGGCAATCTCCTCGGCATCATGGAGCAGCTTGGACTGCTCGGGCTGACCCAGGCCAAGGCCAAGCGCAGCTACAAGCTCTGGGTCGAGGGCGAGCGCAGGGGCATCCTGTCAGCGCTGCACCCGCTCGAATTGGCGGTCTCGCTGCCAGGCCTATTCCGGGTCAAGAAGGAAGGCAAGCGGGTCGTCGATTACTACGGCAAGGTGCTCGGGTCCAAGAACTATCGCGATCTGTTCGGGCCGGCGTTTCGCTCCGTTGTCTGCCAAGATGCGGATGACTTCCCGGCCGAGGCCCTGTTCCGGAAGAAGCCCCGCCGTAAAGACGTGCTGCGGGCATTCACGATGCCTGGCGGACTCTCCGATATCCCACGCGGGATCGCCGAACAGCCGGGGCTGACGACCCGGTTCGGCACCCGGGCCGAAGTCATCACGCGCGACGGTGACGGCTTCGAGATCGCTCTGCAGGACGGGACGAGGCTGCGCTCGGAGCGCCTGACGCTGGCGGTCCCGCCCGACGCGGCGCATGAGCTGCTCTCTGGCGTTGCACCCGACGCGGCGGATGCCATCCGCGACCTCGGTGTCGCCGAGATCGACACGCTCGTGATGGTCTTCGAGCGCGCGAAGGTCGGCGTTGACGAGATTGCCGGCTTGATCAGTGTGGACGCGCCGTTCCGCTCCGCCGTCTCACGCGACTTCCTCGCGGACGCGCATTATCGCGGGTTCGCATTCCACTTTCCCGCCGGGCAGCTCGATGAGCGCGAGCGCGAGCAGGCCGCCTGCCAGGCGATCGATGCGCGGCCGGATGACGCCGCCGCGATCATCCACGTGCGTAACCGCCTACCCGCGTTACGGGCCGGTCATATGGAGAAGGTCAAGGCACTCGATGCCGCGCTCCGGGGCACCCGTCTCGCCGTAACCGGAAACTGGTTCCTTGGCGTCTCGATCGAAGACTGCGTGACCCGCAGCCGAACCGAGCATGAACGGCTGTTCGGCCCGATAGCCAACCCAGCGCTCTCTGCTGCAGCCGGCTAGGCGCGCGGCGACAGCCCCGCGCAACCTCCCGCGTCTCCCCAAGCCTGCCGCATGCAAGCCCACCTCAGCAGTTCGATCATCGCCTGCCGACACCCGGATGCCGAGACCATCAACCCCAGGCTGATCGCCGCCTTCGACCAGCTCGGGGAGGCGGATTTCGAGCGCCGCTCGCACTTCATCGGCGGGCGTTTCGAGAACCTCTACCTGAAACCGGGACGTCTGCCCGGCGTGGAGCAGATCCTGCAGTTCGCGCTCGAGCAGGTCCGGGACCTACTGCGTACCCATCAAGCCAACTGGCTCGACCCCGGGACCGACAGCGAACAGGCACTGCGCATCGGCTTCTGGTTGAACGCGATGCAGCCCGGTCAGACCACGAGCCGCCATCACCACGAAGAGCATGACGAGCTCTTCTCGGGTGTCTATTACGTCAGCGCGCCCGAGCAGGCCGGCGATATCCTCTTTCATGATCCGCCGTTCGAGACCCGAGTCAGCCCGCAACCCGGAATGACGCTGCTGTTCCCACCTGCCCTCGAACACTCGGTCGAGACCAACCGCAGCAGCACGCAGCGTCTGTCGATCGCATTCAACATCGGTCCGGACTGAACCGCGAACGGCGGCTTCGAACAAAGAACCGGGACAGCATCAGGCGCAGGTAACGTGCAGCGCCTGCCGCGCGCTGAGCCTTGCTGGCCTGTTTGCGATCAGGCACGCGGGACGCACCTTGACGACGGTTCAACTGCTCTCTCTGGGATACTAGAAGCGCTAGAAAAAAGCGCTAGCGCTCGGGCTCCAGCAGGATCAGCCGCTCCATCTCGGCGATCCGCACGCGGCGTCCATCGAGGGTGACGAAGCTGCGACGATCGACCTCGCCACGACGCGCCTCATGGCGCTCGATCTTGCCAGTGTAGGTGTTGACGACCTGCACTTCCACGGTCTCGCGATCACGTTGCCAGCCTTGGAACAGATAGACCCCGGTTCCTGCCAGCATGATCACGACCAGCCCATAGGCCGCCAGCCGGACCGCGCCGCGAGGTACCAGGACATTGCGATCCTGCGCTCGGTCCCGACCGGCCTGACCGGCAAGGCGCTCGGCATCATCCTCTGCGCGCCAACGCTCGCGCACGGCGAGCCAGCCCGCCAGGATCACCGCGGCAGTTAGGAGGATCTTCATCAACATGGCCGCGTTAAGCTATCACGTGCCAGCGTCGGTCACCATGCCTGACGGTCTGCGCTTGGCGGCACCTGCCCCGGCGGGGTCTTCGTCAGCGCGACCGATTGCACCTCGCGGTCGCTGCGACGATGCAAAAAAATGCAGTTGGCCACGCCGAAATGCAGGCAGATGGCGGCTACTGCGATTCAGCCTGCTGCGGGGTGTCACCCGTATGGTGAGTTCCGCTACGGCCGTCCAACTGCTCGTTCTGGGATGATTCATCGGGATGCGCGACGGTTGGTATCGTCCCAGCCCGGGCGCATCCTTGTCTGTCGACCACTCCACGGCTTAACATCCGGCGCTCGGTCGCGCCGATTCGCTGTCCCGGGATTTCATGATGCCGCTGTTTCGCGCCCTGCTCATTGCGCTGATCACCGCCGGACTGCTCAGCGCCTGCGATGATCCGCCGCAGCCAACCGTCAACCTCCATCGCGCGGTGCAGATCGGCGATCTCGATCAGATCAAGCGCCATCTGTTCTGGAAGACCGACATCAATCGACCGGGCCCGGATGGCAATTATCCGCTACATGTCGCCGTCAGCCAGGGCCGGGTCGCGATCGCCCGCGAGCTCCTGAAGCACGGCGCCCAGCTCGACGTGCGCAACGCACAGGGACGTACGCCGCTGCATGTCGCGCTCGCCAACGGCAAGGTGCCGGCAGCCGAGCTGCTGCGCGAGCACGGCGCCGATGATGACCTGCAGAGGCTGCTGTTCGCACTCGCCGAGGAACAGACGCTGGACCGGGATACGCTCGAGTTCCTGACCAGTCGCGGAGCCGACATCAATGCCCGCAATCCACAGGGCCAGCCACCGGTGCATACCCTGGTCGAGGCCGGTGATGTCAAGCTTGCAAAACATCTGATCAATGCCGGTGCCGAGGTCAATGGCACAGACGCAAGCGGCAGGACCCCGCTCGAGATCGCCGCTCAGCAGGATGACCGAGCCATGATCACCCTGTTGGAGCAATACGGCGGAACACGCGGAGCCGGATCAAGAGACGAATAATCCCAGAACGAGCAGTTGGCCGCTCCGAAACACAGGCAATGCCGGCGGCGACGGCGATTCAGACTCGCTCGGGACGTCACTCGTACGGTGAACTCCGCTACGGCCCTTTCTGGGATAATTCCAAAGACGAGGAGTCAGGCATGACCGAAAAAGTAGAAGACCTCACCGTCACCTACACCGAGGGTGACCTGGAAACGACCAAAGAGCTCGACAAGGTCATCCTCTCCAAGGGCAGCTGGGCCACCGTGCTCTACCGCTACCAGGATTGGGACCGAGCAAAAGATGCGTACGGACCCGAGCGCTACACGATCCGCCGGTACCAGAAGCGCGGTGGCGAATACCGCCAGCAATCGAAATTCAACATCTCGAGCCGCGCCCAGGCGCAGGCCCTGGTCGACGCCCTGCAGCGCTGGCTGGCCGAAGACCCGCAGTGAAATGGAGGCCCCGATGAATGATCTAACCGGTAAGGTCGCCGTCATCACCGGCGCGAGCCGGGGGCTCGGTGCCGGCCTGGCGGAGCGCTTCCTCGAGCAAGGGCTGGCGGTCGCCGCCTGTGCCCGTCAGCGCCCGAGCCTGCCCGGTGGCGAGGGCGCTGAGAACGGCCTCGCCCAGGCCGCCGATGTCACCGATGCCGAGGCCGTGATGCGCTTTTGCGAGGCGACGGTCGCGCGCTTCGGCCGCATCGATCTCTGGATCAACAACGCCGGCCTACTGGCACCGATCGGCCCGCTGCGCGACAACGACCCGGCCGAATTCGCGCGCCATATCGAGGTCAACGTCCTCGGCGTCTTCCATGGCAGCCAAGCCTTCATCCGACATCTGCACGCGCGCGGCGGCGATGGCGTGCTGCTCAACATCAGCTCCGGCGCTGCCCGCAATGCCTACGCCGGTTGGTCCGCCTACTGCGCCGGCAAGGCCGCCGTCGACCGGATGAGCGAGTCCATCGCGCTCGAGGAGGCCGAGACCGGATTGCGCGTCCATGCCGTCGCACCCGGCATCATCGACACCGATATGCAGGCGATGATCCGCAGTTGCTCGCCGGAGCAATTCCCACGGGTGCAGAAGTTCCTGGATCTCAAGGCCAGCGACGGCTTCAGCTCGCCGCGCTTCGTTGCGGACCGGCTCCTCGAGCTCGCATTCGGGCCCGACGGTGCGCAGCAGCCAGTTGCGATGACGCTACCGCTCGAGAAGACCTAACGGGCCGAGAACCAGCCTACCTCTGATTAAGAGCCCGCGGCCGGCCCGAGTGACCAGCCCGACGGCGACCGTCCGTGGGTCGTCATCGGGCGGCTCGGGGCCGGGGGTGAGGC
>NZ_NRSJ01000043.1 GCF_016584085.1 Halochromatium glycolicum | reverse complement strand
CCAGACATCCCCTCGCGGGTTTGCCCTTGCCGTCGGCTAGTAGTTCTATTGGTCCAAGAGGACACTACAGGTACTCCTACAGGGGACTTTCACCCCATCAGTTCATGCCCATGCCGGGCGTACACGAAAAACGGGGCCCGAAGGCCCCGTCTTCATCACAAGGTCTGACCGGAATCAGAACTTGTGGACCATACCAGCGGAGAAGCCGCTCCACTCGACCGCATTTTGTCCAGGAATGCCGTTGTTGTCGTCATCAACAGCCGTGTAGAGCACATAGGCCTTGGTACGCTTGCTGAAGTTGTGATCGAAGCCGATCGCCCAAGTCTGCTTGTCACCTTCTAGGTCGTCGCGCAGGTTGTTGAGGCTGACGACGTCGCGAGTGCGACCGAGGACCTTGTCGTCATCACGATCAACGGAGCCATACATGGCCTTGATCTTGTTGTTGCCGAACGCGTAACCCGCCTGAATCTGCCAGAGTTGTTGCTTCTTGACACCATTCGGGACGCCTACATTGCGGACACTACCATCTCGCGTATCGATGTACTGCCACACTTCCCAGGTCTGCCCGTCAAAACGGTCTTCCTGTTGCTCGTAAACCGCGCTCAGCGTGAAACCGTTCCAGTCAAGGAGACCAAGACCGATGCGCCACTTGTCAAAGGAATCATCGACGTGATTACACTCGAACCCAAGCCCCGTCCTCGGAAGGCCAGTGGCGGGGTCAATGCAATCACTTCCGCCACGCAAGCTGGTCTGAGAATCCATGCCCATATCGCTGTCCAGCGACTCGTAGGCAATCGACGCGTAGAACGGTCCGTTGTTGTAGATACCGGCCAACGACCAAGCACCTGCCAGCGAATCGGAGTTGACGTTCAGTCCCTCGTCATCGGTACCACCGCCAGCGGCGATCATCGCACCGGCGAACGAGAAACCTGAGAAGCTGGGCGAGATGTAGGCAATGACGTTATCGGCGCGGATATCATTGAAGCCGACGGTACCGTTGTAGTCCGCCATGGTGTCGCTGAACTGATCCAGCTTACCGGTCGAGATCTTCAGCGGAGTGTCGTGACGCCCGACCAAAAAGGTACCCCAGTTACCCGCGAGACCGACGAAGCTGTTTCGATATGAGATGCCGTTGCCACCACCCGTAATATCGTTATCGCCGAAATTGAGGCCGAGCTCGACTTGGTAGATTGCTTTCAGACCATTGCCCAAGTCTTCCGAACCCTTCACACCAATCCGACTTGCTCGGCTCGAACCGGGGATATAGTCACCCTCACTCGAGATACCCCAACCTTTGAAATCTTCGCCCCCGCTGATGACCGGATTGCCGTTGGCATCCAAGACGATTGTATTGGGGCCCGCTGGCAAAGGACGACCATTTGCAGCCGTAGCCCCAGGCACTGCGTAGTAACGATCGTAGGGAACGCCACTTCCGTCGTCGCCGACATCACCGACATTCTGAACGTCGGCATAGTCGATCGACATGTTCAACTTGCCGTAGAGGGTCGCCTCGGCCAGCGCGGCAGCCGGCGCGGCCATGGCGGCAGCGACCGCCAGGGTGAGAAGCTTTTTCTGCATCTTGATCTCCGCTGTGTTGTGAATAGGACGAAAGATTGCACTAACCTTCCGCAATCGTGCCTTGCAGACGAAATAGTAGACCAGGACAACAAGTCCCGCAACAGTTTTTTTGAAAAAAGAGACAATTTAGGTGTTCGTTGCAGCTTCGCAACAGCGGCTTGGCTGCTGCCGCTCGAGACACCGCTTCGCCGGACAGGAAACCAAAAAGTGCCAGACAGTTACAAGTTCTAGGTGAGACGTGACCTCAAGTTGAATGCCGTCCAACTGAACACCTGAGCATGATAGCAGCGTGGCGATGAGCGCACAGTCTCGGCATACACCCAAGGCCGGCGCACACCACCGTCGGGATGCACTTCGGCCCGGGCGAGCGCCCCGAGAGCTTGTGCCTGCAAGTTGCACTGCGGCAACAATCCGGACCTGCCGGGACCGCCGATATCGATGGCGCGTCGCGCGTAGGCTGAGCACAACCGCTATCCTGTCCCTATCGGGTCGGGCGAGCCCATTGCGGGCTCGCCGCACGCGCCCGGCACAGCATTCGGCCTCGAGTCGTTTGAGCAGGTGCGGCTTCGCGCTATCATCGCCCGCCAAGCCGCATGGCCGCGACGAACCCAGGGCGCTATCCTCGGCGAACCCGGCCACGCTCATCTGCCATATACAGAGCGACTCAGAAGACCCGATGCAAGCCCCTGTCACGTTTTACGCACTGATCGTCGGAGCTGGCCTGTTGGCCGGATGCGGGCAGCCTGCGCCTGAGGTCACGGTCGACCGCGCGACCGGCCGCCAATGCTTCGAGCTGCACCTCGACAGCCTACCGCCAGGCACCCAGTACGAAGGCGTTGCCGGCGTCGACGGCGAGCGGCTCCAGATCCGTGTGATGACCGGTGCCGAGATCGAGACCATCGATTGCGGGATCGACGCCGATGGCAACGTGGGATTGAACGCAGCGTCGATCGAGTAGGAGTTCCTCTGGCGCAGTGCGGCCCCTCTTGGCCTACCGTAGCGGTATGTAGCGCACCTGAGCTTCCCATTCCCCATGTTTGCTGCAGGTGGCCAAGAGTACGATGTCGTCGATCGCCGAGCGCAGGCAGACCGTGGCGCTGACCTCGAACACGCCCGGCATGGGCTTGCCTGCGCGAATACGCTCATAAGCAAATGCTGTGATGGTCGCAACGTCGTGGGTAAGCAGAACTCGATCATGCTCCGCTGCCCACTCCAGCACGCTTGGGTCGCCAGCGCCCGAGAGGCCGACGTCTTGGATGCGGACCAAGTCGACGCCGGGCTCACGCAATTTGACCCCTCGAACGATGTTGTTGTTGAAGTTCTCGTCGGCGAGTAGCCGGATCACGGCGAGTCTTGCCCGGATTGGCGTGCCATCAGGCGCGCCCGTATGCCGGTAGGATCGAACAGCCGCTCATTTGCCCGCCGTACCTCTGCCGCGTGTTGTTCTCGGCCGCGAAGGTAATCATCCACCTCAGTCGTATGGGACAGGTAATAGGCGATGACGGCGTAGACCTGACTCAGCAAGATGCTTGGGTAACGTTCGGCGATCTCCTCAGCGGTCGCCCCATCAAGAAAGGTGCTGATAACGCTATCAAGCGTCACGCGCGAGCTCCCTATGCGGAGTACCCCGGAGGCGTCTGCTGACAAGGGTGGTGTTTCAGCGGCGACGTCGATGGTCATGTCAAGATCTCCTGTGTGGCAATCACGGGTGCCGTCCGATCCGCTTCACGCCACACACCCATCGCCGATCAAAGCTACGATATGGCATGTCAGGTGACGCCGAAGCCGAGCTCGGCCGTCGACGTGGCCCCGACAGCCAACCGGCGACGCCACAGATCGGGATAGATGGCCACCGTAGCGTCTAGCCGGCGAGGGCGCATCAAGATCGCACGAGCCTAATTGTTCTGGATCACGATCCGCGGGAACTTGGCCGCGTAGTCCTTCGCCTGCAGCGAGAGCTTCGCGGCAGTCTTGCGGGCGATCTCGCGGTAGAGCTCACTGATGCGCGAGTCCGGATCGGCCACGACGCTGGGCTTACCACCATCGGTCTCTTCGCGGATCTGCATATCGAGCGGCAGCGCGCCGAGCATCTCGATGCCGTACTGCTCGGCCATACGCTGACCGCCGCCTTCACCGAAGATGTGCTCTTCGTGACCGCACTTGGAGCAGATGTGGATGCTCATGTTCTCGACGATGCCGAGCACCGGCACCTCGACCTTCTGGAACATCTTCAGACCCTTACGCGCATCGAGCAGCGCGATGTCCTGCGGCGTCGTCACGATCACCGCGCCCGAGACCGGCACCTTCTGCGCCAGCGTCAGCTGGGTGTCGCCGGTGCCCGGCGGCAGGTCGATGACCAGATAATCCAGCTCGGACCAGTTGGTATCATTCAGCAACTGCTCCAGCGCCTGGGTCACCATCGGCCCGCGCCAGATCATTGGCGTCTCTTCCTCGATCAGGAAGCCGATCGACATCGTCTGCAGCCCATGACTGACCATCGGCTCCAGACTCTTGCCATCCTTCGACTCTGGCTTGCCCGAGACACCCAGCATCCGCGGCTGCGACGGACCATAGATATCGGCATCCAGGATACCGACCGTCGCGCCTTCGGCGGCCAGCCCAAGCGCCAGGTTCACGGCCGTGGTCGACTTGCCGACACCGCCCTTACCGGACGCGACCGCGATGATGTTCTTGACATTGTCGATCGGCTTCAGCGACTTCTGCACCGAGTGCGCCTTCACCTGCCAGCCGACATCGACCTGCGCCATGCTGACACCGTCGATCGACTCGACCTCCTGCTTGACGGCGTCGGCGATCGCATCCTTCACCCCGCCGGCCGGGAAGCCCAGCAGGACCTGGACCTTGACCTGGTCGCCCTCGACCTCGATCCCCTTGATGCAGTTCGCGGATACCAGATCCCGCCCCAGGTGCGGCTCAGTGTAGCCCTTGAGGGCAGCTTCGACGGTCTCTTTGGTCACTTCTGGCATGGGTAACTCCGTTGTCTATGGCGACCGCGGCGGCCCGCGGGCTTCTAATGCTCATCTGAATTCGGTGCGGCCGGCCGCGACAACCACCGCTGCCGCATCGGCCCCGATGCTGGACCTCGAACTGGTATCAGCAAAGGCTAAATCAAGCCTCCAGGCCCTCCGCACGCCAGAGGCTCCCGCCATGAGCGCGCAGCCGGCATGGCGCTCGAATGGGGACGAGGCCGGGGTCGCGACCGGCGGCGTCAATCGCCAGGACGGCGATTGCCGAGCCCCCAAGGACGGGTTCACGGCGTCCGCCGGTCGCGACTCCGGCCTCGGCCCCGGACCACCGATCGAGCATGCGACTCCCCCTGCTGGGCAGCCAGTGCCCATGCTGAGCGGACAAGCCCCAGCGGGGAGGCCAACTCCTTCTCAAAGGTCAGCCCTGTGATGAGCCGCCAGCGCCCAACCGCGAGCAACCCGCTTGCGCCTAGCACGCTCAAAGCCACTCCTTGATAATGAGGCCAACGCATCCAGACAGCGCCCAAGCGCTACCACCCCAGCGCCCGTCCACTATCCCGAGCTCGTCTCAAAGCCGTCACAGCCAAGACCCCAGCACATGACCCAACCCCGCGACATCCTCATCACCAGCGCCCTCCCCTACGCCAACGGCCCGATCCACATCGGCCACCTGGTCGAGTACATCCAAACCGACATCTGGGCGCGCTTCCAGAAGATGCGCGGCCACAACTGCTGGTATGTCTGCGCCGATGATGCCCACGGCACCCCGATCATGCTCAAGGCCCGCCAGGAAGGGATCACCCCAGAAGAACTGATCGCCCGCGTCGCCGACGAGCACCGCGCCGACTTCGACGGCTTCCGGATCGGCTTCGACCATTATCACTCGACCCACTCGCCCGAGAACCGCCACTACGCCAGCTTGATCTACGAGCGCAACCGCGACGCCGGCCACATCGCCAAGCGCACGATCGAGCAAGCCTATGACCCGGTCGAGCAGATGTTCCTGCCCGACCGCTTCATCAAAGGCGAGTGTCCCAAGTGCGGCGCCGCCGACCAATACGGCGACAACTGCGAGGCCTGCGGCGCCAGCTACTCACCGGCCGAGCTCAAGCACCCGCACTCGGCGATCTCCGGCGCCGTGCCCGAGCAGCGCCAGTCCGATCACTACTTCTTCAAGCTGGCCGACTTCGAAGACCTGCTCAAGACCTGGACCCGCGCCGGCAGCCTGCAAGGACAGGTCGCCAACAAGCTCGACGAATGGTTCGACGCCGGCCTCAAGGAATGGGACATCTCCCGCGATGCGCCCTACTTCGGCTTCGAGATGCCCGACCACCCCGGCAAGTTCTTCTACGTCTGGCTCGACGCCCCGATCGGCTACATGGCCAGCTTCCAGCACCTTTGCGACAGCCCCAAGGGCCAGGCCGCCGGCCTCCACTTCGACCACTTCTGGGAGCCCGAGAGCCCAGCCGAGGTCTATCACTTCATCGGCAAAGACATCATCTACTTCCACGCCCTGTTCTGGCCGGCAATGCTCCATGGTGCCGGCTTTCGCACCCCGACCGCGATCTTCGCCCACGGCTTCCTGACCGTCGACGGGCAGAAGATGTCCAAGTCGCGCGGCACCTTCATCAAGGCGCGCACCTACCTCGACCACCTGAACCCCGAATACCTGCGCTACTACTTCGCCGCCAAGCTCGGCTCCGGCGTCGATGATATCGACCTCAGCCTCGACGACTTCCAGGCACGCGTGAACTCGGATCTCGTTGGCAAGGTCGTCAACATCGCCAGCCGCACCGCCGGCTTCATCAGTAAGCGCTTCGACGGGCGGCTCGCTGCCGAGCTGGCGTCACCGGCCCTGTTCGAGACCTTCGCGGAGGCCAATCAGCGCATCGCCGACGCCTACGAGGCGCGCGAATACAGCCGCGCGGTGCGCGAGATCATGATCCTCGCCGACCAGGCGAACCAGTACATCGACGAGCAGGCACCCTGGGTCGTCGCCAAACAGGAGGGTCGCGACGCCGAGCTCCAGCGCATCTGCACCCAAGGGCTCAATCTATTCCGGCTGCTGATCGGCTGGCTCAAACCGGTCCTGCCCGCCACCGCCGAGGCCGCCGAGCAGTTCCTGCAGATCGAGCCGCTGACCTGGTCACAGCTCGAGACCCCGCTGCTCGACCACGGGATCGCCAAGTTCAAGCCACTGATGACTCGGATCGAACCGAAGCAGATCGAGGCCATGCTCGAGGCATCGAAAGAGGACCTCGCTCGCGCAACCTCCTGATCTATCCCGGGTAGAGCGGGCAATCTGATAGGGCTTCTAAGCAGAGACCAGGGCACGAAAGGCGGCGAGGGGTTGTGAATCGGCACCGATCACACAACCTCCGCTGTACCTAGACAAGACTTTGTCAAGCAGTACAGAACGCCTGTAACGCGCTGGACGACAGTTTAGAGCTATGTTCAATCTCGAGATCTACGCCTCCGGACTCGCCGTCGCCCTGCTGCTGGCCGTTGCGGGATGGCTGCTCAGCATCCCGAGGCAGGATGTCACGATCGTCGACAGCCTATGGCCGGCGTTCTTCGTCGTGATGACCCTGGTCTACATCAGCTTGGCGCCGCCGCTCGCTTTCCGTGCCGTGATCCTGCTCTTCGTCGTCACCGTCTGGGCGACTCGACTCTCGGTCTCGATCACCTTGCGCAACCGTGGCCAGCCCGAGGACCGACGCTATCAGGCGCTGCGCGCCGAGCACGAGCCGGGCTTCCGGCTCAAGAGCCTCTACCTTGTCTTCGGGATGCAGGCGACCCTGGCGTGGATCATCTCGCTGCCGTTGCTCGGGGCGCTGTTCGGCACAGAACCGCTCGACTGGCTCGACTACGCGGCCGTGCTGCTCTGGCTGATCGGGTTTGGCATCGAGACCATCGCCGATCAACAGCTCGCCGCCTTCAAAGCCGATCCGGCGAATCGGAACCGGGTGCTGGACCGCGGCCTGTGGCGCTACAGCCGGCACCCGAACTACTTCGGTGAGTTCTGCATCTGGTGGGCCTTCTACCTATTCGCACTGTCTGCCGGGGCCTGGTGGAGTGTGATCGGTCCGCTGCTGGTCACGCTGCTGTTGCTGCGCATCGCCGGTATCAGGCTGCTGGAGCAGGACATCGTCGAGCGTCGTCCGGCCTATCGCGACTACACCCGCCGCACCAATGCCTTCTTCCCCGGTCCGCCGCGCCATCCGCCCTCATCACCGCACCAACTCGGAGACCTACGATGAACCGTCCAAGCGTCCGCGCCACCCTCGGCAGCCTGCTTCTGTGTTCAACGTTGTCCAGCAACGCCGCGGTCGACGACAGCTACCGCTTTGAGGTGCTCCTCGATGATCGCCCCATCGGTGAGCATCGCTTCGAGATCGACCGCAGCGGTGACCAACAGCAGGTCGCGAGCGAGGCCGAATTCAAGGTGGACTTCCTGTTCTTTACCGCCTACCGCTACCAACACCAGAGCCAAGAGGTCTTCCGCAATGGTTGTCTGCAGCGCATTCGCGCGCGGACCAACGACAATGGCACCCGATATCGGATCGACGGCGCGGCTCGCGATGACGGGTTTCGGATCGATCGCGGCGAGCAGGTCGAGACCGCCCAGGGCTGTATCAAGACCTTCGCTTACTGGGACCCGAGCATCCTCGATCAACGCCGCCTCCTAAATCCGCAAACAGGGGAGCTGGAACCGGTGGTCGTCCGAAGGCAGGGCACCGAGCGGATCGAACTCGATGGCCGCCGGATACCGGCATCGCGGTACAGGCTGGAGACCGGTGAGCTCAGCATCGACCTCTGGTATCACGACGAGCTCGGGTGGGTGCGGCTCGCGAGCGACACCGGCAAGGGCGCCACACTCATCTATCGGAGGATCTAATGCGAGCCATTCAACAACGCCTGCTGCTGCTCCTGGTCGCGGGCATCAGCAGCCTGCTGAGCGCCTGTGTCGAAACCGGAGGAGAACCGATGAAGACTGTCGATCAAGTCGACCTCGAACGCTTTATGGGAGACTGGTACGTTGTCGCCAATATCCCGACCTTCCTCGAGAAGGAGGCCTACAACGCAGTCGAGTCCTACGCCCTGAACCCGGACGGCACCATCGCGACCACCTTTACCTTCAACAAGAGTGGCTTCGACGGCCCCAAGAAGACCTACCACCCGAAGGGCTTCGTGCTCGACGAGCAGACCAATGCCCGCTGGGGGATGCAATTCCTCTGGCCGATCAAGGCCGACTACCGGGTCATCTACCTTGATGAGGACTACCAGACCACGGTGATCGGTCGAGCCAAACGGGATTACGTCTGGGTCATGTCACGGACACCCGAATTCAGCGATGCGGAGTTCAAGAGGATGCAGACCTTCATCAAGGACGTCGGCTATGACCCGACCAAGCTGCAGCGGGTACCACAGCAGGGCGGATGATCGGCCGCTCGGCGCGGGCACGGGGCCTCGCGCCTGCCCGAGACTTGATACAATCCTCGCGCCGAGGCGGCCCGGCGGCCTCAGGGCCTAGCCCTGTTGCCGCCACCGCTAAAGCTCGAAGCCCCTCGACCGCGCCTGCCCCTGACGAGACGATCCCGCCCGTTGACTGCGCCCCGCGAACTGCTTGATGCCCAGAAGCCGCTGGCCTCCCGCTGGCTGCGGCTCTCGGTCGGGCTGGGCCTCGGTAACGGGGTCCTGCTGATCCTCCAGGCATGGCTTCTCGCGCAGGTCATCGATGCCGTCGTATTCGCCGATGCGACACTGGCTGATGTGAGCGGCTGGCTGGGGCCGTTGCTATTGCTGTTCGCGGTGCGCGCGCTGGTCGCCTGGGCCTCAGAGCAGAGCGCCTTCCGCGCCGCCGCTCAAGTCAAGATCACGCTGCGCGACCGGCTCTATCGCCACATCCAGGCCGCCGGCCCGGCCTGGATGGCTGGTCAGCGCAGCGGTGCGATCGCCGAAGACCTGACACGCGGCATCGAATCGGTCGAGGCCTACTACGCCCGCTATCTGCCGGCGATGTCGCTGACAGCGCTGATCCCGCTCGCGATCCTGATCGTTGTCTTGCCGCTGGACTGGCTGTCGGCGCTGATCATGCTGGTCACTGCCCCATTGATCCCGCTGTTCATGATCCTGATCGGCAGCGGGGTCGAGCGACTGAATCAGCAGCTCTGGAAGGAGCTGGCCCGGATGGGCGCGCACTTCCTCGACGTGATCCAGGGCATCACCACGCTGAAGCTGTTCAACGCAAGCCGGCGTGAGGCCGATGTGATCGCGCGCATCTCGGATGATTACCGAGCGAGCACGATGCGGGTGCTGCGGGTGGCCTTTCTGACCTCGGCCGTGCTCGAGCTCTTCTCGACGCTGGGCATTGCGATCATCGCGGTCTTCATCGGCTTCCGGCTGTATCAGCTCGATCTGCCGATTCCGGACCTGATCGCTCCGCCCGAGATCAGTTTCGTGACCGGCTTCTTCATCCTGCTGCTCGCACCCGAATTCTATCTGCCGTTGCGGAATCTCGGGACGCATTACCACGGCCGCATGGAGGCGATCGCCGCGGCCGAGCGGCTCGTCGGCGTCTTCGAGACCGAGCTGCCGAGCCGAGCCGAGCCTGCGACAGGATTTGCGCCCGACGGCGCGATGAGGGTTCGGTTCGAGGGCGTGCACTTCAGCTATGAGTCCGGCAGACCGGCACTCGACGGCGCCTCGTTCGTGATCGAGCCCGGCCAACGGATCGCGCTGGTCGGGCCGAGCGGGGCCGGTAAGAGCACGGTCGCGAACCTGCTGCTCGGGTTCATCGAACCGGAGAAGGGGCGCCTCACCGTCGACGGCCAGGACCTGGCGGCGTTCGATATCGAGGACTGGCGCCGGCAGCTCGCCTGGCTTCCGCAGCAGCCCAGGCTGTTCCAGGGCACGATCGCCGACAATATCCGGCTCGGTCTGCCCGATGCGACGGACGAAGCGGTCCAGCGCGCGGCTAGGCGGGCCCATGCGGCCGAGTTCATCGAGCAGCTGCCACGTGCCTATGACGCGCCGGTCGGCGAGCGCGGCGTCGGCCTCTCGGGCGGGCAGATCCAGCGCATCGCGCTCGCGCGGGCCTTCCTGCGCGATGCGCGGCTCGTGATCCTGGACGAGGCCACGGCCAGCCTTGATCCAGCGAGTGAGGCATTGGTGCAGAAGGCGCTCGATGAGCTCGCCCGCGACCGATCGATGCTCGTCATTGCGCACCGCCTCAGCACGGTCCGCGATGCCGATCGCATCCTGGTGATCGAGCAAGGCCGGATCATCGAGTCCGGCACCCATGAGGTGCTGGTGCAGCAGGGTGGCCACTACCAGCGGATGGTCAAGCTACTCGAGCCGGCCGCATCATGATGCGCTCGCGCTCAGGACAAACCCTCGTCGTGACGAACGGCGATGGCAGCGAGCCAAACCGGGGGATGCGCTGCTCCGAGTGGTCATTACCGGGTCGCCTGCGTGGTGAGACCCCGTACCTGACCAACAGGCTGTTAGCGCAGGATGCCCGGAGAGGGCAACGCGACGGGAGTGGAAACCTGAGCCTGGGCCTGGGCCTGGGCCTGGGCCTGGGCCTGGGCCTGGGCCTGGGCGCGAGTGTGAGCCTGAACAGGGGCGGGAGCAGGAGCAGGAGCAGGAGCAGGAGCAGGAGCAGGAGCACGAGTGTGCGCCTGAACTGGAGCGGTAGCGGGAGCGGGAGCCTGAGCTCGAGTGTGACCCTAAACGGGAACGGGAACAGGAACAGGAACAGGAACAGGAACAGGAGGCTTGGATGCAGGATCTGATGCGTCTATGGCGGCTGTTCGCGCCCTATCGCGGCTGGATGTTGGGCGGGTTCGCGGTCGCGCTGATCACGCTGCTCGCCAACGTGGCGCTGATGGCGATCTCGGGTTGGTTCATCACCGCGATGGCCGTTGCCGGCGCGGCCGGCGTGGCCATGAACTACTTCACCCCGGCCGCAGTGATCCGCGGCAGCGCCATCGCCCGGACCGCCGGTCGTTACTTCGAGCGGCTGATCACCCACGAGGCCACCCTCCGCCAGCTCGCCGGTCTGCGCGTCTGGTTCTACCGTCATCTCGAGCCGCTCGCGCCGGCCCGGCTGATGGCCTATCACAGCGGCGACCTGCTGACCCGCATCCGCAGCGACATCGATGCGCTCGACAATCTCTATGTCCGGGTCATGGTGCCGGTGCTGGTTGCCATCACGGCCGGCGTCGCGTTCGTCCTGTTCACCGCCCTGTTCGATCTCGGGCTGGCGCTGCTGCTGCTGTGCACGCTGCTGATCGCCGGTGTGCTGCTGCCCTGGCTGGGACACCGGCTCGGCAAGGAGCCCGGCCAGCGCATCGTGCAGCTGCAGGCCGACCTGCGCCAGGCCGGCATCGACGGCACCCAGGGCCTCTCGGAGCTCCTCGTCTACGGCGCTGCGGACGGCCACGCGCGCCATCTGGACCGCATCAGCCGGGCACTGGTCGCCGAGCAGCAGCGCATGAGCGGCATCAGCGGCATCACCCAGGCCGCCACCGGCTTCACCGCGAACCTGACCCTCTGGGCCGTGCTCTGGCTCGGCATCCCGTTGGTCCATGACGGCACGCTGGCCCCGCCGCAGCTGGCGATGCTGGCGCTCTTCTCGCTTGCGACCTTCGAGGCCGTGGCGCCGCTGCCGCTCGCATTCCAGCAGCTGGAATCGACCCTCGCTGCCGCCCGCCGGCTGTTCGCGATCGTCGACACCAAGCCCGCGGTGACCGAGCCGACGGGGCCTTCACCGACACCGCGGGACAGCCATATCGCGATTGAGTCAGTCCGGTTCCACTATCCGGATGCCGAGCGTCCGGTACTCGACGGCATTGACCTTGATCTGCCAGCAGGCCGTCGGGTCGCGATCGTTGGGGCGACCGGCTCCGGCAAGACGACCCTGTTCAACCTGCTGCTACGCTTCTGGGAGCCGGTATCAGGCCGTATCCGGCTCGGCGGCGAGCCGCTCGAGGCCTTCCACGGCGAAGACCTGCGTGAGCGCGTCGCGCTGGTCTCGCAGTACACGCACCTGTTCGACGCCAGTATCCGCGAGAACCTACTGATCGCGGCGCCCGATGCACCCCAGGGCTTGCTGGAGCAGGCCTGCGAAACGGCGCAGATCCACGGATTCATTGCCGAACTGCCGGACGGATACGATACCTGGGTCGGCGAGACTGGGGTTCGGCTCTCGGGCGGGCAGGCGCGTCGGATCGCGATCGCCCGGGCGCTGCTGCGCGACGCCCCGATCCTGTTGCTCGATGAGCCGACCGAGGGGCTGGACGCGGTGACCGAGCGGGCCTTGATGGATGCGGTGCAACAGCTGATGGTCGGCCGCACCGTGCTGTTGATCACGCACCGGCCGGTGGCGCTCGCGCAGATGGACGAGATCCTCGTGTTGGATCAGGGCCGGGTCGTCGAGCGCGGCACCCACCGCGAGCTACTCCAGGCCCCGATCTATCCGCGTCTACTCGGGTTGGACCTCGAGTCTTGACCGCGAATCAAGGCTTGCGCTAAGAAGCTGTCCATCAACTTCTTCCCGATTTACGGGCCAGCGCTGGGCGATCATCGGGAAGTAGAAAATGGACAGCCACTAAGAGATGCGCTCAGCCTTCTCTCAATCCGCAGCTTACTCAGATGGATCAGATCAAGACGCTCTGATAATCGGGGCGCTGCGAGATGCCGCTGCAGAACGACCGGTTCTGCCCCGAACAAACGATTGACTGGCGCGAACGGCCGGACCGGACGCTGGCTACAGGCGGATGCGACTCGCCTTCTCGAAGCGCGACCGCCACCCAGCAGTCGCGCCAATCTTCAACATCAACCGAGTTCGTTCTTGAGCAGCCTCAGGATCTGCTCCCCGGTCTCCGAGCTGTCGCGGCGGCCGGCCTCGTCGTAGACGGTCACGCGGCTCTCGTCACCATCACCCTCGACCCGGATCTGATAGGTCTTGGCGCGGTCGGGGCCATCGCCGCTGCTCCAGAACGCCATCTTCGAGAGCAGCCCCTGCTTCTTCTCGCGCCGGGTCGGGTCGTCGTATCGGACGAAGAAGACGCCAGCACTGCGGTCACGGTCCTCGACCGCGAAGCCGCTGCGATCGAGCGCAAGCCCGACTTGCCGCCAGGCGCGGCGGAACTCTTCCGAGATGACCAAGGCGCTGCCAGCCCCCGCGCTCACCAAGCGCGCGTTGGGCCCGGCACGCCCGGCCGAGGTCGGCGCGCTGCCGCCGCCAGCGGCCAGCATGCGCTCGGCATTACGGTCGGAGACGCCGAGATAGAGCATCAGCCGACGCAGCATCTCGGCCTCCTTGCCGGGATCGCTCTGGGCCGGCTCCCAGACGGTGGTCGCCCCTTCACCGACGGTGTTGCGTACCAGGCGCTCCTCCATCGCCCGATGGGTCAGGAAAACCTCCGAGGTCCCGCGGCCGGGGCCAGCGTCGATCCGGACACGGTACTGATCCCGGGTCGAGGTCGCATAGAGCCCATCGGCGACCTTGCGCAGCATGTTGGTCACGAAGTCGTTGCGGATCTCGGCCCGGTTCTCGAGCCAATCGGTCTTCATGACCCCGATTGCCGGGTCCTGCTCGGTCAGCAGGATGCCCTGCTGGCGCCAGAACGAGACGAGCTTAGGCCAGACCGCCTCCGGCGGCGCCTCGACCTCCAGCCAGCGCTCGTCACCGGAGCGCTCCAAGCTCACCCCAGCGACCTCAGGCAGCACCTCGCCGCTCCCAGCGATCTGGTGGCGTGCCTGACGCTCACCGGCATAGGACGAGTAGGTGGCCGTGCCGCTGGGACCGGGGATATCCAGCGCGTCGTCAAAGGTGGCACCGGCAAGGTCCGGCGGGAGCTCGAGGTTCTCTTCGGCCTCCCGCGTTTCCTTGTACTCAACGCGCCGATCCGGCAGATATTGGTCAAGCTTTCGGGCGCTGCCGCAGCCTGTGAGCAACAGCGGGGACAATGCCCAGAACGCCAGCAGCGCGGTGCTCAGGAGCAAACCGAATAGACGACGCTTGCGTGTCCTCAGCGCTGCGGCCTGGCCGGAAGACCTGCCTGTTGGGCGCGTAGAGAGAGGGTGTGGATTCATGCAGTTGCTGCTCGAAGAATCGAACGGGCAGGCAGGCGGCTCAAAGCGCGCCCACCTCAGCCAAGGCCTGGCGCAACGGCGCCTGGTGTGGCGCTGATAGCCAGGTCAGCGGCAGCCGAATGCCCGTCTGGATCAGGCCCATCTGTTGTAAGGCCCATTTGACCGGAATCGGGTTCGACTCGGCGAACAGATGCCGATGCAGAGGATCGAGCCGGGCGTTGAGCTCGAGCGCCCGCTCCCGCTCACCGGCCAGCGCCGCTGAGCAGAGCTCGGCCATCATTGCCGGCGCCACATTGGTCGTCACCGAGATCACACCGTCGCCACCCTGGAGCATGAACTCGCAGCCGGTGCCATCGTCGCCGCTGTAGAGCGCGAAATCGGGGCCGCAGCCGGCGCGCAACAACGCAACCCGACCCAGGTCCGCGGTCGCATCCTTAATACCGATGATCCGCGGGTGGCGCGCGAGCTCGATGGCCGTCTCCGGGAGCAGATCGCAGGCCGTGCGGCCCGGGACATTGTAGAGGATCTGCGGGATCGCGACCGTATCGGCGATCTTGGTGAAGTGCGCGATCAAGCCCGCCTGGGTGGGCTTGTTGTAGTAGGGGGTCACCAACAGGGCCGCATCGGCGCCCGTTTCCGCCGCACATTGGGTGAGCCGGATGGCCTCAATGGTGGAATTCGCCCCGGTACCGGCGATCACTGGAATCCGGCCCGCTGCCGCAGCGACCGTGCGCGCGAGCACCTCGCAGTGCTCCGCCTCGTCGAGCGTCGCCGACTCGCCGGTCGTTCCGACCGAGACGATGGCGGCGGTGCCGGCCTGCACGTGCAGATCGACGAGCCGCTCGAGTGCTGCGCCGTCCACCTCGCCACCAGGGTCCATCGGCGTTAC
Organism: Halochromatium glycolicum; assembly: GCF_016584085.1. Classification (GTDB taxonomy): domain Bacteria; phylum Pseudomonadota; class Gammaproteobacteria; order Chromatiales; family Chromatiaceae; genus Lamprobacter; species Lamprobacter glycolicus. The sequence goes on along the minus strand of NZ_NRSJ01000043.1, from coordinate 29,933 downwards.
GAGCGCGACGATGCTGCCTCGGATCATAGGGCCCTCACTCATCGGAAAAAGATCGATACAGAATGGTATCTTGGGGGATTGAGGCTTTACAAGCGCACCACCGCCGACAGGCGCTTGGCCGGTGATCACCGCTTGCTGCTACACTTTGGCCCTCATCGCTGAGAGCCCTCAGGAACGAGAGACATGGCCACGCACAAGACTTACCTCGTCATCTCTGCTGTCGGAGCCGACCATCCCGGTCTGGTCAACGATCTCTCGCGGAGCATCCTCGAGCACGGCTGCAACATCGAAGACAGCCGCATGACCGTCCTGGGTGGCGAGTTCGCCGCCATCCTACTTGTCGAAGGCAAGTGGAATACCCTCGCGAAGGTTGAGAACGCGCTCCCGGAGCTGGAGCGGTCGCTCGATATGACCATCGTCTGCAAGCGCACCGGAGCGCGCCCCCAGAACGGCGGCAAGCTCCCCTACGCGGTCGACGTGATCGCGATGGATCATCCCGGGATCGTCAACAACCTGGCCGGCTTCTTCGCTGAGCGCCAGATCAATATCGAAGACATGGCGACCACCACCTACGCCGCCGCGCACACAGGCACGCCGATGTTCGCCGTCCATATGACCGTCGGCATCCCCGCCGACACCCATATCGCGACGCTGCGCGAAGAGTTCATGGATTACTGCGACGGGCTCAATCTCGACGCCGTGCTGGAGCCGCAGAAGTCCTGAGCGCTCCTGATCGCCCCTAATCGCCCCTAATCGCCCCTAATCGCCCCCAATCGTCCAGTGAGATCGACAGTCAATCCAGTGTGATCTGCGCAGAAGTCCTGAATGCCCCTGATCGCATTAGGCTGATCGCATCAGGCCGGTCGGGCAAGGCCGATTGGGCAAAGCCCGATACGCGCTGCCCGTCGAGCAGTGCCGATGACGCCTCCAACAACCGCCGGCACAGGCGGCAAGCACTGAAAGATGCTTCCAAATCGCTCTGGACGACCTGATATCTCCCGGGCAGCTGCCGGGTCAACCGACCGTCATCACCCGGACGGCCGCACGCACCATCATCCCGACTGGTCAACCCTGGAGTGATCCTCATGTCCGTCACACTCAATGAGCCCGTCCCGGATCTCGAGCTGCCGGCTACCGGCGATAAGCGGCTGAAGCTCTCCGACTTCCATGGTCAGCGCTTGGTGCTCTATTTCTACCCGAAGGCGAGCACATCGGGCTGCACCCAGGAGGGGCTGGACTTCAGCGCCGCCTATGCCGAGTTCTCGGCCGCGAACACCGCAATCCTCGGCGCCTCTCGAGACGGCATCAAGGCACAAGAGAACTTCAAGGCCAAGCAGGGCTTTCCGTTCGACTTGCTGTCCGATACAGACGAGGTCCTGTGCAAGGCGTTCGATGTGATCAAGCTGAAGAAGATGTACGGCAAGGAATCGCTCGGCATCGAGCGCAGCACCTTCCTGATCGACGAGCAGGGCAAGCTGATCAAGGAGTGGCGTGGCGTCAAGGTGCCCGGCCACGTCGACGAGGTACTGGCGGCAGTCCGTGCCCTTGACTAAGTGGCTGTCCATTTTCTACTTCCCGATGATCGCCCAGCGCTGGCCCGTAAATCGGGAAGAAGTTGATGGACAGCTTCTAAGCGTGCCCTTGACTAAGGAGTCGTCCATCATCTGCTCCCCGATGCTGCGGCGAGCGGTGGCCTCAGAATCGGGAAGTCATTTGTGGACAGGGGCTAACGCCCAAATGGGGGCCCAGATGGGCCCCGGCTTGGGCCCCGAATGGGCCATCGCCGCTCGAGCCGCGCCCGCCAACTCGCTTCCGTAACCCTCCCCGACCCGAGACGCCGATGATCAAGCGCGAGAGCGACCTTTGCCTGTTTGTGCTCGATACCAATGTGCTGATGCACGACCCGACCGCGCTGTTCCGGTTCAAGGAGCACGACATCTATCTGCCGATGGTCGTCCTCGAAGAGCTCGATGCAGGCAAGAAGGGGCTTTCGGAGGTCGCCCGTAACGTTCGGCAGGTCAGCCGCTTCCTCGATCAGCTGATGAGCGACGCCGACCGCGACGAGATCGAGGCGGGGCTGCCGATCCATCCGCTCAGCGATTACGGGCGCGGCTTCACCGAGCCACCGACCGGACGGCTCTTCTTCCAGACCGAGCGGCCCGCGCAACCGGTTGCACGCACGCTGCCGGGCACGACTGCGGACAACGACATCCTCGGAACAGCGCTCGAGCTGCAGCGCTTGGAACAGCGCCCAGAACAGGCCCCGGAGCAGGCCCCAGAACAGGCCCCAGCGCAGGCCCCGGAGCGCTCGATCGTCATCGTCTCAAAGGACATCAATCTGCGCATCAAGGCGGCGGTGCTCGGCATCGCCGCCGAGGACTATTCCAACGACCAGGTCCTCGACGACGTCAATCTGCTCTATACCGGGATGGCAACGCTGCCGGATGACTTCTGGGAGCACAACGCCAAGGAGGTCGACGCCTGGAAGGAGGAAGGGCGTACCTTCTATCGGATCAGCGGTCCGGATGTCACCGACTGGTACGTCAACGAGTGTCTGCATCTCGAGGGCGATGAGGCCTTCGAGGCCGTGGTCCGCGACAAGCGCAGCGAGACCGAGGCGGTCATCGAGCTGGCCGAGGACTACCGCGTCCAACGCCATAATGTCTGGGGCATCACGGCACGCAATCGCGAGCAGAATTTCGCGCTGAACATGCTGATGGACCCGGACCTGGACTTCGTGACCCTGCTCGGCAGTGCCGGAACGGGCAAGACCCTGCTGGCCCTCGCTGCCGGGCTGGCGCAGGTGCTCGACCGCGGGCGCTACCGTGAGATCATCATGACCCGGGTCACGGTCCCGGTCGGCGAGGACATCGGCTTCCTGCCAGGCACCGAGGAAGAGAAGATGACGCCCTGGATGGGCGCGCTGATGGACAACCTCGAGGTCCTGACCCAGACCGAAGGCGGCGACTGGGGGCGTGCGGCGACCAATGATCTGGTGCGCAACCGCATCCGCATCTCGTCACTGAACTTCATGCGCGGGCGGACCTTCCTGCACAAGTACATCATCCTGGACGAAGCCCAGAACCTGACCGCCAAGCAGATGAAGACCCTGATCACGCGCGCTGGCCCGGGGACCAAGATCGTCTGCCTCGGCAACATCGCGCAGATCGACACGCCCTATCTGACCGAGACCACCTCCGGCCTGACCTATGTCGTGGACCGCTTCAAGGACTGGGAGCACAGCGGCCACATCACCCTGCGTCGGGGCGAGCGCTCAAGGCTCGCGGATTTCGCCTCCGGCGCGCTCTAAATCACAACAACGCTACCAGAGGAGCTGCCACTATGAGACAACCCCTTCTTGCCATCCCGCTCGCATTGGTCTTGCTGATGGTCGCGAGCGTGACGACCGCCGACGATGACAAGCTCGATGTGGTCTATCACGTCAGCGACGAAAGCAAGGTCAATTTCGCGCTCAACAACATGCAGAACCACATCGACGGCATCGGCGGCCCGGACAAGATCAACATGGTGCTGGTGCTGCACGGCCCGGCGGTCAGACGCTTCGACGCCCTCGAGGCCGTCGCCACTGTCAGGAACGCGGTCGCGAAGCTGCAAGAGCAGGGCGTCACCGTGGAGGCCTGTGCCAACACACTGACCGCACTCAACCTGGAGCCGGACGAGCTGATCGACGGGCTCAAGATCGCCGAGCAAGGCGGCGTCACCCGAATCGCCGAGCTCCAATCCCAGGGGTATGCCTACATCCGCCCTTGATCCCAGGCTGGGGCAGCCGACCGCCCCGGCCCGCCCTCGCCCCGATCCCAATCTGTGCATCAGGCATCAGCCGAGCCCATGACCCAACCCTCCAGCGTAAGACTCGGCCCGATCGACCTCGCCGACGGTATCCGCCGGCGCCACGCAGTGGTCTTTCTGATCGGCGCGTTCCTCTCCGTCGGCCTGATGACCTTCATTGCTGTCGGCCAGACCTATGTCCTCAACGTCAACCTCGGCATCCCGGATGCCGAGCAGGGCGGCATCACCGGCGACCTGATCGCGCTGACCGAGATCGTCGCGATCCTGATCTTCGTGCCGGCCGGCATGCTTGTCGACCGCTTCAGCCGCCGCGCGGTCTACGCCGGCGGCTTCGCGCTGCTCGCTCTGACCTATCTGCTCTACCCCTTCGCCAGCTCGCTCACCGAGCTGTTCATCTACCGCAGCACCGTCTACGCGCTCGGCTTCATCGCTGTCACGGCCGCCTTATCAACGGTGCTGGTCGACTACCCGCGGGAGTCCTCACGTGGCAAGCTCGTCGCGATCATCGGGTTCCTGTGCGGTCTCGGTGTCGCCGTCATCCAGGGCTTCGGTGCACTACCGACCGCCTTCGCGCAGCTCGGGCTCGACGATGTCGCCGCAGGCCGAGCCACCCATTTCGTCATCGCGGCCATCTGCATCCTGGCGGCCCTGCTGGTTGGCTTCGGCCTCAAGCCCGGCATCCCGGTACAGCACCGGCAGCGGCCGAGCGTGCGGGATCTCCTCGTCAGCGGCTTCGCGGAGGCCCGCAATCCGCGCGTGCTGTTGGCCTATTCGGCCGGGTTCATCGCCCGCGGCGATCAAGCCGTCAATGCCTTCTTTCTGATCCTCTGGGGTACGCTTGCCGGTAAGGCCGCCGGATTGACGCAGCCGGAGGCGATCAAGGCCGGGACCTGGATGTTCGTCTCGGCGCAGATTGCGGCGCTGATCTGGGCGCCGCTGCTCGGGCCTTTGCTCGATCGACTCGACCGCGCGACCGCTCTGGCCATCTGCATGGTGCTGGCAGCGATCGGAAACCTGTCCCTGCTGCTCCTCGATGACCCACTCGCAAGCTATGGCATCATCTTCTATATCCTGCTCGGGATTGGTCAGATCAGTGTCTTCCTGGCCGGTCAGTCGCTGATTGGGCAGGAGGCGCCGGCCGCCACGCGCGGATCGGTCCTCGGCGCCTTCAACATCTCCGGCGCGGTCGGGATCCTGCTGATCACGCTGGTCGGCGGCCGCCTGTTCGATGCCATCGATCCGCGTGCACCCTTTGCGGTCGTCGGCTGCATCAACGTGCTCCTGTTTCTGGCCAGCCTTTACGTGCGGCTGCGCAAGCCGCGACCGCCTGCATCCCCAAGGCCAGAGGCTGCACCGAATTCCAGACCCGCCTGATCCCGGCGGCGGCCGCCGTAGGCATCCCGATGCGGCAGCAGAACAAACGGTCGGCTGCGGCAATCGATTTCAGACGGCCTCCCAGGGCGCTATGATGCCGAACCAGTGGCGACACGCACTGGCAGCTGCCGCAGCCGACCATGTCTGACGCGACCGAATCGCTGTCGAGCCGATGCCTCTTGTCAAGCACAACTCAGCCAACCCGGGCGCCGCCCGCCGATTCATCGGCGCCGGTGTGCTCCTGGTGGCGCTGGTCGCTGCAGCAGGGATGATCGCTGATGTCTGGCTGATCCAACACCTACAGGATCGTGCCGGAGCACGTCCCGCCGCGACGACCGCCCAGGGCACCCTCACCGCGCAGCCGTTGGGAGAGGCCGGTCTTTGGGTCATCGGGGCGCACGCGAGCGCGCTGCTCCTCGCGGTGCTGGTCGCCCTCACCCTGGCCCGCAGGGTGCGCGGGCAGATGAACCAGCTCGCAGAGAGCCGGGCGCGCAACCGCGCCATCGTTGACAACATGGTCGACGGCGCGATCCACATCGATGGCGAGGGCCGGCTCGTCGCCCTCAATCATGCCGCCGAGCGCATGTTCGACCGGTGCAGTGAGGAGGTGCGGGGGCAACCCTTGTCGTTCCTGCTGACACCCGAGTATCGGCAGCAACTGGAGACCAAGATCCGGCTAGCCGCATCCCGCACCGAGGTTGAGCCCTCCCTCAATCTGGCGCTCGAGGTGCAGGGCCAACGCGGCAATGGGACGCGCTTCCCGGTCTATCTCGCGATCAGTGAAGTGGTCGTGGGTCGCTACCCGATGTTTACCGCGATCGCTCGCGATCTCACCGAGGCCAAACGTCAGATCCAGGAGCTCGCCGAGACCCGCGACAAGGCAATGGCCGCAGACCGCGCCAAGACCCAATTCCTGGCGGTTATGAGCCATGAGATCCGCACACCGATGAACGGCATCATGGGGATGCTGGACCTGCTGCGCGATGCCAATCTCAGCGAGCAGCAGCTGGAGTTCATCGATACCGCCGAGAAGTCGAGCAACGTTCTGCTCGGCATCATCAACGATATCCTCGACCTCTCCAAGATCGAGGCCGGCAAGGTCGAGCTCCAAGCACTGGACTTCAATCTGGCCACGACCATCGAAGAGGTTGCGGCCTTGGTCGCATCGAACGCCCGCGGCAAGGACCTCGAGGTCGTCAGCTTCGTCGACCACAAGGTACCGTCACGGGTTCGAGGCGACCCCTATCGACTGCGCCAGGTCCTGACGAACCTGATGGGGAACGCGGTCAAGTTCACCGAGCGGGGCGAGGTGGTCGTGCAGGCGCAGCTCGAGGACGACGGCGCCGATGGCATGCTGATCAAGGTGGTCGTTCGCGACACCGGGATCGGCATCCCCGCCGAGGTGACGGACAGGCTCTTTCAACCCTTTAGCCAGGCGGACACCTCGACGACGCGGCGCTTCGGGGGCACCGGGCTCGGGCTCGTGATCTCCCGGCGCCTCGTCGAGCTGATGGGCGGGGAGATCGGCGTCGACAGCAGGCCCAGCCACGGCTCGACCTTTTGGTTCACCGTTCGGCTGGAGCACGCGCAGAGCCCGGCTGAGGCGATCCCCGTTGACCTGCTCGGAACCCGTGTGCTCGTCGTCGACGACAACGCGACCAACCGAGTGATCCTCGAGAAATACCTCAAGCAATTGGGTGCCGAATCGAGCAGCGCGGACGGCGCCTCGGCCGGGCTCGAGGCGCTGCATCAGGCGGCGGATCGGGGGGAGCCGTATCAGCTGGCGATCCTCGATATGCAGATGCCCGATCTGGACGGCGTAGAGCTGGCGCAGCTGATCAAGGGTGACACCAAGCTGGCCGAGACCCCGCTGCTGATGCTCAGTTCCATGGGCTATCCAGGCGAGGATGCGCGCCGCGCCGGGATCGTGATCAGCCTGCTGAAGCCAGTCCGCCAAGCACTGCTGCACGAGGCCGTGACGAAGGCGCTCGGCGTCTCAACGCAGGCTGCGGCGCCAACCATGTCCCCTTCCAAGCCGGCGCGTCAGTTCAGGGCGCGCGTCCTGGTCGTCGAGGACAACCCGGTCAACGAGACGGTCGAGCGGCTGATGATGACACGGCTCGGTGTCGACACGATCGTCGCCGAAAACGGGCAGGAAGCAATCGAGACGATCAACCGAGACCGCGAGATCGACCTCGTCCTGATGGACGTCCAGATGCCCGTGCTCAATGGGCTCGAGGCCACAAGACAGATCCGCGAGCGCGAGAAAGAGAACGATCTGAGCCCGATCCCGATCATCGCGATGAGCGCCTCGGCGCTGATGCGTGACCGTGATGCCTGTAAGGCGGCGGGGATGAACGACTTCCTGTCGAAGCCGATCAAGCGCCAGGAGCTCGACCATATCCTGGCACAATGGCTCCCGCGCGACCGTCAACAGTACTCCGGCACCGTCACCGAAACCGGGAGCGCCAATAGAGAGCGCATATGAAGCGATTGAAGACGCCTGCAGCTAATGATCCTGGCGGCGCGCCAGCCCGGAGAATGAAACGGTCGCGGCCGATGTTTCATGGTCGTCGTCTCTGGTCCGGCTGCCTCGCCCAACCGGCAACCGAGTTCCCGCCAACGACGCTCGACACCGAGCACGGCCGGCTACCAGCCGGGCTCCGCGGAGACCTCTATCGCAACGGAGCGGGCCGACTCGAGCGCGGCGGCAGGCGCGCCGGCCACTGGTTCGACGGCGACGGCGCCGTCCTCCGCGTGCAGTTCGTACAGGGTCGCGCCGAAGCCAGTTATCGCTATGTCCAGACCCAGGGCCTCCAACGCGAGGCACAAGCGGGTCGGCTGCTCTATGGCAACTACGGGATGACCGCGCCAGGACCTATCTGGAACCACTGGCGCCGCCCGCTGAAGAATGCGGCGAACACCTCCGTGATCGCGCTCTCTGACGGGGTACTGGCACTCTGGGAGGGTGGCCGCCCACACGCGCTCGACGCCGAGACCCTGGCGACCCACGGCGAAGCGGACCTCGCGGGACCCGCTGGCGTGCTCAAGCCGGGCCAGCCGTTCTCGGCCCATCCCAAGCAGGACCCGACCAGCGGCGACCTCTACAACTTCGGTGTCGCCATTCCGGGGCGCAACGCGAAGCTCATGCTGTACCGTTGCGACCGCAGCGGGCGACTGCTCGCCCAACGAGGGCTCGAGCTTGAAGGCGTCCCGATGATCCATGATTGGGTCATGGCCGGACGCTACCTGATATTTCTCGTCCCGCCGGTGCGCATTGCGGTCACCCCTGTGCTGCTCGGCCTCCGCTCCTACAGTGACGCGATGCAGTGGCAGCCAGAACGCGGCACCCAGATCCTCATCTTCGATCGCGAGACGCTGGAACTGATCGCTCGCGGCGAAACCGAGCCGTTCTATCAATGGCACTTCGGCAACGGCGCCTGCGACGACGCGACCAATGGCCGAATCGTCCTGGACCTAGCACGCTACCCGGACTTCAGCACCAATCAGCACCTTCGAGAGGTCGCATCGGGGCAGACAGTCACCCCGGCCAAGGCGACACTCTGGCGGATGATCCTTGACCCTCAGACGGCTCAGGTCCAGGAACTCAGCGAGATGAGCCCGCGCTCGATCGAGTTTCCGATGGTCCCACCGGCCGCGGTCGGTCGCCCCTGGCAGCGCACCTACATGGCGGCCCACCGTGCCGGAACCGACACCACGGCCGAGCGTTACGATGCGCTCGCCTGCTTCGATCACGCCCACAACCGCCTTGACGAGGCCGATCTCGGTGGCGGGCGCTATCCCTCGGAGCCCATCGTCGTCCCAGACGCAAACGACCCGACGCGGCTTTGGCTGTTGAGCGTGATCTACGACGGCCATAGCGATCGCGGCGAGATCTGGATCTACGACGCATCACAGCTTGCCGACGGCCCGGAGTGCGTGCTGGCGTTACCCGAGCCGATCCCGCTCAGCTTCCACGGCTGCTGGAGACCGGCGCCCTAGCAAAGGCCCCCATTTCGAGGCCCGCGGCGACGTCACGGGCTCTTCTGCTCACCGACTGCTGCGCCATCTGATCGCGGTCGACGCGGGCGCCGGGCCACAAGCGCCGCAGCACGCAAAACAGGCAAACCTGGGGATCAAGGGCATAGAGGCGGCACAGATGCTCGAAGGTGAGCTTGCGCGCCTTCAGCGCCGGCTTGTCGAGGATCTTGGCATCGACCACGGCGGCGCGATAGTCGGCACGCTGCGCATCCTCGGGGAACGCTGCCCCCCGCTGCTGCGGCGCTGGACCGGCAGGCTTCGGAGGGGGAATGATGGGGTGGACGATGGGAATCGAACCCACGACCACAGGAGCCACAATCCTGTGCTCTACCAACTGAGCTACGTCCACCATCGAAAGCAGGCGTTGACGGCACCAGGAGGCCAGAGGGCATCCAAAGGCGACCGTCTAAACAGCTTCGCTAAGCCCAAAGGGCTTGAGCGAGTTACCCGGGCCACGCTCCGAGACCGGGTCATCAAACGAGACCTCGACCAACATCCTTGGCGAAGGCGGGGCGTTGGCACGCCCGGCAGGACTCGAACCTGCGACCAACGGCTTAGAAGGCCGTTGCTCTATCCAGCTGAGCTACGGGCGCTCATGCAGTCTTGCACCTCGCGGCTTGTCCCGCCTCGAAGGCGAAGATGGTCGGGGTAGAGGGATTCGAACCCCCGACATCCTGCTCCCAAAGCAGGCGCGCTACCAGACTGCGCTATACCCCGATAGCCAAACTCAATCGTCTGCTCGACCGTCGCACAGATGAGCCATGACAACGATCGTGCCGCAATCGGCCCGACTCGCTGCGCCGACGGTACTCAATTACCCGCGTAGCCCTTTAGAGTACGCTCTGGTGGTTGGTTCGTCAATGCATCGAGCCGCCCCGAGCACAGGAGCATGCGCCAATCCATTCAGACCGGTAAGATTGCGGGCGCGTCGAGACCTGCCCCGGTCCGGCGCCTTGATGATACCGGGCCTGAGGCAGTGAAGGCCCTCCATTCCGAGCCGGAGTAGACCGATGACCGCAACGCTTCTTGACGGCAAGGCAACCGCCGCCGAGGTTCGTGCCGAGGTTGCCGCGCGGGTCGCAGAACGGACCGCGGCGGGCCTCGCGACGCCGGGGCTTGCCGTCGTGCTCGTGGGTGAGCATCCGGCCTCGCAGGTCTATGTGCGCAACAAGCGTAAGGCGTGCGCAGAGGTCGGCTTCCACTCCGAGCTGCGGGAGCTGCCGGCCAGTGTCTCCCAGGATGAACTCTTGGCCATCGTCGACGAGCTCAATGCCGACCCCGCCATCCACGGTATCCTGGTGCAGCTACCACTGCCCGAGCACATCGATCCTGAGGCCGTGATCGAGCGCATCCATCCGAACAAGGACGTCGACGGCTTCCATCCGTACAACGTGGGCCGGCTGTCGCTGCGGATGCCAGTGCTGCGCCCCTGCACGCCGAAGGGCGTGATGACGCTGTTGAAGCGCACCGACCAGACCCTCGCAGGGCTGGATGCGGTGGTGATCGGCCAGTCGAACATCGTCGGCCGACCGATGGCCTTGGAACTGCTCGCGGCCCGCTGCACGATCACGGTCTGCCACAGCCGCACCCGGGCGCTGGCCGAGAAGGCGCGCGCGGCCGATGTGCTGGTAGTCGCAATCGGCCGCGAGCGCTTCGTGCCCGGCGACTGGATCAAGCCGGGCGCGATCGTCGTCGACGTCGGTATGAATCGCGATGCGGAGGGCAGGCTCTGCGGCGACGTCGACTTCGAGGCCGCTCGCGAGCGCGCCGGCTGGATCACGCCGGTGCCCGGCGGCGTCGGACCGATGACGATCGCCAGCCTGTTGGAGAACACCGTGCAGGCGGCCGGGTTGTCGGCCTAGGTTGTCGGCCGTAGATCGTCGGCCTGGGTGGCGATCAGGCCGCCGTTCCTCATCAATCAGGCTCGACCGCCGCCAACAGCACTTCCCGAGCACCAACAGATGCCTTTCACTGTGTCTCAGGCCCGTCTCGAGGCGGACGGGCTTGGCATTCTTGCAGTTGCAGGTGCTCAAGCGCCTACAAGCTGTCGCCTACCCGCGCCGCCAGGTCGTGCCTGATGGGCCGTCCTCAAGCACGATGCCCGCCGCCTGCAGCGCATCACGAATCCGATCGGCCTCGGCGAAGTCGCGCGTCCGACGCGCCTCCGCACGCGCCTCGATCTGCGCCTCGATCTCGCTATCGACCAAGCCGTCCGCGCCGCCGCCGCGCAGGTAGGCCTCGGGGTCCTGCTCCAGCAGGCCAAGCGCGCTGGCAAGCGCGCGCAGCTCGGCCGCCAACGCAGCCGCGGCGTCGAGATCGGTCTCGCGCAGCCGGTTGACCTCGCGCGCGAGATCGAAGAGGACAGCCAGCGCCTCCGGGGTGTTGAAGTCGTCGTCCATCGCCGCCGCGAAGCGCGCTCGGGCATCCTGCCCGCCTGCGCCTGCGCCCGTGCCTGCCGCGAGTCCTGGCTGCTCCCCGGCCGCGGCCGGCTGCCCGTTCGCTGCCTTCGGCAAGCCGCGCAGCGCCGTGTATAGCCGGGTTAGGGCGGCGTGGGCGGCATCGAGCTGGCTGTCGTCGTAGTTGAGCGGGCTGCGGTAATGGCTGGTCAGGATGAAGTAGCGGACGGCCTCGGCATCGTAACGTTGCAGGATATCGCGCACCGTGAAGAAGTTGCCGAGCGACTTCGACATCTTCTCGTCGTTGATGCGCACGAAGCCATTATGGACCCAGACATTGACGAAGGGCTCGCCGGTCGCGCCCTCGGACTGGGCGATCTCGTTCTCGTGGTGCGGGAACTGCAGATCGGCGCCGCCGCCGTGGATGTCGAAATGATTGCCGAGGCGGCAGGTCGACATCGCCGAGCATTCGATATGCCAGCCCGGCCGGCCGTCGCCCCAGGGCGAGCTCCAGGACGGCTCGCCCGGCTTGGCCGCCTTCCAGAGCGCGAAGTCGAGCGGGTCCTGCTTGGCCTCGCCGACATCGACCCGCGCACCGGCGCGCAGGTCCTTTGGGTCCTTGCCGGAAAGCCGCCCATAGCCCGGGAAGCTGGCGACCGCGTAGTAGACATCCCCGTTGTCGGCGACATAGGCATGCCCGTTCTCGATCAGCCGCGCGATCATCGCGATGATCTCGCCGATGTGCACGGTCGCGCGCGGCTCGTCGCTCGGCGCTAGCACGCCGAGCGCGGCAGCATCCTCATGCATCGCGCCGATGAAGCGCTCGGTCAGCGCCGTGAACGGCTCGCCGAGCTCGGCCGCGCGCGCGAGGATCTTGTCGTCGATGTCGGTGATGTTGCGCACATAGGTGACCTCGAGGCCGCTGCGCAGCAGCCAGCGATAGATCACATCGAAGACCACCAGCACCCGGGCATGGCCGAGATGGCAGTAGTCGTAGACGGTCATACCGCAGACGTACATCCGCACCTTGCCAGGCTCGATCGGCTCGAAGGGGGCCTTGCGGCGGGTCAAACTGTTATAGATGTACAACATGCAAACGGCTGCTCCAACTGAAACCAAGGGGATACTAGCAAAGGGCAAGGGCGCGGAGACACAGGCGGCACTGTTACCCTGAATGACGCTCGGTTCATCGTCCTGGGTGGCATCGTGCCATGGACGCGAGTGGCGACCCGGCGCTCTGCAGGCGAATCTCCGGGCCAGGTTTGTTAAGCTGTGACCACAACCCAGGAGACCCCAATGATCAAACTCACGACGAATCACGGCGATATCCTGATCGAGCTCGATCACCAGAACGCGCCGCAGACGGCGGCCAACTTCGAGCAATATGTCCGCGACGGCCACTACGACGGCACCCTATTCCATCGGGTTATCGACAACTTCATGATCCAGGGTGGTGGCATGGATGTCAGCTTCACGCCGAAACCGACGCGGGCGCCGATCGAGAACGAGGCCAATAACGGCCTCAAGAACCGGGTCGGCGCAGTCGCGATGGCGCGAACCAACGATCCCCACTCGGCCTCGTCCCAGTTCTTTATCAATGTTGCCGACAACAGCTTCCTCGACCACCCAGGTCAGGACGGCTGGGGCTATTGCGTCTTCGGCCGCGTGACCGAGGGCATGGATGTCGTCAACGCCATCAAGGACGTCAAGACCGGCGCCCGGCAAGGTCACCAAGACGTCCCGGTCGAGGATGTGATCATCGAGAAGGCCGAGATCATCGACTGAGCTGACCGATCGATTCGTTAGCCCGCTCGAACCGCCCCGTCCTGATGCAACCGGGCCACGCATGAAGCGCAGCGCATGACCGCGGCGAGTAGCCCGCAAACGGAACGCTCCGCCGTGCCTGATCGCCCCTGCGCTAACGTTCAGGGCATGGTGCCACCCCGGACGATGAATTTCGCGTGATTCACGGTAACCGCTCAGGTGAGCGACTGTTCATCTCGGACCTGCACCTTTCGCCGCAACGGCCGGCCCTGACGCAACTCTTCGTCGACTTCCTGCAGGATCGAGCCCATGGCGCCGCCGAGCTCTACATCCTCGGCGACCTGTTCGATGCCTGGATCGGCGACGACGATGATCCGCTTCCAGCGGTCCGCGGTGGGCTGCGACGGCTCACCGCCGCCGGCACGGCCTGTTCGATCATGCACGGCAACCGTGATTTCCTGATTGGCCGCCGCTTCGCGCGCACGACCGGCTGCCGCCTAATCCGCGATCCTTGGCGGGTCGAGCTCGGCGGCGAGGCGGTGCTGCTGATGCACGGCGATCTGCTCTGCACCGATGACATCGCCTACCAGCGCTTTCGCCGGCGGGTACGCAACCCATTGCTGCAGCAGCTTTTCCTATGGACGCCACGGGCACAGCGCAGACGGGTCGCGGACGACTACCGGCGCCGCAGCACAACCGCAATCGCCGAGAAGCAAGTCGAGATCATGGACGTGAACGGCACAGCGGTCGAAGCACAGATGCGCCGCTTCGGCGTATCGCGCCTCATCCACGGCCACACGCACCGGCCCGCCGATCACCGATTGATCATCGGTGGTCGTCCCGCTCTCCGACAGGTGCTGTCAGACTGGAACGAGGAGCGCGGCGAGGCGCTCGTTCACCGCGGCGGTTCCTGGTATCGCGAGGCCTGGCTCCCTGCGGACGCCGCGGCGAGGGAAGAGCGGTCAACCGTTAGCCAAATCGAGACCTAGCTTGCTGTAGAAGGTTCGGATCAGGATCCAGCCCGTGTAGGCAGCGATCAACGTTAGGAGCCCGAACACGTCGAACAACGAGAGATAGGTCTTGAGGTCGGACAAGAAGTACCCGGCGACCAGCAGCAACGAAGCGAAGGCCCCGTAGAACAGAACGAAGGGCATAAACGAGAAGCCCATCGCGCTCCAGGTCGGATCGACCTCGCGCTGTCCGCCATTGGCCTCTGCCCGCTCCCGCGCGCTGATCACCAACTGGCGATGCCTGGCGCTACGCCAGATGTAGAAGGCGCCGAGCAGCAGCGCCACCAACCCGATGTAATAGGTCATCTTTAGCCTCCCCCGCCGGTTGCCTGAATCAAGCCATTGTCGTGGCCCAGGGTCCCTACGCGCTGACGCTCATCGAGGCTCGCAAACAGCTCCAGGACCCAGACGACCTTCTCGCCGACCGATTGAGGACCACTCGAGGCGCCGGCGCTCGCGGCGCCGGACGCCGACCGCAGCATCGCCGCACCGGTCCGCGCCCGCTCGCGGCGCGTCGCTGCCGCATCGACCAGGAACTGGTTCTCGGCCAGCGCTGGCTCTGCGCAGCCGCGTCCCGGGAACGGGGTCGCGGCAACGGCCCGGCTCAACAATGTCACTTTGCGCGCCGAGGGCACAACCGCGCGCTGTGTGACAGAATCATAGCCATTGCGCACAACCTCGCGGCCAATCTCGGCATAGAGCAAGCGTGCGGCGTAGATACCCGGACGACAGGAGACCGGCAGCTTCGCGATCCCGGACTCGGCGCGCTGATAGATGCCCTCTGCCAGGTCCAGCACCCGTTTCGTGACGGCACCAACCGCCTCGTTGTAAACCGGATCGGCGAGCCATGCCTCGATGTCGAGCCCCTCTTCGCGCAGCCAATCGACCGGTAGATAGATCCTGCCGTTGCGCGCATCCTCGCCAACGTCGCGACAGATATTGGTCAGCTGCATCGCAGTGCCGAGATCA
Source organism: Halochromatium glycolicum (assembly GCF_016584085.1). Classification (GTDB taxonomy): domain Bacteria; phylum Pseudomonadota; class Gammaproteobacteria; order Chromatiales; family Chromatiaceae; genus Lamprobacter; species Lamprobacter glycolicus. The sequence continues at coordinate 14,569 of NZ_NRSJ01000043.1, read as the reverse complement.
CAGGCCCGGGCCAGCACGGCCGGGCTGCGCACGCCCATGATCACGGTCATCATCGCGCCGACGGCCGCGGCAACCCGAGCCGAATAGTCGAGCACCCCTTCGATGCTGTCGTAACGGCGTCCGTCCGCATCCCACTCGAACCCCTCCAACAGCGCCTCAGGGAGGGCGCGCGGTAGCGCGAAGCGTTCGACCGTTGCCGCGAACGCCCGATCCGGCGCCATCGGCAGCGGACGCCCCTGGTAGACGCGGTCGAGCCGTTCGCGCAGCCGCTCCAGTGCGGCCTGCTGATCGAGCTCTTCCTCGTCGATCGCGTCATCGGCGACGCGGCAGAACGCATAGAGCGCCGCCGCCGGATCACGGATCATCTTTGGAAGGAAGAAGGACGCCGCAAAGAACGACTTCGAGCCGTTGCTCAATAGCTGCCGACAGGCAGCGAGATCGGTCGCTTCCGGGGTGCTGGTTTCACTCAAAAACAGAGGCATCGGGGACCACCGTATCCAGTACGCGTGCCGTGGAGATGACGCCGGGCACACCCGCTCCGGGGTGGGTGCCAGCGCCGACCATATAGAGGTGCTCGACCTCTTCGCTCTTGTTGTGCGGCCGGAACCAGGCGCTCTGCATCAGCACCGGCTCCAGGCTGAATCCCGCGCCCTTGACCGACAGCAGCCGCTGCTCGAAGTCCTTAGGGGTTGTCACCATCGATGCGGCCAGCTGATCCTCGAGATCGGGCAGCACCGTCCGGGAGAGATAGTCCGCGATCGCCTTTCGATAAGGCTCGGCGCGCTCGGCCCAATCGACGTCAGCATCCAGGTGCGGGACTGGTGCCAACACGTAGAAGGTATCGCAGCCCTCCGGTGCGAGCGACGGATCGGTCGCCGTCGGCCGATGGAGATACAGGCTGAAGTCGTCAGCGAGCACCTTGCGCTTGAAGATGTCTTGCAACAGGCCCTTGTAACGCGGGCCGAGCAGGATCGTATGGTGCTTGACGTCTTCATAGCGGCGCTTGGTACCGAAGTACCAGACGAACAGCCCATTCGAATACTGCGCCTTGTCGAGCTTACGGTCGGTCCAATGCTTGCGCTCGATGCCCGGCAGTAGATGCTTGTAGGTCCAGGCGACATCGGCATTGGAGACGACGATATCAGCCGCAATCCGCTCACCGTCCGCGAGCTTGACGCCCGTGGCCTTGCCATTGTCGACCGTGATCTCGGCGACCTCGGCATTGAGGCGCACGGCGCTGCCCTGCCCTTGGATCAGATCAACCAGGCCGTTGACGATGGCACCCGTGCCGCCAATGGCCGAGTGCACACCCCAATGACGCTCGAGGTAGGAGATCAGCGCGTAGATCGAGGTGACGGTCAGCGGATTCCCGCCGATCAGTAGCGGGTGGAACGAGATCGCCACCCGAAGACGCTCATCCTTGATGTACTGCGAGACCATCGAGTAGACACTACGATAGCTGCGCAAAGCGACCATCTTCGGCACGATCCGCGCCATATCCTGCCAGTTCGTGAACGGGACGTGGCCGAGCTCGACGAAGCCGACCTTGAAGATCTCCTCGCTGGCCTTGATGAAACGGTCGTAGCCGGCGACATCGCCCGGCGAGAAGCGCTCCACCTGGGCGCGCATTGCCGCCGCATCGCCATTCGTATCGAAGGTCGACCCGTCGTCGAATCGGATGCGATAGAACGGGTCCATCGGGCGCAGGTCGATCTCATCGTTGAAGCTTCGGCCGCACATCTGCCAGAGCTCTTCCAGCAGGAAGGGCGCAGTGATGATGGTGGGCCCCGCGTCGAACTTGAAGCCGTCGATCTCGTGCACATAGGCGCGACCGCCCGGCGCGTCCAGCTTCTCGAGCACCGTGACCCGATACCCGCGATAACCGAGTCGAATCGCAGCGGCGAGGCCGCCAAAACCACTGCCGATGACAATGGCGTGGGGCTTCGAGCCTCGATTCAGCGTACGCGCCGCCAAATCACCGGTCTCAGGTGGGTTCTTGGTCAAGGTGTCAACTCGGGCTGATGTCAATCTTGCATGACAGTATAGCAGCCGATTTTTTGCTGTTTCTAGTAAACTGCTCGGCGTCGAGCGTCCTCTTGCCATATGTCAAACCGCGATCGGTGGCTTGATCCCCGAACCTCACGCGGTATAAGTTGCGCCCACCGGCGCGCGCCAGCTGTTTCCGCGCAGGCGCTGTGGTTACCGGTCTCCCCCCGGCCGGATAGGCACTCTCAACAGCAGTCGTAGCCCCACGAGCATGGATCTCCCTTTTCGGCGTCACAGATTAGCGCAAAATGGCGCCAGCCATCGCAAGCCTCCCCGACTGCGCTGGAGTGTCCCGGATCTGATCGACTTCGACTATTACGTCGCTGAAGACGAGCAACGCAGCCGCGAGCAGCCCGCGGAGCGCAAGCGCCTGGCCGAGCGCGATCGGCGCCTCTACAAGGAGGAGATCGCCCCGATCATCGGCGACGCGGGCACCCACACCATTACCCACCGCAGCCGGGCGCTGCGCTGGTGGCTAGAGCTTCGTCGCCGTCAAGAAGACCCGGCCCTCGCCGAGCTGCTGCCCGGCACCGCCTTCGAGCGCGGACAACGGCTCGTCACCTACGCGATGGGGCTGTTGGGGTTCGCGATCGGGGTCGGCGTGGCATCGGCCCTGCTCGATTATGACGGCCAGACCCCCGTCAACGTCTCCTGGTACCTGTTCTGGCTGGTGCTGCTGCAGCTTCTGCTGGTCGGCACGACACTGACCCTCTGGTACGGCCGACGCAGCCGCGTCGTGCGCGGCGCAGCGCGGGACATCTCGATCATCGGCTATCTGATCCGACCCTTGTTCTCGCGCGCCGCGCGCTGGGTGCAGCAACAGCGCCTCGCCCATGTCTCGCCCGATCTCCAGCAGCGCGTCAGCGCCCGTCAGGGGCTGATCCAATCCCGCTACGCCCTCTACGGACCGGCCGCCTATCTGCCGATGCTGATCCCGGCGCAGGTGTTCGGGATCGGTTTCAATCTGGGCGCAATCCTGGTCACGATCGCGCTGGAGTGGTTCACCGACCTGGCCTTTGGCTGGGGCTCGGCGCTCAACATCAGCGCAGGCGCCGTCCACGGTCTCACGCAATTGATCGCCCTGCCCTGGAGCTGGTTCTTCGGCGAGGGTGTTGGGCTGCCAACACTGGAGCAGGTCGCCGGAACCCGTATCAGCCTCAAGGACCCCTTGTTCGTGCTGGACGCGGAGAACCTCCGCTCCTGGCGCTGGTTCCTGGTGCTGGCCGTCTTCACCTACGGGTTGCTGCCGCGTGTGATCCTGCTCGGGCTCTCTGCCCTCAAGCAGCGCCGCGCCCTGGCCGCACTGCCGTTTACCCACCAGAGTGCGCAGGCGCCCTACGCGCGAATGATCACGCCCAGCCTGGCGATCGGCACCGCGCACACCGGCGACGGCCCGGAGATGCCGATCCCGACACCGCTTAAGCCGCTGACCAGCCCAACGGCGGCACCCAGACCGCCCAAGCCGACCGGCCCGATCACAACCGTCCCGACACCCCAGACCGCGAGCGAGCGACCGGTCGCAGAGCAAGCAAAGCGGCTGGCAGCGCAGACCGCCAGAGCGAAGGGCGAGCCGGCACAACCGACTGAGGCACGAGACCGAGCAGCGGCAGCGACTGAGCCAGCATCGGCCACGACGCCGCCCAGAGCCGAGGCTCCGACTCGCGAGGAGCAGACGGAGCGTGCTGAGCCCCAGGCGGAGCCCGCACCGACCGAGGGCGAGGCATCGGGTGAGCGCGTCGGGCGTGAAGCAACCCGCCGAGCAGAGGCCGAGCCCAAACGCAAACGCGGGCGCGACAAGACAGCTGCGCCGCCTCCCAAGGCAACGACCAGCTCGCCATCGGCAAAAGCGGCTGCCTCGGAAATGCCGCCTTCCTCGCGGCCCTCGCCCGGAAAACCAGCCGATCAGGCGCCGGCCGCTAAGCCAGCTGCCGAGCCAGCTGCCGAGCCGGCTGCACGCGCCCCGCAACAAGCACCGGCCGCGGAGCAAGCCGGCCGCAGCGTCGAGCCGGCCGCTCAGCAGGAGCCGCCCTTACCGGCCGAGGATGAGACCGCCAAGCCCGTCGTCAGTGTCGATGCCGACGCCTGCGTGCTGCTATTGCATATCGACGTCTCCGACCTGCTCGAGGAGCGCGATCACGCCCGCCTGCAGCAACTGCTCCTGCAGCAGTCGGGCTGGCGCGTCGCCGCGGCGGCCACCTTCGGCGGCGGGCGCGCGATGAGTGAGCAGGCGACCGAACTGATCGAGGGTGCGGACTGGCACGCCCCGCCCCCTCGCGTTGCGTTGATCCAGGACGGCTCGCAGCCGCCGATCACCGAGAATCTCCGTTTTATTCGTGCCGTGCGGGCGGTCGCAGGCGAGCAGGCGCAGATCCTGCTCGCGCTGATCGGCGACCCCGACGACACCGAGGATGACCCGCTGCCCCCGCTGAGCGATTTCGACTTCACCGATTGGCAGCGCAAGGTCGAGCAGATGGGCGACCCGTATCTCCGATTGGTGATGCTCGCCAACGCCGACGACGGGGATCAGTGATGGCCAAGCCGATTCCGACACTCGCCATCGTCGGCCATCCCAACGCTGGTAAATCCTCGGTGGTCGCGACGCTGACCGAGAACGACCGCATCGCGATCGACAAGCGCGCCGGCACCACTACCCGCTCCGACATCTACCCGGTCGTGATCGACGGCCGCACGGTGCTGCGCTTCATCGACACGCCGGGCTTTCAGAACCCGACCGATATCCTCGAGTGGTTCCAGCATCATCCCGAGGAAGGCGATCTCGCAAGTGCCTTCCTCGCCGAGCATGGCGACGACCGACTGTTCAGCCACGATTGCGCCCTGCTGAAGCCGATCGCTGAAGGCGCCGGGATCATCCTGGTAGTCGACGGCTCCAAGCGCATCAAGGAGAAGGATCGCACCGAGATGGAGCTGCTGCGGCTCACCGGGCGGCCGCGGATGGCGATCCTGAACAACCTCACCGCCAACGACAAGCATATGGCGGCCTGGCAGGACGCCCTGAACAAGTCGTTCAACTCGGTGCGCGAGTTCAACGCCCACCGCGCCACCTATGCCGAGCGGATCGCGCTGCTGAATGCGCTCAAGGCCATCGATCAGCGCTGGGAGCCGATGCTCCAAGAGACCATGCGCGCGTTCCAACACGACTGGGATCGGCGCATCGACCACAGCGTCAACACCATCTTCGACCTGCTGCGCCACGCGCTCGCTTACAAGGTGGTCAAGATCGTCAAGGTCAACGAGCTGAGCTCTGACGAGGAGCGCGAGGCGATCCGCAAGCGCTTGACCGACAGCCTCCAGGACGGCCTGCGCAAGCTCGAGCAGCAGGCCCAAGCGGAGATCCGCGGCCACTTCAAGCATCATGTCTGGAATGTGCCCCCGGGCTCGTTGCTGGTGCAGGACCTGTTCTCGGAGGAGGTCGAGAGCCACCTTGGCCTCAACCGCCATCAGACCGTGCTGGCCAGCGCCGCGGCCGGTGCCGCAACCGGCGGCGCGATCGATCTCGGCATCGGTGGCCTCGCGTTCGGCACCGGCACCCTGATCGGCGCCGGCGTCGGCGGCGTGCTCGGGGTGCTCGGCACCTCCCAGCTCGCCAAGATGGACATCCAGCGCACGCTCGGCGTCGAGCGCTTCACGCTCGGACCGGTGAGCAACCCGCGCTTCCCTTTCATCCTGCTGGATCGGATCATCCTCTACTGCGCGCGCGCGATGAACTGGGCCCACGGCCGGCAGGCCGCCGACGAGGCCGCACCGAACCGGGTTCCGGACCCGACACCGGCGAAGAAGCAGGGCTTCACCGAGGCCCTGACCGCGGAAGAGCACAGGGTGATGGCCAAGTATTTCGCCGCCGTGCGCAAAGGCAAGGACAGCTCACATGAGGCCCGGGTGCGCGAGATCATCCAGAATATCCTGCACGGGCTCTCCACCGACCGCATCGACAGCCGCGCGGACCTCTAAGCGATGAAGGCCCTGCCGCTGATCGTACTGCTGCCGTTCCTCGGGGCCATGCTGCCGCCCTGGGCGGTCACCGCGGGCCGGCTCCGGTCGGCCTGGGTCACCGGCGCCGTGGCGCTGGCTGCCATCGCATTGCTGGTCGCGCCCGGTCTCAGCGTGATGCTGCAGGGCGAGACCTTGCTCTGGCAGATGGACTGGTTCCCGGCGCTCGGCCTGTCGCTCGGATTCCGGCTCGATGGGCTGGCATTGCTGTTCGCGCTAATGATCCTCGTCATCGGCCTGCTGGTGATCCTCTACGCGCGCTGGTACCTGGCCGAGCAGGACCCGATGGGCCGTTTCTACGCCTATCTGCTGCTCTTCATGGGGTCGATGCTCGGACTGGTGATGTCCGAGAACCTGATCCAGATGCTGATGTTCTGGGAACTCACCAGCATCAGCTCGTTCCTGCTCATCAGCTATTGGCGCCAGCGCGAGGACGCCCGTCGCGGCGCGCGGATCGCGCTGGCGGTGACCGGCGGCGGCGGCCTGGCCCTGCTCGGCGGCATCCTGCTGCTCGGCGAGATGGTCGGCAGCTATGATCTCAGCGTGATCCTGGCCTCGGGCGAGCTGATCCACGCTCATCCACTCTACGTCCCAGCTCTGGTGCTGATCCTGCTCGGCGTCTTCACCAAATCGGCCCAGTTCCCGTTCCATTTCTGGCTGCCGCATGCGATGGCGGCGCCGACCCCGGTCAGCGCCTACCTACACTCGGCGACCATGGTCAAGGCCGGGGTCTTCCTGCTGGCGCGCCTGTTCCCGGCCTTATCCGGGTCCGAGGCCTGGACCTGGCTGGTCGCGCCCACCGGCATGGCGACCCTGCTGCTCGGCGCCTACACCGCGCTGTTCAAGCACGACCTCAAGGGGCTGCTCGCCTACTCGACCATCAGCCATCTGGGTCTGATCACATTGCTGTTCGGCATCGGGACCCCGCTCGCCGCGGTTGCCGGTGTGTTCCACATCATGAACCACGCGACCTTCAAGGCATCGTTGTTCATGGCGGCCGGCATCATCGATCACGAGGCCGGCACCCGGGACATGCGCCGACTCGCCGGACTTTGGAGATTCATGCCGCAGACCGGGCTGCTGGCGATGATCGCCGCGGCGGCGATGGCCGGCGTGCCCCTGCTGAACGGCTTCCTATCGAAGGAGATGTTCTTCGAGAAGACTGTCTACATGGCGACCTTCGAGGAGAGCACCTGGCTGCTGCCGGTGCTGGCGACCATCGCCGGCGCCTTGGCTGTCGCCTACTCGCTGCGCTTCATCCATGACGTCTTCTTCAACGGGATGCCGGCGGACCTCCCGCGCACCCCGCACGAGCCGTCGCGCTGGATGCGGGTCCCGGTGGAAGTGCTGGTCGTGATCTGCGTGGCGGTCGGTATCCTGCCGAGCCTGACCTTCGGCCCATTGCTTGCGGTCGCGGCAGGGGCAGCCCTGCAGGCCCCGCTGCCCGACTACAGCCTCAAGGTCTGGCACGGCTTCACGCCCGCGCTCGGGATGAGCGCCATCGCACTGCTCGGCGGCTTGCTGATCTATAGCGTTCGCCGGCCGCTGTTCCGCTGGCACGACCGGCTGCTCGGGCAGGTCGACGCGCGCTGGGTGTTCGAGCAGCTCGAGCGCTCCCTGTTCTGGAGCAGCCGCGTCCTGGACCGGCTCATCCACCGCGCCTCGCTGCAGTACATGCTCGCAGTGCTGCTGGGCGCGACCCTGGTGATGCTGATGCTCGGCTTCTGGCAGATGCCGCTGACCGGTTCGGTCGCGCTGACGCCGTTGGACCCGGTCAGCGCGGCCGCCGCCCTCTGTCTCGCGGTCGGCGCGGTCGGTACCGTGGTGTTGCACCGCCAGCGCTGGACCGCCTTGGTGATGCTGAGCGTCGTCGGGTTGATCGTTGCGCTGATCTTCGTGAAGTTCTCCGCGCCCGATCTCGCGCTGACGCAGCTCTCGGTCGAGATGGTGACCATCGTCCTGCTCTTGCTCGCACTGCATTTTCTGCCCTGGACCACCCCGCGCGAATCCTCGTTGCCGCGCAAGCTGCGCGACGGCGCGCTCGCGATCACCGGCGGCGGACTCACCGCAACGCTGACATGGGCGGTGCTCACCCGGCCCTACGAGAGCATCTCGCATTGGTTCCTCGACAATAGCGTGCCCGGCGGCGGTGGAACCAATGTCGTGAACGTGATCCTGGTCGATTTCCGCGGCTTCGATACGCTAGGCGAGATTACGGTGCTCGCGATCGCCGCGGTCGGCATCTACATGATGATGCGGGATCTGCACCTGGATTCACCCAAGGTCGATCAAGAGGGCCGGCCCTGGAGCAGCGACCGGCATCCGTTGATCCTGGCCACCTTCTCGCGGCTGCTGCTGCCATTGGCGCTGATGGTCGCGGTATTCATTCTGCTGCGCGGCCACAACCTGCCCGGCGGCGGCTTCATCGCCGGCCTGATCATCGCGGTGGCGCTGGTGATGCAGTATCTCGCCAACGGCATCGCCTGGACCCAACCGCGCCTATCCGGCGAATTGCATCCGTTGATCGGGCTCGGGTTACTGACAGCGACCGCGACCGGCCTCGGCAGCCTGTACTTCGGTTACCCCTTCCTGACCTCTGCCCATGACCATGTCCACCTGCCCTTCCTCGGTGATGCCGAGCTGGCGACCGCAATGCTGTTCGACCTCGGCGTGATGATGGTCGTGATCGGCATCACCGTTGTCATCTTGGTCCGGCTCGGCAGCATCGGCGCTGCCCACCGACGCACACTGCTGCCGAAGAACGGAGAGCGGCACTGATGGAGGGCCTGATCGCGGCCATCATCGGCCTATTGACCGCTTGCGGCATCTATCTGGTGCTGCGCGCACGGACCTTTCCGGTCGTGATGGGGCTGACCCTGCTGTCCTATGCGGTGAATCTGTTCCTGTTCGTGATGGGGCGCCTGAACATCGGCGTCCCGGCGATCATCGAGCCGGATCGCGCCCAGTACGCCGATCCGCTGCCGCAGGCGCTGGTGCTGACCGCGATCGTGATCGGATTCGGCATGACCGCCTTTGTCGTCGTGCTGGCGTTGCGTGCCCGCGCCGACCTCGGCAACGACCATGTGGACGGGAAGGACCCATGAGCACGCTCCCGGCGCACGCAGTCATCGCGCCTGTCCTGATCCCGCTGCTGACCGGCACCCTGCTCGTTCTGTTGCGCGGCAGCGCGACCCCGCTGCGCCGCACCATCAGCATGCTCGGCGTGCAGGCGCTCTTGGGCGCCTCGTTCTGGCTGCTGCTGCAGGTGCAAAGTGGCGAGGTGCTGGTCTACCAGCTCGGCAACTGGCCCGCGCCGTTCGGCATCGTGCTGGTCGCCGACCGGCTGGCCGCGGGGATGGTGATGCTCACCGCAGTGCTGGCGTTGTTCGCGATGATGCACGCGATCCAGGGCAGCGACCGGCGCGGGCGTCAGTACCATGCGCTGTTCCAGTTCCAGCTGCTGGGACTGAACGGCGCCTTCCTGACCGGCGATCTGTTCAATCTGTTCGTCTTCTTCGAGATCCTGCTGATCGCCTCCTATGGGCTGCTACTGCATGGGGTCGGCGCCGCCCGCAGCCGCGCCGGCCTCCACTACGTGATCATCAATCTGGTCGGCTCGAGCCTGTTCCTGTTTGCGGTCGGTACCCTGTACGGCCTGCTCGGCACCCTGAATATGGCGGACCTGTCGGTTCGGGTCGCCGCCCTGGGCACGGCCGATGTCGGATTGGTGCGGGCCGCTGCGCTGCTGCTGTTCCTGGTGTTCGCGCTCAAGGCTGCGCTCGCGCCCTTGCACCTTTGGCTGCCGGGGGCCTATTCGGCTGCCGGGCCGGCCTCGGCGGCGATCTTCGCGATCATGACCAAGGTCGGCGCCTACGCCATCCTGCGCATCGAAACCCTGATCTTCGGCACCGAGAGCGGCCCACTCGAAGGCCTGATCGAGCCCTGGCTGCTGGTGCTCGGACTCATCACGATCGCGCTCGGCACCATCGGCGTGCTGGCGAGCCGACGGCTGGCGGTGCTGATCTCCCATCTGGTCGTGATCTCGGCCGGGACCATCCTCACGGCCTTCGGCATCGGCGGCTCGGCGGCCTTGTCGGCCGGGATCTACTACACCTTCCAGTCGACCCTGGTCGCTGCCGCCCTGTTCATGCTCACCGAGAACGTGGCCCGCACCCGCGGCGGCTATACCGATGAATTGCGCGCCGGGCCGATGCTGCCGGCCGCCAATGTGCTCGGCGGGCTGTTCCTAGTCCTCGCGCTCGCGGTCGCCGGCCTGCCGCCGCTCTCCGGCTTCGTCGGCAAGGTGTTGATCCTCGAGTCCAGCCTCGGCACCGTCTCGGCACCCTGGGTCATCAGCATCGTGCTGGTCACGAGCCTATTCACCGTGATGGCGCTCGCCCGCGCCGGCAGCACCCTGTTCTTCAAGACCGACACCCACGCCGGCGAGGCGACGCTGCCCAACGCAGCCTATCTGGTGCCCGTCTCGGCACTGGCCCTGATCAGCCTGCTCTTCGTGATCTACGCCCAGCCGATCTACCGTTTTGCCGCCGCGGCGAGCGAGCAGATCCTGCAGCCCGACGCCTACATCGAGACCGTGCTGAGCGCAAAGCCCCTGCCCCGCGCCGGCGACCATTGATCCCCGGGCCACCTGTCGCATGAAGCAACTGCTCCCCCATCCGATCCTAACGCTGATGCTGCTCGGCCTTTGGCTGCTGCTCGTCAACTCGGTCTCGCCCGGACAGATCCTGCTCGGCGCCGTGTTGGCCTGGTCGATCCCGCTCTATACCGCGCGGTTCTGGACCGCCCAGATCAAGGTGCGCCGCCCGTTCCTGCTGCTGCGTCTGGCAGGGACCATCCTTTACGACATCCTAGTCGCCAACGTCGCCGTCGCCATCCTGATCGTCGGACCGCGCGAGCGTATCCGGCCCGCCTTTATTCGGATGCCGCTGCGATTGCAAGGCAACGTCGGCGTCAGCCTACTCGCCAACATCATCACGCTGACGCCCGGCACCCTCTCGGCGTCGCTGAGTCCGGACCGCAGCGAGCTGATCATCCACGCCTTGCAGGGCGACGACCCGGACGCGATCATCGACGATATCCGCAAACGCTACGAGCAGCCGCTGCTCGATGCGTTGGAGCAACTGGAACTCAAGCGAGGGGTGCTTGGCGCCGACGCCGAACCCCCGCATGGGGCCGAATCGGCTGAACCCTCGAAGCCGCAATAGCGCTTGGTCAACGCCTCGACTAGACCCCAGGGAAGCGACAACTAGCCTGGTAAAGGGGGGACCCTGTTCTGCAAGAACCAGATTTGCCCCTTGCCGCCCTTCAGTTGTCAGCGGCGGATGTTCAGGAGATGATCGAGACCCCGCTGTCGAGCACAACGGGCCTGTGATGATCTTACAAGACGACCGGAACATCGAATCAAGCGGGACAATACGACAAAGCGAGCTCATCCAGCACTGACTAGAGCTGCACTCACCCCCATCATGGCCGACACCGCAAGCACTGGCATCATCCTGAACAGCGCCCTCGCCATCGCCTTCCTGCTGGTGAGCATCGCACTGTTGCTCTCGCTCTGGCGGCTGATCCGCGGCCCCGAGAAGCCGGATCGAATGCTCGCGCTCGACACCCTCTACGTGAACTCGGTCGCGCTGCTGGTCTTACTCGGCATCCTGCTCGCCAGCAACCTCTACTTCGAGGCCGCGCTGCTGATCGCCCTGTTCGGCTTCGTCGGCACCGTTGCGCTCGCCAAGTTCCTGACCCGCGGCGACATCATCGAATAGGAGCCGAGTGCCCGATGTCGATCCTGAACATCCTGATGGAGATCCTGATCGCCGTGCTGATCCTGATCGGCGCCGGCTTTACCTTCCTTGGCTCGGTCGGCCTGGTGCGGCTGCGCGACTTCTACGAGCGGCTGCACACCCCGACCAAGGCCACCACGCTGGGCGTCGGCAGCCTGTTGATCGCCTCGGCTGTCTTCTTCAGCTGGCAGGAGCCCGGCTGGTCCTTCCACGAGGTACTGGTCGCCGTGTTCCTGTTCATCACCGCCCCAGTCAGCGCCCACCTGATGGCCAAGGCCGCCCTGCACCTGCGCGAGCACGGCGAGACCAGCCTGCCGACCGAGACGACCCTGGCGAAGCATGATGGGGAGGCCGCGATCAGCCTTGGCGCAGAGCAAGCACGGCAGAACGGCTTGTCTGCTCGTGCTCAAGGGGAAGGGGCAATCCCAGAGGCCCGCAGATAATGGAAGCCCAACACCTGCTCACCGTTGAGGATCTGCTCGCCTGGCCAGACGAGCCGGTCGAATTGATCGACGGAGAGATCGTCCAGCGGCCCATGAGCCGCTTCGAGCATGGGCTCGCGCAAGGCGGGCTCATCGAGGAAACACTGCCACTCAAGCGTCACAGCGGCCCCGGAGGCTGGTGGATCATCCCCGAGATCAGCGTCCGCTACAACGCGCACCATTGCCCGAGCCACGACCTCGCCGGCTGGCGCAAGGAACGCCTGCCGGAGCGCCCAGCGGGCGTAATCGACATCCTGCCCGACTGGGTGTGCGAGATCCTCTCGCCAGGCCATGAGCGCAAAGATACCCTCACCCACTTCATGCGCCTGCAGCGCGCTGGTGTCCCGTTCTACTGGATCATCGCGCCCGAAGATCGCACCCTGATTGCTTATGCGCTTGAGGCCGGCGGCTACCACGCCGTGTTCACGGCCGAGGGAAGCGAAGAGACCTCGGCAAGCGCGCGTATCCCGCCGTTCGAAGAAATCGAGATCGATTTGGGCGCACTGTTTGGTGAGGGCGGTTAGACCAGACCGCCCTGGCCGCTGCCTACCCCGAGACCGACACTGATGAGCAGCCTACCGTTACTCCGCCCACTGAGTTTCGCCGAGTACTTGGAATTGGAGCACAGCGCTGAGACCAAGCACGAATTTGTCGCCGGCTTCCTCTATGCGATGGCCGGCGCCAGTGAGACGCACAACCGAATCAGCCTGAACCTTGCCTTCCACCTGCGCGCCGCCGCCCGCGGCGGACCCTGTGGGGTCTTCATCGCGGACATGAAGGTGCGGGTCGAAGCCTACGATAGCTGCTACTATCCGGATGTGGCGGTCGTCTGCGACCCTGGCGACGACGACGCCTACGTCAAGCAGGCACCCTGCCTCATCGTCGAGGTGCTCTCCGACTCGACCGCAGCCACCGACCGGCGCGAGAAACGGGTCGCCTACCAAGCCCTGCCCAGCCTGCGCTATCTCCTGCTGGTCTCGTCGAACGAGCGGCGGGTCGACTGCTTCGTCCGCAATGATCAAGGTGAGTGGGACGCCGCCACAGTGCAGCCCGACGAGCGCCTCCGGATCGAATGCACCGGTTATACCGCCGAACTCGATCTCGAACGGATCTACGAAGATGTCGAGCTGCCGGATTGAGTGAATGGGCTGAGCGCAGTCCAGCCCAGCCCAGCCCAGCCCAGTCCAGCCCAGCCCCGCCCAGCAGCAGAACGTTGGCCGCATCAGCCACGCAACGCTGGGCTTACAAAACGTCCTCGTACAGCGTCTCCAGGCTGATCTCAGCCGGGAGGCGGCCCAGACGCAAGTCGCCAGCAGTCACTGTCTCGCAGCCCCAGTCGGCTGAACGACGATAGATTTCGACGCGACGCTCAGTCTGACTGATCAGCACATACTCCTGCAGGCTCGGGAGCGACCGGTAGGCCCAGAACTTTTCGCGTCGATCGATCCGTTCAGTGGACTCGGAAAGCACTTCGACAAGCAGACAGGGCCGGCTGCGGAAATAGGTTTCCCGATCCTGAGGGTCACAAGACAGCAGCAGGTCGGGGTAGTAGAAGAGATCCTGTCCGTCGATCCGCAGATGGACCTTCATATCGTTGATGAACAGCTGGCAGGATGTCCTGCGCACGCATGGACGCAGTGCCGCGAACAGGTTGCCCGCGATCAGCGCATGGCGAGCACTCGCGCTGGTCATCGCGTAGAGCTGACCGGCGACGTACTCGTGGCGCTGATCGGCACCATCCTCGCCGGCAAGATACGCGTCCACGGTCAGCGTCGTCTGATGAGCGGGTTGCGGCATGCGGAGCCTCTCTACTGGAGCACCTTGATGGAGTGAGCGAGATCGGGGTTCCGGTGAGCGCGGCCAGCGGTCTCGCCCGCGATTGTCTCAGCCTTTGCGCTGTCGCTACTATGCTGTGAACAGCCATTTGATCCGCGCAGCCGGCCGCCATGCACAGCCTCGCAGAACAAGCCGTCATCGAGCACTACACGCGGGAGGACCACCAGCGCTGGCAAGGCGACTGGGAGCTGATCCAGGGCATCCCGCTCGCGATAGCGCCATCGCCGGGCATCGCCCATCAACGCGTCAGCGGGCGCCTCTATGCGCAGTGCGTATTCCGACCCATCGTGACCATCGATTCCGCTTGAAGGTGACCGCGGATTCCGACGGAACGTGACCGCCGATTCCGATCTCAACGTGACCAATTTCCGGTCGGTTTCCGGAATGGCTGGTCAC
>NZ_NRSJ01000042.1 GCF_016584085.1 Halochromatium glycolicum | reverse complement strand
GACCTTCAAGCGCCCGATCTCCTCGTAAAGCGGCGCCGTGGCCGTCTCAACCGTCGGCTCCTTGCGCGCCTTGCCAGACGCGAACAGCTCCGGCAGCTTCTCGAGCAGTTGCCGCTTCCACTGGCTGATCTGCGTCGGGTGAACCTGATACGCCTGCGCAAGCTCGCTGGCCGTCTTCTGGCCCTTCGCCGCCTCAAGCGCCACACGGGCCTTGAAGTCCGCACTGAGTCGTTTACCTTTGCTTCGGGTCATGTCGATGGCTCCTCTCGTCTAGGGCGAGGATAGCCTCCGAAGCTTTACTTCTCACCTGGTCCAAAAATCGGGGTCCACTTCAATGAGCACCAAGGCCGGCCGCGCCCGGCGATGGTGCGCCTCGAGGACATCGTCCATTCCCTGTCTTTGATGAACCGCTTCAATGGCGCCGCCTTGTTCCCGTACAGCGTCGCCCAGCACTCGCTGCATGTGGCTTCGCTGCTGCCGCCGGCGCTGCGCCTCGAGGGCCTGCTGCACGATGCGGCCGAGGCCTACATCGGCGACATGGTCAGCCCGCTCAAACAGATCATGCCGGAATACAAGGCGGTCGAGGCGCGCATCAACGCGGTCGTCGCCGACGCCTTCGGGCTGGTCCATCCTGAACCGGCGGCGGTCAAGCAGGCCGATCTGGCGGTACTGGCCGCCGAGCGCGTGCAGGTGCTCGGACCCTCGTACGGTCCCTGGTACAAGGACTTTCCGGAACCGGCGCCGATCCGCATCCACAGCCGGGATTGGCGGGACGTGAAGCAGGCCTTCGCCCATCAGCTGCGCACGGAGCTCGCCGCGCGGCATGCGAGCCGCCAAGCCTGACAGCGGAACCGGAGCTTCTCGTCACGGAGCGCCCTGGTCCGGTTGCTGTCCGAACCCTGACGACCCGTCCCACGCGGGCAAATCCACCGCGTTGTCGTGATCGAGATGGCAAGAACGAAAGAACCTGTAACCGCCGCGGTGCGGCTTCTGCGTCAAGCCGCGGTCCCTTTCGACGGCTTCTGCTATGCGTACAACGGCGGCGGTACCGCCGAGGTCGCACACGCGTTGGATGTTGATCTGCACCACGTGGTCAAGACGCTGATCATGGAGGACGAGCAGCAGCGGCCCCTGATCGTCCTGATGCATGGCGATCGCGAGGTTGCGACCGGCGCATTGGCCCGCCAGATTGGTGTGAAGCGTGTTCAGCCCTGCGCGCCGCAGACGGCCGACAAGCACTCGGGCTATCAGGTCGGCGGCACATCGCCGTTTGCAACGCGGCGATCCATGCCGGTCTACTGCGAGCGCAGCGTTCTGGCGCTCGAACGGCTCTATATCAACGGCGGCAAGCGCGGCTACATCATCCGTTTACGCAGCGCGGATCTGCAGCGGTTGCTCTCGCCGCAGCTGGTTGACGTGGCTGTCTGAGCACGTCGATCAGCACGGCCAGCGACAAAGGTTACTCGGCAACGATGGACAAGCTCACGCGCTTGCTGGCGCGCATCACAGTCGCACTTCTGCTGACGTTCTCCGGAGGGCAGGCGATGGCGATCGAAGAGCCGGATTATGCGGCGGTCCGAGAAGGCCGTGGTTTCGAGTTGCGCCGTTATGCGCGATCATTGACACACCGCGGAAGACTGGTTCAGCCGCGGGGTTCAGCCGCTCGACCTCGCCTCGACGCCGGGGCCATTGCCGAATTTCAATTCTCAGTAGATTAGCCGTTGCTAATATTGTCTGATCAGCCAATCCGAGGCGCCTGGCGGGGACCAATGCGCCCCAGTGAGACAGACAATGAGCGACCCTAAACACCGACCCAGTCGCGGTGATTCGACCCTATCACCCGCTATCCGACCGGCACGCAAACGCGGTCTGTGGCGACCATGGCTCAAGCTCGTCATCGGCCTCTTGGCCGGCTATGCCGTTGTGACCGCCGCGCTCGGCATCTATTGGTGCCAACAACCGCCGCCGCTTGATGTTCACGCGCTTGCGCAAGCGCAGAGCAGCGAGACGAGCGCGCCACCGGTGCCCGGCAGCACCTTCGTTGCGACCACCATCGCTGTGGCGGAGACGCTGCTGAACAAACCGGGCGGCTTTCTGCATAACGACCGCCTGCCCCCTGGAGTCTTGGTCGACAATTGCCCGAGCTGGGAATGCGGCGTCATCATGGCCCTCAGAGACGCCCTGCGCGCGCTGCGCAATGATTTCAGTCGCACGCAAACGCAGTCTGCCGAGAACCTCGACCTCAAACGCGCCGACCTGCAGTTTGCGATCGACCCGAAGTGCTGGATCATGCCGGCGGCCGAAGACGAGTACCAGAAGGGCATCGATGCCCTGAAGCGTTATCTGGACGCGCTCAACAACGGACGTGTGATGAATGGTCGTTTCTCTGTTCGCGCGGACAACCTGGCCGAATACCTGGCCCTCGTTGAAAAACGCCTCGGTAATTTCGGTCTGCGACTGAGTGCCAATAAGACGGCCGGGGCGATGCCCTCGTTCGCGCATGCCGGCAAAGCCGATCGGGCGGAGTCGGCGTCAGCACCGGCTGAAGATGCAATGATAGACGAGGCACCATTGCACTGGACGGCGCCAGAGCGCATCGACAACGTGTTCTATTGCGCGCGCGGCTACAGTTGGGCGTTCCGGCACTTCATGCAGGCGCTCCGGATCGATTTCGCGCCGGTGGTCGCGGATAAGACTGCGGGACCGACAATGGCGCAGATCGAGCGGGATCTGCGTGGAGCCAGCAAGCCGATGCGCAGCCCACTGGTCCTGATGGGTAGCGGCTACGGCTTCCTCGCAAACCACTCGATGGTCCTGTCGTCGTACATCGCTCGCGTCAACGCGGCGGTGCTGGACCTTCGGCTGCTGCTTCAGCAGGGCTGACGTCCGCGGCGCGGGCGGGGCTCAACGCTTGAGAACGATCCGGCTTCCTGAGGATCGTCCTCGGTGAGGCGAGCGTTGTACTGAGAACGGCAAGGCGGGTGGATGACGTCGTGCCTGATGCGCTCACCCGGATCAGGGATGCGGCCAAACATACCAACCAGATCGTCGACGACATATTGACGGCGGCGTGGCAAGAGGCGGGACATCTGCGGCTCAATCGCAAGACCATGGACTTGCGGACGACCCTCTGAACGCTCTTTCCGCGGCTCGAACGCCTCGGGTTCCGGGGTTGGAGGGACGGGCCCGCGATGGAGTCGTTGCACAGGTGGTGCTAGCCGCGCCCGCCTCCGTCTTCTCCTTCCGCAGATTCTCCCGGCTCATCGGCCCCATAATCGCCTTGGGCGTAGTCGGCGGCCGTGCTGCGCTTCGCCGTGTCGTCTCCGGTCATTGTTGCCAACGCCGCCGGGCTGGCCGCCTTGTCGCTGTCGGCCACGTGCAGATGCATATCGGTCTGCGGGAACGGGATCGAGATGCCGTTGGCATCGAACGCCTCCTTCACCGCACGGTGCAGGTCCCAATAGACCGTCCAGTAATCACCGGTCTTGGTCCAGGGGCGCACGATGAAGTTGACCGAGCTGTCCGCCAGTTCGCTGACCCGGATGTTCGGCGCCGGGTCCTCCAGCACCAGCGGGTGGTTCGCGACGACCTCTTCGAGCACCTGCTGCGCCCGCTCGATGGAGTCGCCGTAGCTGATGCCGAAGACGAGATCAACGCGGCGGGTATCCGAGGCGGTGACATTGGTGATGACATCGCCCCAGACCCTGGAGTTCGGGATCGTGATCACCTGGTTGTCGGGCGTGGTCACGGTCGTGGACATGATGGAGACGTGCTTGATGGTGCCGCCGAGACCGGCGACCTGCACGTAGTCGCCTTCATCGAAGGGGCGGTTGATCATGATCATCAGGCCGGCGGCGAGGTTGCCCAAGGTCTCCTGCATCGCGAACGCGATGATGAAGGAGGCGCCGCCCACCAACGCGAACAGCGGCGTGATGTTCACCCCCAGCAGCGCGAGCACGAACATCAGGCCGAAGGCGATGGTGAGCCAGTACACCAACATGACCAGGAAGCCGCTCAGCAGATTGGAGAGCTGCGGGGTGCGGTCGACGGCGCGGCGCACCCAGGCGCGCACGATCCGGGCGACGATCAGCAGGACGAAGAATGAGCCGACGATGACGGCGATCCGAAAGCCGACCGCGACGCCACCCTCGGGTGAGGTCAGCCACTTCAGGAAACCGTCGGCAAACTCCTGCAGCGTCAGCTGCGAGCGCCCGGCAGCGATGACCGCGGACAGGTAGGCCCGCATGGTCTCGACCTGACCGGGGTCCCCGCCCTTGGCTTCGAGGCTGGAGATCACGGCCGAGGCCTTCTCGAAGATGCGGTCGCGTTCCTCTACCAGCTCAAGCCGCTCCTTGCGCAGCGCGTCGGTCTCCGTCTCGGCGCCGTCGACGGCGCGGATCGCGAGGCTCTTGTCGATGACCGCCTGCGCCGCAGCGCGCGCCTGGTCCTGCCATGCCGCGGCGAGCGGGGCGAGCTCATCGGCGGTGAGCGGAACGAGCCGCAATTCCAATGCGTCAAGCGCGATGTCCGGATCATCAAGACCCGGCGGATAGACCGGCATTGTGTCCGGCGCGTCAGTGTCGGGGGTCGATTCTTGAGCCGTGCTCTCCTGCGACCAGCCGACACCCGTCGCCAGCGCCCACAAGAGCAAGACGACGGTGAGTCCGGCGCTGGTCATCCGCAGTTTCCCAAGCTTAAAACGCTTCGACATATTCGCTCCTATTGGATCGCTATTGAGATCGGCAACTATTGAGATCGGCAAATGGTCACGCAAAGGGGGGTGCCTGAATCGATCAAGCCAAGCGGCCATACCCAGCACTGGCGTAGCAAAAACCGCCCGCGAAAAGGACTGACAGTCTGCGAGCACGGCCGCCTGCAGCGATTCGGCTTCGCTTCCGGACTCAACCTGAACCTCGTGCAATGTATCGTCAGGAGTGGGATGTTGCTATGAGCGGCCGCTTGGCATGATCGTGAGTCCAGATCAGATGATCACTCTTGACTGCGGCGGTGACTCTCCATAATGGTCATATAGTTCACGATCGCTGCGACGACCCCCGCGACCAGACCCAGGATGATCACGGCCACCGCGAGCGGAACCAGGATGGAGCCGAGCAGGCGTTGCCACAGCACTGCGAAGGTGATGATGACGCCAAGCGCAAAGAAGCCGTGCTTGATGGTCATCCCTAGAAAAACCGGATAAAACCGCGGCTTGGGCGGCTTGATGGTGGTATAGGCGACGGCCGTCAGGATCATCGCCAGACTGACGGCGAGGGGCACCGCGGCGCCAAAGACGGTGTGCTCGTCGCTGCTGATTCCATCGACGGTCAAGGGCAGCGGGGCGTGGCCTGACAGCAGATACCACTGAATGGCGCCGTTGATGATCGCATTGATGACGCCGGATATGATCGCGCCTTGCGCGATACTTGATGGACTTGGTGCAGCTGTTTCTTTCGCAGTGGACATCGGTATCTCCGTGAACGGGCTAGGGCATTGTGGAACGATGCGGCCGGTCGCGCATCACTCCCGCTCGCAAGCCTGAGCGACTGGCGGGCACGAGCGATCAAAAGCCCCAGAACAACTGGAGCTGGGCGGTATTCCAGGGTTTGGCGTCCCCATCAGCGGCGTCTTTGATGGCCGCGCCTGGAAAGGCGATGCCGGTGATTCCCTGCAGGAACAGCCGGCTCGACACGGCCCAGCGGATGGTGAGCTGGATCTCCTCGCCGAGGTCATGGCTCGATAGGGTGCCGAGTGCCGGGTTGGCCCCGAGGTTGTTCTTCTCGTTGGCGACGTGCCTGTAGAGGTCGATCGTCAGATTGAGCCTCGCCGTGGGTGCGACGTTCAACCGGACCCGGTGCGTCTTGCGGTTGGCCTGGGTGAGCACCTTGTTGATCGAGATGCCCTGCAGCCACTGATCGAGACCACCGGAATAGAGGGTGTCGAAGCGCTCGTAGCGGGTCGTATCCGGGTCGTCGCCCGAGAAGGAGGCGAAGCGATAAGAGAGGCTCGGCGTCCAGGGTGTGTTCCGCGCGATCCAACCGGCCTCCGCATAGCCGGCCCAGGCGGCCATCGGGAAGTCGTCGTGCCACTGATGGGCGAGCTCGGCCTCCAGCCAGGCGCCGGGCGCGTCGGGCACCGCGCGGCGGCGCAGATGGCCGGCGACGGTCCACAGGCCCTCGCGCTGGCGCGGGCGGCCATCCGGCGCGCGGTAGCGGGTATCGGACTCGGGGACGTAGATGATCGAGCCATCCCAAGCCCAGCGCCCGGCGGGCTGGCGGCGCAGGTTCAGCCCGGTGACCCGCGTGTTGGACTCGATGGGCTGGTACTCGTTGGGGTCGAGCCAGAATGCCTGGGCCGACCAATCCCCAAGCTGTCCGGAGGCGAGGAGCGCAAAGTCGTGTGCGGTGCGGGGCGACATGTAGACGCCGGGCCTTGGCCCGGCGTTCCATTGCGAGCCGAACTGCGAGATCAGAAAGCCGCTGTTGAGCGTGAAGTTCTGGCGGCCGGTGGAGACCTTGAGCCGCCGGCGCGCGTTCGTTGGCGCATAGAGCAGACCCGCATAGGCCAGCTCCAGGTCGAAGCTCGCGCGGGGGTCGTCGCGAAAGATGTCGCGACCCACCGAGCCGGGGGCGATCGCAGACACCGCGCCAAACCCGTACAGGGCGTCGCCCGCCACCGGCGCGACGCCGCCCACGCCGATCTGGACGAACCCCTCGGCCCAGCTTGCCCGGTCCCCGGTGCCCGCACCCGCCGCCGGCCGTTCGACCAGCGGGTTGCCCCGCGTGAAGGTCTCGGGACTGTCGAACCAGGGATTGCCGTCCGAGTAGACGCCGAGGCCGCCGTTCAAGATGACCTGCAAGTGACGTCCGCCGCGGCGATAGAGCAGCGGGAAGTCAGCCAGGTCGCCCGTCACCAAGAGACCGCGCGGGGGCACCGCTGCTGCATCGCTCGCCGGT
This sequence comes from Halochromatium glycolicum, assembly GCF_016584085.1. Taxonomy (GTDB): domain Bacteria; phylum Pseudomonadota; class Gammaproteobacteria; order Chromatiales; family Chromatiaceae; genus Lamprobacter; species Lamprobacter glycolicus. The sequence continues at coordinate 39,003 of NZ_NRSJ01000042.1, read as the reverse complement.
TGGACGGTCACGATGAGGCGGCGTCCGACGCCGCCGCCGAGGGCGCGTCCGGCAAACGCGATGGACCGGATCTCGGGGCGCGCCTCGAGCCTGGCACGGATGGCCGCACCGAGCATCGGGTCCCAGGAGTCGCCGGTGCGCAGGTTGAGCTCATCGCGCACGGTCGCCTGCAGTGTGTCGGCCCCGGGGGCATCCGGCGGTTCCACCTCGACGCCAATCGAGGTGATCGTCTCGCCGCCGTGCAGGGGCTGCAGGGCCTCGTAGCTCGGACCGCCGCCGATGCCGGCACCGCTCCCGGAGCCGGTCTGCGCGAGCGCGGCTCCGCCAGCCAGCGTCCAGAGCAGGCCGGACACCAGCGCCCCGTTGCACGCGAGCGCACAGAGCCGGACCGGGGCCGCACGGGCCGCTCTCTGCCGGTGCACTTGGTCAAGAGCCTGAGGCGTCGCCCTATTCGGGCATCAGGCGCACGCGCTTGCCGCCGCCCGAGACCTGGATGGTTTGGCCCGAGACCCAGCTGCCTGCCGGTGAGGCGAGCCACAGGAAGGCGTTGGCGATGTCTTCGGGTCGGCCCGCCCGACCCGTCAGGTTGTCCGGGTGTGCGAGCGCCTCCTGGGTCTTCTCGTCGAGGCCGGCCTCGGCGTAGCCAGGGGTGAGCACCGTGCCGATGAGCACCGTATTGACCCGGACCCGCTTGGCGAAGTAGTGGGCGAGCCCGAGCATCGCGTGGTTGAGCGCTGCCTTCGCGGCCGAGTAGGCGATGAAGTCGAACGCCGGCAGCACGCCGACCAGGGAGCCGGAGTTGGTCACGGTCGGGTTGGTTGCCTGTTCCAGATGCGGCCGGCACGCCGCGGTCATCCGCAGCGCGGCAAGCGTATTCAGTCTGTAGCTCTCGATCATCTCCTCGGCCGGCACAGCGAGCGGGTCCGGATAGGCCCGGCCCCAGCCGACGTTATTCACCAGGGTCGAGATGCTGCCGAAGGCCTCGGCCGTCTTGGCGACGCAGGCATCGATCTGCTCGTCCTTGGTCACGTCGCAGGCCATTCCGATGACCTCACTGCCGGTCTCCTCGGCGATCCTCTCGGCGGTGGCGTTGGCCTTGTCGCCGTTGAGATCGGCGATCATCACCTTGGCCCCGGCGCCGGCGAAGCTGCGCGCAATGGCCTCGCCGATGTTCTGGGCGCCGCCGGTGACGAGGGCCACATGGCCCTGCATCCGAAAATCGTTGAAGGGATCGAATTGGGGCATGTCTCGCTCCTAACCGGGCAGCGCCGGAACCGATGAAGGACCTGTTCGAAGACGGCGATCGATGCCGTGTTCGCGGGTCGGTGATCACCGCGAACAAAAGCGACAGCGGCGCCTTGAGGACGCTCAGTCGAGCTCCTGAACCCCGCCGCCGGAGATGGTCAGGATCTGGCCGCTGATCCAGGCCGCGGCCGGCGAGCAGAGGAAGAGCGCAGCGTTGGCCATGTCCGCAGGCTCGCCAAGGCGTTTGAGCGGCGTGTGCTCGAGCATCTTTGCCTCGATCTCGGGCGTCAGTACCTTCTTCAGCGCATCGGTGCGGGTGGCGCCAGGGGCGATGGCATTGACACGGATGTTCTTTTGTCCGAGATCGAATGCGATGTTGCGCGTGAGGTGGTTCTCGGCGGCCTTGGAGGCCCCGTAAGAGGCCATCCGCTGGTTCTTGTTCTCGCCGGCCATCGAGGTGATGTTGAGGATGGCGCCGCCACCGGCCTGCTCCATGTAGGGCGCGGCGAGCTGGCAGAGCCGGAACACCGAGAACAGGTTCAGCTCGAAGGCCAGGCGCATGTCGGCCATCGGCATGTCGAACGGCTTCGGGCCGCCGCCACCGGCGTTGTTGACCAGGATGGTTAGGCGGCCAAAGGTATCGATAGCAAGGTCCACCGCGGCGGCGAGGTCTTCTTCCTGAGTGACATTGCAGGCGCCGCCGACGGCCTTGCCGCCGGCGTCAGTGATCGCCGCGGCGACCTCCTGGGCCGCGGCGGCATCGCGGTCGGTGACGGCGACCGCCGCACCCGCGGCAGCGAAGGTCTCGGCGATGGCACGGCCGATGCCGGCACCGGCGCCCGTGATCAGGGCAACCGCGCCATCCAGTCGAAAAGTGAGCGGATCATACATAGTGTTACCCAGAGAATTGATTGGAAAATGGTCTGAGTTTTTCCGCCCGCGTGTAGCGCCGCCGCGCTGCCAGTAACAGCGCTAGGTTGGCCACCGCCGCGAACACAGAAGCCCAGATCACCAGTGCGAGCAAGCCTTCCGCCCGCGTCAACCAGTCCTCACGCTCGGCAGCGATGCGCTCGCGCACCTCGATCATCAGCTCGTCGATGGGCTGCATGATGGCGTGCTTGGCACGCAGGTAGTCCACCGAGAACAGGGCCTCAACGGCCGCCTCGGGGCGCTGCGCCTCTACCGCCTCGAAGGCGGCGAGCTCGACCTCGGCGAGCCCCTCGGATTCCGTTTCCGCCTCCTGTAGCAGATCCATCTCGGCCGGGGTGAAGGGTAGACCCTCGAGGATGTTGCGCAGGGATTGCGGATAGAGAAGCGGATGGGCATTAGAGCGGTAGGGCTCGATCAGGTCCCAGTACACGCTCTCATAGTTCTTCGGGCGCAGTGCCTCGCCGCGCCGGATGTCGAGCACCTGCTGGTACAGGTCGCGCCAGGCCGGGTCGCCGGTCGCCGCATAGCTGCGCGCGAAGCGGGAAAGGTAGTCGGAGCTCTGGCGCAGGGTGTAGGTGGCCAGGAGCATTTCGGTCGCCTGCCGATCCCGGACATGGGCCGCCTCGATGCCGCCGCGAAGCTGCAGGACCGCCCACGCCAGGACACCGATGATCACCAGCTCCACGATGACGGTAATGATGAGGAACCGGGAGGGCTTGCGTGGTTGCTTGCCGTTGCTGCTCATGGTCTAGTCTCGGCGGATGACGGCGCGCTCGACGCCGGCCGCCTCGAGCGTGGACAGGAGGTGGGCCATGATGCGGTGCTTTTCATAGAGGAACGCATCGTAATCCGCGGTGCTGATGTAGAAGGAGATTTCCATTTCGACCGCGTAGAGGCTGATCGTGGCCAGGCCCACGCGCACGTTTTCATCGGCGACCATGGGGTCGGCGAGCAGTTCGCCGCGGAGCCGCTCCCGGAGCGCGAGGATCGCCTCGACGGAGGCATCGTGGGAGACATGGATCGTCTCCAGGACGCGGATCTTGCGCCGCTTGGAGAGGTTCACAACCCGGTCCGTGGCGATCGTGCTGTTCGGGATGGTGACCGAGGTATCGTCCACGGGGCGCAGCCGCGTCGAGCGCAGCCCGACCTGTTCCACGGTCCCCATGATGTTGCCGACGCTGACGAAGTCGCCGCGGGTGAAGGGCCGGTCGCTGGCGATGATCACCGAGCCGAACAGGTTGGCGAGCAGGTCCCGGGAGGCGATGGCGAGGGCGAGACCACTCACGCCGACGCCGGCGAGTACGGTCTGATAGGGCATCCCGAGCACATCCGCGATGGCGATCAGGGCGCCGACCACCAGCAGGATGCGGGCGAGTCCCGTTAGTAGGGTGACTGCGACATCGTCGGCGGTGCTCTCGGTGCGCTTCGCGAGTCGCGCTAGGACGCTGTTCGCGGCGGTCACGGCACGGTAGAGCAGCCAGGTGATCGCGACGATGAGCAGCACCCAGCCCACCGCGTAGAGCGGCCCGGAAAGCCGGTCGGGAAGGCCGAGCGCGGTCGCGCTGATCACCCACGGGACGCCAACGGCGACCAGCCGTGAGAGCAACATCCTCCCGGCCCGGGCGCGCTCGATCCGGCGCAAGCCCAGGTGCAGCACGAACGGGAGCACCAACGCCAGGACCACCACCCCGAGCCACTGCCAGAGCTCGATGCCCGCGAGCTCGATGGTGAGCGTCGGGGACAGGTCATTGGCGCGGGATCGCCACCAGAGATAAGGGGTGTCGATGTGGGGGTTGCGGACATTCTCGAAGGAGACTGGGACCGTGCGCACCGCGTCGTGGAGGGCCTTGATGCCGTCGAGGGTCTCGGCGGTGAACTGCCAGCGGGGCTGGCCATCGGCATCGACCGTGCGCGCCAGCACGATGTTCCCCACCGGGTGCTGATACAACAAGTAGGGCCGTCCGCGCGCGGGATCGTCCGGCAGCTCCTCCAGGGTGAGATGACCGATGTGGTTGAGCACGCCGGCCATGAAGGTTGCCAGCACGGGGAGTCGCGAGTCGCGCAGTTTTTCGCTCACGGCCGAGAGGTCGAAGGTGCGGCTCACTAGCTCGGTGCCGTCCACGTCCCAGCGTGCCATGCCGACGATGAAGGCCTCCAGGGTCTGGCGCGGGCTCGCCAGCGCGAGGTAGGCCGTGGGGTCGATCTCCTTGCGTCCCCTCGCCGCCAGCAGGCGCGCTAGCTGGGCCTCCAGCTGCGCCGCTTCCGGCGCCTCGATGCGCCAGAGATCGAAGACGTCGCGCTGGAACCGAAGGGTGACCGCTTCGCCGGTGCCGGCCTGCTCGAACTGGTAGGTGAACCCTGGTTCTGATTGACCTGGCTCGGTCTCACGCGCCGGGCGGATCTCGAAGATGCGAAAGGTGGTCTGGGTCAGGACGTCGTAGAGGAGACGCGCGCGTCGGGACTTCTCGGCGAAGGGCGGGTCGCCGGCGAAGTAGAGGGCCGAGAACATCGCCTGGAGCCCGGAGATCTCGCCCTGACGATAGGCGCGCCCGGCGGCCATGAAGGAACGCACGGTACGGCCCGCGTCGCGCAGATCGATGTCGAGAGTGCCGACGTCCTCCTCGTCGATGCGGCGCCCGTTCCACCACTCGCCCGATCCGATGGAGCCGGAAAAGGCCTGGCCATCGGGCGTGAGCGAAAAGACAAAGGTCCCCTCGCCATTGGGAGAGCGCCAGGTACCGCGCAATACGCCGTCCTTGGCGACGCCTTCGAGATGGCCGTTGTAGGGAAAATAGGTGCCTACCACGCGATCGCTGTCCTGGCGCAGGCTGACATAGGCGTCCTCGCCGCTGCTGTAGGCCTCCCAGAAGCCCTCCCAGGGGCCGTCGGCCCACGCGGCTTGGGTCGCCGACAGCAGGGCAGCGGCGAGCATCCACAGGAGCACGGAGCGTGCCTTCACGGCCACCCCGGGGGCGACCAGGCGCCTGCTGACATTGTTTGCATGATGGGTCCACATTCGGCGATGAGGGCTAAATAAGGTAGCGGCTGCGATCCGGACAGTCGATCCCATGACCGCTCATTTTGGGCGGCCCCAGCGTTGTCACCCGCGGGTTCATCGTGAAAAACTCAAGTAAATGGCCTACCCAATCCGGGCGTGCCCGATTTCGAGTCCTCCATGCTATTGACTACTGCCCGATCGCTCCGTCGGCTCCATCTTGTCGTCCTGGCGCTGGTTTCGCTGATGCTGGTCCTCGGCATCAGCGGCTGTGGAAGCACCAAGGTGACGACCGCCCAGAAATCCATTGCCTATAAGGATCGTCTCTACAACATCAGCGTGGTGCGTGAAGTCCGCGGCGTTCGGGAGGTCATCCTGCCCAGCGGTGAGGTCCGGGACCTGACGACGCTCGGGGACCGCGCACGGCGCGATCTATTCGACGATTACGACGCAGTTCGGGTTCGAATGAAGGTCATGTTCGACGAAACCGAGCTGGTCTACTTCGATCGCTCGGTGCGCAATCGGCGCGACCTGAACGAACTCGAGCGGCGGTTCACGAGTGCGATGGAGCGGATTCGTCGCTTCACCGCCAATCGCCGCCAGACCCAGCTCGATCTCGGTTGAATCTCGCCCCGTGCCCGCCTCGGCGGCGATCACGATGGGCGCGACGAGTTTCCATGCAATCTCTTTCCCGATACGTAATGGCGGCACGGTGTGCGCTACTGCTGACCCTTCTTCCCGCCGCCTCGGTGCTGGCCCAGGACCAGGTCATCCTCAAGAATGGCGACCGCATCACCGGCGAAATTCAACAGATCTGGGGCGGCGAACTGCTGATCGAACCGGCCTATGCCGATGAGTTTGCGATCGAACTGTCGGCGATCGAGCAGGTGCTGACCAACCGGTCCTTCGAATTCGAGCTAGACGACGAACGCAAGATCACTGGCACCCTCGAGGTCGATGAGGCGGGCGGGATGATGCTGGTGACCGCCGATCGGCGGCAGCCGATCGCATTGACCGACATCGAGGAGCTCGAGGAAATCAACGCGGGTTGGGACTGGAAGGTGCGCACCGACCTATCGCTGGACGGCAGTGCGGGTAACTCGGAGGACAACCAGTTCACATGGCAGGGGTACGGCCGAATTGCGAACGACACGCATCGGCACGAGGTGAACCTACGCATTGACCAGGCCTCGCAGGACGGCGTGACGTCGCAGGATCGGATGCGGGCGAACTATGTGTATAGCTGGTTCATGTCGGATTACTGGTTCCTGCAGGCCGGCATCGGCGGCGAACGTGATCCGGTGCGCGATCTCGATCGGCGCGTGAGCGCTGGCGGTGGCCTGGGCTACCAGTTCTTCGATGATGCGGACCGTCGGCTCGAGGTCTCGCTCTCCGCCGTCGGCATCGACGAAGCGCTTGGCGGCGATACAAGTCAATCGCTCGCGGCACGCTGGAGTGCCGATTTCCGGCACGACCTGCTAGGCGGCGATCTCGAATTTTTCCATGACCAAAGCGTCTGGCATTACCTGAGCGGTCGCGACACCACGCTGATCCAAACCTCGACTGGCTTTCGCTGGGACGTCTGGGCCGATATCTATTTCAATACTCAGTTCGACTGGGACTATGAAACCGACCCGGCGCGGGGGGCGGAGAAAGAAGACATCCAGTATATGCTCGGCCTCGGCGTGGAATTCGATTGACCGATCGGGCACGGAGCTTCGCATGCCGCGCAGGAGCGGCACGCCGGGCCGAAATCCACGCCGCCGGTTCACTGACTTATGCGGGCAGTGGTTCCTCGCGGTTCAAAAAGATGCGTTGTCGCGGCAGCTCGGGCTGGGATGTAGCGGTACGTCCTCAGGGTTCGCTCGATGGCGGCAGAGGGGCGCCGGCCATCGCTTCATTGCAGGCTGTGACGACCGTGAGCAGATAGTGCATGGTCGCCTCGGTCGCGGGTGCCAGATCCGCTGCGGCCTTGTTGGAGGCGATTAGAAAGCCCTTGTCGCGGCGGATGATCCAGCCAGTGTGCAGCAGTTCCTTGACCTTGCGGCGAACGGTTTCCCGTGGGATACCGCTGTGGTCGGCGATGGACTGGACATTGATCGGGGCGGGCTCGCCGCGGCGCTCGAGCCTCATGAAGTGCTCATAGCATAGGCCCTCGATGGAGTCATCCTTCAGCGTGCGCGAGCCGATGATGGCAAGCACCAGCATGCGATCGAGGTCGCCGTCGAAGTGCCGTCGAAGCGTCACCAGCAGATCACAGAAGGCATTGTTATGAATGGGCCAGATACGGCCGAAATGGGCTTTCAGGGAGTCTTGGTCGAGGTTCATGACCGCTCTGCTTTAAAAGAACCCTATTTTGGGCACTTGGCACCTTCATGGGCAAGTTGATGCTTGAGGCGCTGACCGCACGCCTTTATACCTTGCAAGTCTAAACAGCTTCTAGAGACCGATCCGGTGAACACTACATCGTCTAGGCCCCTGCTCGGGGCCGTCTTCATCCTGTCCGTGGTCATCTGCGGGGCCATCGGCATCTGGAGCGTGCTGGCACCGGACGCCGTGGCTGGCGCCGCCAATGCACTGACCGGTTTTGCGCTGACGACGCTGGACTGGCTGTTCCTGATGCTCTGCACCAGCTTCGTCGTGCTCGGCGCGGTGCTGGCACTCGGGCCCTACGGCTGTTCGAGATAGTCGTCCGGGAAGGTCCAGATCGGGCTGCCCGGAGTGCGTGTGAGTCCGCGCTCCTGTGGCGCCAGGTCGTAGCGCAGGCTCAGGACCACATCACTGCTGACCCAAGGGCTTTCGCGCAGGTAGCCGTGGCCGCTACCGCTGACCGCGCCTTCCGCGTTGCTGACGTCGATCACGCGAAGCCTCGAGTGGCTGCTCAGGAAACGGCGTGCTTGCTCGGTTTCCATCTCGCCGATCAGCGCCTCGCCGGCGCGCTGCCGGCGGAACAACAGCTTGGACAGACTCAGCGCGGAATCCGCGGAGGATTGATAGATCGTCAGCGACTTGGGCACGCGCAACGCCCCGTCGAGCAGATAGCCGCCGAGGATGCCACGGTCGATGTCGCTGCCGACCAGGATCACCTGTCCGAGCCGGAGCCGTCGGCGAATCTCATCTTCACTCATAAAGCGGCTGTACATGCCCAGATCGGCCAGCATCCGTGCCACCAAACGCGTCCCGGCGCTGTAGCCGATCACATGGATGTTCTCGACCGCATCCTGTTCCGACAGGAAGGCGATGAGCATGCGCAGGCCACGGGCCGAGTTGAGGGCATCGTCCAGGTCGGACCAATAGGCCAGCGTCTTGCGGGTCGACGGCCAGCTGTAGGCGATGAAGGCACCGTCGTTACCCAAGAAGTGCCACAACTCGCCGGCAACCAGGACCGGGTTTTCGTAGTCCACCTTGTAGCCGTGGACGTAGATGTAGACGTCCTTGTTGGCGGCGGCGGCCAGGCGGGCATCGAGCGCGGCGGCGAAGCGGTCGCCAGGCACGGGAGAGCGCTCGACCCCGTCTGCGAACGGCGGCACGCTGCGCTCGAGGATGCCGTATTCATCGACGCTGCCGACCTGCAACGGGTAGCGGCCGCCGCGATTCTTGAGCAGGGAGATGCGGCGCAATTCCGCCCAGGTCAGTGGTTGGTGGCCCGCGGGTTCGATGCAGGCCTTGCCGAGGCGCAGGACGTTCGCGCGCTCGTCGCTGTAGTAGGCGAAACGCTCCGGCTCCGCGGTCGGCGCCCGATCGGTGGCGTACAGAATGCACGGCGGCGGGCTATCGGCGAGAGCGGCGCTGTTGTCGAACGGGTCGATGCGGCCTTCGCCGTAGATCGCCGGGGCCGGCATCAGAGAGACCTGATCGGCGGGCAGTTTGTTGATGGCGCATCCGGCCAGAAGCAGGGTGCCGAGGGCGAGGTAAGCATAGCTGTCTGCTGCGGCTTGCATCGGATAAAAATCGGCAGATATTGCTCCCGGATTTCAGAGGAGCTGGTGTGAACAGGATAAAGGCACCGACAGCGCGGCCGATCGGCCATTACGCACGGCTGGCTAATCTGCTTCCGCTTGGCAAGCGATCTGCCCGGACTCCTCGCCAAGCCTCGGTTGTGGATCTGCTCAGGCCGGTCGGATCACAGTCGCTCGAATCGTCATGTAATTGACCGTGGCCGCCACCACACCCGCGACCAGTCCGAGCATGACGACCCCAACGGGGAGCGAGATGATGACCGACCCGAAGAGCCGTTGCCAAAGTACCGCCAAGGTGACGATGACGCCGAGTGTGAAGAAGCCGTGTTTGACCGTCATCCACAGAAAGGTTGGGTAGAAGGGCGGCCTTGGTGGCTTGACGGTGGTGTAGGCGACGGCGGTCAGGATCATGGCGAGACTGACCGCCAGCGGGACTGCAGCGCCGAAGACGGTGTGCTCGTCGTTGGAAATGCAGTCGACGGTGAGCGGCAGCGGGTCGTGGCCGGCGAGCAGATACCACTGTATGGCGCCATTGAGCAGCCCATTGATGACACCTGTGATCGCGGCACCGATTGCGATCTTCGATTCATGCGGCGCCGATGCGCTCTGCGGATTCGACATGCATCTGTCCCCGATGAATGGCTTGGTTGCAGTCTAAGACATCGATCGCGGCGCTTGTGCTGATTGCCGCGTCTTTGTGCCCAAAATGGGCAGGTTTATGCTTTCGGTTGCACGCTTTGGGAGCCAAAGCGCTGGACTCTCAGGCATGGAAGGCTGTTGATTTAACCTGAACCTCACGCGATTCATTTTTCGGGTGGCGCCGCGCCATGAGAGTGAGGTCACCGGAAGTTGATGGGCCTGTTCGGCATTGGCTCGGAGTCGCTCAGGTTGCCATCTTGGGGCAAAGCGGGCGGGTGCTGAAGACGGTATCGCCGCAGAGGATCTCGAGCGAGCCGTGCGGTGCCATCCAGCGCGGCTCGGCGCGATCATCCTCAGCTGGTCACGGGGTCTTTCATCCGAAAGAGCACGGCATACAACAGCGGCACGACGATCAGAGTCAGCAGGGTCGCAAAGGCCAAGCCGAACATGATGGTCACCGCCATGCTCTTGAAGAAGGGATCGAGCAGCAGCGGCGCAACGCCGAGGATGGTGGTCAGGGCGCCCAGTACCACCGGCCGGGCTCGGCTAGCAGCGGCATTGAGCACCGGCGCGAGCCCTGGCGCGCCGGCCTTGCGCTCGACATCGGCCTCGTCGACCAGCACGATGGCGTTCTTCACCAGCATCCCGATCAGGCTCAGGAAGCCGAGGATGGCCATGAACTCGAACGGCACCTGGAACAGCAGCAGGCCGACTGCCACGCCGACAATCGCCAGCGGCACCGTGAGCCAGATCACCAGCGGCTGACGCAGCGCGTTGAACATCACCACCACCGCCAGGATCATGGCCGCGAAGCCATAGGGCGCCGAGAGCGCGAGCCCGGCATTGGCCTCGCGCGAGGCCTTGTCCTCGCCGTGCCATTCCAGCGCATAACCCGGTGGCAGCGCGATGGCCTCGATCGACGGCTTGAGCCGCTCCAGCAGTGGCCCGGACAGCTTGCCCGGTAAGGGATCGGCCTGCGCCTTGAGGGTCGGGAAGCGATCGACCCGGCGCACGATGGCATCCACCCATTCCAGATCGGTCCCCTTGATCAGCTGGCCGACCGGCAGGTAGCGCCCGGCGGTGGGGCTGTAGACCTGGACATTGTTCAGCGCGGCGGCGTCATCGCGCTCCGCTTGCGGTGCCCGGGCGATGATCGGCACCAGGGTGTCGCCCTCGCGATAGACCCCGACCTGGGTGCCGCTGAAGGCGCGGTTCAGCGCGGCGCCGATCTGGCTCGCATCGACCCCAGCGCGCTCGGCGGCCACCCGATCGATCTCCGGGCGCAGCACCGCCACCTTCTCGCGCCAGTCGTCCTGCACCGCGACCGCGCCTGGGTCGGCGGCCATGATAGCCTTGGCCTCCTCGGCGAGCTGGCGCAGCACCGCCGGGTCTGGCCCGCGGAAGGCGGCCTCGATCTTCTTGCCGCCGCCGCGCCCGAGCATGAACTTCCAGACCTTGATTGCGGCGTCCGGGTGCGCGGCGCTCAGCTCTTCCTGCAGCTCAGCGACCAGCGGGGCGATGCGACGGAAGTCCTCGACATCCACCAGCAGCTGCCCGTAGGCGCTATTCGGCTCCTCGGGGGCATAGGTGAGCATGAAGCGCAGCCCGCCCTGGCCGACGAAGCGCGTGGCATGGGTGACGCCGGGCTTGGCGCGGACGGTCGCTTCGACCTCGGCCAGCTCGGCCGCCGTGGTCTCGATATCGGTGCCTTGGGGCAGGTAGAGATCGACGACGAACTGCGGCCGCGCCGACTCCGGCATGAAGCCGGGCGAGACGAAGCCGAAGCCGACGACGCCCGCCGCCAGCAGCGCCAGCAGCGCGAGTCCGGTGCCGAGTCGATGGCGCAGCAGCGTCCGCAGCAGGGCACGGTAGCGATCGAGCACCGGATGGCGTTGCACCTGCGCCGGGTCGGCCGCCTTGACCTTGAGCAGCTCGACGCAGAGCAGCGGGGTGATGGTCACCGCCAGCAGCCAGCTCAGCAGCATGGAGTACAGAATCACCCAGAACAGCGAGCCGGCGTACTCACCCATGTCGGTCGGCGAGAGCCCAATCGCGCTGAAGGCGAGAATGCCGACCGCGGTGCCACCGAGCAGCGGCCATTGGGTCGCCTGCACCACCGCGATGGCCGCCGTGCGTCGATCCTCGCCGCGCTGCAGTCGCACCAGAATGCCGTCGGTGACGACGATGGCGTTGTCGACCAGCATGCCGAGGGCGATGATGAGCGCGCCGAGCGAGATACGCTGCATGGCGATGTCGTCCAGAGACATCGCGATCAGGGTGCCGGCCACGGTCAGCAAGAGCACGATGCCGACGATGACCCCGCTGCGCAGCCCCATGAAGAGCACCAGCACGCCGATGACGATGACCAGCGCCGCGATCAGGTTCCCGACGAAGCCATTGACCGCCTCGCGCACCGAATCGGACTGGTAGGAGACGCTGTTGAGCGTCATCCCGACCGGGCGCTGCGACTCCAGCTCGGCAAGCCGCGCGCGCACCGCATCGCCCATCGCGACCACATTGCCGCCGGCGACATTGGAGACGCCGAGGCCGATCGCCGGCTGGCCGTCGTAGCCCACCAATACCGATTGCGGCTCGACCAGGCCACGGCGGATCTCGGCGACATCCTTGAGGAAGATCAGCTGATCGCCACCGCCCGCGCCGAGGACGATGTTGCCGATCGCGGCCACCGAGTCGGCCGCGCCCTTGGGGACGATGCGGATGCGCTGTGGGCCGATCTCGAGGTCGCCCGCGGCTGAGACCGCATTGTGCTCACGCAGCGCGGCGTCGATCTGCGCCTGGCTGATGCCGAGCTGCGCAGCCCGGGCGGCGGCGATCTCGATATAGATGGCATCACGCGGCGCGCCCAGGGTCGCGACTCTGGCTACGCCGGGCACTAGCACCAGCTCGCGCTCGAGGATCTCGACATAGTCCCGGATCTGCTCGAGCGAGTAGCCCTCGCCGGTGACGGCAAAGAAGAGCGCGTAGACGTCGCCGAAGTCGTCATTGACCACCGGCGGCCCGGCGCCCGGCGGCAGCGCGCGCTGGGCATCGGTGATCTTGCGCCGTAGCTTGTCCCACACCTGCTCCAGTCGGTCACGGCTGCGCGCGAAGGGCAGGTCGATCTCGACCTTGACCCGCGACAAGCCCAGGCTAGAGACCGAGGTGATCTCCTTGACCTCCTGGAGCTGCTGCGCGGCGCCCTCGATCACATCGGTGACCTCGTCGGCGACCTCGCTCGGCAGCGCGCCGGGGTAGGGGGTGGCGATCACGGCCTCGCGGATCACGAATTCCGGGTCCTCGAAACGCCCGAGTCCTTGATAGCTGATCCAGCCGCCGATCAGCAGTAGGGCGCAGGCGAGCCAGGCGATGGTGCGCTTTTCGAGCGTGGCGGCAGCGATGTTCATGGCAGTCTGTTCTGTCAGCGCTTGGTTAGCAGCTCGTTAGCGTCTCGTTAGCGCTCAGCTAGCGTCCCGTTGGTGCATCTTTAGCGCCTCGTTAGCGTTCGGACGCGAGCGGATGCACGCGCATCCCCTCACGCAGCTGATGCACGCCAGCGGTGACGATCTGCTCACCCGGCATGAGTCCACTCAGCACCGCCACCTCGCTGCCCTGGATGGCGCCGGTCTGAATCGTGCGCTGGCTGACCTGGCTGGTCTCGGGGTCGACGACCCAAACCCTCGGCGTGCCATCGGACGCGGCGACGATGGCGGCGAGCGGGATTAAGACCGGTGACGCTGGCGCTGGGGCTGCTTGTGGCGAGCCGTCGTCCTCCGCAGGCGTTGCGTCTGCCGTATCGGCGTCGGACGTTGTCGCTGTCAGGCTGTGAGCTGGACCCTCGCCTGTCTCGACGCTGTCCGCTGGACCTGTGATAGCGGCGGTTTGCTCCGTGGCGGCATCCGGCAACACCTCGACCGCCATGCCAGGCAGCACCCGCAGGTCCGGTGGCTGGCTGAGGCCGAGCACCGCCTCATAGGTCTGGGTTTGCGGGTCGGCCTCGCTGGCGAAGGACTTGAGCGTTACCGGGAAGCGTCGCTCCGGCAGATCAGCGAAGACGGCAAAGGCCGCAAGGCGCTTGGGCTCGCTGCGCACCACGCGCTCTGGGACATGGATGACGATCTCCAGCGCATCCGGATTCTGCAGGCTCACCACCGGCTCCTTGGCCTGGACGTTCTGGAAGCTCTCGGCCAGACGCCGGGCGATGAGGCCACCAAAGGGCGCAGTCAGGCGGGTGTCGTCCAGATCCTTCTGTGCCGCCGCAAAGCGCGAGCGGGCGACGTCGACCGCGGTGCGCTTGCGCTCTACCTCGGCGCGCGGCACCGCCTGGCTCTTCTCCCAGAGCTGTCGCAGCCGCTCGTACTCGGCACTGGCTGCCTCGAGCTCGGCCTGGGCCGCGGCAAGCGTCGTTTCGTAGCTCGCCGGGTCAAGGCGCGCGATCAAGGTGCCCGCGGACACCGCTTGGCCTTCGACGACCGGCAGCTCGACGATCTGCCCCGGTACATTGAAGGCCAACTCCACACGCTGCACCGCCCGCACCCGACCCGGGAAGCGCAGGTCCACCCGCAGGGTGGCCGCCGTCACCTCCAGGATCTCCGCGGGACGGGAGACGTCGGCGGGCTCGGTTGGCGGAGGCGCGGACGGCTGGCATCCGGCAAGAACGACCGAGACCACAAGGGCGACGGTCATCCGCTGACGGCGGCTAGATGCGCGCTGCGGCTTCCGCCCCCATCGGCCCCCAGGTTGGGCGGTCGTGTTCTTATGATTGGCGGTCATGGGCGACTGACATATCCTGAATCGAGCGAGCCAAAGGCATTGAGTATGATCACTTGAGCCGTCAAGCGCTCGCTGGTATCGCCCGAATTGGGCGGGGACGGACAGCCAAGATCAATGCCCTCACCAGTTCCAGGGCATCATGCGTCCAGCGCGGCCCATCGTTGAATCGACGCTCGCGGCCATGATGGCCATCTCCCCGCGCATTCCCTGGACTTGGGTGGCGAGTACCGGCAGCGCGTCCATTTTGCGGTCCATTTCCGCAAGTCGGGCGTTCATGGCACGCATGTCGTCTGCCATCGCTGCGACGACGCGGTAGAGCGCCGGCATGACCTCGACCGACCGGCTCATGCTTGACAGCACCAGTGCCACCGTCGCCCCAGCATTAAACTCGGGCGAAACCTGAACGTATTCCCGCACCAGGGCGGTTTGCGCCTCGAATTGCTCGAGCCGTGCGCGTTCCGCGGGCTCCAGGCTCGCAAGGAGCTGCGCTCGTCGCTCCAGAGCGGCTTCGGGATCGATCTGGGCGACTCGGGGCGGCGCGATCTGAGCCACGAAGTCCGTTGTGGCGATCAAGCCGAGATAGATCCCGCCGCCGAGGATCAGCAGCGTGCTGAAGACAAGCCCGATCCGAAGCCGGCGCTCGCTCCGACGCGCGGCCTCGTAACGCGCCTCGAATCGCCGCAGGGATACAGTCAGCTCGCGGATGGCCGCTGACATCTGTGCCTGATCATCGGTTGGATTGGACATGGATTCGCAGCCTCCGCGGCGGTCGTCTTTTTGTCTGCGAGCCTGATCTCATGGCAGGTACGGCTAACCTCCGGTTGCCCTAGCGTCCATTGGTGGACGAAGGCTGGGCCGGGTGACGCAGGTACAGTCGAATCAACACCACAAGGGCGATGATCACAGCCAGGTTGGCCAGCGAGCCGACCGGCGAGATGCCGATGCCGTCGCGTCGCTCCGGTGGCGGCTGAAAGGCGACCAGGGCGGCCGGCAGGCTCGGGTCCAGGCGCACGTCCACATCCAGCGCTTCGCGGATGCGGGCGACGGTGCCCGCGGCGACCGGCAGGTTCTGGCCAATGGCTGCTGAGCCTGGTCCGACCACGCCGATGGCGTCGGCCGGGTCTGGGCGCGCCGCCGCTAGCACGACCTGACTGCCGAGGGTGCGCAGGGGCTGCTTCTGCCCCGGATAGCTGCCGGCCGGGAGGGTCACCGGCTGCAGGAAGGGGAAGGCCAGGCGGTTGCCGCTTGTGCGCCAGTTGTCGATCGGAGCAAGCCTGAGGCCTGATGTGAGCAGCTCGTCGATGAGCGGATGCCCGCTCTCGGCCATGATCAAGAGCCCGTCGAGCTCGCCATCGCGCACCTGGGATGCCTGGGCGCGGAACGCAGCCAAGCCGGTGGCCTCATTGGTCACCAAGCGCGCCTGGGCCGCCTCGACGCCGGTCTCCAGGAAGGCCGCGGTGCGGGCCGTGACGCCCGTAGCCGGCCCGACACCGAGCTGGGCCTCGGCTGCCCAAGTCGCGCTGGCCTGATCCGGTCGCACCAGCAGATGGAGCAGGTCGAACCCCACTGGTACCAGCGCGTTGGCGTCGCCGCGCTCGGGCCGGCCGCCGGTCTCGGCGAGGGTGAAGAGCTCCGGGCCGGCGACCAGTGCGTAGCGGACCTCGCCGGCCAGTAGCGGTGTCAGCGGGTCATGCACCCGGCGCACCTCGATGCGACGCCCTGGAAACGCCTTGCGCAACGCCAGCACGACCTCGGCCGCCTGTCCCGCGGCTGCATCCAGGCCACCGACCGCGATGCTGAAGGGGCGAGCGAGGGGGCTCTGGGTTGTCGGAGAGAGCTGCGGGTCGAGGAAGCGGGCCACTGCATCGTAGGGGTCGGTCCCGAGGGTGGTCACCTCGGCGATGAGGTCGCGCATGGCCTCGGTACTGACGCGGTCTTCGAGTGTCGTCAGGGCCTCCGCGACCGGCGGACGACGCTGCAAGAGTGCTGCGCGCGTGACCGGGGCAGCGGCATAGGCGGGGAAGAAGTCGCCGTCATCGGCCAGCACCACGAGGCCGAATTCCGTGATCTGCGGGTCGGTGACGAAGCCAATCGCGAGATCGATCTCCCCGTCGAGCAGCGCGGTGTAGAGCTGGTCTTTGCCGGTCGGCGTGCTCCCGACCAGCAACGTCGGTTCGGCGCGCAGCCCATAGTGGCGGACCAAGGGCTCGTAGCCATCCCGGGCGCGGGCGCGAAACTCCTCGGTCATGCCGATGCGTAACGCCCGTGGCGCATCGGCGAGTCCGCTGAGTGTTGCCGGATTTGCGGCAGCGGCAGAGCCGGGACGCGCGAGCACGGCATAATCGTTATCGAATCCTAGCATCGGCCCAAGTGCCAGGCCGAAGGGCGCAACGGCTTGCTCGGCTGCGGCGTAGGACACCGCCGGGTTGCCGGCCAGCGGTTCTCCGGACAAACCGAGCAGCGAGCCGGTGTAGTCCAGGTAGAGATCGATCTCACCCGACCAAACGGCGCCGATAGCGCCGAGCCCGGTCCGTTTGGTGTCGTCCACCTCAGCGGCTATGCCCTGGGCTTGAAAGGTCTGGGCGAGGAGTTGGGCCGCGATCTGCTGCTCAGCGAAATCCTTGGCGCCGACCCGGATCGGGCGCTCGATGTCGCTGCAGCCGGCAAGTGTGAAGACGGCCAGGAGCATGAGAAGACCGGCTGCGCGGCGAGCGCCGTCTCGCTGGCGAACAGGGCTGATGAAGGTCATGCCGGTCACCTCCGCTCTGCAACCGCAGCCGTGGCAGCCGAGGTATTCGTGGCAGCATTGGCAGCAATGGCGGTCTCGGCAGCCGCCGCCAGCGGCCGCTCCTCTTCCCGCAGCGTGCGCAGGAAGGCGACGATCTGCAGCAATAAGACCAGCGCGAAGGGGATCGCCCCGGTGACGGCCAGGGTCTTGGCGACCTCGACACTGCCGCTCAGCAAGGTAGCGATGGTGATGGCGAGAATAATCAGTGCCCAGATCAGCTTCACACCCGTCGATGGGTCCAGCGTGCCCTTGCTCGACATCATGCTGACGACGAAGGTGCCACTATCGGCACTGGTGACCAGAAAGATGAAGATCAGCACCAATGCCGCTGAGCTCAGCAGCTGCGCCAGCGGCAGGTAGTCGAAGAGCGCGAACAGGGCCTTGGTGACGTCATCGTAGACCAGGTCGGCCAGTCCGCCCGAGCCCTGCAGTTCGACGAAGATGCCAGCACCCCCAAAGGTCGCGAACCAGAGCATCGAGAACAGCGACGGAATCAGCACCACCCCGAGCATGAACTCGCGGATGGTCCGACCGCGGCTGATGCGGGCGATGAAGACGCCGACGAAGGGCCCCCAAGCCAGCCACCAGATTAGATAGGTCAGGGTCCAGCCAGCGGTCCAGTCGGTCAGATCTTCGAATGGATAGAGCCGGAACGACATCGCCGGCAGGTTGTTCAAGTAGTCGCCGAGGGTGGTCGTGAAGGTCTCGAGGATGAACTGCGTCGGCCCAACGAACAGGATGAACAGCATGATCGCGACCGCGATCGCCATGTTCAGGTTGGATAGGATCTTGATCCCCTGGCCGAGCCCGGTGCTGGCGGAGATGAAGAAGCAGACGGCCAGCACGCTGACGATGAGGATGCTCACCCATTGGGTCGGCGGCACCCCGGCCACCTCGCCGAGGCCGGCACGCACCTGCAGGGTACCCATCGCCAGCGATCCGGCCAGACCGAGGATCACCGCCACCACACCCAGGGTGTCCGCGGCGGTTGCCAGCGGCCCCACCAGCCGCCCGCGGAAGGCGTAGCGGATCGGCGTCGAGATCAGCCCCGGCGCGTTGCGGCGAAAGACGAAGTAGGCGATGACCAGCGCACAGACGGCATAGATGGACCAGGCGTGCAAACCCCAGTGCAGGTTGGTCAGTACCATCGCCAGGCGGGCCGCCTCCGACGTGCCACCCTCGATGCCGGGTGGGTCGGTGAAGTGATAGATCGGCTCGGCCGGGCCCCAGAACAGCAGCCCAGCGCCCATGCCGCCGGCGAACAGCATGGCGATCCAGGAGAGGGTTGAGAATTCGGGCTCGTCATCGTCGGCGCCGAGCTTGATCTTGCCGTAGGGGCCGAGCGCCAGCGCCGCGCCCAGGACGACGAAGCTGGTGCAGAGCATCAGGAAGAACCAGTCCAGTGTCGTCAGGGCGAAGCCGGTGAGTGCATGGGCGGCGCCGGCCAGCATGTCCGGCGCAAGCACGCCCCAGACGCCGATCGCACCGCAGATGAGGACGGAGAGTGCAAAGACGCCTCCTAGTGTCGACTTGGACCTTGCTGGTTTGGGCATCGGCATGTCCTGTTTGGCGGAAGGGTTTGGTCCGCGCGGGGTATCACATCCCACATCGATAAACGCGCACACTTATGAGAAGAGTGAGTCCCGGTTGCCCGGATCGGTCAGTCGAGCTCCACGCCGAGTCCGACCTTGTACCAGATGTCTTGGTTCTCCACGCCCTGCGGCGGATCGGTCCCATAGCCCCAGTCGAGCTGAGTGTTGAAGATTAGCTGTGTCTGGAGGCGATTGGCGATGAAGCGACGCATCTGCTCGATTGCATCTGCGAACCGCTGTTCGAACTCGTTGATGTCGCCGCGCTCGCACCCCGAGAAATTGTCGGTGCGATCCTTCTCGGTCATGGACGGCTGGGCGGTTGTTGCCTTGGTGCTTTCGCAACCGTTTGCGCCGGGGACTCGCGTCAGCGAAGGCAACGCCAAAGCGACGCGATCAAGAGGGCAGACCGCTCGCGCGGTACTGGGCGTGACAGAGGAATCGAACAGGATTCAGCAGCTAGTATAGGGACCGGTTGCAGCCCTCACCAAATCGGAATCGCCCAAAATGGGCGGTTATGGGATCGAATATCACACTAGATTTCGATACTTTAGCGTTTTTAGTCGCCGAGGGTTGGTCCATCATGCAAGCAATGTCAGCAGGGCGAGCGCATATAAACTAGGGCGGAAACATGTATCTGAGGCATCCTTCGAGAAACTGTCTTGGGAGTTTCTCGTGTCTGCCAGCATCCTTGAGCATTTCGCGCCGGTTCCGGACTTCCGCATTGAGCGCAACAAGCTCTATCCGCTGCCGGAAATCCTCTTATTGGTCGTCAGCGGGGTGCTCAGCGGCGCCGACGGCTGGGAAGCGATTGAGCAGTTTGGCCAGTCCAAGTTCGACTGGTTGCGCAGGTTCGCGCCGTTCCGCAATGGGATTCCATCGCATGACTGCATTGCCTACGTCATCTCCGGCCTGTCCCCGAAGGCGTTTCAGGAGTGCTTCGTGAGCTGGACGCGGGCGGTGTCCGAGGCGACCGGCGGCGAGCTGATCGCGGTCGACGGCAAGACGGCATGCGGCGCGCGCGATCGCCGCCGCGGCAAGTCCGCGCTGCACAGGGTCAGTGCTTGGGGCTGCCGCAACCGGCTGGTGCTGGGGCAAGAGGCGACGGCGGAGAAGTCCAACGAGATCACGGCCATTCCCAAACTGCTGGAGTTGCTGGAACTCAAAGGCTGCATCGTGACCATCGACGCCATGGGCTGCCAGACCAAGATTGCCGAACAAATCCACGACCAAGGTGCCGACTACGTGCTCGGGCTTAAAGGCAACCAGGGCACCCTGCATGACGAGGTAGAGGACGTCTTCGCCACGGCGCGTGCCGGCAGCTTCGCCGGCGTTGCGCATGATGACACCGAGGAAACCGACAACGATCACGGTCGCTTGGAAGTGCGCCGGTACTGGGTCACCGAGGAGCTGCGCACGCTGTCCGATGCACCGCGTTGGCGTGCACTGCGCAGCATCGGACTGGTGGAGCGTGAGTGCTGGAGCGGCGATCAGCACACCATCGAGCAGCGCCCGTTCATCAACTCCATCGGCGCCGACGCCAAACGCTTCGCTCACGCGGTACGCGGACACTGGGATGTCGAAAACCGACTGCACTGGCGTCTGGACGTCGTCTTCAACGACGATGCCAGCCGCATCCGCAAGGGCAACGCCCCGGCGATCATGACCGCCATCCGTCACCTCTGCATGAACCTGTTCGAGCAGGAGCCCTCCAAGCGGCGCCTCTCGCAGAAACGCCGCGAGGCGGCTTGGAACGATGACTACCGTGCTAAGGTGATCTTGGGCTGATGGTTTTTATGCGCTGACCCTGGCAATGTCAGCAGGCGCATGCCCGCTGCCGGAGCGGTTGTGAACGCGCGTTCCAGGCTCTTTAGACATGATGTTTTGACCTGCCCGTCCTCAACGCCCGTGGGTGATGTTGAGGACGGACATCCATCGACACAGAGCCACCTTGAGGAGGGCAGGTCATGCAAGAGTGTAACGTCGCAGCGGGCAAGATTGAGACGGCATCGTCGCAGGTGGCGTTGTCGGCGGCGAGCGGGAAAGGGGCGGCGAAGCAGTACGCGGCCTACATTGGTCTGGACGTCCACAAAGAGACGATTGCCGTAGCGGTGGCCGAGGCGGGGCGTGCGGATCCGCTCTACCGGGGCGAGATCGCCAACACGCCGAAGAAGGTCGAACGGCTCATCGCCAAGCTGAGCGAAGCGTATGACGGTGGGCTGCTGCTGTTCTGCTACGAGGCCGGGCCGTGCGGCTACGGGCTCTACCGCCAGCTCATCGCCAGCGGCCACGACTGCCAGGTGGTCGCGCCCTCACAGATACCGAAGAAAGCGGGCGAGCGCATCAAGACCGACCGGCGCGATGCGCTGAAGCTTGCGCGTCTGCTGCGCAGCGGGGATCTGACGGCGGTGTGGGTGCCCGACCAGGAGCAGGAGCGCATGCGCGATCTCAGCCGTGCGCGTGATGATCTCAAGGCGCAGGAGCGCAAGGCGCGCCAGCAGCTCAACGCCTTCCTGCTGCGTCACGGCCAGCATTGGCCCAAGGGCAAGAGCCGCTGGACGCCGGCGCATGAAAACTGGCTGGCCGGGCTGAAGTTGGATGATCCCTGGCAGCAGGTGGTGCTGCAGACCTACATCGACGCCGAGCGCGCCGCCGGCGAGCGGGTGGCCCAGCTCAACGATCAGCTCATGCGCGCGCTGCCCGAGTGGTCGCTGGCGCCGGTGGTCGACTCACTGCTGGCGCTGCGCGGCATCGACAAGCTCGCCGCCATCGTGCTGCTGGCCGAGCTCGGCGACATCAGCCGCTTCGACTCGCCCAGGCAGCTAATGGCCTTCTGGCAAGCTCGTGAAACGTACATGGCGACAGTGGGTCGGATTCGCGCGAAGCAGCGCGATTCAAGTGGATGCCCGCAGCGGCCGCTAGCAACCTGGCACCCATAATGGGCGCAACCGATCAAGCCGAAGGTCGAGCGTCTTGGGTGAGGCGGCTCGAAATGGTAGGCTCTTGCGCCGTCGCACGAACGAGGTCGGGGCGGCGCTCAGTCCGACATCGCCTCGACGCAGACGGTCCTGACGGATGCCAGGTAAGTCAGGGTCGCCTCGGTGGCGGGGGGCCAAGTCGCGCGCGCACTTGCTCGAGGCGATCAGAAAACTGTTGTCGCGCCGGATGATCCAGCCCGACTGCTCCAGGTCGCGAATCTTGCGACGCACGGTCTCTCGCGGGATGCCGCTGTAGTCGGCAATGGACTGGAGATTGATCGGCGCCGGCTCGTCGTTGGGTCGGGCGAGCGACATGAAGTCGTTGTAGGTCATGCCATCGATGCGCCCGCGGGCCAGGGTGCGCGAGCCGATGATGCCAAGCACCAGCATGCGGTCCAGGTCACCGCCGAAGCCGAACCAGAAGCTCGCAGAACGTATCGTTCTGCACGGGCCAGATGCGGCCGAAGTGTGCGGTCAAGGTCAGGTCGTCGAAGGTCATGGTGGCCTCGGACAGGGCGACGCCGCAATGTCGGAGATGGCGACGGACACTTGCGCAGAGGATCGGCCATCGGTTCGATCGATGTCGCGGGCATCTCGTTGATGACCGCCCATTATGCGCACTCTGAGGTTGCGGATCGTTTTCGTTGCCCGGGTCTTGTGGGGTCAGGTCGGCGATTTGGCACCCTGCATCTGCGCGTGGAGCCGTCTCCGGTGGCGTTGGCCGGTGGCTCGCCCAAACAATCTCGAGGAGGACACGAATGGTCAAACCTCGAAATGCACTGGACGTCGCGGTGGACCTGGACCCGAGCCTGCCGACGCCAATGGTCGCCTTCCAGCCCCCGGTGGAGCGCCGCGAGGGCATTGGCTTCTCGCGGGCCGTGTCGCTCGCCAACCTCGCGGCGATCACCGCGCTGGTGCTGATCATCCGGCTGTACCTTCAGCCGAGGGCGGAGCGAAGGGGTCCTTCGGGCGGGTCGGATCGCTGAGGCCGGTTTGGACCGCTTCCGTATTGGCAGCGCATCGCCCGGTCCGCCCTGAGAGGGCATTGAGGTCGTTCTTCAGCGTTCGGTGGCTGTCGGGCCTCCTCTGCGAGGATCTGGGCGAATCAAGCTGGGTCGGGCACCCGGACGAAACAGAATGATGATCGGCGCGGCGGCAGATGGGGCCGCTGCACGGTTGGCATCTTCGGGTGACTGCCAAGCAGCAACAGCATTACGGTGGATCCAAGCCCTGGTCCATCTGGGCGGCGGTCGAGCACGGTTTAGAGATTCGATTGCACCATCCATGACGGTTACAGGCGCTCGGCGCCGAGTCGTTGAGACGGCCTTGGTTCAGCAGCGATGAGGCAATGCCTGCTCGTCGCTGCGGCCGTCTGCGCGTTGATGGCAACCGCCGTCGGCGCCGCACCCGCGGTGACAACCGTTCCCAGCGACACGTCGCTGCCGACGGACACCATCCAGGCGTTGTCTGTCGCTGTCGAAGCAATGGCGGCCAGCACGCGTCCCCGATACTGGCCGCTGAAGCGCGCCTGTCTGTACTACGCCCTGGCTGGCCAGGTCCTGCTCGCCGAACAGGGGATCAGTGCGCAGCTCAGGGTGGGGCGCGTGGTCTATCATCCGGGCACGGCTCGCGCGCATGCGATCGCACCCCATGTGTGGTTGGAGACCGCGACCCATTTCATCGACTACGCCACATTGCCGCGCTGGGGTCAGGTCACCATCATCCCCCGCGATCGGGTGGCTGTGGTGCCCGCGGAGGTGGTGCCGGGAGGTTCGCGGGTCTTGGCGGCCAGAGCCGAAGTCGACGATGGGTTGAGGCTGTACCTGAACCACCACAATCGGCAATTCCAGGGCCGCTTGCGCGGGCTAGAGCGGCGCTGCGGTGGGCGTCGTTGGCCGCCATACAGTCCGGCGGGCTCGACGTGCGCGATGGCCGCACTACCCAATCGTATCGGTTTGGTCGGGTCGGTCGGAGCGCGGTGGCGAAACTCCCCGTGCGGCGGTTTCGATCGGGACCAGCCGCTCCAAATGTCCGGTGATCACCCGTCCGAGCATCACTCGGACCTTAACCAACGCAGGCGACCTTATCATGGCATCCAATGACCCGCTCTCAGAGATCGGCCTGATCGGCCTCGCGGTGATGGGCCAGAACCTGGCCCTCAATATCGCTGATCACGGCTTCCGCATCTCGGTCTACAACCGCACGACCGAGACGATGCGGGGCTTCGTTGCGGCGCATCCGGATACCCCTGGCGGCCTGGTCGGCTGCGCGACCCTCGAGGAGCTGGTGCAGTCACTGCAGCGCCCGCGCAAGCTCGTCCTCATGGTTAAGGCCGGCAGCGGCACCGATGCGGTCATCGAGCAGCTCGCGCCGCTGCTCGACGAGGGCGATATCCTGATCGACGGCGGCAACGCCAAATGGACCGACACCATCGCGCGCGAGCAGCGGCTCGCCGAGCGCGGGCTGCGCTTCATCGGCAGCGGCGTCTCCGGCGGGGAGGAGGGGGCGCGCTTAGGCCCCTCGCTGATGCCCGGCGGCCACGAAGAGGCGTGGAAAGCGCTCGAGCCGATCTGGAGCGCGATCGCCGCCAAGGTCGATCCCGACACCGGCAAGCCGCTACTCGGCGCCGCGCCCGGCAAGCCGGTCGCGGGCGGCGAGCCCTGCGCGGCCTACATCGGCCCCAATGGCGCCGGCCACTACGTCAAGATGGTCCACAACGGCATCGAGTACGGGGATATGCAGCTGATCTGCGAGGCCTACGACCTGATGCAACGCCTGCTCGGCATGCGCCCGGCCGAGATCGGCGACACCTTCGCCGATTGGAACCAGGGGGTGCTGGACTCCTACCTGATGCAGATCAGCGCCGATGTGCTGCGCCAGAGCGACCCGGTCACCGGCAAACCCTTCGTCGACGTGGTGCTCGATGCCGCCGGCCAGAAGGGCACCGGCAAGTGGACCAGCATCAACGCGCTGGACATGGGCATTGCGGCGCCGACCATCGCCGAGGCGGTGTTCGCGCGCTGCATCAGTGCCTTCAAGGACGAGCGCGTTGCAGCAGAGAAGGTGCTGGCCGGACCGGACACCGACCCGACCGGCGCGCTGGCGGCCGAGGATCGAAGCGCCCTGCTGGAGGCGATCCACGACGCCCTCTACTCCGCCAAGATCAGCGCCTATGCGCAGGGCTTCCAGCTGATGCGCGCCGCCCAGGCCGAGTACGGCTGGACGCTCGACTTCGGCGAGATCGCCCGCATCTGGCGCGGCGGCTGCATCATCCGCGCGGTCTTCCTGCAGAAGATCACCGAGGCCTATCGGCGCGATCCCGAGCTGGCCAATCTGCTGCTAGACCCGTACTTCAAGGAGGCCGTCGACCGCGCCCAGGGCAACTGGCGCAAGGTCGTCGCGCTCGCGGCGCAGCACGGTGTGCCGACGCCGACCTTCGCCGCCTCGCTGGCCTATTACGATAGTTACCGCTCGGCGCGCCTACCGCAGAACCTGCTGCAGGCCCAGCGCGACTACTTCGGCGCCCACACCTACGAGCGGGTCGACCAGCCGCGCGGGCAGTTCTTCCATCTTGACTGGCCTGATCCTGAGCGTCCGCAGCGCGAGGTCTGATGTCGCGCCGCCTCGGCGGTCATCCGCTTGCTCGAGTCCATTAGGCTGCTACTTCCTCAGGCGCATCCCTCAAACGCATGAGGTTGTCTGCGGCAACGGGCAGCATCGCGTAGGTCCGGCCCTGAGTGTCGGCGAATTCCACTTCGTAGTTCAGGTCGTCGTAAATCATCACGATGGTGCCGAGCTGCCCGCGCCTCAGCAGTAACGGCTGGTCGGATACGAAATGCCTGGCGGGCATGTCTGTAAGCAGTGCAACGGGGTCGTGCAGATGGAAGGCTTCGGTCATCAGTTAGACCACATAGCAGCTGGTTAAACGCGGAAAGTCCTCGCCGTCTCGGATGATCCAGGCAGACTGCACCGTGGCAGTACCATGGGCGGTCGCCACAGTCAGCTGAAGAGCATAGACGTTCCCGAATCCATTGTGTCCCTTGTGGACCGCAGAGTCCGAACTCGCTGCGGCATCCTCGAGGGCCTTATGCAGCAGCCTGCTGTTGGCCACCGTGATGCCGAGCGCCGATCCGAACACTCGGGCCTTGTGACGCCCCTCGATGTGCGCTGGATTGAGGACGTAGTCTTCCAATTTCGTCCCGAGGTTGGCGCGATGCCCATTCGGAATCCTCATTGTTGTCGCAACGATGGCGGTTGTTCGTTTGGCTGCAAGACTTCGCCTCGAGGGGACTGCGGTTCGCGCCGTTAGACGGTCGGTTGATACCTCGCCGTCAGCACAGGCATTGCCTCGGAACCGAAATCGACCCGCTAAGTCCGAAGCATAGCGCTGGTGTTGCTGTGACCAATTCCATACGTTGGCGCGACTGCCGCTGGAAGTCGAAACTGGTATGCCGCTGCAGAAGCTCGAGCGCTGGCAGGGGCGCTTCTGGGAGCAGGTGCTGATGCCCGGTCGGCGGTTGCCGGAGCCCTCGCTGCTGCGCACGCATCCGGAGACCACCGAGCGGGTGCGGCGGCTGCTCGCGTTCCTGCCGCAGTCCGAGCCGCCGCAGCCGGTGCGAGCGGGCTGGGGTGAGCCCGGCCATCGCTTCGCCGATGCGCTCGCCGACGGCCGCCGCCGGCGGGCACCGCGGCGGCGCATCGGCGGGCTCTGGTACTGAGGCGATTTCTGTCAAAGCTCATACCGCCTTGCTGGTCTTTTCGCTCGCCTTCTTCGTCGCGCCGCCGGTCACATAGCCCGGCTATGCTCCCGGCGACGCTCCTCGAAGGCAAACGAAAATCCTGCGCAATTCGGTACGAGCTTTCCCGGCAATCGCCTGAGGTCTGACTCGGTCTTAGCGGCTTTATCGTATCCGGGGCAGCTTGATCCTGCATGTGAATGGGGCGCTGCTCCAGGCGTCGTCCGTATGTCCTAATCTTCTGGTTAGTAGCGGCGCTGCGGTGGAGGCCGACATGCTCGAGAGCGATATCCTGATCTTCGACATCATTGCCTTGGAGTGGGCGATCGCGCTATTGGCGATCGCGGTCTTCGTCATCGTCGGCGGCTTCGTGGATTGGGGGAATCGCCGGGGGATGCGCTCACTGGTCGCGGAGCAACGCCACGCCGGGGAGCCCGCCTGGCATCACTTGAGCGATGAAGAGGCGCTAGGCCGTCTGGACAGCGGCCACGATGGGCTGAGTGCGCATGAGGCCGCGCAGCGTCTCTCGACCCATGGCCCGAACCGGCTGCCGGAGCCCAAGACGCGCGGCCCACTGCTGCGCTTCCTGGCCCAGTTCCATAACCTGCTGATCTACGTCTTGTTGGTCGCGGGCGTGGTGACGGCCTTGCTCCAGCATTGGCTCGACGCCGTTGTCATCTTCGGGGTCGTGCTGATCAACGCCGTCATCGGTTTCGTGCAGGAGGGCAAGGCCGAGGATGCGCTGAAGGCGATCCGGGGCATGCTCTCGCCGCATGCGATGGTCTGGCGGGATGGCCGGCTGGTGACGGTCGACGCGGCAGAACTGGTGCCGGGCGACCTGGTGCAGCTGCAGTCGGGTGACAAGGTGCCGGCGGACCTGCGCCTGCTGCGGGCCAAGGGCCTGCAGATCGAGGAGGCGCCGCTCACCGGTGAGTCGGTGCCGGTCGATAAGGGCGTGGCGGCGCTGCCGCCGGAGACGCCGCTGGCGGACCGCCGCTGCATGGCCTACTCGGGCACATTGGTGACCCATGGCCTGGGTGCCGGCCTCGTCGCCGCCACCGGCGCGGGCACCGAGATCGGCCGTATCAGCGCGATGGTCGCCAACGTCGAGCAGCTGACGACACCATTGCTGCGGCAGATCGCCCAGTTCGGGCGCTGGCTGACCGCGGCGATCCTGGTCCTGGCCAGCGTCAGCTTTGCCTTCGGCATCCTGGTGCGCGATTACACCGCGGCGGAGATGTTCCTCGCCTCGGTCGGGCTCGCGGTAGCGGCCATCCCGGAAGGGCTGCCGGCCATCATGACCATCACGCTCGCGATCGGCGTGCAGCGCATGGCCGGACGCAACGCCATCATCCGCAGGCTGCCCGCGGTGGAGACGCTCGGCACCGTCGGCATCATCTGCTCGGACAAGACCGGCACCCTGACCCGCAACGCGATGACCGTCGCCGCGATCCAAACAGGCGAGCGGAGATTGACCCTCACCGGGGCGGGGTACGATCCGCATGGCACCTTCATGGAGGATGAGGACGTGGTGCGTCCGCAGGAGGATGCCCGGCTCACCGAGGCGCTGCGAGCGGCGGCCCTCTGCAATGATGCCGCGCTGGAGCAGACAGAGGGCGGCGCCTGGCGTGTGCATGGCGACCCGATGGAGGGCGCGCTGTTGGTGGCCGCCGTCAAGGCTGGGCTGGATTTGGAGGCCGCGTCCAAGCGCTATCCGCGCACCGACCTGATCCCGTTCGAGTCCGGCCACAGGTTCATGGCCACGCTGCACCACAGCCACGCCGGCGAGTCCTTCATCTACCTGAAGGGCGCGCCGGAGGCGGTGCTCGGCATGTGCGCCTATCAGCGCAGCCCGGACGGGGAAGCGCCACTGGAGCGGGCCACCTGGGAGGCGCGTGTCGAGGCGATGGCCGCAGCCGGGCAGCGGGTGCTGGCGGTGGCCGTGAAGCCGGCGCAGCCGCACCGCTCGGAGCTGGACTTCGCCGATGTGGATACCGACCTGACCCTGCTCGCCTTGTTCGGGCTCATGGACCCGCCGCGGCAGGAGGCGATCGAGGCCGTCGGCACCTGCCAGGCGGCCGGCATCCGCGTGAAGATGATCACCGGCGACCATGCCGCCACCGCCCGCGCCATCGCCGCGCAGGTGGGGTTGGAGAATCCGGACGATGCGCTCACCGGGACCGAGCTGGATGCGCTCGACGATGCCGCGCTGCGGCAACGGGCGCGGGAGGTCGATGTGTACGCGCGCGTCACCCCGGAGCACAAGCTGCGGCTGGTGCAACTGCTCCAGGAATCCGGCGCCGTGGTCGCGATGACCGGCGACGGCGTCAACGACGCGCCGGCGCTCAAGCGTGCTGATGTCGGCGTCGCGATGGGCATCAACGGCACCGAGGCGGCCAAGGAGGCGGCGGAGATGGTGCTCGCGGATGACAATTTCGCTTCGATCGCTAACGCGGTCGAAGAGGGGCGGACCGTCTACGATAACCTGCGCAAGGCGATCCTGTTCATCCTGCCCACCAACGGCGGCGAGGCCCTGGTGGTGCTCGGGGCCATCCTGTTCGGCTTCCACCAGTTCCCGCTGACGCCGGTGCAGATCCTCTGGGTCAACATGATCACGGCCGTGACCCTGGCGCTGGCGCTGGCCTTCGAGCCGCCGGAGCCCGGTGTGATGGCCCGTCCGCCGCGCAACGCCCGCCAGCCGGTGCTGACGCCGCTGTTCCTGTGGCGCATCGCCTATGTGTCGCTGATCCTCACCGCCGGCACCTTCGGGCTCTTCCTGTGGGAGGACTATCAGGGCGCTTCGATCGAGCAGGCCCGCACGGTGGCTGTCAACACCCTGATCATGTTCGAGATCTTCTACCTCTTCAACTCGCGCTACATGACCGCATCGGTGCTGAACCGAGAGGGGTTCCTCGGCAATCGCTATGTGCTCTATGCCGTTGGCCTGCTGCTGCTGTTCCAGCTCGCCTTCACCTATCTGCCGCCGATGCAGGCCCTGTTCGGCACCGCCGCGATTGGTGCCGGCATCTGGCTGCGCATCGTGCTGGTGGCCGCCTCGGTGCTCTTCATCGTCGAACTGGAGAAGGCCCTGGGACGGCGCTGGCGGCAGCGGCTGCCGGCCGCATCCCGGGAAGCCGCCGTCGGGAGCTAGTCACGCGGCCTTGAACGCGACCTGCTGGACGAAGTCGACGCCCTGCGGATCGTAGGGGCGCTGCAGGTCGCCGAAGCGCTCGACGTTGACGAAGCCGGCGTCCTCCAACAGATGGGTCAGGTAGTGCTGGCGCAGCGGGTACATGTTGAGCTGGAACACCGAGCCGTTGTCGAAGCGGTACTCGAACTTGGCCAGGCGCGGGTTGAGCTCGACCGGGCCAACCTGGACGCCTGCGCCGGTGTAGCAGAGTTCGTGCTTGGAGTCGTAGCCGTGATCGAGCATGCGGTCGTAGTTGCGCTGGTCGATCACCAGCATGCCGCTTGGGCGCAGCACCCGATGGATGGCGCGCAGGGCATCGCGGCGGTCCTCGTGATCGAACAGGTGGGTGAAGGAATTGCCCAGACAGACGACGGCGTCGAACTGCGCGTGGCCGAGCGCCTCGTCCAGGTGCAGCCAATCGGCGACCTTGCTGTCGGCGAAGCGGATGCCCCGGGCGGCGGCGTTCTCGCGCGCCTTCGCGAGCATGTTTTCAGAGCCGTCGGTCGCGGTCACCTCGAAGCCGGCCTGGGCCAGGCCGACGGCATTGACGCCGGTGCCGGTGGCGATGTCGGCCACCTTGCGGCATCCCTGCGCCTTGAGCAGGCGGGCGTAGAAGTGGCCTTCGCGTGCCAGGCGCGCCTCCCAACCGACCAGGTCATCCCAGTGCTCGGCGAAGGTCGAGGTGTATTGCTGCTGCTGATTGCCCCGGTTGAGGTTGAGTACGGCGGACATTGCGGTCTCCTCGCGGTTGCGTTGGATGGCTTCGAAGAACAGCGATCAGCCTATCGGTCTCGCGGCGAGGGATACAGATGCAGTTGCTGGCGATCTCCAGTGGTACAGTTTGAGCGATGACTGAGCTGTTATACGAGGACATCGCCGCGCGGCTGGTGACGCTGATCGAGCAGGGCACCTTTGCGCCCGGTGCCCGGCTGCCCGGATTGCGCAAGCTCAGCCGCCAGTTCAGCGTCAGTGTCGGCACCGTGGTCTCGGCCTGTGCGCTGCTCGAGGCACAGGGGGTCCTGATCGCCCAGCCGCGGTCCGGGCACTATGTCGCCGATCGGTTGAGCGAGGAACCGGCGCGCCCGGAGGTCGGCACCCCGGCGGACGGGCCGGCGCTGATCCAGGGGCAGGAGCGGGTGCTGGCGTTGGTGCAGGCGCACAATGACCCGGCGCTGCTGCCGTTCGGCGCCGCTGTGCCGGATGCCAGCTTCCTGCCGGTGGCTGCGCTTGCGCGTAGCGCCGCGCCCAGCGCAATCGGGTCGCCGACTACGACTTCCCGCCCGGCGCGCCGGAGCTGCGGGTGCAGATCGCGCGGCGCATGGCCGAGGCCGGCTGCCAGCTCGGCCCGGACGAGATCGTCGTCACCAGCGGCTGTCAGGAGGCGCTGGTGCTGAGCCTGCGCACCGTCGCGCAGCCGGGCGATGTGATCGCGATCGAGTCGCCGACCTTCTACGGCATCCTGCAGGCGATCGAGTCGCAGGGGATGCGCGCGCTCGAGATTGCGACCGATCCGGACACCGGGATGGCGCCCGCGTCGCTCGCGCGCGCCCTAAAGCAGTGGCCGATCAAGGCCTGCGTGATGATGCCGAACTTCGGCAATCCGCTCGGTCATCTGACCCCGGAGCCGCGCAAGGCCGAGCTGGTGGGTCTGCTGCAGGCGCATGGGGTGGCGCTGATCGAGGACGATGTCTATGGCGAGCTGGCGTTCGACCATCAGCGGCCCTGGGCGGCCAAGGCCTATGATGGCCAGGGCGAGGTGCTCTACTGCGGCTCGTTCTCCAAGACCCTGGGCTCGGGATTACGGCTGGGCTGGGCGGCGCCGGGGCGCTACCGCGAGCGCTTCACCTATCTGAAGTACGCTTCTAGCCAGGCGACGCCGACCCTGACGACCCTGGCCGTTGCCGATTACCTCGAGCGCGGCGGCTACGAGCGCTTCCTGCATGCCACACAGCGCCGTTACCGGCTGCAGGTGCGGCGGGTGATCGAGGCCGTCGGCTGCCATTTCCCAGCCGGCACGCGGGTGACGCGGCCCGGCGGCGGCTTCGTGGTCTGGGTCCAGCTGCCGAAGACGGAAGCCGATGCGCTCGTCCTGCAGGAACGGGCGCTCGCCGCCGGCATCAGCATCGCGCCTGGGCCAATGTTCTCGAGCCACGGCGGGTACCGCTATTGTCTGCGGCTGAACTGCGCGCTGCCCTGGTCGCCGCAGACCGAGGCTGCGCTCGCGACGCTCGGCCGACTGGCTGGCGAGCAGTCGGGCTGAGGCGGGGCGCCATTTGATGCGGTCGGGCTGGAGCCGAGCGTCAGTTCGGTGACCGTGAACAGTGTCAGGGCCTTGGTTGCGTAGACGGGGGATAGTGACTAGGATCTAGTCAAGCTGACTAGATTTGCGGTCTCGACCATGAACGAAATGCCTTCTGAGATTGCTGAACCTGCGGGAACATGGAAACTGCAAGACGCCAAAGCGCGCTTCAGTGAGGTGGTCCGTCTTGCTGGCGAGACTGGCCCTCAGCATGTGACCGTGAATGGCAAAGAAAAGGCTGTGGTCTTGTCCGCTGAGGACTACCGGCGCCTGCGCGGCGAGCCCATGGGCGACGCCTTGGTCCAACTGCTGGCCGAGGCCGACCTGGACGACGTCGAATTCGAGCACACCAAACCCCGTGGCCCGGTCCGGGACATCGCGCTTTGAGCGGCTGGCTGCTGGACACCAATGTCCTATCGGAGCTACGGCGTCAGCGGCCAACGCCGTCGGTGATCGACTTCGTCGCAGCCCAGTCCCTGCATGCGCTTCACGTGAGCACCGTCACCTTCGCCGAGATCCGCTACGGCATCGAATTACTCGGCGACGCTACGCGTCGCGCCGCATTGAGCCATTGGCTCGACCACCGTCTGCGACCAATGTTTGAAGGTCGTATCCTGCCGTTGTGCGAGGACACCCTGTTGCAATGGCGTCTGACGATCGAGCTCGGCCGAAAGCGCGGCCACACCTTCAGCCACCCCGACGTGCTGATCGCAGCGAGCGCGGCGCGGCATGGGCTGACAGTGGTCACCCGAGATACGGACGACTTCGAGGCGGCCGGGGTTGCCGTGCTCAATCCCTGGCACGAGTCCGGTTGACCAGAGATCCTGAGCGTCCGAAGGAACGGCGGATATCAACGGTTGCCGACTTCGGACCCCGACCTAATCAATCCGGTTGGCCGGATCAGCCATCTCCATGCTGAGATGAGTTTCGGCTTCAGCTCCAGAGGTTGCTGAGCTCGAGTGTCAGGGCGTCGAAGGGTGCAGCCGCGATGGCATCGTGCCCGGAGACTTCGGCGAGCAAACGCCATTCGCCGCTGTCCAGGGCATAAGCTTCTAGGCTTCTTTGCGTGGGATCGACGAGCCAAGCGTAGGCCACGCCGTAATGGGCGTAGATGGGCATCTTGATATGACGATCTTTGCTTTCCGTGGACGGAGAGAGGATCTCGCAGATCCAGTCCGGAACGATCTCGAAGCGATGTCCCTCTGGTATCTGCGGCATGCGCGTTTTGCGCCAGCCTGCGAGATCAGGAACCGCGACCTCGGTATCGATAATGAAGTGGAGCTCGGGCTCGACGATGATCCACCACCCGCCGGGGCCTCCCCGGCCGCGACCGTAGGCGCTGCCGATATCGATACTGAGCTCGGTCTCAGCGCGAGCATGCGGGCCTGTCGGTCGCGGTTGGGCATGAAGTTGGCCGTTGAGGATTTCTCCGGTCAAGACCTCTGGAAGGTCTTCGAGCCGGTCGTATAGCGTTGGCTTGTAGACATGTTGCATGGCTGATGTTGGACGCGGGGGTAGCCGATGAAAGCCATTATCGGGGTCGGCCGTCCGTGTTCAGTTTTCGCCGCCGGGGATGCGTCGCTGGCTGACAGCCGCGCCGGGCGAGCGGTGAATTATCGTCTGACCTTTGAGTGAACACGTACGTTGTTTGCCGAGATTACACCGGAGCGATTTGCCGCTGGCCCGCATTGCCTTGCCGCTTGGGGCTACGTCAACGATTTATGGTCACTCGCCCTGGTTTCCGGACAGGCTGAGCCATCAGTGCTGACTTTTCCGGCGCTTTCTGTCCGGCGATCAGGCGGAAGGGCTATAACCCGCTGCCGCACCACAGTCCCGATCTCGCCGCCGCCGCACTTCGGCGAGCACCTCGTCTTGCATCATGACGGTCATGCCTTTGGCCAGCGCTGCGTCTCTGATGATGAGCTGGAGGCTCCGATCAGCGGCGACCTGCGCTTCGATCGATATCCTGACAGGAAGGAGCTTAGGGCAAGACCGAAGAGTGCGCAAAGGCGGAACAGGCGATCGAAACGGCTTCGTTCAGCCCACCAACTGCCCCACCACCGTCCCGACCTGCTCGATGCGCTTGCTCGGGTCGCTCATCTCCATCGTGAAGCGCAGCGCCCCGGCGGCCTGATCGAGCTTGAAGTCTTTGGGCCGGGATTGCACCAGCTGGATCAGCTTCATGTGATCGATGTTCGGTTGCTCACCGAAGACGATGCGCCCGCCCTTGGGACCGGCCTCGATCTTCTTGATGCCGTAGGGCTGGACTTTCAGTTTCAATTCGGTCACCGCGAACAGCGCCTTGGTCGGCTCGGGTAAGAGACCGAAGCGGTCGATCATCTCGACCTGCAGGTCCTTGAGCTCCGTGCGGTCGGCGGCGCTGGCGATGCGCTTGTAGGTGACCAGCCGGGTGTGGACATCCGGTAGGTAGTCCTCGGGCAGCAGCGCCGGCAGGCCGAGGTCGATCTCGGCACCGTGGTCGAGCGGGCGGTCGAGCTGCGGGGTCTTGCCGGATTTCAGCGCCTCGACCGCGCGCTCGAGCAGGTCCATGTACAGCGTGAAGCCGATCTCGTGGATCTGGCCCGACTGCTCCTCGCCGAGCAATTCACCGGCGCCGCGGATCTCCAAGTCGTGCGTCGCAAGCGTGAAGCCGGCGCCGAGGTCCTCGAGCGACTCGATCGCCTCCAGGCGCTTCTTCGCATCGGCGGTCATCGCCTTGGTCGGCGGCGTGATCAGATAGGCATAGGCGCGGTGGTGCGAGCGCCCGACGCGCCCGCGCAGCTGATGTAACTGTGCCAGCCCGAGCTTGTCGGCACGGTTGATCACGATGGTGTTCGCGCTCGGCACGTCGATGCCGGACTCGACGATCGTCGTGCAGACCAGCACATTGAAGCGGCGGTGATAGAAGTCGCGCATCACCCGTTCCAAATCGCGCTCGCGCATCTGCCCGTGGGCAACCTGCACCCGTGCCTCGGGCACCAACGCCTCGACCTTCTGCGCCATGTTCTCGATGGTCTCGACCTCGTTGTGCAGGAAGTAGACCTGCCCGCCGCGATTGATCTCACGCTGGCAGGCCTCGCGGACCAGGGCGTCATTCCAGGTCGAGACGAAGGTCTTGATCGGGTGGCGCTCGACCGGCGGCGTGGCGATGATGGACAGGTCGCGCATCCCGGCCATCGCCATGTTGAGCGTGCGCGGGATCGGCGTCGCGGTCAGCGTGAGCACGTCGACCTCGGCGCGCAGGTTCTTGAGCTGCTCCTTGTGCCGGACCCCGAAGCGGTGCTCCTCGTCGATGATCGCCAGACCCAGGTTCTTGAACTTGATCGACGGCTGCAGCAGCTTGTGGGTACCGACGACGATGTCGACGGTGCCGGCCGCGAGCCCGTCGGTGACCGCCTTGACCTCCTTGGCGCTGTTGAAGCGCGACAGGCTCTCGACCTTGATCGGCCAGTCGGCGAAGCGGTCCGAGAGGTTCTGATAGTGCTGCTGTGCGAGCAGGGTGGTTGGCACCAGCACCGCGACCTGCTTGCCCGAATTGATGGCGACGAAGGCCGCGCGCATCGCGACCTCGGTCTTGCCGAAGCCGACATCGCCGCACACGACCCGGTCCATCGGCTTCGGGGCGGCCATGTCGGTCAGGATGGCCTCGATCGCGCGCTGCTGGTCGGGCGTCTCCTCGAACTCGAACGCGGTCGCGAAGGCGTCGTAGTCGGCGCCCGGGGTCGGGAACGAGACGCCCTGGCGCGCGGCGCGGCGGGCGTAGATGTCGAGCAGCTCGGCGGCGACGTCGTGGACCTTCTCGGCCGCCTTGCGCTTGGCCTTCTCCCATTGATCGCTGCCGAGCCGATGCAGCGGCGCCTGATCGGGCTCGGCACCGGTGTAGCGCGAGATCAGATGCAGTGAGCTGACCGGCACGTAGAGCTTGTCGCCCTTGGCGTACTCGAGCGCGAGAAACTCGCCCGAGCTGTCGCCGATCGCGATCGTCTGCAGGCCGAGAAAGCGGCCGACGCCGTGTTCCTCGTGCACGACTGGCGAACCTTCGGTGAGCTCGGTGAGGTTGCGGACCACCGCCTCGCCATCACGCTCGCGCGCCTTGCGCCGGCGCTCCTGGCGTACGCGGTCGCCGTAGAGCTGGGTCTCGGTCAGTAATACGAGTGCGGGCTGCGAGCCGCCTTGCTCGGGGTGGGTCGGCAGCAGCAACGGCTCCTCGAGCGGCGCGACCGTCACCGCGAGCGCCTGGGTGCCGGTCAGGAAATCCTGCCAGCCGTCGACCTGGGTCGGCTGGATACCGAAGCCGCGCAGGTTGTCGAGCAACATCTCGCGTCGGCCGGTGCTCTCGGCGACGAACAGGATGCGCCGCTGCTGAGACGGGCCTGGGCTCTGGCCGGGTGCGGCCTCGCTTCTGCCCTCGGGAAGCGGCTGCGACGGATCGAGCGATTGGCTGAGGGGGCGATCCTGGGATCGGCGACGGCGCTCAGGCTGGGACCCGGCAGAGGAGGGGGCCTGAACCTGCTCTGGGGACTGGTCTGAAAGCTGGTCTGGGAACTGGCCTGGTAGCTGGTCTGGGATCTCGCCTGGGACCCGATCCGCTAACTGAACCGGGTTCTGAGCGGCTCGCTCCTTGGGACGCCGATCGGGCGTTCCAGGCTGGAGTCGGCCTTGGATCGAGCTTGGGGTGGCATCGGTCTCGCCGTTGGCGACGAACGCCTTGAGCGCGGCGGCCGGCTCGGCGGCGCGGGCTTGGATCGTGAGCGCTGGCGGGCGCCCGGTCTCGAAGTTGCAGACCCGCGCATAGCCCTTGCGGCGCTCGGCGATCTCGGCGGTCTGCCAGCGCACACCGGGCAGGCCATTGAGCTGTGCGGCGAGCTCATCGGCACTGAGGTAGAGCTGCTGCGGCCTGAGCAAGGGTCGCTCGATGTCGTGGCGGCGCTGTTCGTAACGGCGATTGATGTCGTCGAAGCGCTCGGCGGCGGCGCTGCGGGCGTCGTCCGGCTCGAACATCAGCGCGTTGCGCGGCAGATAATCGAACAGGGTTGCGGTTTGGTCGAAGAACAGCGGCAGATAGTATTCGATCCCGCCAGGCGCCCGGCCCTCGGAGACCTCGCGATAGATCAGGCTCGCCTTCGGGTCGCTGTCGATGGTCGCGCGCCAGCGCTGGCGGAAGCCGGCGATGGCCTCCTCGGTGAACGGGTATTCACGCGCGGGCAGCATCCGGACCTGCTCCAGCTTGGCGATCGAGCGCTGGCTGTCTGGATCGAAGGTGCGGATCGACTCGACCTCGTCGTCGAACAGGTCGATGCGCAGCGGCTCGCGGCTGCCCATCGGGAAGATGTCGAGCAGGGCGCCGCGCACCGCGAACTCGCCATGGGTGACGACCTGGGAGACGCACTGATAGCCGGCCCGCGTCAGTCGCTCACGTGTACGCTCCAGGTCGAGCCGGTCGCCGGTTTTGAGCACCAGCGACTGGCCGTCGACATAGTCGGGCGGCGGCAGCCGCTGCATCAGGGTGCCGACCGGCACCACCAGGACGCCGCGCGCGAGCTGCGGCAGCCGATGCAGGGTCAGCAGCCGCTCGGAGACCAGCTCCGGCAGCGGCGAGAACACATCGTAGGGCAGGGTCTCCCAGTCCGGGAAGCCGAGCACCGGGATCGCATCGCCCCCTTGTTCCGGGCGCGTGCCGATCTGCTCGGCCGACGCGAATGGTTCATCGAGGAAGAAACGGAGTGCATCGCTGAGCCTGACCGCCGAGGGCATATCGGGGACGATGCACAGCAGCGGCCCTTGTGCGCGGCGGGCGGCCTCGGCGATGGCGAGCGCCGGTGCGGCGCCGTAGAGCCGCCCCCAGAGCAGGCGCTCGCCGGCACCCTCGGGCAATGGCGGGGTGAGCACGGAATGGAGCTCGGCATCCGCCGCCCCGGAGGCGCTTAGCGCGGAGGGGTGGGCAGGCGCGTCATCGTGACGGACAGTCGATTGTTCGGGCACAGCGAGGATAACAGCTTGGTTGCATTGAGAATGGGCTGAGGCCGCGGATTTTCGCACAGCGCCCGACCGGCCGCAGCGTAGAGACGACCCCTGCCGCGGACTGGCACGACCTTTGGGCGCCTGCCAGCCGGCTTAAGACGTCAGAGCAGGTGGCGTGCTGAGAAGCCGACTGCTGTCAATCACTCGCCCGAAGCACCGCGTCCGCGCGGCGTCGAAAGGCTGCGACGACCTCCTCTGTGCGGCGACGAAAGAAGGGCCCTGCCGCGGCAGCGGCAGGCCCGCCCGCCAGTGCGTAGTCGGTCCACAACTCGACCAAGGTCGTGCTCGGCTCGCGCTCCTCGAAACGCCAGACCTGATGCAGCCGGCGCACCGGACCGCCCCCGCCCTCGATGTCAATCCGGTGCGGGCGCTCCAGCAGCGCCTCGGTGCGAAAGCGCCAGACGAAGCGGTGGATGCCCACGGCCTGTTCCACGGAGCGCCGGTTCTCCTGCTCCCAAACGATCCGTGCCTCCTTCCAACCGGGGACGAATTCAGGGTAGCGCTCGATATCTGCGACCAGATCGAAGACATCCGGGCGCGGATAGCGCAGGGTCTCTCGTACGGTGAAGCTGGGCATGGTATCGGACTCGGAGGGTGCGGGAGGCCCTGGGTGCTCCGTCAATCGGCTCGCTGGTAAGGTTCCAGTTGAGGATCAAGCGGGCGCCGGACAAGCAAGCGTCACGTAGCATAATCGATCGCAACCCAGGTGATCGCAACCCAGGCGATCGCTGCTCGGGCGATCGCTGCTCGGGCGATCGCAGCTCAGGTCGCCGACCGACCATGCCGAGATGCGGGGGTGCTTTCAGCAGCCTTGGTGGTTCTGCGGGTTCTTCGGGATTATCGGGGGCTTGCGGGGCTTGCGGG